>DASWFF010000076.1:0-21620 GCA_036394375.1 Puia sp.
CGTAAGAAGGCTGATTAAAGTTTTCATTTCGGGTTACATTTAGGTAATTAACAGACTATGATGAATAAAAGGATGCGCTATTGGAGTAGCCCATAGTCATTGGAAACGGAGGAAATTACAAAGGATAAAAGGAGGAGGATACCTAAAAGAGAGTGTTGTGAACGAAAAACAAATAATGTGAACGGGGTAATTCGAGGAGATTGGGTACGATGCGGGTTAGTGAAGTTTCAATTCCTGATTGTGATGCAAACATAGAACCGCATTTTGGATTATGCAAGCTTTGGTCTGGATTTTTTTTGTTATGGTATATAATCTATGGGAAATCATCTTATTCGAAGCAAAAAAAGCCATTTATAAATGATTACCTTTATAAAGCAAGCGTTCTGCTTTGAAAACAAACAACCATGAACCCTATTTTCTCCGATGAAGAGATCGGTCTTTTCAGAAAGGATACCGCCGGATGTGCTCACGTCAATCATCTTAATAATGCCGGCGCCAGCCTGATGCCCGGGCCTGAGGCGATTTGAAGATTGGGAGTTCGCCTATGCCCTGGTATTGGGAACGGGCGCTGCAATCGATTACTATTTGCAAGTCGGTCCTGCCAGGATAGAAGCGCAGGTAAAGTACCTGGCCGGCTATCTCCGAACGGCGCTGGGAAAGATCGAAGGGGTGACCAGCTACCGGCGATTTGCCGTATTGGATTATTCCGAAAAGAAGAGCGCCTGCCTGGGTGATAGGACCGGGGGTCGATTATTCCGGTTCGAAACCTGCCAGCTCTTTTTTTAGATTTTTGATCAGGCTGAGCATGGGCTTGACGCTGTCCAGCACGCGGCAGACCACGGTGGCGCCTTCTATGGCCGTGAAGAGTTTAAAGGCGAATTCTTCCGGGTCCAGGGCGTTGGTGAATTCGCCATTCTTTATGCCTTCTTTTAAAATAGCCGAAAACATTTTCTGTCCCGCAACCATCGTATCGCGGACTTTCTGTTTGATAGCAGGGTTATTGTCATCCGCTTCCACCGCCATGTTCAGGATCGGGCATCCTCCTTCGATGAAGGTGTTCAGGGGGTTCTTGCTGAAATCGAGGTAGGCAAAGATCTTTGCTTTGGCAGATGTCTCTTTGCTCATGACCGCCCCGATCCTGCCGGTAATCTTTTTAAGCAGGAAGTCCGCCGTTTCATTGGAGAGAGCTTCTTTATTCTCGAAGTGATTGTATAAGCAGCCCTTGGCTACTTTGGCGGCGTGGAGGACGTCGTCTATCGAAGTGCCGGCGATGCCTTTCTCGTTGAAGATCGGCGCGGCTTGCTCTATGATGAATTGTTTGGTTCTTTCTGCTTTGCTCATGGGAATGTCTTTGACAGGGTAAATATAGACCAAAAAGTCTGATTTCAAGCGTGGCGGCGGGGAGACGGATTGAATGAGTGGAGTGGGCTGGCTGGCAATTTTGAGCTTTTTAACAAAGTGGTGCATTTCTAAAAGACGGATCTTTGTCAAAATTTGGATGTTATGCCCAGACGAGAAGAAGATACGAGCAAACCGCCTATCCTCTATTCCTGCTACGCCCATAAGAGCAGTGAGGGGGAGCAGTTCATCCCCCGGCATGTATTCGGCTATGTACTTTCGGGGAGCTCGGAACAGTACATCGGCGGTAAGACCTATCA
Organism: Puia sp.; assembly: GCA_036394375.1. Lineage (GTDB taxonomy): Bacteria > Bacteroidota > Bacteroidia > Chitinophagales > Chitinophagaceae > Puia. Next base: position 1,659 of record DASWFF010000076.1, read on the forward strand.
TTTTAAAGAAGGGGATTATCGGTTCTTCCGGAAAAATCAATTGACCAAGTATACCAAATATCCGCCTCCCGGGGGAGAGTACCGGTCTTTGTCCATCTATCTGGACGAGGAGACCCTGCGCAGTATGAGTGAGGAGTTCAACTGGAAGGCGAGCCAGCCTTATACGGGAGAGGCGGCGGTGCTGCTGCCCCCCACTCCCCTGCTCAAAAATTATGTGGATTCTTTATCGCCGTACCTGGATGGCAGGAGTACGATGAATAAGGCGCTGACGATGTTGAAGGTCAAAGAAGCGATCCTGATCCTGCTGGAGACGAATCCGGCGTTAAAAGATGCGTTGTTCGATTTCAGTGAGCCGGGGAAGATCGACCTGGAGGCCTATATGAATGAGCATTATAAATTCAATGTTCATCTGGACCGGTTTGCTTATTTGACGGGCAGAAGCCTGGCTACTTTCAAAAGGGATTTTGAAAAGATCTTCCACACTTCCCCCAATCGCTGGCTGCAGCAGCGACGGCTCCGGGAAGCGCATTACCTGATCAGGGAAAAGGGTAAGAAGGCGTCCGATGTATACCTGGAAGTGGGGTTCGAGGACCTGAGCCATTTCTCTTTTGCCTTTAAGAAAAATTTCGGGGTCGCGCCGTCTATGTTGTCGTCTATGTAACTGGAATGAGAGCTTTTCAACAAAGGAGTCTGAGCTTTCTGACAAAGCGGGCCTTTCGCAAAAAGCGGACCTTTGTATAAATAAAAACAAATACCATGACAAAAGTTTGGTTTATTACAGGAAGCACCCGGGGGCTTGGCCGGAGTTTGACGGAGGCCGTGCTGGCGAAGGGGGATCAGGTGGCGGCTACGGCCCGTCAACCGGAACAATTGAAGGAACTGGCGGCAAAATATCCCGATCAGCTCTTCCCGGTAAAAATGGATGTGACGAGTGAAGACCAGGTCAATGAGGCGGTAGCTCGGAGCATCTTGCGCTTCGGCCGGCTCGATGTGGTGGTGAACAATGCCGGTTTTGGCATCACCGGGGCGGCGGAAGCTTTCACGAAGGACCAGGTCACGAGCCAGATCGATACTAATTTATATGGCCCTATCTATGTGACGCGGGCGGTGTTGCCCCAGCTTCGTAAGCAGCGTTCGGGACATATCCTCCAGATCAGTTCAATAGGGGGAAGGATCGGGGCGCCGGGTCTGTCTATTTACCAGGCGGCGAAGTTCGGGCTGGTCGGTTTTTCCGAAGCAGTGTCGAAGGAAATCGCTCCATTGGGCATTAAGCTGACGATTGTGGAGCCGGGTGGGTTCCGCACGGATTGGGCGGGGGATTCCATGTCGTTTGCCCGGCCGATCGACGATTATGCATCCACAGTGGGGGCAAGGGAACGACTTTTTAAAGATCCCGATTTCAAATTCATAGGAGATCCGGCCAAGGCGGCGAAGGTGATGGTTGACGTGGTAGACAACCCCGAGCCTCCCTTACACCTGGTATTGGGCAGCGAGGCGGTCAGTTTATTGAAAAAGGCGGAGGCTGTCAGGCAGGCGGAGCTTGAAAAGTGGTTACTGGTGAGTGTTAGCACCGATCATGAGGAAGCCGGCAATTTTATCGATACGGAATTAAGCCGGTTGATCGCGGGTAAAAACAAGTAATACAGTAGTATATAGGGCCATAAGAGCCTTTGGAATTAGCTCTAAATTAAATTACTATATTTCAAAAAATATAGTAATTTCGATGTGCCCTAATAGTTACATCTCCCCTTAATTTTGACACTGTCGCTTCTCTCATTCATTTTATGGTCCCGGATCTCCTGACGCAAGCTTCACCAGGAGATTTCTGATTGCATAGCCATCATTTGTTCTAATTGATGTCGTATTTCCCTGTAACAACCTGTACTAAACTGGCGGGACGGTAGCTATTGCCTATAGGCTAATCTATCGTCCATTCCCTGCGCTGTGTTACCTCGTATTAATCACATAAAAATTAACCAGTATGAAACAGGTCATTACAAAATCAATTCTCATCACGACGGCATTGGTAATACTCATCTGCAAAAATAGTATCGGGCAACTCGGTATCGGCACAGCCACTCCATCCGGGCTATTGGATGTAACCTCTTCCGCCCCGGCTACCCCGGCAAGCACGGACGGCTTCCTGGTGCCCCGGGTGTCTGCTTTCCCGGCTACTAACCCCGGCGCTACACAGAATGGCATGATGATCTACCTGACGGCCACTGTTAGCGGTAATGCTCCCGGGTTTTATTACTGGGATAACCCCAGCACTGCCTGGAAAAAGATCGTTGTAGGATCGTCAGCTTCCTCGACTACAGGTTATGGTGCTCCGCTGGTCAGCGCCGCAGGAGGTACCAACCTGGTATATGGCACCGGCGGTTGGATAAATAATGCCTTCACCAACGTAGCATTAACTTCAACATCTGATCCGACCGGTATCTATAACGCGGCTACCGGCACCATTACTATAGCACAGGCCGGATTATATTATTTCTCAGCAACAACAACGCTGAGTAATGCTCCCGGTGCAGGCTCCACTTTTGATGGAACATCAGGGCTCTTCAGGGTAGCGCTGCAGGTGCAGCCCAGCGGCGGGTCAACTTTTACCCAGGTTAATCAGCAGGATTACTATGTACTCAGAGGTGCTACTATCCCGGGTGGGAATGCTCAATACTCGATCACTAACACGGCGCTGCTCAATCTGCAGTCAGGGGACCAGGTCAGGGTACAGTTTCTCACGTATTCAACTGGCAGTATGAACGCTGTTCCCAATAATATTATCCTTAGCAAAGGCGCCAGCTTTTTAAGCCTTTTCAAATTATAATACAGACAGGCCGAGTACATCAAAACTCCTTCCAAAACTATTTTTATGAAGCGAAAAATATTTATCATCATCGACTATCTGGTATTATTTATACTGCCTGTCATCACCACAGGCCAGGTGACCATCACCAATACCGGGCCGGTAACCCTCACCGGCGCAAAACCCGTGGTCATAACAGGTAATTTTACCAATACTTCCACCGGTGCCTGGACCAACAATGGCGACCTGACCATAACAGGCAACATCACTAACAACCAGGCAGGCATGGCCCCGGGAACAGGCATCACCCGGCTGGCAGGCACGGCCGTGCAAACCATCGGCGGGGGACAGCCATTTGTCGTCAATACCCTTTTCTTAACCAATAGCGCCGGGTATACGCTGAACCAGAGCCTGCAGGTGGCTGGAGTTACTACGTTCACCAATGGTATTGTAACAGCGACTACGGCGGCAACACCCATGATATTCGACGCCGCTGCAACCCTCAGCGGGGTCAGTGGCGCCAGTCATGTTAATGGCTATGTCCGGCGTCTGGGCACCACAGCGTTTACCTATCCGGTAGGCGATGCCTCTCTGTACCGGAAGATAGATATAACACCCGGCAGTAATGCCAGCGGAATCGATTGCCGGTATTTCAAAGGCGATGCCGGTCCGGGGCCCTTTACCAGTGGAGGGGCCTCTCTTATCCCACTGGTTGCCTACAACAAGGCGGAATACTGGGATCTGCACCCTGTTACCACAGCCAATTCTCTTATAACGATCTATTATGACCAGGTAGTTCCCCCCGGCAAGATCTCCTCCACTGCGGATTTGAAGGTGGCGCATTTAAGCGGCGGCAACTGGCTTGATGAAAGCGGAACTGCGAATGGCGTCGATGTTACAGCCGGGAGTGTCACCGCTACTGGTATCAGCACCTGGAGCCCGTTCACGCTGGGATCTACCAGCCTGAACTCTCCCCTGCCAGTCACGCTGATAAGCTTCAGCGGGTTGCTTGTCAATAATGTAGCGCAACTGAACTGGGAAGTGGCCGATGAAGTGAACCTTCGCACTTATGGAGTGGAAAAAAGCTGTAACGGGGTCGATTACTCCCCCATCGGCGAAGTGGCCGCAACAAATAGTCATTCCTACCAATATGCGGATGCAAGCATTTCCTGTCGCGTGGCCTATTACCGTCTCCGGTTGGAGGATATTGACGGCAAGTACAAGTATAGTCCCATTATTTCGATCAATAGTGGAAACAGTAATGGTATCACTATTATGCCTAACCCGGTGGAGGACAGATTGGTCATCAGCTTTGGTACAGGCACAGGCGGCACTTACGCAATCAGTCTCATAGATATGAGCGGAAGGAGGGTGTTCCATCGCGAACAGCCGGTATCGGACGGTGAAACCATTTTATGGAACAGGCCATCGCAGATCCAGGGTGGAAACTATGTTCTCTCCCTGAGGAACCTGGAAAAAGGAGTGATCAGCAATTTTAAAATTCTTGTTAAATAACAAGCAGGACAACATACCAGCAAAAGTGGACCAGAAGTCACGCCCCGGAAATCATTTTCCGGGGTTTCTGTTAATATGTATTTGCCCGGGGAAGGAGGACTAAGGTAAAAAAAACCTTAGTTTTGGCGCGATGATAATTTTCCTTATATGAAAAACCTCCTATTTCTTCTTCTGTTATGCTTTTCAGCAACCTTATTCGCCCAGGACACGACCAAGGCTGTGGGTGGGAAACCTGGTAATACCGCCGACACGGTGAAGCCGGGGCGCCTTAAACCGGCGGGAGCCCGGGATACGGTGAAACCGTCCCGCAAGCGCCCGGGCCTCTTCCTGGAAAGAGAAAAGCCTGAGCGCAGGAAATTCGATTCTACCCTCTTTACTGAAAATGCGGCGGTGACCCGGGGCGACTACCTGGAAGACATGGAAAAGGTTTTCCAGATGCTGAACGGAGTGCCGGGCATAACCTCTTCCTTTATACATCTTCCGGAGATCCGCGAAAAGCTGGACGATGAAGATTCCACCCTGGATATTTTAAAAGAGAGGGTCCTGCAGAATGACCGGACCCTGAATATCCGGAACCTGCAAATGTTCAATACCTTATTGGATGCATTGGATAAAAGTATCACCGGTTATTCCGGATACCTGGAAGACTATGATACCACCATGGATAATGTCCAGAAGGATATCGCCAACCTGAGAAAGGACACGCTGATGCTGCATATTTTCAGGGACTCGGCCTTAAAGGCTTCTTTTATGCCCCAGCTGCTGCAACTGCGTGATAAATGGAGGTTAGTGGATAGCCTGGTAAAAACGAATACCGGGGAGATCGGGGAACTGAAGGCCCGGGCTTCCGCCAATGCCATCACGATCGAGGATTTGATCTACCGGGTGGATAATGAGATGAAGGCCATGAGCACGCAGGCTTTCGGCAAGGAAAGGCGCTACCTGTGGGACCCCCGCACCTCCGCCGACGCGCGTTATTCCCCGGATGCGTTCAGGAAATCCGTAGAGAGCGAGCAGAAACTGGTCCGGTATTATTTTGCCAATACCCGGGGCAAGCGGTTCTGGCTGCTGGTGACGGGGCTGGTATTTTTCTATTGGGTCTGGTTCAATTTCCGCACCCTGAAAAAGCTGAACAAACTGCAGGCCATCGAAGCATTTCATTTTACCTATGTCGGTCCAAGGCCCCTGGTGGTCGCGCTGATCTTTGTTCTCAGCCTGGCGCCCTTATTCGACCTGCATGCTCCTGCCATTTATATCGAGTCGACCCAGTTCCTGCTGATGCTGCTCCTGGCCCTTATATTTCACAAACACCTTGACCGCAGGCTATTCTATGCATGGTGCGTATTTATCCTTTTATTTTTACTACAGCCCATCACCCGGATCCTGGGCCTGCCGCTATTCCTATCGCGATGGGTCACCCTGGTACAAGATAGTCTGTCGGTCGCCCTGGGGGTATTGTTCTTTTTGGGTAAGCTCAAAATGCCCGGCAAATCAAAAATTATTTCTTTTGCCGTAGGCTTATACGTGTTCTTTAACCTGCTGGCCATTGCCTGTAATTTGTTCGGCAGGGTCAGTCTCTCGCAGATATTCGAGTCGACGGGCGTCTATGCTTTGGCACAAACGATCAGCCTGACCGTTTTTGTGCAACTGGTCCTGGAATCCTTCCTACTGCAGATCCAGACCAGCCGGATGCGGAAGAAATACCCCGAACAGTTTGAATCTGCCGGTATTATCCGCTCTATTGGCCGGTTCGCCAAGGCCCTGGCGGTGTTTTTATGGCTGATCGTCTTTGCGACGAACCTGAACCTGTTCGATACGATCAACGATATGCTGACGGACCTGTTAACCTCCCCCCGGGTGGTAGGGACGACTTCGTTCACCCTGGGCGGAGTATTGCTGTTCCTGGGTATTATATGGTTAGCCAATTTCTTACAGAAATATATTGCATATTTCTTCGGGGACGTGGGCGACGATGCCTCCTTCGATGATAAAGGGCAGCGATCCAGGCTGATGATCACCCGGCTTATTTTATTGATCCTGGGTTTCCTGTTGGCGATTGCAGCTTCCGGACTGCCGGTAGACAGGATCACGGTAATCATCGGCGCCCTGGGTGTCGGTATCGGGTTGGGGTTACAGAGCATCGTGAACAATTTTGTTTCCGGTGTCATATTGATCTTCGACAGGCCGCTGCGGATCGGGGATACCGTGGAGCTCGGGGATAAAAAAGGCAGGGTCAAGGACATCAGCATCCGTTCCAGCACCCTGATCACCGAAGAAGGAGCCGAAGTGATCATCCCGAATGGCGATGTGCTATCCCATAATATTGTCAACTGGACGCTAAGCAACAGCCATGTACGGGCGAGTTTGTCCTTTACGATCGATAAACCTGCCGACCCGTCCGCTATCGATGCGGCAGGCATCCGGGAAATTATACGCAGCAATCCTAATGTGCTGGAGAGCAGGGATCCTGAAATCGTCCTGAATACGATCAGTTTCAAATCTATGGAAGTGAAGGTGTTTTTCTGGTGTAAAGATATTGGCAAGGCGACGCTGACTTCCGGAGAGATCCGGACGGGTATCTATGAGCACCTGGCAAAAAAAGGGATTACAGTCGTATAGATTTGGCGGCGGCCGGCCTGTCAAACAAAAGGAGACCACGGGTCTCCTGCCCGAAGGGCCATCATTAGATTTTTTTGCCCGGGGTATTTTTTTCAAAACCCCCGAGGCAAAAAAAAGAGCCCCGGGAATTGTTTTCCGGGGCTTCTGGTTTATTGTAAGATCTTCGTGATGAGACCTGAGTGATTAGTGGTCTTTATCTACCGAGTTGAACTTGGTCGTATAAGCTTCCGCTTTATCTTTCAGGTTCTTTTGTTCGTAGATGGTGATGAGCAGATCATAGGCATCTTTCAGGCTGGTCTTCTCGTCCATTTTCAGCTTCCCTTTGGAACCCAGGTCCTGGTCGACTTTTTCGAAATAAGGGATGGCTTCATCGAATTTCTTTCCGGCTGCTACGCGCAGATCGGCCCTTTTCTTCACATCATCCGGGGTCTTGCCGGGGATTTTCTTAGTCTGCGCCTGCAGGTCTACACCGGCATTATAAGAGATCTGTCCCAGCACCAGGGCTGCCTGGGGATAATCCGGTTGTATTTCCAGGCATTTGGTCAGGTTGATCTGGGCCTTTTTGATCAGTTCGTCCGCGTTAGCCGGCTTGTGGCCGGAGCTGGTGTCGGAAGCGTGTTGGTAGAGTTCGAGTCCGTAGTTGAAGAAGAACAGGTGGTTCTTGGGGAAATGGCTGGTGATCTCTTCGTATTTGGCGAACAGGGAATCCTTATTTCCGGCTTCTCTCAGGTTGTCCAGTTCGGTACTGGGCCAGAAGAGATCGTCGGGATATTGTTCTTTAGCCAGCGCTATATACTTAGCGGTATTGGCGACGTCTTTCTTCTGGTTGTAGTAATCTACCAGCCATTTGTAGATCTCCACCATATTGGAACCATTGATATTGGCGATCTTGGCTTCGGCCAGTTTACCGTAATAAACGGCGGCGCTGTCTTTCTTACCTGCTTTTTCTGCAGAGATACCGGCATATAAGGTAGAAGTGGTGTCGATCTTCAGGTTGGTCCATCCTTTAGAGTTCATAAACGAGCTGGTCTGGAGGGCTCCGCTGAAGCTCTGGAGGGCGTCGCTGTATTTAGCGGCGTTATATTCATTGGCCCCTACCTGGAAATATCCCTGGTAGATCTCATTGACGGGTTTGTAGCCGTCCATTTGCAGGAGCAGCAGTTTCTTATCGTCGACTTCCGTGTATTTTTTTAATGCAACGAAAGCCTGGTCGCGTGCGTCGGGGTATTTAGCTCTTAAGCTGCTATCGGCGGCGATGGCATTGTAGATCTTCAACTTATAATACCAGGCGTCTCCTGACTTCTGGTTTTTGTCAATAGCCAGCACTTTGTCGATTTCTGCTTTGGCTTCCGGGATCTTGTTTGATTTCAGAAGGTCCTTAGCCTTATCCGCGCTCTGTGCGAATAGCCCAAATCCGGTGAGGGCTAATACTCCCGTTAGAAAGAGTCGTTTATTCACGTTCATAATTATTATTTTAAGGAAAATTGAATGTTTAATTTTAAGCTTCCGGTGTAACATGATCATTATCAGCCGATTCATCGGATTCAGCGTCGGGCACCCCCCCTCCGTCTGCCGTTCCTTCCGCTGCCGGTAAAATAGCGCCGTTCTCCAATAAGACCGTTCCATTTTCCGATAAAAGGACTCCATTTTCCTCTTCCAGTTTGTCCAGTTTGGTGATAGCTGCGATCTCATCGTTTTCGTCCAGCCGGATCAATTTTACGCCCTGGGTAGCTCTGCCCTGTGAGCTGATGCCATTTACGGGCATCCGGATGGTGACGCCGCTCTTACAGGTGATCATCAGGTCCTCCATTTCGGTGACGTCGAGGATCCCTACCAGTTTCCCGGTCTTATCGGTTACGCCCATGGTCTTCACTCCTTTTCCGCCCCTGTTGGTGATGCGGTATTCATCGATCGGCGTCCTTTTCCCATAGCCTTTTTCACTGACCACCAGAACGGTTCTGGATTTATCCTCTCTATTGACACAGATCATGCCAATCACTTCATCCGTATTATCATCGACTTCGATCCCGCCTACGCCGATAGCTCCGCGGCCGGTCGGGCGTACTTTTTGTTCTTCGAAGCGAATGGCTCTTCCGCTGCGGACGGCCATCAGGATTTCGGAATTACCATCGGTGAGCCGGGCTTCGAGCAAACGGTCTCCTTCCACGATGGTGATCGCATTTACGCCGGTCTGACGGGGGCGGCTGAAGTCTGCCAGGGAGGTCTTTTTAATGACGCCCTGTTTGGTGCATAATACGATACAATGTGTATTGACAAACGCCTCGTCTTTCAGGTCTTTTACATCCAGGATGGCCCGGACCTTATCGTCTTGCGGGAGCTGGATAAGGTTTTGAATGGCCCTGCCCTTGCTGGTCTTATCGCCTTCCGGGATCTCGTAGACATTTAGCCAGAAACACCGGCCTTTCTCCGTGAAGAAAATCATCGTATGATGGGTGGAGGCGACGAAGAGGTGTTCTATATAGTCTTCGTCCCTGGTCTTGCCGCCGATGGCACCCCGGCCTCCGCGGCGTTGCTGGCGGTATTCGGTGGCGGAAGTACGTTTGATATATCCCAGGTGAGAGATGGTGATCACCACGTCTTCTTCCCGGATGAGGTCTTTGATGCTTACTTCGTCGTCGAGGTAAGTGATCTCCGTCTTGCGTTCATCCCCGAATTTATCTTTAATCTCATTTAATTCTTTTTTGATCACGTCGAAACGCATGCCTTCATCTGCCAGGAGGTCTTTCAGGTAGCCGATCAGTTTCATCAGTTCGTCATATTCTTCCCGGATCTTGTCCCTTTCCATTCCGGTAAGACGTTGTAAACGCAGTTCCAAAATGGCTTTGGCCTGTATCTCGTCCAGTCCCCAGCCGGCGCTCACCAGGCTTTCCCGGGCGATCTCGGGGGTGGAAGAGGCGCGGATTAATGAAATCACCTCATCCAGGTGATCCAGGGCGATCAGGAAGCCCTTTAAAATATGCGCTTTCTTTTCCGCCTCTTTCAGCTCGAACTGGGTGCGGCGGATGACCACTTCGTGACGGAATTCAACGAACTCGCTGATCATATCCCGGATGTTCAGCGTACGGGGCCTTCCTTTCACCAGGGCCACGTTGTTGATCCCGTAGGAGGTCTGAAGCTCGGAATGCTTATACAGTTGGTTGATCACTACATTCGCCACGGCATCCCTTTTCAGGTCGATGACGATACGGGTGCCTTCCTTATTATTGGATTCATTGTTGATATGGGCAATCCCTTCCACGATCTTCTCGTTCACCAGTTGACCTATACGGTCGCAGAGGGCATCGCGGTTGACCTGGTAGGGCACTTCGGTGATGATGATCGTCTCTCTTCCGCTGGGCTTGGTATCGATATTCAGCTTACCGCGCAGTACGACCCGGCCTCTCCCGAAATGCATGCCGGCCTTGACGCCTTCCATTCCATAAATAATACCGCCGGTAGGAAAATCCGGCGCTTTGATGTATTGCATCAGTTCATCTACCGAGATATCGCGCTTATCGATATAAGCAATACAGCCATCGACGATCTCCGAGAGATTATGGGGCATCATGTTCGTAGCCATCCCAACGGCTATACCGCTGGAGCCATTGAGGAGCAATTGGGGAATACGGGTCGGTAATACGGTAGGCTCTTTCAGCGAATCATCAAAATTCAATTGGAAGTCTACCGTATCTTTTTCGATGTCTTCCAGCATGCTCTCCCCCATTTTGTGCAACCGGGCTTCTGTATACCGCATGGCGGCAGGGTCATCGCCATCCTGGCTCCCGAAGTTTCCCTGGCCGTCTATCAATACGTAACGCATGTTCCATTCCTGGGCCATACGGACCATCGTATCATAAATGGATTTGTCCCCATGGGGGTGAAATTTACCCATTACCTCCCCAACAATACGGGCGGATTTCTTGTAAGGTTTGTTACTGTAATTCCCCAATTCACTCATCCCGAACAAAACACGGCGATGAACGGGCTTCAATCCATCCCTTACATCCGGCAGAGCCCGGCCTACGATCACCGACATAGAATAGTCGATATAGGCCGTCTTCATTTGCTCTTCGATATTTACGGGGACGATGCGATTGTTATCCTGGGTTTCCGGTGGCGTGCTATTTTCTTCCATACTCTTTTTTGGCAACGATTTAACTAGCTTTTCCCCCCTCCCGGGCGAAGCCCGGAACACTTTATTGGGAGGATTGCAAATCTACCCTTTTTGAGCCTGAAAACCTGATTCCATCTGTCTTTTTTAACTGACATTTTTTTCCACGAATGTGGATAGCACAGGGGGGTTACCGGCCTCTTATTCCAGCCAGGCTCCCTTGACCCGGTCTCCTTCCACTTCGACATAAATATGCTCCTGGAGGGTAGTGGAAAGAGAGAGTCCGGTATAGTCCGGCTGAACAGGAAAGGCTTTGTGGGTGCGCCCTACGAGTACCAGGGATTCTATTTTGCGGGGATGGAATTCGAGGAAGGGTTTCATGGCATAGAGCAGGGTTTTACCGCTGCTGGCCACGTCGTCTACCACGATGATGACCTGGTCGTCGAAGGAAAGGGATTGGCTCAGGGTGATTTCCCGGGGGTTTCGTTTATCGAGGGAGATAGAGATCAACTCTATGGATAACTGCTGGCCGGCGATCTCCAGCAGGAGGCTCCGGATATAACCGGCGATCACGCTTCCGTTGTCCCTGATCCCTGCGAGGATTATTTTTTGTTCCCCCGGATTGTTTTCCAGGATCTCGTAGGCCATGCGTCGCAATTTCTTTTCAGCCACCTGCTGTGTGAGGATATATTTCTTCATTTTACCGGTTAATGGTTTAGCTCCTGCCCACAAATTAAAGCAATAACGGCAAAACGCAAAAGACGGCTCATTTCCCTATCATTTCCCTATCTTAGTTGCCATAATAATTTTGCTATGGCATTCCTTCAGCAGATCCTGTTCATCCTGGCAGCCGGCCTGGCCATCTGGTGGTTTAGCAAAAAGACCGGGCAGATCCGCCGGAACATCCTTTTGGGAAAAGAAGAGGCCTATGGTGACCAGCCCGGGCGGCGGTGGAAAAATGTGCTGCTGCTGGCCTTCGGTCAAAAGAAAATGTTCCGCAACCCCCTGGTGGCGCTGATGCATTTTGTGATCTATGCGGGCTTTATCATTATCAACCTGGAGGTGCTGGAAATTATCCTGGATGGGCTGCTCGGTACCCATCGGCTGTTCGCCGGTCCGCTGGGGGCGCTGTATAGTCTACTGATCGATGCGTTTGAATTTCTGGCTATCGGGGTCTTCACCGTCTGTGTGCTGTTCCTCTGCCGCCGGAATATTCTCAAGCTTCGGCGATTCATCAGTCATGACCTGGATGGATGGCCGCGCAGTGACGCCAATTATATCCTACTGACAGAGATCGCGCTGATGACCCTTTTTCTCACCATGAATGCGGCCGATACGCTTTTACAGGCCAGGGGCTATGGTCATTATGCCCATCATCTCACGGGGGACTTTGCCTTTTCCCGCTGGTTGCATCCTTTATTGAGCGGATGGAGCACGCCTGCGCTGGCCGGTCTGGAAAGGACTTGCTGGTGGCTGCATATCCTGGGCATCCTGGCCTTCCTGAATTATCTTCCTTATTCCAAACACCTGCATATTCTGCTGGCTTTTCCCAATGCCTATTATGCCAGGCTGGCTCCGGAAGGCAAATTGCGGAATATGCCGGCGATCCAGCAGGAGGTATTGTATGCCATGCAACCAGAGACGGCGCCGCCCGCGCCTCCTGAAGGAGCGGTGGCAGTCACGCCCAAATTCGGAGCGAAGGATGTCTTCGATCTCAGCTGGAGGAATTTACTCGATGCTTATTCCTGTACGGAATGCGGCCGCTGCAGCGCAGCCTGTCCTGCCAATCTCACCGGCAAGCTGCTCTCACCCCGGAAGATCATGATGTCCACCCGCGACCGGCTGGAGGAAGTCAGCCAAAATATCGATTCGAACGGGGGCCAGTTTAAAGAGGATGGCAAGTCCCTGCTGAATTATATTTCTGTGGAAGAGCTGAGGGCCTGCACTACCTGCAATGCCTGTGTGGAAGAATGTCCTGTCAGCATCAGCCCGCTGGAGATCATCGTCGAGATGCGCCGTTCGCTGATCATGGAAGACAGCAATGCTCCCCAGGAATGGAATACGCTGTTCAGCAATGTGGAGAATAATTTCGCCCCCTGGAAGTTCAGCCCGGATGACCGGGATAAGTGGGTGGAAGGGCTATAGCGTTGGCCGGAGGACTTTCCGGAGCTGCCACAAGGCTGTGACCATAAATATAATCCCGATCGCGATATTGACCAGGGACTGATGCTTATCCAATGAAGTTATGAGGAAGCGGCCTCCGAAAATAAAGACGGCATTCCCGGCAAAAGTGCCCAGGCCGATCCCTGCGATATAAACATTGTAGTGATCGTTGCGGGGCTGTAAGATCTTTTTGCTGAACAAGACCGTGCTCCAGCCAAACCAAAAGGGGATCTGCAATGGATTAATGGCGCTCAGCAGCATGCCGGCGAAAAGCCGGGGAATGGGCGCGGGGCTAAGGAAGCCGATGACGATGTTCCTGCCCTGGTGAGGATGGGCGGCGGCCAGGAAACTGCCGATAGCCAAAAGCAAGATGACCATTACCGTTAGCATTTCCAGGAGGCGGATCCATTTTTTCTGGCGGCGGATCCAGTCCATGGCTACGAGGGACAGTCGCACATATGCCATTTCCACGATCAGGGCGCCCAGGGAGAACCAGATCGCCGGCCCAATGCCGTCATCCACGGCCATCCTTGCAGCGAGTACGTTCAGGGTGCCCAGGGGAAGGGTGCCGAGAAAGCTGATGAGGAGACCGGTGCAAAAGATCCGCTCCTTGGGATGAATGCCCGGAATATTGTTAACTATTTTAAACATTGTCGTATTATTCCCGCATGGCTTCCAGTTTTTCCGACCAGACCTTGTTTTCCCGGAACATCTGTATTCCTTCTTTCGTGCTAAGATAAGGAACCCCCCGCTGGTGATTGCTGCGGCTGATCCGGGCCAGGATGATCCAATGCCGGACGATCTCTTTCCAGGCGAATAACAGCGAGTGGGCGGGGTCATAGATATGGGTGGGCTCCGAGCCGGCCCCATTGACTTCAATAACCACGAAATGCCGCCCCTGCCGCAGTTCTTCCCAATCCCGGTACCGGATATCCAGCCTGCCGAAATAGAATTCCGGGATCTGCCGGCAGACCTCGTCAATGACGAGGGTCAGCGCTGAATCGATCAGGTGGGAGTCATCGAGGAATTTTGCTCCCCGGGCGTGGTTGCCATAGGGCACTAATTCCAGTGTTTCGCCTTCGGGTAATATTTTCTCCAGGCCGGCACCATACATTTTCTCCAGGCTCTTCCTTTGGAGGATGGCTCTTTTGTCTTTCTGCAACAGGTTGGCAATGCTGGAATGCCCATCCCCTTTGACCTGGAGAAATTCTTTCCGTACGATACCGGATAACCGGCCTGTCTTCTCCCCGGGATAGCGATAGTAAAAGATGCCCACTTCCTTTTTATAAGGCACGAATTCCTGGATATGAAAATCCAGAGTTGCCCGGGCGGCATATTCTTTAATCTCGGACTCGCAGCGAAGGACCTTCACGCCTCTTCCCCTTCCACCCACATCGGGCTTCCCGATCAGGGGAAACCGAAATTCCTGTTCTTTCAGTTGCTGCAGGGCCGACTCCCCGTCTACGGGTGAAGCAAAGAAAAAGGTCCTGGGATGAATGGCCATGGGTATCAGGGGAATAATATCTTTTTTGGATTCATTCAGAAAGCCTCCGTTTCGGATCGTCGGGTTGGCCGCTGCGAAAAAAAAGAAGGACCGGGCACGCAGGCAGATTCCCACCCAGATAAAGTAAATGGGAATGTAGACGGCATTAAAGCTCCAGTATTCCCAATGTAAGAATCTTATGAAGAAGGGGCGATAAGCCAGCCTTTGCCATCGGTTCATAACGCTGCGGGGGTTGATAAAGCCGGGGCTGCCCCCTTCGTGAGTGATAATTGCCGGTCGGCCGTCTTACCGGTGAGTATATCCAGGTAGGTCATTCGGGCATCCTTGTCCGAAACCCGCAGAGAGGTGATACTAACGGTCAGCACCCTGTCCTCTCTGTTCATGAGCAGGTCATTGTTCGGGTCTCCGTCACCGGTAAAGCGGTGAAACCGCAGTATATCATCCTGATCGGGAGCAGGATGGTCCGGCAGCCATTTTCCGAACCATTCCCGGCGCTTTTGGATCGTTTCCGGATCATAGAGGGTGACGGAGGACCAGATATGCGGGATGGCGGCATCGACGGGCCCCTGAACTTTGTCCAGGCCGTCCCAGCGGCATTCGAACAAGTTTCCAGCTTCCAGTAAAATAAGCGTAAAAGGCTCGATTACTATCAGATTCAGAGTTTTGAACGCCTCCAGGCAATTGTCGCTATCCGCCAGTTCCAGCAGGACCAGTCCCCTGCTCTTTCGGTAAGGAGGTTGGGGGATATGCCGTTCCCGGGCGCCATTCAGCAGCACCAGGACAGTCCCTTTTTCATGCAGGACAAACCAGGTGCCCCCGGCCCCGGCATCTTTTGGATATAAGAGCCGGCCGGTGCGTCCCACATAGTATTCTGGCTCCAGCGCCAGAGGGCGCCCTCGTTGCTCGTCGCGGTTGGAAGTCATAAAGGAGCCGCCCGGGGCAGGGATATAGGTTACCGTGCACATTCCCGGCGGTATTTGAGGGTGGAGGATGCGATGCCATATCCTTCCGGCAGGACCAGCGCGCTGCCCGAGTCCCGGATACCGATGCGGATCAAGGCCATATGATGGATGGTATGTTCCAGGTTATAGGCGATCTCCCGGTAGTAATTGGTGGAGAGGATCATGGGCTGGCACGCTCCGGAGGCCGGGGAAGACTCGGAGGAGCCGGATGAGCTGGAAGATCCAGAGGGCTCGGAGTCCGCGTAGCTGGCTTCCAGCAGCAGGGGCTTGTCGGGCCGGGAAAGAGCTGCCAGGATCTGTTCCAGGAGGCGGCAGGCCAGTTCAATATCGTTCTCGATAGCCTTATCCCTTTTCCTCTTTTCATAATTCACGCGGCCTCCTTCATACCCGTTTTCCAGGGACTGGAATAGTTCGATGATATGGCGTACGTGCTGGCCGATCGTATGACCCGACAACGTCTCGCTGGGCTGGGCATACTCTCCGGGCTGTAGCTGGCATAACGATCCTGCCAGCTGCCCAAACACATTTTGGACGGCTAGATATAATTGCATGATTAGACCTTTACTTATCTAAACTAATATAACTTTTTTGTTACTTCTTAGCCAAAACGGCCAAAGAGACCGTAAGGCTGTTGGAGATGGTACTGGATCCCCCTACCCCGAAATCCTTGCGGTTGATGGTAAATTGCCCGCTGAAAATAACATCGTTGCCCAGCGGGCTGGCCGTAAAAGGAAAGCTGATGTCCCGGGTCGTCGCCTTGATAGTCAGCTTTCCGGAAATCGTATACTTTCCGTCTTTCCCCGAGGGGGTGACAGCAGTAGATACGAAACGGATACGGGGATAGTTTTGAACGTCGAAATACTCTTCTTTCTTCAGGTGGTTGTCCCGTTGCTCATTATCCGTATTGACAGAGGCCGCATCCACACTCACGTCGAACAGGGCTTTAGCCGGGTCTTTCGGGTCAAAGATCATCTTTCCCTGCAAACCGGTAAAAGAGCCATCTACGGAGAACCCGAAATTTTTGACCTTAAAGGTTACGGAGGAACCCTGTTCGGCTGGCTGGTATTCCTGGGCTACGGCTGAGACTATGATAGAGAACTGGATCAACGAAAACAAAAGAAGAGACTTCATATTTTTAAAACGTATTTACGATTTGGCCAACCCAGCCCGTCTCAATAAGTCCTTTTTGTAAAAAAGGACCAGGACGGCACAGGAAATGAAAGCGAGTACGGCGTAAGTGAATAATCCGTAGTCACCATCAAATTTAATTCCCAGTTTGGTCAAATGGAAAAATATCGCTCCGGACATCAACCCAAGTCCCAGAATCGCCCCATAACCCGTAGTGCGGGGATAGAGGATCAGGATAGAGGCTATCAGCTCCAGTACGCCCGTCCCGATGCGCCCCCAGGGCTCCATGCCCAGGATAGTGAACAGGTGTACGGACTGGGGATGGGCGGTAAATTTAAAATACAGGGTTTGCAGCATGATCAGGGCGGCCAGGATACGGAAGGTCCAGCATATGATGTTCCGAATTTTCATGGATATATTTTTTTCCAGTTGTTATCGGCCTGACGGTGCAGGTTGACCTCATCTTTATTCCAACTCTTGAGGGTATTGGTAAACCACTGGTTGTAAAAAAGGAATAATTTCCCGCCGACGATCTTAAAAGTGCCGGGATCCACTTCTACTTTCGAGCCGTCGTTGCCCATGGCATAAGCGCACCATCCGCCGTATTGCGGTTCATAGCGGGCGGGATCTTTCCTGAAAGCCTCGCGGTTGGCCGCTGAGGAGAAATAATAGGTGATCCCTTCGTATACGACGGCCTGGTCCTTACTGCCTTTTATCGCTTTGCTGCCGGTGAAATAAGCCACGGGATCATAGCCTTTGATGCCAATGCCCTCAGGGGTATTAAACTGCTTCTTCCGGAGCGCCACACCGTCCTGGGACTGGGGTTGAGGGAAGGCCCCCAGGCCGATCAGTGCACCCATTACCGTGAAAATCATTTTGTACATGTCTGGTAGTTTTATGGCTCAAAAATAGAAGCCTTCCCACCACCCTGCTGTCGGTCAATTGACACTCACCCGCTTTTGGAGTTTTTTAACATCCAGGAAACAGATCTCTTGCCGGTTATAAGACAGGATGCCTTCTATTTCCAGTTCATTGATCATCGTGGTCACCGTCTGCCGGCTGCTGCCGATCAGGCTGGCGATATCTTCATGAGTAAGAAAATTAGGGATGCAGAATCCTTCGGCAGTGTTCTCGCCGAGGTTCTGTTCGACGAGTTGCCATAGAAAATGGATGAGCCGGGTCTTTACGTCTTTATTAAGGAGGTTGAGTAACCTGTTCTCGATATTCCGGAGTTTGGCGCCTACCTGTTTGCTGTATTTCAGGGCCAGGTCGGGCCGGTTCTTCAGCAGTTTTTCGAAATCGTCGATCGTAAAGGCGCAAATGCTCACATCGTTCTTATAAGCCTGGGCAAATTCTCCGTGCAGATTATCCCTTTCCAGGCTGAATTGCCCGAATAGTTCGCCTTTCTGGATGATCTCCTTGATCTTCTCATTGCCGCCTTCGTCGATATACCCGATCTTGATCGTGCCTTCTTTTACAAAGTAGATCTTATTATGATTATAGGCTTCGAAATAAATGTATTCGCCTTTGGGTACTTCGATCACGTGGTGCTGCACTTTCAGGTCTTTGTATTCTTCCTCTGATAAATGACACCAGAGGTCATAATTCTTTATCACTAACATACTGTCACCCGTCGACATAGATAAACCGGTTTTACGATTAAAGTTACCACTTCCAATCGGTATCTTTTTAAAATACCTTTTCGCTCATATATTTTATTAGATTTACGGAAAAATAACTTCATGCAGGTACCTACGATGGCCGAGCTGGCGGCAAAAGGAGAAGCCCCTGAACTCTTATTCTGGGTGGGATGCGCCGGCAGTTATGATCAGCGGGCGCAGAAGATCACCAGGGCTTTTGCCAGCATCCTGAATAAAGTAGGGGTCAAATACGCCATCCTGGGAAAGGAGGAGCTCTGCAATGG
Organism: Puia sp.; assembly: GCA_036394375.1. Taxonomy (GTDB): domain Bacteria; phylum Bacteroidota; class Bacteroidia; order Chitinophagales; family Chitinophagaceae; genus Puia. The sequence goes on from DASWFF010000076.1 coordinate 20,388, forward strand.
CGATCCGGCCCGCCGGGCGGGTAATGAGTTCATCTTCCAGATGATGGCCTACCAGAATATACAGGTCCTGAATAACTATGGTATCAAAAAGATCGTCACGGCCTGCCCGCACTGCTTCAACATTTTTCTGAACGAATACCCGGAATTAGGGGGGAAATACGAGGTGATCCACCATACGGTGCTGCTGCAGCAACTGATCGATGAAGGCAGGATCGTTCTAAAAGAGGACGGGCCTTTCAAGGGTAAACGTATCACGTATCATGACAGCTGCTACCTGGGACGGGCCAACCATGTTTATGAAGCCCCCCGTAAGGTGCTGGAAGCCCTGGATATCGAATTGACGGAAATGAAACGTTGCCGCAGCAAAGGGCTATGTTGCGGGGCCGGGGGCGCACAGATGTTCAAAGAGGAGGAAAAAGGCGCCACCCGCGTCAATTTTGAGAGAAGTGGGGAGGCGCTGGCCACCGGGGCGGGGATAATTGCGGCCGCCTGTCCTTTTTGCAATACCATGCTTACGGATGGGGTCAAACATGGAGAAAAGGAAGAGGAGGTCAAAGTCATGGACATTGCTGAACTGATTGCCGCCTCAATTGTTTAATTTTGGGTAACCGGAGGGCGAATGGATGATCGCTCCGGAGCGCTTTGGCTGAAGAAAGCTGCCGCCATCGAACTTAAAATAACAAACACATGAACAGCGATTATAAAGAATTATTACCGGCTGATTTTGCCGGGGACTCCCGGGTCTGGATCTACCAGAGCCCCCGTCTTTTCATGATTTCCGAGGCCCTGCAAATCGAAGAGATGCTGGAGAACTTTGTCCGGGAATGGCATTCCCATGGCACCCCGGTGAAAGGGCATGCCAACCTCTTATACGGGCAATTCATCGTGCTGATGGCGGATGAATCGGCTTCCGGGGTTAGCGGGTGTAGCACCGACAGTTCAGTAAGATTGATCAAAGAGATCGAAAAAAAGTTTAATACGCCGATGTTCGACCGGCTGAACCTGGCTTTTTTCATCAGGGAGAAGGTGCAGATGGTGCCGCTGGCCCAGTTGCCGTACGCGTTGGAGAATGGGTTTGTGGATGAAAACACGCTGTATTTCAACAATACAGTATTGACGAAAGAGGAATTGGAGACAAAATGGCTAATTCCAATGAAAAACAGCTGGTTGGCGACCAAATATCTCCGGGCGAAAGAAACCGCGGGTTCTGCGAAGTAAGGGCGAGAACGGGTG
>DASWFF010000077.1:0-1949 GCA_036394375.1 Puia sp.
TAATTAGCCCGCTGATAGCCAAGACCAGTAGCCGCGGATTTAAAATTGTTCTGGTAATCGATGCTCGACCCTCTCGCCCAGGCAACGCCTGTCAGAAGGATTTTGGGCAGGTAACTTTTTTTCACCAGGTCTTCTGTCTGCAGGTAGAGCTTTTTCTCCTTGTCATAATAATCTGTCAGCGGATTTTTAGGCGTGAGGGAATCGGGCGCCTGCCCCGGAAGGCTCAGGCTACCAGGAATGCCCGGCCGCCCCGAAACACCCATCCCCGCCAAATAGCTCTTGGTCCGCGAAGTATCGATATTAATATCGGAAACAGGTAGGCCGGTGAGGTAACTCAGCTGCTGCTGCAACTGGCTGATCTGCCCCAGGGTCTGGTTATAAGTAGTGCGGGTCCTGGATAATTCTGCCATCGCCAGGGAAGAGTCCGCCCCTGGCCTGATCCCGCTGAGGGTTACCGCCTGGATGACCTGGTAGATCGTCTCATAACGGCTGACATTCTCCTGGTCGATGCCCAGCTGAAATTGATTCTTAAGGATCTCCAGGTATAATTTGCCCACCTGCCATTTTACCAGGTAAATTTCCCTGTCCAGATCGGCCTGGCTCAGGTTGGCATAGGCTTCCGCTCTCCGCGTCGTCGCCTTTTTCAATCCGAAATCCACCAGTTGATATTCGTTGTACAGAAAACCAATATTGCCGATGGCCGATTGATAGGTATTGGAAGGGCGGAGCCCGCTCGAAGTGGACGGTATGATCCCGAAGGATACATAGCTTCCGGGCAGGGAATTGTCCGTTCCCACGGTCAGCTCGTCACCTATATAGGAAGTTGGCAGGAAGGTATGCCGGGCATCGATAATACCTGCTTTTGCCGCATCTACCAAGGCTTTTTTCTGCATAAGCGCCGGAAAATGACGCTGGGAGGAATCGACGAAGTCGGATAATGAATACTTTTTTTGTTGCGCGAATAATGAAAGGGATGGCACCAGCAATACAAGGCTGAATGTCCAAAGAAACTTTCTATAACAGAAAGTGACCATATGAAAGAGTTAAAATGAAAAATGTTGTTGCGGGAGGATCAGGCAACAACAGGAGGTCCGCGCAGGGGATGGTTCACCCGGACGACCGACGGCAGGTTAATATCCTTATAATAATCAGGAGTCTGTAAAGGAATATACCGCTCCGGTATGACAATGCTGACGACATCACAGGGGGGCATGTTTTCCTGGTGAAAACGTTTGTTTAACCGGGTCTTATGTCCGGCGGAAGAACGTAAAGGCCGGCCTTTGGTTAATGCCCCGTCTTTTGGGCCCGGCAAGGGAGATACCTGCGGGGAGGCGGTATGCAAAAAAGAGCAATAGTGGAAAAGTTGCTGCGAATTGGAGAGCCCTTCAAAATTAAAGAAGAATTGTACTGAAAAGAAAATGGCATACACTGCAAATATCAGTGCGTGAAGCGTAATTCGATATGTTCTCTTAACCAGTTCCATGGCAGGGCCATAAAAATAGCGATAAATTTACGGACGGCCTATCTTTAGATCATAAAGATTAGATAAATTGTTGCAACCTCCATAAAAAGAATTCATGAAACTATTGGTCATTGAGGATGAGCCCAGCCTGCTTGAAAGTATCATTCAATACTTCCACCAGGAGAAATTCGTATGTGAAACGGCCGGTTCCTTTAATGAGGGTATCCGAAAGATAGAAGACTTCCAGTATGATTGTATCATTCTTGACATTAATTTACCCGGGGGAAGCGGGCTGCAATTATTAAAGTACCTGCGTCAAAACAGAAAAGGAGATGGGGTTATTATCATTTCCGCCCGCGATTCATTGGACGACCGGATTGCAGGACTGGATCTGGGAGCTGATGATTATCTCACCAAGCCTTTTCATTTATCCGAGCTCAATGCAAGAGTAAAAGCATTGATCCGTAGAAAATATGCAGAAGGCGCA
>DASWFF010000078.1:0-132610 GCA_036394375.1 Puia sp.
GACGGTCGGGGAAACTCATCTGAATTCCCGTGGCGCCTTTACCGATAGCGGTTTCATCAGTATGTTCGATTTCCCTTTGCTGAAAGGCAATGCCGTTCAGGCCCTGAAAGGGCCCACCAATATTGTGCTTACGGAAAAATTCGCCAAAAGCCTGTTCGGTAAGGAAGATCCGATGGGTAAGACCGTGCGTATCGACAGCAACGCTGTATTTACAGTGACAGGGGTGTTGAAAGACCTGCCCCCCAACACTTCCTTTGAATTCGATTACCTGCTGCCTTGGGCATTCGGTACCCGACTGGGCTGGGACGACCAGGAATGGGGCAACAATTCGGTCAGTACTTACGTACTGCTAAAGCCTGGCGCTACGCTGGATGCCTTTAATTCGAAAGTAAAAGATATTACGACCAGCCATTCCAAAGAGACGGAAAAGGTCTTTGCTTACCCGGTCAGCAGGTTGCATCTGTATGGCAAATCCGAGAATGGCCAGTTGGTGGCGGGTCGCGTCGCCATGGTACGATTATTTGCCATTATTGCGGGCTTTATCCTGCTGATCGCCTGCATCAATTTCATGAACCTGAGTACGGCCCGTAGTGAGAAGCGCGCCAAGGAAGTGGGTATCCGTAAGGTAGTGGGCGCTTACAGGGGCTCCCTCGTGGCGCAGTTCATCGGGGAAAGTATCCTGCTGGCCCTTTTGGCCTTTTTGATCGCCCTGTTGCTCGTACAGATCAGCCTGCCAGCCTTCAACCTGCTGGTAGCGGAAGAATTACATATCGATTATGCCAGCCCTTATTTCTGGCTGTTCTCGGTGGCCTTTATTTTATTCACGGGCCTTGTCGCAGGTAGCTATCCGGCTTTCTACCTTTCGGCTTTCAATCCTTCGAAAGTATTAAAAGGCACTTTTAAGAATAACACAGCCCTGGTGACACCCCGTAAGGTCTTGGTGGTGCTTCAATTCAGCTTTGCTATCATCCTGATCATCTGCACGCTGATCATTCAACGCCAGATACGTTTTGCCCAGGACAGGAATTCCGGATATAACCGAAATAACCTGGTATATACCTTTGCGCAGGGCGATGCGAGCAAACATTACGACCTGATCAAGCAGGAACTGCTCAGAAGTGGCGCCGCCGTCTCCGTCACCCGGTCTGCGAATCCCATTACGCGACGCTGGAGCGATAGCTGGGGGTTTCACTGGCAGGGCAGTACCGATGAGGATTTGAAGCTCGATTTCGTTCGGATGGGATCGGATGCCGATTTTGTAAAGACCATGGGCGTTACCCTGCTGCAGGGACGTGATATCAACATCCATGATTATCCTTACGATACCAGCTCCCTATTGCTGAACGAGTCGGCCGTAAAAGCCATGCGGCTGAAAGATCCCATCGGCCAGATCGTGAAGGACGGAGGCAGCCAGGTCTGGCATGTGGTGGGGGTGGTCAAAGATTTTATTTTCGAATCCCCTTTTGAAACGAAGATCAGCCCGACGATGATCCAGGGCCCCAGGGAATTTTTCCAGGTCATTCATTTCCGGCTCAACCCCGCCAACTCCATCACTGCCAATGTTGCCAAAGCCAAAAAGATCTTTTCACAATACAACCCCCAATATCCTTTCGAGTGCATCTTCACCGACGAAGCCTATGCCAAAAAGTTCAAAGAAGAGCAGCGCGTGGGACAATTGGCGGCTTTATTCGCCGGGCTTACTATCTTCATTTCCTGCCTGGGCCTGTTCGGCCTCGCTACCTATATGGCGGAGAACAGGATCAAAGAGATAGGCGTCCGGAAAGTATTGGGAGCCAGCGTTGCCGGCATTACCACCTTACTGGCAAAGGATTTTATCAAGCTGGTCCTGGCGGCCTTCATCATTGCCTCCCCGATCGCCTGGTTTTCCATGGACAAATGGTTGGATGGATATGGCTACCGCATCGCTATCGGCTGGGGCGTTTTCGCACTGTCAGGCGGATTAGCCATACTCATTGCGATCCTGACGGTAAGTTATCAGTCGATCAGAGCGGCCATCGCCAACCCGATGAAGAGTTTGAGGGCCGAATAGCAAGCCTGCCCACATCGCTGGCGCTTCTAAGATCAGCCGTGCCCTCGCACGTCTTCTTGCTCAGAGTAACCAGGTGGCGGGCCCCCGCTCATTTTTGGCGTAGCCCGGCGGAAAATTGAAGAAAAGCGTTACTTTAAGGGTTTGGTAAGTTCCCTCCGGGTAAAAAAAATCGAATGAAATATAGCAGGGGTTTTATTGTTCTTATAGTCCTTTTCTTTTATATAGGCAAAGCTGACAGCCAGGGTTTTTTAAAGGCCAGCGGCCCCGTCATTGTCAATGAGAAGGGTGAAAAAGTGATCCTCCGCGGTATGGGCCTGGGGGGCTGGATGTTACAGGAAGGCTATATGTTACGGGTTGGCAATATCGGGCAGCAATACCGGATAAAAGCAAAAATACAAGAGCTGATCGGGCCGGAGAAAACGGAAAAGTTCTACGAAGACTGGCTGGCTAACCATACCCGTAAGATCGATATCGACTCCATGGCAGCCTGGGGCTTCAATTCCGTCCGCCTCCCCATGCATTATCATTTATTTACGCCGGCTGTCGATGAAGAGCCGGAGCCGGGCAAGAATACCTGGCTGTCCAAAGGATTTGCCCTGACAGACAGCCTCCTGAGCTGGTGCAAAGCCAACAAAATATACCTGATCCTTGATCTGCATGCAACCCCCGGCGGGCAGGGGAACGACCTCCCTATTTCAGACCGCGACCCGGCAAAGCCTTCCCTCTGGGAAAGCGAGGCCAACCGGCAAAAGATGATCGCCTTATGGACGAAATTAGCGCAGCGATATGCCGGGGAGCCCTGGATCGGGGGATATGATATTATCAACGAGCCTAACTGGGGCTTCGAAGACCCGAACGACCGGCGGGGAACCGCAGAGACGAAGAACGCGCCTTTGCGCAAGCTAATGATGGATCTTACAGCCGCCATCCGGACCGTCGATAAGAAACATATCATCATTATAGAAGGCAACGGCTTTGGCAATAATTACAGGGGCATTCTACCCGCCTGGGATGATAACATGGTCCTCAGCTTTCACAAGTATGGCAATTTTAATACCGAAACAGCCATCCGCTCCTTCCTGGACCTGCGGGAAAAATACAATATACCTTTATGGATGGGGGAGTCGGGAGAAAATTCCAATACCTGGTATACCGAAGCCATTCATTTGGTGGAGACCCATGATATCGGCTGGTCCTGGTGGCCTCTAAAAAAGATAGGCAGCAACAACCCCCTGGAGATCCGGCTGAGCCCGGCTTATCAGCAATTACTGGACTATTGGAACGGGAAAGGGCCCCGCCCATCCCAACAGGAAGCAGATAACGCTTTGCAAGGACTGGTAGCCGATAGCAGGCTGGAAAACAATGTCTATCATAAGGATGTAACGGATGCTATGTTCCGGCAGGTCTACTCGGCAGACACCCGGCCTTTTGCGGAACATCGGATCGGGAAGAGTGACACTATTTTAATCCCCGCGGTGGAATATGACCTGGGCCGTCAGGGCGCTGCTTATTTCGACCGGGATTCCGCCAGCTACCAGTACACCCCGGGGGTGAAGACCGTGGGTAACCGCGGTCATAGGTACCGCAATGACGGCGTGGATATAACAACAGATACCACCGGCGCTCTGGCCGATTGCCCGGAAGGGAATTATATATTCAGCATCGAAGACGGCGAATGGCTGCAATACACGGTACGGGTGGAAAAGAAAGGACGATACCGTATAGGTTTCCGGGTAGCAGCCTCCTCCGATACCTCGCGGCTTTCCCTTTCTTCCGTTCCCGGTTCCGTGGTATTAGTGCAGGATCTCCCCATTCCCAATACGGGCGGCCCGGCCAATTGGCGGACAGTAGAAGTGAAAGATATTCCCCTGGGAAAGGGGCTTATTAAGTTGCGTATATATGCCGGTAAAGGGGGCTTTAATCTTGCCTCTTTTGAGCTATATATTGATAAATAGCTTCCTGTGAACGAACCAGGGGATCGCCAGCCGGCGCAGGCACATTATCCATGGCCTCATTGAGGAGTACGGCAGCCGTATTATCCTGCAATTGCAGGCGGATGATCTCCCGGATCTCCTGCTTCAGGTTCTCCTCATACAGGGGAAAACAGACTTCGATCCTCCGGTATATATTCCGGTTCATCCAGTCGGCGGACCCGAGGAATATTTCCTCATTCCCGTTATTATGGAAAATGAATACCCGTCCATGTTCGAGATACCGGTCGACAATTCTTCTGACGGTGATATTTTCGCTTTTACCCGGTACCCCGGGAATGATACAGCAGATACTTCTTACGATCAGGGAAATTTGTACGCCTGCCCGGGAGGCTTCATAGAGTTTGGTGATCAATACGGGCTCTTCCAGGTTGTTCAACTTGATCGTAATCGCCGAAGGCAATCCCTTTTCGGCATTTTCGATCTCCCGGTCTATGAGAGAAAGGAATCGCTGATGCAGGTTGAATGGCACGACCAGCAGGTGCCGGAAAGGTATTTTTGCCGATTCGCGCGGGTCCTTGTGTTTACCAAGAAAGATGAACAATAGTTCCAGCTCCCGCATCAGATCATGATTCCCCGTCAGCAGGATATGGTCCGTATAGAAGCGGGCTGTATTTTCATTCAGGTTGCCGGTAGCCAGCAGACCGTAATAGAGGATCCGCTGCCGGCTTCTCTTTTTGACCAGGGCTACTTTGGCATGTACTTTCAGCGCAGGGATGCTGTATATGATCTTTACGCCCGCCGCTTTCATCTGCCCGGCCCACCGGAGATTATTGGCTTCGTCAAACCTCGCCTTCAGCTCCACGAAAACAGTGACCTTTTTTCCATTGCGGGACGCGCTGATCAGGGCATGGGCGATCCTGGAGTCCCGTGCGATCCGGTACATGGTGAGGTAGATCTCTTCCACGGAAGGGTCTATCGACGCCTCATTAAAGAATCGCAGGACAGGATCATAACTTTCATAAGGGGCATGCAGCAGAATATCCTTTTCCGAAATGAGCTGGAACAGGCTTTGAGGATCCGTATACGACCGCTTTTGCGAAGGCCATTTCGGGTAAGACAACCGATCGTCCTTCACGGGAAAGACAGCAAGATCCCTGAGATTATGATACCGGCCACCCGCTACGATGGAGGCCTTGCTCAGACCAAGAGAGCTGATCAGCGACTCCAGGATACTAAGGGGAATGCCGGGCTGGTATAAGAAGCGGGTAGCCAGCCCTGCGTCCCTTTTCGCCAGTTTCTTTTCTATTTTTTCGGCGAGATCGCCGTCGTATTCATCCTCCAGGTCCAGCTCGGCATCCCGGGTGATTTTAATACTATAAGCTCCCCTGATAGAGAGACCTGGAAAGATAAATTTCAGGTTGTCCCGGATAATATCGTCGATAAAAAGAATGGTTTGGGTATTGTCGGCCTCCGCCTGGTAGAACCGCGGCAGACCGTCCGACGGGATATTCAGGATATATATATCTTCCCGGCTGGCGTCCTCCGTAGGGGCCATCTCACTATCGGCGCTCCCCCCCGTCACCACCGCGAAATAAATCTTGTCGTTTTCAGGAAAGAACGTGTCCTTTGCCCGGGAAAGATGCACAGGCTGCAGGAAAGCGAGCAGCTGGGTAAAGAAATATTCCCTGGCTCCTCTTTTTACCGCTTCAGGGATCGGCTGGTCATATATGAAATGGATCCCCTGACTGGCAAGGGCGGGCAGTATTTGCCCGGTTAATATTTGGCCAAAATGCTCTAATTGACCATTGACAACCGCCTCGATCTGCTGTAATAAAGAGCCATTTCCCGGCAATATCTCCGCCGCTGCCATGGTCGCCACTATCTTTTTACTACTGATCTTTTGCAGCGCGGAGAGGGCCGGAATACGAACCCGGTAGAACTCGTCCAGGTTGGAGCAATAGATGGAAAGAAAGCCGATCCGCTCCAAAAGAGGGACATTTTCCCTGGCTCCTTCCTGCAATACCCGGTAATTAAAGGAAAGCCAGCTCAGATCTCTATCAAAAAAGGGAATAGTAGGCATAATTTTGTAAAATAGTTTTTTTTTGCCGTCCGGGATTTCATCACTGGCCCCCGGCCTTTATTTTAAGCCCGGAATCCGGTAAACATAACATAAAAATAATTTTTTCCTAATGAGGAAGGAACTGAAAAAGATAGAGGAACAACGGGAGTCGTTCATCGGCGTTTTTTCAAAATATGGATTGAAGACCAATTATAGAGGGCCCTCTACGGAGACGGTGCTCCTGGTGCAGATCCGGGATCACAACGGCGCCTTTATCTGCGATCATTTATGGTTTAACCTCACGAAGGGATTTGAAAATTTAGGCCAGCTGGCGGAAGGAGACAGGATCCGGTTCGAAGCGAGAGTTAAAAAGTATAAGAAAGGATATGTCAACAGACGGGCAGGCATCGACGAAAGCAAATTCGACTACAAGCTCAGCCATCCGACAAAGATTAAGAAGGTATGAAGGCTTTTCCTAACCCGGGCCTTACTGGATGGAAGCGACCTTTTTTACGAGAATATCGGCGTTAAAACTAATGATACGCAAAGGGTTTGCTTTTTTACTAACGTGAATATTTTTGACCATTATTTTGAAGCTGAATTCCCTGCCGGCGGCGATCAGGGTTCCTTCCTCCTGCTTTATCATTTTATCAAAGTCGACTCCTTCGCTTTGCAAGGTTCGTACCATCGGCTTCATATCCACCAATAAGGAATCTTTATTATTTAAAATAGCGATACTACTTTTCGACGGGTCAAAACAAATATTCAGAGTTTTGCTGCCAGCCTGATAAGTGGAGCAGGATTCCCCCGCCATATCCTGTGTATAAACCTGGAACCCGGAAATCAGGTAATCATACCCTTCAATATTCAGAACATTGTCACTTTGATCTGTATAAAACTCGAAGAAACCATTTTCCGGGTCTTCGGTTTCAAACTTACTGAGATAAGTGATATTCATCTGGGAAAGGATTTCTTTGGTCTGATCATAGGAATCACCGCTTTTATTGATGCCATCCCGTTTCATCAGAGAGTCCAGGTTCTGAGCAAACAAGGGCTGCAGCGCACGGTAACCATACATGTCTACCAGGTATTCCGTTATGGAACTGATTTGTTTACGATCCGTAAAAGACAGGGGGCTTTTTGCCCTTATAACCTTTTCATTTGCCAGTAATTTATCTTTTTTAAGCAAACTTACCAATTGCTTCTCCTGGCTTTTTAATGAAATACTGAAAGCTCCCCAGGGGCCATAAGCAGACAGAAAAGCGATCAGACATAGGGACATAGGGATTAGCTTAATATTCTTCGTTACAGATACCAGGAAATAAACGGCGATCAGTAAAAGCCAGAGTGCAAGCAACAAAACAAAATAGCGGAGCTCCGTCAATCCATAATCTTTTATTCTCCTTGCAATAGCGCAGAACAATAAAATAAGCAGGGGAAACAAGGCAAAATAAAAGAATTTCGAAAAACTCAGGATCCACTTATTGCTCTCTTCGGTCCTTACCGGATAGATCAGCAATAACGAGAGGATGCCTGCCACAGAAAACCCTAGTACCAGGTAAGATACCCATCCGACTGGCCAATGCGCCGTAAAAATGATCTTGAACGTATAGACGTAAAGGATCACTATATAAACGACCAGGATAGGCAGCAGCACATATTGTGTAAATATCTTAAGCCCTTTGGGATAATCCGTTCTTTCGTTGAGCGCTGTGTAATTCGCCGGGAAGCCGGCCAAAAAGAACCAGGTATTGAATATACCTGTTAAAAAGATCCATAGGTCGCCATACCGTTTACCGTCTATATTTATTCCGAAAAGATTTTCTATGGCTAGCAACGCCAGGGATAAGCCAATATACAAGACAGCTGTGTACAGGGCCGAGGTAAGTATCCGGAGGAAAAGGGTCTTGTTGTATTGCCAGAATCCATTAAGCTCACCGGAATTAGTGAAAGGAATAAAAGCAATTAGCCAATGTAATCCCAGCGCAAATAAGATAGTACGCAGGTTGCTGATAACAGTAAAATGATCCGGCAGAGAAGAATAATAGGCTACGGAGACGGCAATTCCTGCCAATTGCAATAAAATTTTAGAAGAGTACCCTAAATTCTTTCTTTCGGCAAAAACAGCCAGCGCTACCAATAGCAGCATCCCAAGGTAAGCGCTTATTACAATATTCCAGTACCAATGGTGGCTATCTGTTTGTTCATAAGACAGGTGCAGCAACAGCATACTGAACACGCTGACCGTAACAGCAGCGACAATGGCCGCTGCAAACCTTCGGAAAGTGCTAACTGCACTGCTTACCAATGAGTTCAGGGATGGGAATTTCATATATATGTTAGAGGTTATAAGTTATAAACGAATAAATGGTTTCCTTATTTCCCCGACTTATTCCTCTTCCTGTATTCAATAGGCGACACGCCCATCAATTTGGAGAACATCCGGGAAAAATAATAAGGATCATCCACCCCCAGGCTGGCAGCCATTTCCTTGACGGTCATATTCGTGAAGAGAAGATACTGGCAGGCTTTCTGTATCTTAAGATGATTGAAGTATTCAATAGGAGCGTACCCCGTCCTTTCCCGGAAAACGGCTGAAAAATGCGAGACGGAAAGCTTGGAAAAATTGGCAAACTCCTGTAACGTAAAAATGGTATGGATCTTTTTCTGCATCAGCTCGATCGTCAGAGCGATGATGTCATTCTCTTTCCTGTTTTCCACGTAATTGAATTTCTCCTCATAAAGGATGGAAGAGAGGAAATGGTAAAAGATCATATTGACATAACGCAGATTATCCCCGCTGTACCCTTTCTCCAGGTTGGAATAGATCTCCTCGAATAATTTGATCCGGTTCTCATTATAGGTGAGGTCCGGCTTATAGTTCTTCGAGTTCTGAAGGATCAGCTCCACGATATAACCGGCGATCTCCCCCTTGAAATGTATCCAGTATATTGTCCATGGATCTTTTTCATTGGCGGCATACTTGTGCGGTACGCCGGCAGGAATAGCGACGAATCGGGACGGAGTGACCTCTATTCTTTTCTTATCGATCTCGATCCAGCCCTTCCCTTCCACGCAATAAATAATAATATGCTGGCTGACGCCGCCAGCCCGCTCCATGTAGTGATACAGGGCTTTTGGGTAATATCCGATGTCGGTGATATAGATCTGTTTGGTCACCGGATCCTTCATAAGAAAGTCCGTTTTTATCTTTTTGGGAAGCACGATCAATCGTTGCCCCTCGAATCCCTCTTTCTTTCTGAAAATTTTGTCTTTCATATATAATGATATTGCAAAATATGGAAAAGCAGAAAATAATCCATCATTTTCATAAAAAATACTATTCTTTCTTCTCTTGTCAAATGCGAAATTTGAGCTTTCAAACCTGTTCCTTCTTCTAAAGCTCTAACAGTAAAAACGATTGTAATGCCCGAAACAACTGTCTATAGCTATTTCAGCCTCTTCGGCTTTTTGCGCAGTACGAATAATCTGCATCGTACTTCTCTGGTCCCGGGCCTGACCCGGTATTTTTTCCCAACACCGTAATTCACTAACGTTTAATATGTCTTGTATATGAAAAAGATCAATCAACTGCTAAAACCCAAACAAAAATGAGAAAGTTAATCATTCTATTCACCATCTGTCTAGGCTGTGTATTGCAGGGAAGGACGCAGCAGAAAGAAATTCAGGGAGTAGTAGAGGATGCTGCTTCTCACAACCCCCTCCCCCTGGCAACGATTACTATTAAGGTAAAGGGCGCTCCCAGTAGTACCAGACTAACGGACAGCAAAGGACAATTTACATTGTCCGTTGCCCCCGGAACCCTCCTGAGTATAAGCTATACCGGGTATAAGACCCAGGAAGTCTCCATTCCCGGTGACGGCGCCTCCATCACCATCCGCCTGGAAAAATCCAGCTCCAACCTGGATGATATCGTGGTGATCGGATATGGCAAACAGAAAAGGGCCGACCTCACCAGCTCCGTATCCAGTATTTCTTCCAAAGATATCAATGAGCTGCCGGTGACCAACCTGGCCGATGCCATGGCTTCGCGGGCGCCGGGCGTAGAAGTGCATAGCGACGGCTACGCACCCGGTTCGGGCAACTCCATTAACATACGCGGGCTCAACTCCATCACACAAAGCGAAGGCCCCCTGTATATCGTAGACGGGGTAGCGCTTACGGGAGATATACGTGATATCAACCCGAATGACATAGAATCGATAGACATCCTGAAAGATGCGGCGGCAGCAGGCATCTACGGCTCCAGGGCCTCCGCCGGGGTCATCATCGTCACGACCAAACATGGCAAAGCGGGCGTAGCTACCATTGACTTTAATATGTACTATGGCATTCAAACGCCCAACTCGCCTTACCATATGCTGGGAGCCAAAGACTATGCCCAGCTGAGGAGAATAGGGGCCAATGACGCCGACCCCATCACCTATCCCCTGGGTACTTCCGATGCCAAAATATTCAATAAATACGAATTGCAGAGTATTGCCAACGGCTATAAGTCCTATGATTGGCAAAAAGCCGTAACCCGGCAGAAGGCCCCCTTGCAAAACTATTCTATCGGCATAGGCAATGGCGTAGGAAAGAATAGAGTGTATTTCAGCGGTGACTATCAGAATCAGGCGGGGATTCTCGTCAATACGGGCTACACCCGGTATGACGGACATTTCAGCATAGAATCGGATGTCGCTAAAGGAATAAAGTTAGGTGGAAGTGTCAACCTGGACCACAACTTCACCAAAGGCGTCCACAGCAGCGTTTACCAGCAGTCGCTTACCCAAAGCCCGCTGATGCCCATCTATGATTCCACCGGCGCCCCCCTGGTGATCACGGACATTAGCACGGGTGCGCTAACCATCATTAACCCGGTGACATCGGACTTGTACTCTGTGGCCAACTACACTTCCAACAGGACCTTCGGCAACCTTTACTTAGAGGTGACGCCCATCAGGAACCTGGTGCTCCGCAGCAGCATCGGCGCCGACCTGCTCAACAGCGAGAGCGATACCTACAACCCGAGAAATACGGGCGCCGGCTTTTCTACCAATGGCCAGGCTGAAGTCTATAATACCAAATCGACCGATGTGCTTTGGGAAAATACAGCCACCTACACGTTTACCAAAGGTGACCATGACCTGAACCTGCTGGGCGGAGCCACCTACGAACGCAGGGAGAATACCGCCATGGATATGCAGGGCACGCAATTCCCCACCGACCTGCTCACGTTCAAGAATATGGGCAGCGCGGGCATCAAGACCCAGGATAATACGAGCTATGATGGCTGGATCGTTCAGTCCTTCCTGGCTCGGGCTATTTATAAATTCAAACAGCGATATATCTTAAACCTGACCGGCAGACGGGACGGTTCCTCCCGTTTCGGCCCCGACAACCGATACGGCTTCTTCCCTTCTGCCAGCGTTGCCTGGCGCATTATCGAGGAGCCCTTCCTTGGTTATAAACTCAAGACAGTCTTGAGTGACTGGAAGCTAAGAGCCAGTTACGGTCTCATCGGTAATCAGAATCTTCCCTATGATGCCATTTACACCCGGTATAATAATTCACAATATCCTTTCAATGGCTCCAACGCCACCAGCGGATACCAGGTAGGCGGCACGGCCGGCAACCCGACCCTGGAATGGGAACGCCAGCATCAGACCAACCTGGGTATGGATCTTGCCATCCTGAACAACAGGGTGTCATTAAGCGTGGACCTGTATAATAAAAATATCAGCAGCCTGCTATTGCCTTTTACACTGGCCCCCTCTTCCGGGTTCTATAATGAGCAGATCAATGTAGCCGCCATGAACACCAAAGGGATCGATATCAACTTCCAGGCTACCCCGGTAAAGACAAAGAACTTCGAATGGCAAATGACCTTCAACTGGTCGAAGTACAAAAGCAAGATCACTTCCCTGTTGCCGGGAAGAGATTCGATCAGCCTTTCTTTGCGGGTAGGGGAGCCACCCAGCGGCGTATTGGTCAACTATGTGTATGACGGCCTCTACCAGGCAGGCGATGACTTTAGTTTAAACCCCAATGGTAAACCAGGTGATATTAAAATAAAGGACATCAATCACGACGGCAAAATAACCCCGCAGGACCAGACGATCGTGGGATACAATATCCCTGGTGGCTGGGGCGGCTTCTGGAACTACCTCCGCTACAAAGCCGTGGCACTCACCGTCCTCGCTTCTTATGAGTATGGTCAGCAGCTGAACAACCTGCCCTATACCAACCTCACGTATTATAACTCCTGGTACGGCAGTTTGGGCAATGTGACGAAAGAAGGCGGTAATTACTGGACGCCGACTAATACCCATACCAACGTTCCCAGGCCGAATATTTTCGGAACTTCCCTGAAACCTTTGCCAGGAGGGCCTGGTCAGGGTTCCAGCTACTCCATCCAGAAAGGCGATTACATTCGGATAAAGAGTATCTCCCTGGCATATGATATCCCGGGCAGCGTGACGCAAAAATTGAAGCTGAGAAATCTGAACGTCTACTTCCAGACGACGGAGCCATTCCTCTTCACCAAATACAAAGGACTGGACCCGGATAACGGCAACCCGACGCAGCTGGAGAACTATCCCAGGTACAGGACCTTTTTGCTTGGTTTAAAATTAGGGCTATAATTCTTTAAAATATATTTATGAAACAGTTCCCTCGCTATATATTTAAAATAGGACTGGCAGCGTCTCTAGCAGGCTTGCTGCTGCTTGCCGCCGGATGCAAAAAAACCTTGAATTATACCCCTGAGGTTTTTGTCAGCCAGACCCAGGTGTTCAAGGACCAGGCAGGCGCCACGGCCGCCGTCACTGGTATCTATACACAATTGCAGACCTTGAAAAAATCGGATTATGCGCTGATCGGCATCGTAGGCACGGATGAAGCCCGCTGCACTTACCAATCCCAGGGCTATGGCGATTACTGGGCGAATGTGACCGGCCTGGACGTATACGATCTTAAATTCGGCAGCCAGAATTATCAGCTGTCAGGATTCTGGCAGGATTGTTACCTGGGGATTGCCAATGCGAATTCCGCCATCCTGGGCATTCCCGGCGCAACGATCGCAGACCCTACGGTAAAAAGCCGGTTGCTGGGAGAAGCTAAATTCATGCGGGCGCTCTTTTATTTTTATCTCGTCCAGCTCTACGGAGATATTCCTTTGCGCCTGGAAACTACTCCCTTCTCCGCAGGCGTTAAGCGCACGCCGGCCAAGGATGTCTATGCTCAAATTGTCGACGACCTTACATTTGCCATCGCCAACTGCTGGGCCAGGAGCAAGAATCCGGGCATCGGCCGCGCCAGCATCGAAGCAGCCAAAGGTTTGCTGGGAAAAGTATACCTTACCCAGGGAGATTACGCCGACGCGAAGACCCAGTTTGAGGATCTGACGAACAGCAACAGCCTGACCCTATTGGCAGATTATACCCAGCTTTTTGACGGTCAGCATGAGAATAACGCAGAGTCGCTTTTCGAGATCCAGTATTCGACCGACCCCAATAATACACAGGGCTTGCAAAATCTCTTTGGCTCCTATGCCGGCCCGGGTATCTCCGGTGAGGCATTCAACATCCATACTCCTGGTTATGGCGGCACCGTGGTCACGACCACTGCTTATTATTCCGATACGGTTTTCGATCAGGCAAATGACAAAAGATATTTAGCTTCTATCTGGCCCCATCGCTATGATGGTAGCGGCAACACCATGGACTGGTGGGTAGACCCGGGACTGCCTACTATTAAGAAATATGATATCAGCAGCTCCGATATAGATATTTACAATTCAGGCAAGAACCTGTATTATCTGCGCGCGGCCGATGTGTACCTCATGTATGCGGAAGTGCTCAACGAAGGGGGACAGGCAGCTCCAGCCCTGGTCCCGCTTAATAAAGTGCGTAACCGGGCGGGCCTGCAAAATCTCGAAATTGCCTGGGGCAGGACCCCCACACAGGCGGAACTGAGGGCGGAATTGCTGGACGAGCGGATGCGGGAACTGGGCGGCGAAGGCTGGCGCTGGTTCGACCTGAAGAGGACAGGCACACTGGTGGCAAGGGTACAGCTCCATAATAATCCAAGGGCTCATTATGTACCCATCAATGGAACCGGGGACGCCCATCCCGCCCAAAATATATCGGCCCACAATACCCTGTATCCGATACCTTTGGCCGAATTGCAGACCAACTCGGCCCTGTCGTTGACGGACCAAAATCCAGGCTATTGAGGATGGCATGCAACCACTTAAATTGAAAATTTTGCATGAAAACTCGTCGTTCCATATTCGCCCTGTTATTCCTGAGCCTGCTGCACCAGCCTTCGGAGGCCCAGACCGTCCATGAATACAATGATAGCGTAGTCCTTTCCAATTCCCAGGTGGCCGTGATCCTAAATACGACCACCGGGAAACTCAATTACCGGTTTGCTAACGGCATCACCCTGGACAATACCGTGGCTTATGTGGAGGATATCCATTCGGGCCGCCTGACCGCCACCGATTGCAGCCAGCATCCTTATAGCATCGACCCAATAGAGGATAGTTTGGGTAAGGGCATGCGCATCAATATCAAACACATGGATGAACGGCAGCCTCTATACCTGCTGCAGCATATTACCCTGTATGCCGGTCACCCGTATATACTGATCGATGCGGAGGCCGGCCGTTTGACCGGACAGGGGCCCTTGTCGGAGACACGGAATATTGCACCTATCGCCGTCCTTCCCGCTCAGAACGGCCGGTTGTCCATTCCCGGCAGTGAGCCAAGGATCCTGGACGTCCCCTTCGACAATGACGACTGGGTAGGCGTCGTGGAACGCAAATGGCCCGTCGGGCCGGAGCAAAGCCCCGGCTCGTCATCGAAAGCCGCCGGCGTCTCGGGCATCAGCTACGAGGTCTGCTCCGTCTACGACAATGCTTCCCTCTCCGGGCTGGTCATCGGCAGCGTATCGCATGATTTCTGGAAGACCGGGATCGCCTACCGGGCGGGAGCCGATAAAGGACAGATCGATTCCTTCAACGTCTTCGGCGGCGTAGCTACCCCCGACGACCCCTCCCTGCCTCATGCCTACGGAGGTCAGGACGGCACCCATGACCACGCGCCCCATGGAACGATGACAGGCCCCACCGTTCATTCCCCACTCATATATATATGCGGGATGAAGGATGTTCGACCCGCTTTTACCGGCTATGGAGATATAAATGCCCGGATCAACGGAAGACTTTCCTGGAAGGGCTATGCGCCGGTCTACTGGAACAGTTTTGGCGTAGAAGGAGTGCTGGGATATGAGAAGGTTATGATGCCGGCAGGGGTGGGAAAAATTTCCGATTATATCCATACCCTGGATAATTTCAATCGCTATGCAGCCCCTGTATTGAGCATCGATTCCTATGACCAATCCATTTATACCACCGAACTGCTGGCCTCTCTGAGTAAATATGGGAAGAAGCAGCATCAGCAGATGGGGTTTTATTTCATCCCCTTTGCCGTCTGGACCTGGAGAAATGCTATGGACAGGACACCCGTCGCCGGCACGGATTATAACCTGAAGGATGTGGTGTTGAAAGACAAGGACAATAACCCCATCGCCTATAAGGACGGAGACTGGGGGGCCTTTCCGCTGGACCCTACGCATCCGGCTACACGGCTCTCTATTATCAAACAGCTGCAAAAGGCTAAAGCCATTAATGCCACCTTTCTCAAGATCGACTTTTTAACGGCCGGGGCTCTGGAATCTTCCTCCCGCTATGACCCTTCGGTGCGCTCCGGCATGCAGGCATACAACCAGGGCATGAAAATGCTCAAACACCTGATCGATTCCATCCTGGGGCCGGATATATTTATCACCCAGGCGATCTCTCCCATGTTCCCCCACCAATATGCACATGCCCGTTTTGTCTCGACAGACGTATACTCCCATCTGAGGGATGATCAGCCGGGATTTCCAAACTGGGGCAGCACGGAAGCCTCTATGGCGACAGGCTCTCATCTGTGGTGGGTACAAGGGACCCTCTGGCCCTATACCAACCTGGATGTGTGTATTATGAAAAATTTTCAGAAGAATCCTGATCTCAGCGAGCAGGAGATCAAAGTAAGGATCTATGCCATGATGGCGATGGGCAGCATCCTGGGAGACGGATCGGATTTCCGGCAGCCGCTGGCGGCGGAAAGGGCCCGGAAATTCCTGAACAATCCATCTGTATGCGCTTTTTTCAGCCACCCCAAAGCCTTTACCCCCCTGCAGTTCGCGGATGGGGACAGTTTCGACCAACAACTCGCTTTTTATTTAAAGCCCGATCCTTCAGACGTGGGTCCATTGAAGGCCGGGGCCGCCGGAGGCAATGCTGCCCCCCCTCTGCTGGCCTTATTCAATTTCAGTAACAAGCAGGAATTCAAAAAAGATATCAGCCTGGAAATCCTGAACTTGCCCAAAGGGAAATATGTGTTGAAGGATTTTATGACCGATACGGTGCTGGGCATCGTTGAGAATGGCCAGGATACTGTTTCCCTCAACGTACCGGAAAAAGATGCCTACCTGGTAAAGATTATTCGAGAAACAAATTAATAGCTATGGAAGCAAAAGCCTGGGTGGAGAAGATCTCCATCCCCACCTACAAGATCGGCCAGCCTGAGAAAAACCCCCTATTCCTGGAAAAAAGAGTATACCAGGGCAGCAGCGGAGTCGTGTACCCTCATCCCGTGATCGAACAGATCGCCGACCAAAAGACCAGCCAGGAATATACAGCCGTATTTCTGGAAAACGAATACCTGAAGATCATGATATTGCCGGAATTGGGCGGCAGGGTACAGCGGGCATACGATAAGGTGAGAGAGCGTGATTTCGTGTATTACAACCAGGTCATTAAGCCGGCCCTGGTAGGGCTGGCCGGACCCTGGATCTCCGGGGGAATAGAATTTAACTGGCCCCAGCACCACCGGCCCAGCACGTACAGCCCCGTCGACTTCACCATCGAAGAAAATACCGACGGCAGCAAGACCGTCTGGGTGAATGAAATAGAATTGATGTTCCGGACCAAAGGAATGGCCGGATTTACCCTATATCCAGACAAGGCCTACCTGGAGATCAAAGGGAAACTATTCAATCGAACACCCTTCCCGCAGACCTTTCTCTGGTGGGCTAACCCGGCGGTAAAAGTAAATGACCATTACCAGTCCGTATTTCCTCCGGACGTATATGCCGTTTTCGACCACGGCAAAAGAGATGTCTCCGATTTTCCGATCGCCACCGGCACCTATTATAAAGTCAACTACGCACCGGGTACGGATATTTCCCGCTATGCCAATATTCCCGTACCTACCTCATATATGGCTATCCGCTCGAAATACGATTTTATGGGGTGTTATGAGAACGATACCCAGGCGGGCATGCTGCATGTGGCCGATCATCACCTTTCACCCGGAAAGAAACAATGGACCTGGGGCAATGGCGATTTCGGACAGGCCTGGGACCGCAACCTGACGGACGAAGACGGTCCCTATATTGAACTGATGACGGGCGTGTTCACGGATAACCAGCCGGATTTTTCCTGGCTGCAACCCAACGAAGAGAAGACCTTCGAACAATACTTCATGCCCTATACGCAGGTAGGCATGGTGAAGAACGCTACGAAAGAAGCCATGCTCAACCTGGAATGGGAAGGGGAGAGCCTGCTCATAAAAGTGTATACCACTTCCGTATATGACAATGCCCGGGTGAGCGTATATAAGAATGACGCATTGATAAAAGAATACAGGACCACGATCTCCCCTTACGAGGTCTTTCTGGAATCCTTCATGCCGGCATCGAAAGGGGCATCCGGAGAGGAAGGATCACCCGGCGGCCATGGATTATCCGGCGCACAAGGACTGCCCGAAGACTGGAAGGTCGTCGTCACGGATAGCGATGGAAATACCCTGGTATCTTATCAGCCTGAACCCGCTGGGAAAAAGGAGATCCCCCCCGCGGCTACCGCAGCCAAACTGCCCGCAGAGATCGAACAGGTGGAAGACCTTTACCTGAATGGACTCCATCTCGAACAATACCGTCATGCTACTTTTAATCCGGTAGATTATTATGAAGAGGCCCTGAGAAGAAGCCCCGGGGATATCCGTTGTAATAATGCCCTGGGATTGCTGCTGTTACGGAGAGGGCAATTTGAAAAAGCCGAACCCTATTTCCGCACGGCCATCCGGACGATCACCCAACGGAATCCCAACCCTTATGACGGGGAACCTTATTATAATCTTGGATGGTCGTTACTTTTACAAAAAAGATTGGAAGAAGCATACGAGGCTTTTTATAAGGCCACCTGGAATGATGCCTGGCAACACAACGGGTTTCTGGCCCTGGCCCGGATTGCCGCCATGAACAAAAACTGGAAAAATGCCTTGGTCCTCGTGGAGAAATCCCTGGCCCGCAATTACCACAGCCCTTCCGCCCGCCAATTAAAAGCTGCCCTGTTGCGTAAGACAGGAGCTTCCGTCGCCGCCCGTGCGGCCTTCATACAAGAGACATTAACGATCGACCCATTCAATTTCGGTTGTCTCTTCGAAATTTACCTGCTTCATAAGCACGAAAGCAAAGAGCCGTCCGCCGCCAACGCCCTCACAACATTTAAGGGACTGATGCGGGATGCTTTACAGAACTATCTGGAACTATCGCTGGACTATGCACAGGCCGGACTTTATGAAGAAGCGGGACAAGTATTGAAAATATTTAGCGAAGACAAGCAGCTGCTGCCTACGCTCATCCCTTATTATAAAGGATGGTTTGCCCTACAGGATGGCCGTGGCGAAGATGCCTTGTCTTTCTATCTGCAAGCAGCCCAACAAAGCCCGCAAGGTGTTTTCCCCAACAAAATAGAAGAAGTGCTGATACTGCAGAGCGCCCTGTTGCTTAATCCAACCGATGCACGGGCCCATTACTACCTGGGAAATTTCTGGTATGACAAACGGCAGTACCCCGAGGCGATCGCAAACTGGGAGAAGTCCGCACAGATGGACAATCATTTTCCTACCGTCCTCCGCAATCTTTCCCTGGCGGCTTATAACAAGCTGGGTAGAAAGGACCGAGCGGTGGAATACATGGAAAAAGCCTTCTCCCTGGATACCTCCGACTCCCGGGTATTGATGGAACTGGATCAGCTATACAAGATCACCGGCCGGCCCTTCGCAGAAAGACTGAACCTGTTGGAAAAGTATCCTCTCCTGGTAAACGAAAGGGACGATCTCTACCTGGAAAGAGTAACCCTGTACAATAATCTTCAGCAATACGAAAAGGCGAAGGAATTACTGGCAGCCCGGAAATTCCATCCCTGGGAAGGAGGTGAAGGCAAAGTCGTAGGCCAATACCTGCTTTGCCATATTGAACTGGCCAGACAGGCCCTGGCGCAGCGGGAGTTTCAACGGGCCTTCGATCTGCTGGCTGCCACCCGGTCCTATCCGGCGCACCTGGGGGAAGGCAAGCTCTATGGAGCGCCGGAGAATGATGCCGATTACTTACTGGGATGTGTGTACGAAGGGTGGGAGATGCCCGAAAAAGCCATAGAAAAATTCCGGCAGGCCATAGTAGGGATCAGCAAACCCGTGCAGGCGATCTATTATAATGACCCCCAGCCCGACAAGATCATATACCAGGCGCTGGCATGGCTAAAACTCCATGAACCGGAGAAAGCCCGGAATATTTTCGGGCAATTTATTGAATTTGGCCGGCAGCATATGAACGACAAGATCACCATTGACTATTTTGCCGTCTCTCTGCCGGACATGCTCGTCTTTGACCAGGATATTAATGCACGTAACCAAACACATTGCAACTACCTGATCGGCCTGGGACATCTGGGACTGGGTGACTTTACGATGGCTGAAAAATATTTGCAGGCAGTCATTCAATCGGATGCCAATCACCAGGGAGCCGCTGTCTATTTACAAATGTTCCCTTTCTTTGAAGAGGCGCTAAAACAAGGTATGGCATGCTAGATATTACACAGGAACCTGCTTCGTCGGCTTATTCGGGTACCCTTTATGATCAACTGCGGGGGAAGGACGTATATTGGATCACCCTCCGAAACGGAGATACCGTGGTGCGTATCACCAACCTGGGCTGCATTATTACTTCTATTCATACTCCCGACAGGGAAGGAGTAAGAAAGAATATAGTGGCAGGATTTGAAGAGCCGGGAGATTATCAACGGAATCCTTATTATTTTGGCTGTGTGGTAGGAAGGACGATCAACCGGATCGGCGGGGGGAAATTCTCTTTGGACGGCCACAGCGTTCAGCTGTCGCTGAATGACGGAGCCAATCACCTCCATGGAGGCTTCGAAGGTTTTGGCAGGAAAATATGGGATATTGCCGGCGTGATCCACACAGAAGGAGAAGTAGGAGTTGCCTTCTCCTATACCAGCCGGGATGGGGAAGAAGGTTATCCGGGCAACCTGGAAGCACAGGTGAAATACGTATTGAGCCCGGACAATAAATTGTGGATGGAGTATACCGCCGTGACCGATAAAAGAACGCCGGTAAATCTTTCCAACCATTCTTATTTCAACCTGACAGGATTTGACAATCCACTGATCACCGACCATCTTTTAAAAGTCCATGCGGGCAACTATACAGAGAAGAATGGCAACAACCTTCCTACCGGGAAGATCCTTCCGGTCGCGGGAACCCCGTTGGATTTTTCGGTCCCCCAAAGAATAGGAGATCATATCGACCGATTCCCACTGGACAGGGGATTGGATCATAATTATGTTTTGGACGGCGAACTTCCGGGAGGGCCATCGCCGGTTCCGGGAGGACTGTCGCCGGCCGCCGAACTCTATGATCCTTCCACGGGAAGAAGGCTCCGGGTGACTACCGACCGGCCGGGACTCCAGGTATACACAGCCAACTGGTGGGATGGCAGCCTGCACGCACCCGATGGGAAACCTTACCGGCAGCATGGCGCAGTGGCCCTGGAGACCCAGGCTTTCCCGGATAGCCCTAACCATAAGGTTTTCCCGGGTATCATCCTGGAGCCGGGCGATACCTACCGGGCCACCACCGTTTTTGAGTTTGACGTGAAATAAATTTTAACAACGATCGCCGATCATCTATTGATCGCCGATCGCCTTTCGATCAAAAATCATTCGATCATCAACCATCAGCTATGCCCCATTCGTCCTTCAATAACCGGTATATCCTTGGAATATCTTTTATCTCTGCCCTGGGTGGCTATCTGTTCGGCTTTGACTTCGCCGTCATCACCGGAGCGCTGCCCTTTTTACGGGATCAGTTCGGGCTGGATGCCTACTGGGAAGGTTTTGCTACGGGCAGCCTGGCCTTGGGCGCCATTGCAGGCTGCCTCCTGGCCGGCACAATCAGCGATCGATACGGGCGCAGAAAAGGATTGTTATTGGCGGCGGCTGTTTTTTGCATTTCTTCCCTGGCCATGTCCCTGGCCCCGGGACGGTTTTTTTTTATAGGCGCCCGTTTTATGGCAGGCATCGGGGTAGGAATGGCATCCATGCTCTCTCCCATGTATATCGCCGAAATTTCTCCCGCCCATTTGCGGGGCCGCATGGTTGCCATCAATCAATTGACGGTGGTGATCGGGATTTTAATTACCAACCTGGTAAATTATGGCCTGCGTACGGTCGGCGAAGACGCCTGGCGCTGGATGTTCGGCCTGGGAGCCATCCCCGCCGCTTTATTTTTTATGGGCGCTTTATGGTTGCCGGAAAGCCCTCGCTGGCTGGTAAGCGTAGGGCGGGCTGACAGAGCGATGCCTATCCTGGAGAAGATAGGAGGGGCGGATTACTCCCGGTTATCCCTGGCCACCATTACCCGGTCGATGTCCGGCAACAACAAGATGAGCTACCGGGCTGCTTTCGGAAAGGCCGTATTCCCCGCCGTGCTGATCGGCATCGGGCTGGCGGTTTTTCAACAATTGTGCGGCATCAATGTGGTATTCAATTACGCTCCCCGCATCTTTCAAAGTATCGGCGTGCCACAGGACGGACAGCTCCTGCAGACCGTGTTTATCGGCGGCGTCAACCTGGCCTTTACCCTGCTGGCCATGATGCTGGTGGACAGGCTGGGCCGCAAACCCCTGATGCTGGCAGGCGCGGGCGGGCTGGCGATCCTGTACGTTATTGTAGCCCGTATGTTAGCGGCCGGGTCCGCCCAGGTCTCCTGGTATCTGCTGGCAGCCATCGGAACCTATGCCATTTCGCTCGCGCCCGTCACCTGGGTGCTCATCTCGGAAATATTCCCGAATAAGATCCGGGGAGCGGCTACTTCCATTGCAGTACTGAGCTTGTGGGCCGCCTATTTTATCCTGGTCTTTACTTTTCCCATCCTCTTCGAACTCCTGAAGGATAGCGTGTTCTACATTTATGCCGTTATCTGCTTACTGGGCCTGGTATTCATCTGGATAAATGTAAAAGAGACCAAGGGGAAGACTTTGGAAGAACTGGAGGGGGTGATTACGGGGCATTAGGCGCCTTACGTCTCCTTTCTTCTCAAAATCCTGTATTGATCCGGCGACAGATTCAAATATTTTTTGAACAGCCGGGAGAAATAATAGGGATCTTCATACCCTACGGTCAAAGCGACATCTTTTATTTTTATTTCGCTGGAATATAACAGCAAACAAGCTTTTTGCAATTTAAGGTGAATGAAATAATCCATGGGCGACATGCCGGTCGCCTTTCGGAACAGGCTTGAAAAATGAGAAGCCGAGAGATTATTCTTCCGGGCCATGTCCTCGATAGTCAGCCGGGCGCTTATATCCTTTCGCATGTAGAGGATCGTCTCATTGATCATATCCTTCGTGTCCTGTTTCTTCTCATTCAGATGCTTGTCAGGGAACAGGAAAGTGGCAATGAAATGGTAGAGGCAGAGATTGGTATTGCAGAGATTTTCTTTACTATAGCCCATCTCCAGGTTTTGATACATCGTATCCCATAACTGAAGGCCTTTTTCATTGAAAGTGATGGGGTGGGCACCGTCCAACAGACCGATCCCGAAAGAACGATTGAAGGTATCCATGTCCTTTCCGCTGAAATGAACCCAGTAAATAGTCCATGGGTCTTCCTCATCCGCACCATATCGTACATGTTCACGGGTGGCCGGGAGGATAAAGAATTCATTGACACCCACTTCAAAACGTTTGTCTTTTATAATATACCAGCCTTTCCCCCGGAGACAATAGATCAGGATATTGTCCACACATCCGTTCTTCCTTTCCCGGTAATGGAAGGCTGCTTTGGGGAAATAACCGATATGAGTGACATAGAGCTGACCTAATACAGGGTTGGCTTTGATAGCGTTCTTCCATACGGAATCCGGCAGGCTGATCAGTCTCTCTCCCTGGAATCCATCCCGGATTTTCTTGCCGGGAGACGAATGGTCCGGAACGTAATTCGTCTCCGGCCTATCATTAATAATGGCGCTTCGTGCGGAACGCCTGTGGCGTTCTTTTGGTTGTGGCATCGGCATCGTTTAGAATGCCAAGATAAATAAATCATCGAATAATCCATCAAAATAAACGAATAACCTATTTTCCCCGGCATCCCGAAGTTCTATTTTTGATGTCATTATTACAGGTTTGCCAGGAGGCTTGGTCCTCCTTAGTTTGCACTGCTTGATTTAATTAACCAAAACGATGCTTGTTTATGAAGAAAAAGTTCAGGCGATACCAGTATTTGATCGTCTTCCTCCTGTCGATCTCTACCCTGGATGCCTTCTCCCAGGCCCCGCCCAAACCGGCGGGCACCCCTAAAATCACCGTTACCGGCACCATTACCGACTCCGCAGGAAAAAAGATCGAAGGCGCGAGTATTCTCGCCCTGACCAAAAGAAATGTCGGCACGTCCTCGGATGCCAATGGCCGGTTCATCCTGGACGTGGATCCCGGCACCGTCCTCGTTGTTTCCTACGTAGGATATGCCGATTATAAGATCAAGGTCTCGGCAGAACAAAGATCGATCAATGCCGTGCTCCAGATCGCCGCTGCGGGCGACGCCGTCATCGTTACCGCGTACGGGCAGAAGCAGCGGAAGGAAGCCATCGTAGGCTCTGTCACCAGCGTCAATCCCGAGCTCCTGAGGACCCCCTCCAGCAACCTGACCAATGCTATGGCCGGGGAGATCGCCGGGGTGATTTCGTTCCAGCGCGGAGGCCAGCCGGGACGGGACAACGCCCAGTTCTTTATCCGGGGGGTGACCACTTTCGGCTATAGCGCCAGCCCGCTGATCCTCGTAGACAATATCGAGCTCAGCGCCAACGACCTGGCCCGCCTGAACGTGGACGATATCGCCAGCTTTGCCATTTTAAAGGATGCCAGCGCCGCTGCGCTTTATGGAGCAAGGGGCGCCAACGGGGTGATCCTCGTCACCACAAAAGAAGGCAAGCCGGGCAAGGCGAAAATAAATCTGCGTTATGAGAATTCCGTGTCCAAACCGACGCAGAACGTTCAGCTGGCCGACCCCGTCACCTATATGAAGATGTACAACGAGGCCCTCACCACCCGGGACCCGCTGGCTACTCCGCAATTCACGCCCAACCAGATCATAGGTACGCAGGCAACGATGAACCATACCCCGGGTTACAATCCTTATGTATACCCTGCCACCGACTGGATGACCACCCTGTTCAAAAAACAGACCACTACCAACAGGGCCAATTTTGGCCTCAGTGGTGGAACCGAGTTTACGAAGTATTATATATCGGGGTCCTACGACAGGGATAACGGGATTTTGCAGGTCAACCCCGTGAATAATTTTAATTCGGGCATGAAATATGAGAATTATCAATTGCGCTCCAATGTCAATATGAAGATCTCCAAAACGACCGAAGTGGTCGTTCGCCTCTGGGGTAATTTCAATGATTATACGGGACCTATCACCGACGATCAGTCCGGCTTTGCCACTGACCTCTATGATCGGGCGCTGCATACCAGTCCCGTTGCTTTCCCGGCCTTTTATCCTCCCGACAGCGCCAATTTATTGGCCAAGCACATTTTATTCGGCAACTCCGTATTGACCACAGGAGGTTTGCAGGACAATCCCTATGCCGACGAGATGCATGGCTATAAAAGTTTTTCAGAATCCAGGATGTCCGCCCAGTTCGAGCTGAACCAGAACTTTGACTTTATTACCAAAGGCTTGAATTTTCATGGGCTTTTCAGCACCAACCGGTATTCCTATTTCGATCTCAGCCGTGCCTACAAACCGTTCTATTACAACATCCAGAATTACGATCCGGCTTCCAAACAATATTCGCTTACCTGGTTGAACAACCAGCCCGGCGCAGCCCAGGAATTCCTCAGCTATTATCCTGGCACGAAGAACGTCACTACCTATATCTACATGATGGGTAATCTGGATTATAGTCACAGCTTCGGCAAGCACAATATCAGCGCCACGCTGGTGGGTACCCGGGAGCAGACCTTGAATGCGAATGCCGTGGATCCCAACAATGCAAACCCTTCCCTGCAATATTCCCTGCCTTACCGTAACCTGGGCGTCTCCGGCAGGCTCACCTATTCCTATGCCAGCCGGTATTACCTGGAAGGTAATTTCGGGTACAACGGCTCCGAACGTTTTTCCAGCCAGCACCGGTACGGCTTCTTCCCGACCATCGGGGCGGGATGGGTCGTCTCGAATGAAAAATTCTGGGAAGACCACAATATCTCGACCATCCTGACCCGTGTAAAGCTAAGGGGCAGTTATGGCCTGGTGGGCAATGACAATATAGACAACACCCGGTTTTATTATCTTTCCGGGGTAGTGCCCGGTGGTGGGGGTGGGGCAAGCTTTGGCACCAATAATTCCGTCAGTCTCAATGGTACGGCCATACTGAACTATCCTAACCCGGACGTCACCTGGGAGACTTCCAAGAAGAGCAATCTGGCCCTGGAATTGACCATATTAAAAAATCTTAATATCATAGCCGAGATCTACCACGAATACCGGTATAATATCCTGCAGAGCCGCAGTTATATTCCCGTCACTGACGGGCTGGAAGCTCCCATCAAAGCCAATGTGGGTACTGCCTATTCCAAGGGGCTGGACCTGCATTTGGATTACAAACAGACCATCTCGAAGAACCTTTGGGCTTCCGTACTGGGAAATCTTACGGTCACCTCCAGCAAATATGGTCATTATGAAGAGCCGCAGTATAAATATCCTTACCGTTCCCAGTCCGGCCAGCCCATCAATCAGCCCTTCGGGTACATTGCCGAAAGACTTTTCGTAGACGATAAGGAAGCCCTTAACTCGCCTTCCCAGTCATTCGGCTCTGCCAGCCAGCCCCGGGGTGGTGATATCAAATACAGGGACGTGAATAAGGATGGCATCATCAACCAGGACGACCAGGTGCCTATCGGACTTCCCACTACCCCTGAGATCATCTATGGCTTCGGCTTTTCCGTCGGGTATAAGGGTTTTGACCTGAATGCCTTCTTCCAGGGACTTGCCAGGGAATCCTTCTTCATCAATCCCACCTCCGTCGATAACAGGTATTATGGTGTTTATGGCACGGCGCCTTTCGCGAGTAATGGGCAGGTGCTGAAGGCCTATGCTGACAATCACTGGTCCGAAGAGAACCAGAATTTATATGCATTATGGCCCAGGCTCTCTACTTATGATAATGTCAATAACGAGCAGCAGAGTACCTGGTGGTTGCGCGATGGCAGTTTTTTACGGCTGAAATCCCTGGAAGTGGGTTACTCCCTTCCCAAGGCGATGGCCAGGCGCATGTACCTCGATAACCTGCGTATCTATTTCAACGGCCTGAACCTGGTAACCTGGAGCCATTTCAAATTATGGGATCCGGAAATGGCGGGCCAGGGCTTCGGCTACCCCATCCAAAAGGTATTCAACGTAGGGATCAATGTCAACCTTTAATAATATCACCATGAAGACGATTGCAAATATATTTCTGATAATTTTGCTGCCTGTTATTCTATTCTCTTCTTCCTGTAAGAAGTACCTGAATGTCGTCCCCGACGATGTCGCTACACTCAACAGCGCCTTCTCCAATGCCAATGAGACCCAGGCATACCTCTTCGGATGTTATGCCACTCTCCAGAACCTGGCCGATATAAGAGGGAACGCAGGCTTCACGACTTCCGGGGAAATGATGTTCCCATATCCGATCCAGGACCAGACGATCCTTGGGGGCCAGGGCGGAGATGCCGGCTTCCAGATCCTGCGGGGTACGCAGAACAGCGCCAACCCGATATTGAATTATTGGGACGGGTATAATCAGGGACAAAATCTCTGGCAGGCCATCCGCAGGTGTAATACGCTGCTGGATAATATCAATATACCACCGGACCTTGCACCCTACAATAAGACAAGATGGATCGCCGAGGCAAAATTCCTGAAGGCTTATTTCCACTATTGGCTAATACGGATGTACGGACCTATTCCCATCGTGGATAAAAGTCTTCCGGTCAATGCCACCACCGACCAGGTCAGGGTCAAACAACAATCGCTGGACTCCTGTTTCAGCTACGTGGTCGGCCTGTTGGACCAGGTCATTCCCGACCTGCCTGCCGTGATCCAGAACAGCGTGTCCGAGGCCGGTAGGATCACTTCCACCATCGCCCTGGCCGTAAAGGCAGAAGTGCTGGCTACACAGGCTAGTCCCCTGTTCAATGGCAATCCGGATTATGCCAGTTGGAAGGGCAAGGGCGGGACGAGCTTATTCCCGGCTGCCTATGACGCGGGAAAATGGCAAAAAGCGCTGACGGCCTGTAAGGCGGCTGTCGATGCGGCCAGTGCGGCAGGCGCCTCCTTGTATCAGTTAAAACTAACCGGTAATATCGTTCACCTGTCCGACAGCACCCGGCAGCTACTCACCATCCAGGGCGCTATCACGGACAGTTGGAACGCAGAGCAGATCTGGACCCTGAATCCACGATTCGGCTGGCAATATATGGTATCTCCCCGGGTGACGGCCGATGCGGCGGCCAATGTCTTTGCCGTGTACTCCGATCTTTCCGTACCGCTGGCCGAATCCGAGATCTTCTATACGAATCATGGCGTGCCCATCGCCGAAGATAATACCTGGGACTATTCAGGCCGGTACCAGATGCAGAATGGCGATTCGGCCCATTTCTACTATATACACTATAAATATCCCACCGTCAAGGGTAATTTCAAAAGAGAACCCCGCTACTATGCCGATGTGGCTTTCGATGGCAGCAACTGGTTCGGTTCAGGCATTACGGACGATAACAATCAGAATTATGTAAATGCCGTCAACGGGTACGCTGCTCCACCCGATCAGTTGCGGTATAATTCAACAGGCTATTGGGCGAGAAAATTAACGCCTTGGCAAACGGTATTCGGGCAGACCAGCGTAGGGTATGGTTACTCCTGGCCTTTCATGCGGCTCACCGGCCTCTGGCTCCTGTACGCAGAATGCCTGAATGAGGCCAACGGGCCCGGGGCCGATGCCTACAACTATATCGATATGGTGCGGGCAAGGGCCGGCCTGCAGGGAGTCGTTTCTTCCTGGGCCAGCTATTCCGGCAATCCCGGCAAGCCCGGTACGAAAGAAGGTCTCCGGCAGATCATCCACCAGGAGAGAAGGATCGAACTGGCCTTCGAAGGGCAGGCAGGATGGGACCTGAGGAGATGGAAGGAACTCCAGGGCGTTCTTACCGGCCCCATACAGGGATGGAATGTATTCAATAAGACAGTCAGCGGTTACTACCAGGTAGTAAATGTATTCCAGCCTTTGTTCGGCGTGAGGAATTACTTCTACCCGATACAGGACTATGATATCCTGACCAATCCTAACCTGGTACAGACACCTTACTGGTAAACCTGTTCGCCTTATTAAATGCTTAAGCACTTTAAATTATTTTTATGACATTCAACATGATAAAATTTTTCACACAAGGATATACACGCCGGGGGGCCATCCCCGGATGGATATTCCTGGTCTTACTGGCTGTGCAGCCGGGCTGTAAAAAGACGGACGGCTACAATGCCATCGTTTCCACCGATATGACCAAGCCGGGACCTGTCACCAACATACAGGTGACTAACTTCTCCGGCGGCGCCTATATCACGTACAATCTTCCCAATTCCAAAAACATCTTGTACGTACAGGCCCAGTATAATATCAATGATAAGATCACCCGTCAGACAAAATCCTCTTATTATTCGGATAGCATTACGGTCAGCGGCTTCGCCAAAAGCCAGGATTATAAGGTGACATTATGGACCGTCTCCCGGGCCAACGTAAAGTCGGATTCCCTGGTCTTAACTGTACATCCCGATACTGCGGCCTACCTGAAAGTACGGCCTACAGTTATCCTTCAAAAGGATTTCGGAGGAGTCAACATCACTGCCCTCAATCCCATGAAGGCCCCTCTCGGTGTGATCACGATCACCCCGGATGCTAAAAATAAACTGCAGATCATCGACCAGCATTATACCAGCCAGGATTCCATCTCGTTCAGCCTGCGGGGATTCGATACGGTATCCAGGCAATTCGGGATATACATCACCGACCAATGGGGAAATATATCCGATACGCTGTTTTCTAATATAGTGCCTATCTATGAGGCGCAGATGGATAAGTCGAAGTTCCAGCCTTATGTTTTGAATACAGATGTGGCTACAGGTTTCGGATGGGTCATACAGAATCTATGGGACAAGAATACCGGCTCGCCGGGTTACCATACCGCTCAGCCGATACAACCCCTTGTCTGGCCGGCCGTGATCACATTTGATATGGGCCAAACGGCCAAACTGAGCCGTTATACCATCTGGGACAGAGGTATCGATGGCAGCGGGAATTGGTTATGGCAGGCAGGCGCCCCCCTCACCTGGGTGCTCTGGGGCAGGGCCGACGCGCCTGTCGACGAGACCATGCCGGATGTGAATAGTCTTCCCCCTGTTGGTGGAACGAGCCCCAAGGGTTGGATCAACCTGGGCTTTTTTACCCTTCCTCCTAAACCCTCGGGGCTCCCCAATCCGCAATATACCAACGCAGACCTGGCATTTTGGAATGCAGGGTTTTCCTTTAATTTTTCACTGGCCCTGCCGAAAGTGCGGTATATGCGATTCGAATGCCTGCAGAATGTGTCCTTAACCAATAATTTCTTCAACATCGAGGAATTGACATTCTGGGGCGATCCGAGATAAATTAATCGAGGTACCCTGCATTATATGATAACAACGATTTAAAACAACGACAATGAAAAATTATTATAGCTATATCCTGGCCCCGCTGGTTTGCTTCATCATCTTTTGGGGATGCAGCAAAAAGCCCACCGACTACCGCTCCTTCCTCGGCGGAACGGAAATCACCTATCCGGGAAAAGTGGGCAATGCGGCCATACGGCCTGGCAACGGACGGCTCATGCTTGTCTGGAACCCCAGCCCCGACCCCAGTATAACGAAATACGTGGTTTACTGGAACAACAATGCGGATTCCCTTATTTTGAATGCGGTCTCCCATAAGACCTCCGATACGGTAAGCTGTATTATCAACAACCTCTCTGAATATATCTATTCGTTCTTTATTTATTCTTACGATGGGAATGGCAACCGGTCCGTCGTGACGGAGATCGACAATGCGCGGGTATATGGCCCTATTTATCAGTCAGGCCTGCATAACCGGCCCTACAACACCAACAATCCTTATCTTGCTAATCCCGATTCGTCCGTAACCTTGTATTTCCTGGCGCCGATCGATACCATCAATATCACCACCCGTATCAAATATGTCAATACCAATGGCGATACGGTACTCAGCTACCTTTCACCGGCCAGCGACTCCATTAAACTGACCCAATACAAGGCAGGGACCCTGGTGCAGTATCAGTCGTCCTTTGTACCTGCGAAGAGTGCGATAGACACTTTTTATACATCGGCCTATAGCGCTTTTCCACGTATCTTCATTTACGTAATGTGTGATAAAAGCGTCTTCAATACAATTAACTTACCCTACGACCTGCAGGCCTATGATGGAAACACCTATCTGGCCAGGATATGGGACGGGAATATGCAGCCCCGGGGCTATCCCACGATCTTCCATAGCAGCGGCTCTCCGGGAATACCGGGCACCATTACCTTCGATATGGGTAAGGTCTATGCCAACCTGGGCCGAATCGAAGAGACGGGGCGTAACTGTTGTCATAACCCCGTTGATTTCGAAGTCTGGGGGATCGCCGATACCACTGGCGCCATCAGTAGCCTGGCGCCCGGGAACAATGGATGGGCCGCGGATGTCAAGGCAAAAGGATGGACCTTGTTGAATGAGGTAATACGGACGGACGATGGGGTAGCGCCTTTCGATGCTGATCTTATCAGTAACCCGCCTCCCATACGGTTTATTATCATCCGGATCTTGAAAACCGATAATTCGGGATATGCTAACATGAGCCAGGTCACCTTCTGGAACAGGCTATAGGAATCGGCTATCCGTACCATGAATACTCTACTAAATAGAGGATCGAAATGCTGAAAAAAATTCTTATTCTCTTTGTCTTTTTATTCGCCAGAGGAGCCGGATTCGCGCAGAATGATGCCGGCTCCCCCGGCATTCAGACGCTGCCGCTTTCGCGGACGCCGATCGCAGCGTTCATGGACAAACGGTTCGGTATGTTCATCCATTTCGGCCCCGTAACCCTCCGGGGAACGGAGATCGGCTGGAGCCGCAACCACGAAGTGGCGCAAAATGACTATGACAGCCTCTACCGTGAATTCGACCCGGTCCTCTTCGATGCGGACGCCTGGGTGAAGGCGGCGAAGGACGCCGGCATGAGATACCTGACGATCACCGCCAAGCACCATGACGGCTTCTGCCTCTGGCCCACGGCTGTCTCTTCCTATAACATCGGCAATTCCCCTTTTAAAAGAGACATCGTGGGAGAACTGGCACAGGCCTGCCGGCGCCAGAGCATCACCTTCTGCATCTATTTTACCGTGCTGGACTGGCACGATCCGGACTATCCCACCAAAAGCCCTTATGACAGCACCAAAAATGTAAAGGGGGACATGGGCCGGTTCGTCACGACAATGAAAATGGAATTGAAAGAGCTCGTGACGAAATACAAGCCTTTCATGCTGTGGTTCGACGGTTACTGGGAGAAATACTGGACCCTCGAAGACGGAAAGGAGATCTACGCGTATCTGAAGGAGCTGAACCCGGCCCTTATCGTCAACAACAGGCTTGGCAAAGGCGGCTCCTCTCTGTCCGACCCGCAGTCCGTAGGGGATTTCCTCACCCCCGAGCAGACGATAGGCCAGTTGAATATGAAGGAACCCTGGGAAAGTTGTATCACCATCGCTAACCAATGGGCCTGGAGACCCAATGATCATGTCAAGTCGCTCCAACAATGTATCCAGACCCTGGTGCGAACGGCCGGCGGTAATGGCAACCTCCTGTTTAATGTCGGCCCTATGATGGACGGCCGCATGGAAGCCCGGCAGGTGCAAAGGCTCAGGGAGATGGGCGTCTGGCTGAAAAAATATGGGGAGAGCATCTATGGCACCAAAGGAGGACCTTTTCCCCCTAACGACCTGTTTGCCACTACACGCAGAGGGAATAAGATATATCTTCATGTATTTCAAAATAAAATGACGATGCTGTCCTTGCCCGCGTTGCCGCAGGCAATGATTACAAAGGCATATTATATGCAGGGAGGGGAGGTGAAGTTTGAACAAAACAGCGAGGGATTTAAAATTTATCTTCCGGACCAGCCCGATGTCAATAGTTCTGTAGTTGTACTGGAGCTTGACAAAAACGCGGAAGACCTTCCCATCATTGCAGCCAGTAAGAATTAGGGATTATATTATACTATGATAAACAAAACAGCCATTATTGA
Organism: Puia sp.; assembly: GCA_036394375.1. Lineage (GTDB taxonomy): Bacteria > Bacteroidota > Bacteroidia > Chitinophagales > Chitinophagaceae > Puia. The sequence continues at coordinate 32,894 of DASWFF010000078.1, forward strand.
TGCCCGGTATCCCCTCGGCAAAGGGGCGGGCAGCGACGCGATACACCGGGACCCTGTGTATTCTTATGCCGTTACCCAATTACAGGACGACAGCGGGCTTACAGGCACCGGTTTCGCCTTTACACTCGGCGAAGGAAATGATATGGTCTGTAAGGCAGCACAGTTCTATGCAGACAAACTGAAGGGAAAAGACATCGAAGAATTAATGTCCGATTTTGGAAGCACCTTTAACCTTCTTTCCAACGAACAGCAGTTCCGGTGGCTGGGCCCTCATAAAGGGGTCGTTCACCTGGGACTGGCTTCGGTGACCAATGCCTGTTACGATCTCTGGGCCAAAAAAAGAGGAGTCCCCTTATGGAAATTATTGACCGATCTTTCACCGGAACAAATCGTAAATACGCTTGACCTCTCTTACCTGGAAGATGAACTGACCAGGGAGCAGGCCTTGCAACTGATAAAAGGAGAAGCTCCGGGCAGGTCAGCGCGTACGAAAATACTGGAGCAGGGTTATCCCGGGTACGATACTTCCATCGGTTGGTTTAACTACCCGGATGAAAAGGTGAGGGAGAATACGCTCAGAGCGGTGGCCGAAGGATTTACCGCCATGAAGTTAAAGGTCGGGTCGCCTGATCCGGAGCGGGACATCCGCCGTTCGTTCATCGTGCGGGAGGCAGCAGGCGACCAGGTGAAAGTGATGCTGGATGCCAATCAGCAGTGGATATTGCCCCGGGCGCTGACTATCTGCCGGCAATTGCAGGCCATGAACCCCTACTGGATCGAAGAGCCGACGCACCCTGACGATGTGCTGGCCCATAAGGTGTTGGCAGATGCCATAGCGCCCGTTAAATTAGCGCTGGGCGAACATGTGCCCAACCGGGTAATCTTTAAGAATTATCTGCAGACAGGGTGTGCGGGATTTATACAGGTGGACGCGGTAAGGGTAGGGGGAGTCAGTGAGTTCATTACGATCAGCCTGCTTAGCCGGAAATATGGCATCCCCGTGGTGCCGCATGTAGGGGATATGGGACAGTTACACCAGCACCTGGTATTATTCAATCATATTACCCTGGGGCATGAGGCCTTGTTCCTGGAGCATATTCCCCATCTGCAAAAGCATTTTATACACCCGGTGCATATTGAAGGCGGGGTATACCGGACGCCGCAAGAGCCGGGTAGCAGTTGCGATCTTAATTTTTAATATTCCGGGCAATGATAAAAACACCCGATATCATCATCAGTGTTCTGTATATCCTCGGCATCGTCACCGTCGGGTTATGGGTCGGGCTGAAAAGCCGCCGGAGGCGGCCTGGCCGAGGTCTCCACATCGCCGGCGCCCCTCCAGAGACTTCATCCAGCGATTATTTCCTGGCAGGCAAAACATTGAAATGGCCTATGATCGGGCTGGCCCTGTTCGCCACCAATATTTCCTGCCTGCACCTGGTCAGCCTGGCTCAAAGCGGCTTCGATACCGGACTGTTAAGCGGCAACTTCGAGTGGATGGCCGCCTTTACCCTGATCCTGCTGGCTTTATTTTTCGCGCCGTTCTATATACGCAGCGGCGTCAGCACCTTACCTGATTTTTTAGAAAGAAGATACAACCGTGCCTGCAGGGACTGGCTGACCTTTGTGTCGATCCTGTCAGCCATACTCATTCATATTGCCTTCTCTTTGCTGACCGGCGGTATTGTATTGCAAACGCTTTTTGGCATCGATATGTATACCAGCGTCACCGTTATCGCCATCGTTACTGCCGTATATACGATTATCGGCGGGCTCAGAGCTGTGGTCGTTACGGAAAGTATCCAGACCGTCGTGCTGGTAGCGGGCGCCATAGTGATCACCGCAGCCTGCTTCACCCGGATGGGTGGCTGGCATTCCATGGTCGCCACCTTACAGGAGACCCACCATATGGACAAACTGGTCATGTTGCGGCCGCATGGCGATAGCCTGCCCTGGTACGCCGTATTCCTGGGTTATCCGGTCCTGGGCATCTGGTACTGGTGCGCCGACCAGACGATCGTACAACGGATCCTGGGGGCTAAAGATGAAGATCACGCAAGGGTAGGCCCCTTGTTCTGTGGGTTCATAAAAATATTGCCGGTATTCATTTTTATCGTGCCGGGACTCTTCGCCTATACGCTGGCGCAAAAAGGACTGCTGGATATACGGGCCTTACAGACCACCGATGCAGCAGGCCATACCGTGACGAACAGTAAAGGGATCTACACGTTAATGATCACGCAGCTGGTACCCACGGGCCTGGTAGGTATTATCGTAGCAGCCTTATTGTCCGGGCTTATGAGTCAGGTATCCGGCGCGCTGAACTCCATTTCCACCCTGGTCAGCTTCGATCTCTACCGCCGGATAAAACCCGGGGCCGATGAAAGACAATTGGTAAGAATGGGCCGGATCGCAGCCGGCGTAGCGCTGGTGCTGTCTATCGCCCTGTTGCCCCTGCTGAATCACTACGAGAGCATCTTCAGCGGCATCAATGAGATCATCGCTCATATCGCCCCTCCCATCACCTGTGTTTTTGTATTGGGAGTATTCTGGCGAAGGGCCTCTGCCAAGGCAGCCCAGTACACCTTGTTAATAGGGTCTTTCCTGGGCGCCGGCGTATACGCCGTGAACAAAATATACCCGGAGACCTGGCTGGCGCAGATCCCCTTTATGATGATCGCCTTTTACCTTTTTGTAGTTTGCCTGCTGATGCAGATAACCCTATCCTGGATCTATCCTGTCGTGCACACCCTGGAAAGCGGAGCGCTCTATTGGAAGTCCCCCCTGGAGCCCTTGCGGGACCGGGGCTGGAAAGGGCTGGGTAATTATAAGACCTTATCCGTGATCTTGCTGGTGGCGATGGTAGCGCTGTATTGGATATTCCGGTAAAAAATAGCATTATGAGAACAGTTTCTTTTATCCTGCTGCTTACCGTCCTTTTCTTTGACATAGCAGCTTGTAAAAAGGGGAAGGACCGGCCGGCTGCTATACAGCGTTACGGCATGGTGACGGGAATCCGGCCCGATAAAATTGCCCGGTACGAACAATTGCATGCCGCCGTATGGCCCGGTGTTCTAAAAATGATAAAGGAATGCAACATTCAGAACTATTCGATCTACCTGCAGAAAATAGACTCCGCTTATTTTCTGTTCAGCTATTTTGAATATACGGGTGCAGATTTTAACGGGGATATGAAAAAGATGGCTGAGGACAGCATGACCCGGCGTTGGTGGGAGGAGACGGATCCGACACAACTCCCTTTGCCGGAGGCGGCCGGGCAGAAAAAAATATGGACGAATATGAAGGAAGTATTCCACACAAACTAACACTTCTAACAACCTTAAAAGACCTTTATATGAAATTACTGGACGATAAGATCATTTTCCTAACCGGGGGCTCCAAAGGCATCGGCCTGGAATGCGCAAAGAAATACATCGAAGCCGGCGCGCAGGTGGCCATTGTTTCCAATGACGCCACTTCTCTTGCCGAGTCGATCCAACTATTGGGAGACCGGAGTAGCGGAATCCTCTGTGATGTATCCAAACCATCGGACGTGGAAGACGCCATCCGGCAAACCCTGGAGAAGTACGGAAGGATAGACGTTATTCATAACAACGCCGGTATCGCCCATCCCTCAAAACCGGTGCATGAGACAGACGAGGCGGAATGGGAGGCCCTGTTCAATATCAATCTTAAAAGCATTTTCTATACCACTAAATATGGCCTGGACGCTTTACGGCGATCCGAAGGCTGTATCCTTAACACCAGCAGCCTGGTGGGCGAGATCGGGCAGGAGAACCATGCCGCCTATACGGCCACCAAAGGAGCCGTCAATGCGCTCACGAAATCCATGGCATTGGATTATGCGCCTTATAAGATCCGCGTGAATGCGGTAGCTCCCGCCGGTGTCTGGACCCGCATGTTGCGTGAATGGGGAAAGGCACAACATGATGCGGCTGACATTGAAAAGTACCTGGACGGCATCCACGCATTGGGGTATTGCCCCGAAGGAGATGTAGTGGCCGATGCCTGTGTATTCCTCGTATCTGGGAAAGCGAGATTTATTACGGGTAGCATCCTTCCGGTGAGCGGCGGCGCAGAATTGGGATACAGAAGGATCATGAACCCGACCCCTGCCGCTGAAAAAATAAATGGGATCATGTAGGAATATCACACCATGCCTTCCTATCTTGCCAGGATGGAATTGCAGCGTTTCATACGGCGATGCCTCCTGGCGGGACTGATCCGGAACGATGCGGATATGAAGCAGAACGCATGGTACGTTTTCAGCAGCACCGCCGTTTCGTATTTACTGGATTATGCCATTAAGAAGCTGGTAAAGAGGCCCCGGCCATTCCTCTCCAATATTCAGCTGAGGCCGGTATACCGGCCGGGAGAATATTCCTTTCCATCCGGCCATACTTCGTCGGCTTTCGGCGCCATCACCTCCCTGTCAAAGGCCTATCCCAAATGGTATGTGATCGCCCCATCCTTTCTATGGGCAGCCTCTGTAGGCTATTCCCGCATGTACCTGGGCGTGCATTATCCAACGGACGTGGCTGCCGGCGCCCTTCTTGGAGTGGGATCGGCTTTCTCCATGGGCTTTATACGGCGATAAGGGTGCACCTCACCGATCCATTTTGTTGAAATTTTTTTCCGGATAACTAGACTGCATGTAAAAAAGAAAAAATATTAAAACCGATTAAAATTAACTTTGGGTTATAAATCTTACTTATGACCGAGAATCAAAATGTTGAATATAAGGAATCCTGGAGAGATGAATATCTCAAGTGGGTTGCTGGTTTTGCTAATGCGCAGGGTGGAAAAATTTTTATTGGGATTGATGATAGTAGTGAGGTAGTTGGGGTAGATGATTATAAGAAGTTAATGGACGATATACCGAATAAAACCGTGAACCACTTGGGACTGATGGTAGATGTTAACCTTCATAAGAAGGAAAATAAACATTATGTAGAGATCGACGTCCCGGTAAGCACGGTACCTATTTCTTATCATGGCGCGTATCATTACCGGAGTGGCAGTACCAAACAAGAATTGAAAGGCACCTCTTTGCACGACTTCTTACTTAGAAAGATTGGTAGAACCTGGGATGATATTGTAATAGAGAATGTTTCTGTTCAGGAAATAGATGAAGCTGCTGTAAACGCATTCCTGAAAGCGGCTATTAGGAGTGGGCGTATATATCCGGGCGCTGATAAAGATGATATCATTACCCTATTGAAAAATTTGGATCTAATTACTCTTGATGGCAAACTTAAGGCTGCGGCTATTCTTCTATTTGGCAAAAGGCCAATGCGGTATTTTATTCACAGCTATTTTAAAATTGGCAAATTTGGTATTTCTGATTCTGATTTAAAATTTCAGGATACCGTTGAAGGCAACATTTTTGAAATGGTGGATAAGATCATACGCTTGCTTAAAGAAAGGTATCTTATTTCACCGATCAGTTACGAAGGCATCCAAAGAATTGAAAAATTGGAGTACCCGGAAGCAGCATTAAGGGAAGCTGTTTTGAATGCTATCGTACATAAAGACTACACAAGCACCACCATCCAGCTCAGTGTATATGATAATAAGTTAATGCTTTGGAATCCCGGTAAATTACCTACTGATATTCCTTTGGAAAAATTAAAGGAAAAGCATTCGTCGCATCCACGCAATAAGCATATTGCAGAGATATTTTTCCGTGCGGGTTATATAGAATCCTGGGGGCGGGGTATTGAAAAAATAATAACGGCTTGCCAGGAAGTGGAGTTGCCTGAGCCGGTATTTGAAGAAGCCTGGGGTGGGGTAGTAGTCACCTTCCTGAAAGATATATATACGGAAGAATATTTGCGCAAATTGGGTCTGAATGAGAGGCAAGTAAGGGGGGTGCTATATGTTAAAGAAAAAGGGCAGATCACAAATTCTGAATATCAAAAGATTAGTAATCTCAAACAAACAGTTTCTTCTGAAGAACTGCAGGATCTTGTTAAAAAGAAGATTTTAAAAATGGCTGGGACCAAAGGGCGGGGTGCCAAATATATCCTGCCAAACTGAATTGTTCGGTAATTGTTCGGATTGTTCGGTAATTGCATCATAATTGCGTCGAAACTATTCAGCTTGTTGGTTTTCAACTGTTTGCATTTTCCCTATTGCATCATGCCCGTTAAATGACTGTTTATGGTTGCCGGTTTTCAACTACTCTATACTTCATTTTCTGTTTCCACCGCTGGCTTGAACCAGCAACTTCCAGGGTAACAATCCACCCGACCGCTTTTTTTAGACATAAATTTCCTCCTTTCAAAAAAAGACCCTTACTTTGCGTCATATTAACGCAAACAAAACATAAACACAGATAATATGAAACCTTTCCATGCTTACAAAAACCCGGCGCTGGCCATCGACTTAGTGGTATTTGGGTATCATGAGAATGTGTTGTCGGTATTATTGCTCAACAGGAAAGAAGAGCCCTTTAAAGATAAATGGACCTTACCCGGCGCTTTTTTGCAGATGGAGGAACGCTTTTCGGAAGCCTGCTCGCGGGTTCTGAAGACCAAACTGGGTATGGACAATGTCTATCTGGAGCAACTGTATTCGTTCGATGAGCCGGAAAGGGACCCCCGGGGCAGAGTTATATCGGTTTCTTATTATGCCCTGGTCAATCCGCGGAAGTTTAAAGTCGTTGCCGGTACGATGGCGAATGATGTGCAATGGCATGATAGCAGGAAGATGCCGGATCTGGGTTTCGACCACACGAAAATTTTTAAAAAGGCGTTACAGCGACTGCGTTCGAAGATCCTGTATTTTCCGGTTGGATTTGAATTGCTGGATGACCTGTTTACGATGACTGAATTGCATGAGCTATATGAATGCATCCTGGATATTACGATCGACAGAAGAAATTTCCGGAGGAAGATCCTTGACTCGGAATATATTATCAACACAGGTACTAAAAGAGAAGGGCTGCAGAACAGGCATCCCGATCTGTATAAATTTAATAACAAGCTCAAAAAAAATAATTTTCAACTTAACATCCCTATATCATGAGAATGTCGCCGATTTTATTAAAAGATGGTTATAAAGTAGGACATAAATTTCAATACCCTGAAGGCACCACCCTCGTATACTCCAATCTTACCCCACGCAAATCCAGGAGTGCCGAGGTGAATGAGATCGTATTTTTCGGGCTGCAATATTTTATTAAAGAATACCTGATCCGCCAATTTGATGAAGAGTTCTTCCAAAGCCCCAAGGCCGCCGTGGTAAAAGAATATGCGCGACGAATGGATACCTACCTGGGAAAGGACAGCATCACCTATCGGCATATTGCCGATTTGCATGACCTTGGCTACCTGCCGCTGGAGATCAAGGCCTTGCCGGAAGGTAGCCTGGTGCCGATGCGGGTTCCGATCTTCACGATCAAGAATACGTTGCCGGAATTCTTCTGGCTGACCAATATGCTGGAAACGGTCCTGAGCGCCATCCTCTGGAAACCCTGTACTTCTGCTACGACTGGCTTTGAATACCTGAGGGCTTTTACCCGTTATGCGAAAGAGACGGTAGGAGAGGATCTGAGTTTTATCCCCTGGCAGGGGCATGATTTCTCTTTCCGGGGAATGAGCGGGATCGAAGATGCGGTGATGAGCGGGGCGGGGCACCTACTCTCTTTTGCCGGAACGGATACGATCCCGGCCATTGATTTTCTGGAGCAATATTACCGGGCGGATGCTGAAAAAGAATTGATCGGGGGCTCGGTACCTGCTACGGAGCACAGTGTGATGTGTATGGGCACGCAGGGCGACGAGATCGGCACCTTCGAACGGCTGATTACAAAAGTATATCCTGCCGGTATCGTGTCGATTGTCAGTGATACCTGGGATTTCTGGCAGGTGATCACGGGATTTTTACCGGAATTGAAAGACAAGATCCTGGCAAGGAACGGTAAAGTAGTGATCCGACCTGACAGCGGCGATCCGGTGAAGATCATTATCGGAGATCCGGATGCGCCGGTCGGTAGCCCGGAATACAAAGGCGCCATTGAATGTTTGTGGGAGACATTCGGAGGCACTATCACGGAGAAAGGCTATAAGCTGTTGGATGGCCATATCGGCCTCATCTATGGTGACAGCATTACCACTGAGCGGCAGCTCGCCATATTGGAAGGACTGAAGAACAAAGGATTTGCCAGCTATAATGTAGTGTTGGGCATTGGTTCTTATACTTACGAATATGTAACCCGCGATACCTTCGGATTCGCCATGAAAGCCACTTATGGAGAAGTGAATGGAGTGGGGCGGGATATCTTTAAAGACCCCAAAACGGATGACGGCACCAAGAAATCCGCTAAAGGATTGATGCAGGTCTACCGCAACCCCGCTACCGGCAAGCTGGCCCTGAAAGACCAGTGTACCTGGGAGGAAGAAGCACAGGGCGAACTGAAGACCGTCTTTAAAGACGGCAAACTCATCGTCGACTGGACGCTGACCGCGATCCGGGAGCGATTAAAAAAAGCTTTATGAACATTGAAATTATCCAAACAGATATTACCACCGTCCAGGCAGATGCGATTGTGAATGCAGCCAACACCTCTTTATTAGGTGGCGGAGGAGTGGATGGGGCCATTCATAGAAAAGGAGGGTGTGCTATTCTGGAGGAATGCATACAGATAAGAAACCGTCAGGGCGGCTGCGCGACAGGGCAGGCAGTCATTACGACGGCAGGTAATCTCCCCGCTCGCTATGTGATCCATACGGTTGGCCCCGTATGGACCGGCGGAAATAAGAAAGAGGAGCAATTACTTCGGGATTGTTATATAAATACCTTGCAGCTTGCGCTGGAATACAAGTTGAAAACGATCGCCTTCCCTAATATCAGCACAGGTATTTATCATTTTCCAAAAGACAAGGCAGCAATTATAGCCATTGACGCCGTCCGGAATTTTAAAGACGCTTCTTTTTTTGAAACGATCCTATTCGTTTGTTTTGATAAAGAGAATTATGATTTGTATACTAAAGCATTATTGACATGAACATAATTTTTAACAAAAACTGGCTAACCCAAAAATATACCGATCCGAAGAATATTCCTTTCCTCTTCTTCTGGGGACACCAGCCTTCAAAAGATGGCAGTACTACCAAAAGCTGCTTCAGTCAATGGTGGGTGGCTCCTTTTGAAGCGGACGGTCTTACTTACCAGACGGCAGAACATTGGATGATGGCCGGTAAAGCGCGGTTTTTCGGCGATGAAGCCGCCCTAGAGGTGATCTTGGCATCCGAAACGCCAGCAAAGGCTAAAGAAGGAGGCCGCCTTGTTCGTAACTTCGATCCGGCCATCTGGGACGAACATAAATTTGACATAGTCGTCAACGGCAATGTTCGCAAATTTGCCGCATACCCGGAACTGAAAACCTTTCTGCTGAATACGGGAGACCAGGTCTTGGTGGAAGCCAGCCCCCGGGATCGCATATGGGGAATCGGGATGCCCGGAGAAAATCCGGCCGCCCGCGACCCGGCGCTTTGGAGAGGAGAGAATTTGCTAGGCTTTGCATTAATGGAAGTAAGAGATAAGTTCAAGGGAAAATAAAATTGGGATCCTAATGGCAAAGACATACGTTATCGGAGATATACACGGCGCTTTAAAAGCATTGGAACAAGTCATAAAAAAAATCAACCTGCAAAAGGAAGATCGTCTGATCTTCCTCGGCGACTATGTAGATGGGTGGTCGCAGTCACAACAGGTGATCCAATTCCTGATGGAACTGGATAAGAAACAGGACTGTACCTTTATCAAAGGGAACCACGATGCCTGGTGTGAAGAATGGCTCAGCGGGGAAGATCCAGAAGAGACCTGGGTAATCCACGGCGGTCAGGCCACCATCGACAGCTATCGCCCGCTCACGAAGCGGCAAAAGAACGTACACCTGGCTTTCTTGAGCAGGATGCGCCCCTATTATATCGACGAGGTCAACAGACTTTTTATTCATGCCGGCTTCTGCTCCATGCGCGGACCCGCCCACGAACATTTCGAAAGTAATTGTTACTGGGACCGGACCCTGTGGGAGACAGCGCTGGCGCTGGACAACCGGATAGGGGAGGATTCGATATTTTATCCCAAGCGGCTGTTGCTGTATCCCGAGATTTATATCGGTCATACCCCTACCGTCAATTATGGGGTCGAAGAGCCTATGCATGCCTATAATGTCTGGAATATTGACACCGGCGCCGCATTTGACGGCAGGCTTTCCGCGTTGAATATCGAAACAAAAGAATTTTGGCAGAGTGATATCGTACAACAACTATACCCTGGCGAGAAAGGCAGAAATAAATAAAACCACCAAACATGAAGACTGTAGATCTTATTTATCCCGAGCGTTCAGCGATCCCCTTCAAAGCCCTCATCTTCCCCGATGGACAACCGCATATAAAACTGGACATGCCACAGGTGGAAAAGATCGACCGGAACGAGCCGCTCCGCATCTTTACCCGGCTGAATAATGCCAATGACCTGATGATGGCCCTTTTGATGAAAAATACCCTGGACTACCTGGAATTTGAACAGATCGAATTACACGTTTCCTACCTCCTGGCAGCCCGGATGGACAGGGTTATGCTGGATGGGGAGCCCTTTTCTCTGAAAGTGGTAGCTGCCCTCCTGAACCAGGCCAACTTTAAAAAGATAAAAATATTCGATCCCCATTCCGAAGTATCGACTGCATTGATAGAACGTTCTTATGCGGTGACGAATCACCTTTTCGTAAAAGACGCCCTGGAGGATTATGCTGACAGCCATGCCGGCGAAGCACCCTGCCTGGTCTCCCCCGATGCCGGCGCCCTGAAGAAGATATACAAACTGGCTCAGTTCCTGGGTATCGGGAATGTGGTGGAATGTATGAAGGAAAGGGATCTGAAGACCGGGGCTCTTACGAATTTCAAAGCGATGACAGAAGACCTGCAGGGTCAGACCTGTTTTATCGTGGACGATATCTGCGATGGCGGCGGAACCTTTGCCGGAACGGCTAAAATGTTAAAAGAAAAAGGGGCCGGAAAGGTCAATCTCATCGTGAGCCATGGAATTTTCAGCAGGGGGCCTTCCATCGATTTCATCGATCAGATCTATACAACGGATTCTTATAAAAAAGTGGAAGTCGTAACCTGTTTGCCGATCAGCAGGTATATGTGATCTTACAAAGTCTTCGATGATCGATCGGACAGAACCGCTGCGCATTTTCACCCGACTTAATAATGCCAATGATCTGATAATGTCCCTTTGGGTCAAGAATATCTTCGACTATCTGGAGGAGAGGGGAACCATTCTACCGAGTAGTTTTAATTTATGCTGAACTTCTTCCGACCAAGGTAAGCCGATAGAAAGCCTCATGCAGTTTTCAAATTGATTTTGTAAGGTAAACATCCTTCCCGGAGCAATGCTTATTTTTTGTTTTATGGCTCTGTCAAACAGTTCTGTGGTATTGACTTTTTTATTGAACTCCACCCATAAGGCAAGCCCACCCTGTGGTCTGCTTGTTTTGGTGCCTTCTGGAAAATATTCGGCTATGGCATGTATATAATGCTGATAATTGCTCTGCAAGGTCTGACGCAACTTGCGAAGATGATTTTCATATCGGCCGCTTTTCAGGAAGTTGGCTACCGCTTCCTGCGTAATGGTACAGGAGGATATGGCATGAACCAGTTTTAGCTTCAGGATTTGTTCCTTGTATCTGCCTGGCGCTACCCAACCCACACGATAGCCAGGTGCCAGGGTTTTGGAAACAGAGCTGCACCATAACACTGTTCCATCTTTATCAAATGACTTGCAACATTTTGGACGTTGAGTTCCAAAGTAAAGATCGCCATATATGTCATCCTCTATGAGCGGAATACGATGTTTGGCGCAAAGCTCCACAACCTCTTTTTTATGTTCATCAGGCATACAACTGCCCAAAGGCGTATTGAAGTTCGGAACCAGTAGGCAAAGGTTGATCTTTGGGATTATTTTCTTTAAGGCTTGCATTTCAATACCAGTGGTTGGATGTGTAGGCAGTTCAAGTACTTTTAGCCTCAAACTTCCGGCTAGTTGTAAGATGCCTGGATAACACGGGCTTTCCATAGCGATGGTATCACCAGGCTTTCCCAAAGCCATCAGGCAAAAGGATAAAGCATTCATCCCACCGGCGGTAGTTACCAGGTCATTTTCATGGAGGCTTCCTCCCCAGGATAAGGAGCGGGCGGCGATCATTCTCCGCAATTTTTCATTGCCCTGCAACTGTTCATATCCTGTACCGCTATCTCTAAGTTCCCGGGTCGCATGCATCATTTCCTTATTCAGTTTTGCTAAAGGCAATAATTCATCGGAAGGTACTCCAATGGAAAAAAGCGTAAGGTCATTTTTGCCCATATTAGCGTAGACTTTCCTGATCAATTCCTCCGGTTCTTTACTGTTACTGACCTGTGAAGGCTTGCTTACTTCCGGAAGTGGAAGCCTTTGATAAGGCAACCGGCTTACAAAATATCCGGACTGCGGTTTTGACTCGATGAGCGATTGAGCTTCCAGTTCCAGGAATACCCTTTTAGCGGTGTTCATGCTAATGCCGTGTTCCTGACATAACATTCTGACTGAGGGCAGGCGGTCGCCTGTTTTTAAAACTTCATTTCTGATCAATTTGGCAATATTGTTTGATATCTCAACGTATAGAAAATCGCTCTTCATTCTATAAAGATAACTGTGTCTATCAAAATAGACAAAACTGTGACTGTGCTTATTGATTATCCTTGCCTATTTTTGCATAAAAATTATAAATAAATATGTCAGAAGCAATCATTAAAACAGGTAAAGAGAATATGGATGTTAAAATGATATATCGTTTCTTGAAAGAAGATTCCTACTGGGCTAAAGACATTTCTTATGCGCTGGTAGACCATTCGCTGACCCATTCATTTTGTATCGGCGCCTTTGTAAATGGCGAGCAGGTCGGATTTGGAAGAGTGATCACCGATTATTACACTTTCGGGTGGTTCGCTGATTTTTTTGTATTACCTGAATATCGGGGAAAAGGCATTTCCAAAAAAATGTTATCCTATATATTGGAGCAGCCCTGGTCCAGGCGTTTGAGAAGGAAGATGCTGAATACCAGCGATGCACATGGTTTATATCGTCAATTTCAGTTTAAGGATCTTACTAACCCTTCCTGTATCCTGGAAATATATAACCCCAATATTCATTTAGAGTATAAAGAAGAAATAGAATCTTCTCAGGCTTCAGTAGGTAATCAGCCTATTTAAAACAATATCCTATGTTTATTCCCAATGCATTCAAACAGGAAGATACAGAGCTACACAAATTACTGGCCCTGCTGGACGTGATCAGGGTGGGGAGATTACGAGAAATAGCCATAGCCATTGATGAATTGAGAAATATCATTTTGTATGAACCACAGTAAAAATCTTGTCCGGATCAAAGCTGTATATAATGCTCTAGGGCCCTTAAGAGACCATGTAGTCTTTGTGGGAGGTGCAACCGTCGCTTTCTACGTTGACCAGATGGTGGAAGAGGTGAGAAGTAAACAATTTACGCGCTATATTATTCAGCCTGCCGATCAGCAGGTATATGTAATCATGCAACCACGGTAATAAAATAATACTACCACATAGTGGTATGAAATTCAGGGTAAGTGGGGATTTCGCATAGCCAGATCAGTGATAAAACTACCACAAGAGAGTATTGCAGCAGGGTAAGTGTATCTATAGCTTTGTACATAAATGTTTTTCTAATCTTAAAACCACATTTCTATGTACACGCTTTCAAGCAAATGCCTTCGTAAAAACCCTGAAACCAGATCTGCCCTGCCGCCATTATTCCTTCTTTCTTTGTTCACTCTCCTGCTGCTCTCCTCCTGTAAGAAAGGGGATACGGGACCTGCAGGAGCTACGGGCTCGGCAAATGTCATTTACTCGGCCTGGTTTACTCCGGCTACTTATTTAAAAGACACTGTTTTTGATGTTTATGGGTTCAGTTACACCAAGGCAACGACCGATATTACCCAGGCTGTGCTGGATAGTGGTGTTGTACTTACTTATGGGAAGTTAGACGGATATACTTCGGTCATATGGCCGACTGCCCAGGTAAGCCAGCTGCCGATTGTAGTATCCTATAAGTTCTCTCCGGGCGGAATAACCTATAACGATACCTGGACGGCTACGGCGACAGCGGGCAATCTGAAGATCCGTTTCGTCGATGATCAGAATTATTACAACGGTATTTCCAATGCCCACCAATTCCGCTATATCGTCATCCCCGGGGGAGCCAAGAGCGCCGTCGCATCTGTAAAGCCGGGAATACAGACCGGCAACGGCAAGCAGTTGGATGCTGTAAATGTGCAAAAAGTGATCAGCAATTATCAGCAAATGAGTTATGCTGAAGTCTGCCAGCTACTGAACATACCGGAATAGCCAGACCTTCATAAAACAGATCAGGCCCGTGGAGATTCATCCGGTTTGTGTCTTTGCCGGGCCTGATCCTCGTTCAAACTTTCAATCGCTGCGCCCTTTGGGAAAAACTTTGCCGCTTCATTTGTTCCTCCACTTCATCGATAGCCCGCATCAGGTTGTTGGCCGTGTCGGTAAGCTCCGTCACGGCGGCAGTCATGATCTTCCATACCGGCTGCATCTGTTCTACCAGGACCTTCCCTTTGTCGGTGAGCCGGATCAGCCGCTTGCGCTCATCTGCCTTATCCCGGCCGGAGCGGATCAGCTTTTGTTTTTCCAGTTCTTTCAGCAGGCTGATGGTGGAGGGATGAGAATACCCGATCTCAGCGGCAATCTCCACTACGCTTAATACCGGCTTTATGTGCAGGGTGTATACGACAGGAAACCATTTCGGCTCAAAATCAATCCCGTTGGCCTTATAGATCAGTAGGCCGTCTTTGCGTAACTGATCGCTGAGCCGCTGTAGTCTTGTTGAAATAGCCAGTATCCCGGCCTGGTTAATAGCATTCATACGCCTAGGATTGCATCGGAAGATGGAAATGATAAAAAGTATTATCGACAGGCATGATGGGGAAACTACCCGGCAATTCTGCCTTCTCAATACGGACAAAGCCATTGCGTTCATAAAAACGGATAGCGGCATGCAGCCAGTGGACCGTTCCAAGGTAGAGATCGGTAATTTCACAGGACCGGCAATGATCGATTAATACATCCAGCAGGCGCTGCGCAATTCGTAATTCCTTCCCGCGGAATTCTTTCCGCACGAACATTTTGCGGATGGTCCCGGCATGATGACCGATAGCAATCAGCCCGATGGTGCCTACCAGTTCCCCGCCAACTTTGGCGCCCCAGAAGCCTCCGCCCGTCCGATGATAATTGGTCTCGATGTCCATCAGATCGGGTTGATCTTCGATGGTGACCGGCACATTGAACTCGATTTGCTGGATGGGCAGGATAAGACCGGCGATCCGGGTGCAATAGTCATTGCTGAGTGGCTCAATAAGGGGGAGTGGTGCCATAGTTGTTCTATTTGCGTATAAAGGTACGTAGTTGACTACATATATTCCAAAAAATAGTTTCATATAATTATACCGATTGGTATATATTTGCAGGAACGCAAGAGATTAAAAAAACCGGAAAAAGAGATGAGCGTATGAACAAAGCGGAAAAAACAAAACAGTTCATTGTCGAGAAGACGGCCCCGATCTTTAATAAAAAAGGATTTGCCGGGACCTCGTTAAGCGATATGACGGATGCTACCGGCCTGACCAAAGGAAGTATTTACGGCAATTTTACCAATAAGGACGAAGTGGCCCTGGCCGCCTTCGATTATAATTGGAAAAGGATAGCAGGTATCACCCGCCAGGAAATGGACAAGAAGAACACCATTAAAGAGAAATTATTGGTGTATATGGAATATGATAAATTTATAAACTTCCCGGTTCCCATGGGAGGCTGCCCGGTTTTAAATACGGCCGTCGAAGCAGATGACACCCATCCCTTATTGAAGAAAAAGGCCAATGAGGCCTTCCTTGCCTGGAAAGACAGACTTACCCTGCTCATCGAAGAAGGGATCCGGACAAAAGAATTTAAAGCCTCCATCGATCCGGAGCAGATCGCCCTCACCATCATCGCGATAATCGAAGGCAGCATCATGATCGCCAAACTATCCGGCAAGCCGGCTTACCGGAACGCCATTATGTTATCCATGAAAAAAATAATCGATGAATTAGTGTAATTTTTTTTATTTCAAAAAATACCGATCGGTATAAAATAGTATGGGAACAAGAAAGACCATTCTGCTGATCACGGTCATTGTCGCAGCCATGATGGAACTGCTGGATATCTCGATCGTCAACGTCGCGCTGTCGCACATGAGCGGCAACCTGGGAGCGACCCTGGAAGATACCTCCTGGGTCATCACCTCTTATGCCATTGCCAATGTGATCATCATTCCCATGACGAGTTTTCTCGCCCTTAAATTAGGAAGACGTAATTACTATATCGGCTCTGTCATTTTGTTCACCTTCTGTTCCTTTATGTGCGGACAGGCGACTAATATCTGGATGCTGATCGCTTTCCGCTTTTTGCAGGGCATGGGCGGAGGAGCCTTATTATCCGTGTCCCAGACGGTCGTCTTTGACATCTTCCCCAAGGAGAAGCGCAACGTGGCCAGCGCCCTGTTCGGCATCGGTGTTTTTATCGGGCCTACCATCGGCCCGACCCTGGGCGGTTTTATCACCGAATATTATTCCTGGCCCTGGATCTTTTACATCAATATACCCCTGGGCATCGCCGTGGCCCTGCTTTGTTCTGCCTTGCTGAGCGAGCCTTCCATCAGGCAGGACACAGGCAAGGTCGATTGGCCGGGCATCTTTCTGCTGGCCATTGGCGTCGGCTCGCTGCAGACGGTCCTGGAAAGAGGGGAGACCGATGATTGGTTTGATGCGAATTATATCATCGCGCTGACGATCACCGCCGTGGTAGGAATTTTCTTATTCATCTGGTGGGAATTGAAAACGAAAAACCCTGTGGTCAACCTGAGTGTATTAAAAAGCAGGAACCTCAGCATCGCTGCCTTTATGACCTTTATTTCAGGCATCGGGATCTTCACCTCCGTTTTCCTTACCCCGGTATTTGCCCAACGGCTATTGAACTTTACGCCTTCACAAACAGGGCTGCTTTTGTTGCCGGGAGCCATCCTGGCTCTCGGAGGCCTGATGATCTCTGCCCGGGTGTTACAGAAAGGAGTGTCGCCCCTGGTCATGATCGTCATAGGGATAGGTCTCTTTATCTTATTCAATTGGCAGATGTCCAGGCTCAACCTGGAAGCCGGGGCCGCCGATATCTCTATTCCGCTTATCTGGCGGGGTGTCGGCCTGGCCGTTATCACGGTGCCGCTTACCTCCCTGGCCGTATCTTCCCTGGAACCGAAAGACATCCCGCAGGGAGCGGCCCTGAACAATATGATGCGGCAGTTGGGAGGCTCCTTCGGCATCGCATTGGTGAATACCTACCTGACCAACCGGAATGCAGTACACCGGACAGACCTGGTTTCGAACCTGACTCCCGGCGACCCTTTGATGACGGAACGCCTGTCCGGTTATACCAGCTATTTTATGACCCGGGGCTCCACTTCGCAGGAAGCGCAACACCGCGCGCTTGGATTATTGAATGCAGGCGTGGTCCGGCAGTCTAACCTGTTGAGCTTCGGGGACGCTTTTTTGCTGATCGGGCTCATCTTTTTGATCGTATTGCCCATTCTGCTCTTCGCGGCAAGAAAGAAAGGACAGCAGACACCGGCGCCGGTCATGATATCGGACCATTAACCGCTGCCCGCCATCGCGCGGGCAGCTGCACCTCGCTACCCGCCGTTGCTTAATTTTTATCGACGAATTTATAATTCGCCTCGTTATAGCGGCTGCCGGTATCGGGATATTTTGCCAGCAGGGCTTCAATGCCTTTCAGGTCCGCCTCGTTGAGGCTGACGTCCACGGCGCCGGCATTATCCAGCAAATATTTTCTTCTTTTGGTGCCGGGGATCGGGATGATATGTTCTCCCTGCGCCAATACCCAGGCGATGGCCAGTTGCGCAGGCGTGCATCCTTTTGCCGTTGCAAGTGCAGCAAAGCCTGCAGAGAGATTCTGATTATTCTCCGCATGCTCCTGCTGATAACGGGGAAGACTCTTTCTGAAATCATTATCGGCCAGGGCCTTTAGATCAAGAGTATTGGTCATCAGCCCCCTGGCCAGCGGACTGAAGGGAACGAAGGATATACCCAACTCCCTGCACAAAGGCAGAACGTCTTTCTCTACATCCCGGGTCAGGAGTGAATATTCGCTCTGTAAGGCGCTGATCGGATGTACGGCATGAGCCCGGCGAATGGAATTAGCCGAAGCTTCCGATAGTCCCAGAAAACGTACTTTTCCTTCCTTCACCAAGTCTGCCATGGCGCCGACCATTTCTTCCACCGGTACATTCGGATCGATGCGATGGGCATAATAAAGATCGATCACATCCGTCTTCAGCCGCCGCAGGCTTGCTTCCACGGCGTTCTTCAGATAAGCCGGAGATCCGTCGAAGGTGCTGAGTTTGCCCTGCGCATCCTGGCGAAAGCCAAATTTAGTGGCGATAAATATTTTATTGCGGTTGGGCTGCAATACCTTCGCTACCAGTTCCTCATTTTTCCCATTAGCATAGACATCTGCCGTATCCCAGAAATTGATCCCGATCTCTATCGCTTTTTCCAGGGTGGCAATCGATTCTTCATCGTTGGGTGTGCCATAAGCGTGATTCATACTCATGCATCCCAGGCCGATGGCCGAAAGCTTCACCCCTGTATTTCCCAGTATTCTGTATTTCATGATTATCTTTTTTTGTAAAGTTCTGTAATTCCACGTCTTTTGACCGGCTCACAAAATAATGAGTAATTTGTTCCGGGTTCTGTTTCCCCAAAAACACTTAAAATTAGCACTGTTATGTCACGCTACACAAAATCTTATTTATTATCCCGCGTAGCCATAGGAGCCAGTATGTTCGGGCACGGCCTGGTCCGCTTGCCCAAACTGCCGGTATTCAGCACCTGGATGATGGGCCAGTTCTGGTTTTCGATGCTGCCGTCCGGGCTGGTTTTGCCCTTCAGTTATATACTGCCTGTCGCGGAGTTCGTCATCGGCCTCCTGCTGTTACTGGGACTGTTCACGGAAAAGGCCCTGGTAGCCGGGACCATCTTAATGATCCTGCTGATCTTTGGGTCCACTACGATCGAGTCATGGGATGCGATCCCCTCGCAATTGATTCATGTGGCCTTCTTTACCGTGTTGCTGATTTTTGCCGAACATAATTCCTACGCGGTGGATATAGCCCTGCGGCGAAAATCTGAGTGACCCGGGAAAATTCTTCCGGACCAGCGGAAGATATATTTGACAATTCCTATATTCACGCACAAATTCCAGGAATTATGTGGAAGCTTTCGATCTGTCTTTTCAGCCTTTTTATTTTCGATTATGCCAACGGACAGACTATCGCAACGGCCTCCTCCGGCTCCACGAAACCCGTTCCGGCAGGATACTCCGGCAACCCCCTTTTCCCTGGCTGGTATGCCGACCCGGAGGCGGCCGTATTCGGGAAAGAATATTGGATTTATCCCACTTATTCGGCTCCTTACGGGCAACAGATCTTTTTCGACGCATTTTCCTCCACAGACCTGGTCCACTGGACGAAGCACCCGCATATCCTGGATACGCAAAGGGTTCAATGGGCCCAACGCGCCATGTGGGCGCCGGCTATTGTAGAAAAGGAGCAGCAATACTATTTTTTCTTTAGCGCCAACGATATGCATGCGGGAGAGAAGAGGGGCATTGGCGTGGCTGTATCCGCTCAGCCGGGCGGCCCCTTCCGGGATTATCTCGGCAAGCCGCTGATCGATACCATCGTCCATGGCGCTCAACCGATCGACCAGTTCGTGTTCAGAGACCAGGATGGACAATATTATATTCTTTACGGAGGATGGGGGCATTGTAATATTGCCCGTTTAAAAGACAATTTCACTGGCCTGGAACCCTTCCCGGATGGCAATACCTTTAAAGAGATCACCCCGGAAGGATATGTGGAAGGCCCCCTTATGATAAAGCGTAACGACAAATATTATTTTATGTGGTCGGAAGGCGGATGGGGCGGCCCCAATTACAAAGTGGCTTACGCGATGGCGGATTCTCCCCTGGGACCTTTTAAACGGATCGGCGTCGTGTTGCAACAGGATCCTGCAGTCGCCACCGGCGCCGGCCATCACTCGGTTATCAGGGTGCCGGGCAAAGACCAATGGTATATCGTCTATCATCGCCGCCCCCTGGGAGAGACCGATGCCAACCACCGCGTGACCTGTATCGACGAAATGCACTTCGATAAAGACGGTGCAATCCTGCCCGTAAAGATCACCCGCGAAGGGGTCAAGGCAAACGCCCTGCCGTGAAGGGGCCACCCAACAACTCATTCAACCCTTCCTGATCAAAAATAACCTGCCCGATCTTCAGATCGGACCACCCGCTCCGCAACCGGTAGGTAAATACTGGCCTGCCTTGCCCTAACTCACACTCAATATAATGCATTCCGATCCGGTCAGCCGTAACGACATCCTTCAGCTGATGAAGGTGGGTGGATATAAAAAAGCAGGAATCGGTAAATTTCGTCAATCCTGAAATGGTAGTCCTGGATATAGCCAGGGCATCTTCCGCATTCGTGCCTCTGAATAGCTCATCGAAGATGGCAAAACATCTCTTCGAATGGGTAGCTTCCAGCACGACATTTTTCAATGTTTTTACTTCGGACATAAAATGACTATAGCCGCTTTGAATATCGTCATTCAGATTGATGGCAATCGAGATCACCTCAAAAAAAGAAAGTTCGCATTCCTCCGCCGGAACGGCCAGCCCAAGATGCCCCAACAATACACAAAGCCCAATCGCCTTTAGCAAAGTGGATTTACCCGACATATTAGGTCCCGTGATCAGGATGACGGTCGAGCGGACCGTAAGACTATTCTTTACGGGCTCTTTCAGCAGCGGATGATAAAAACCCCTGATGGACAATCCGGCTTCCTTGAAGACAGGAAATTTGAAATCATGCCTGCGGATTCCCCTTGAAACAGAAAGATAAGCTTCCAGTAAAAAGAGATCTTTCCAGAAGATATCCATCTCCCCCTCCCTGATCTTCTCTCCCAGCTTCCCCATCAGCCTGGAGATCTCTGCAATGTGGAGACCTCTTTTCCGGACGATAGCCTGGTATTTTTCGAGCTCCAGACCGGCAAGGAAACGAATACTTCTTTTTACCCGGTCTCCAAAAACCTCCGGAAACATTTCAGGTCTCAGATAAGCATAATAAGCCTGCTGGAGCTTATAAAAAAAGAGGATCAACTGGTTCAGCCTGCCGCTTTCCCGGTCCCTTTTCGATTTGGAAAGAAGTAAATAAAGCCTTCCCGGCAGAGGATCTTCCCGGTTTCTTATCTCTTCCACCGTACGATAGACCTCATTAAACTCCGACTTGGAATAGAGAAAGCCGGCAGAAGATAATCCGTTCGCGGCTACAGGTCTCTTCAATCCGGCCCCGGCTCCAGGCGCCTGCAATTGCTCAACGCTCAATAAACAGCGCAGGATCTGCTGCCGTATCAGGATCTCTTCCAAAGTAGGAGGGATCTCCGACAGCAGCCGGATCAGCGCATCCCTGGAAAATTCATTGCCAACAAAATCGAATAAGGGAAGGATCTCTTTTTCGAAATGCAAGTCTTGGATATTCTTCATTTAAGATCTGTTAACAATTGTAGGGGAATAAGGGATTTAAAAATACATCCTATTGGGAATGAACCCCGCGCAACAATTTTATTTTAGCAAAACTTTGGATCTTCCCGTCCTCATACCCTTTCGGATAAAGATTGGCAGAGTACGGCAGGCTTGCCTTTTCCGGGAAATGACGGTATCTTCGTTTCGTTGAGATAAAAATATAATCCCGCTTATGAAAAGAATAATCTGTTCCCTGTTATTGCTTCCGGCATTGGCAGGCTTCGCGCAGAAGCCGGCGAATCGCCCGGTGCTGCACTATCCGGCTGCTGACTTTACGTTGAAGACGCCCGCCGGAGAAGACCTGCAGCTTTCTTCCCTGCACGGTCAGTACGTTATCGTGGATTTCTGGGCTTCCTGGTGTATGCCATGCCGGGCGTCGATCCCGCATTTAAAGGATATCTATGCCAGTTATCATACGGAAGGACTGGAGATCGTCAGTGTTTCTATCGATGCCAGATCCGAAGCCTGGAAAAGAGCGGTAGAGCAGGAGCAGATGCCCTGGAAGCAGGCCCTCGATACGTATACCGGGGAAAATAATTTTGCGGATGTCTCAGGTAGCTACGGCATCAGGGCGATCCCTTACACCTTGCTGCTGGATAAAGAGGGTAAGGTCATTACGATTAACCCGGAACCACCTGTCCTGGACAAAAAATTAAAGAAGTTATTCGGACATTAAAGGCATCATTGGCCCGGGCTCGTCACTGCATCCGCCGGTTGAGCGCCCATTTCCTTAACTTCCCCACTAACTCTTCCAGGTCGACGGGCTTGCCGATATAGTCGTTCATCCCGGCTTTGAGGCATTCCTCCTCGTCCCCTTGCATGGTATTGGCTGTCAGGGCGATGATCACGGGTTGCCGGGAAGAGGATTCGCGTATGATCCGGGTGGCTTCGAGGCCGTCCATTTCCGGCATCTGCAGGTCCATCAGGATAATATCATACCGGTCCTTAGCCACTGCATCCAGGGCTTCCTGCCCGTTTTCCACCATGGTGGGCTCATAACCCAGTTTTTGTAAGATATAAAGGATCACCTGTTGATTGATTGGGTTGTCTTCCGCCACAAGGATATTCAGAGGATATTTCTCCGAAAGATCGGAAGGGAGCCTGGATGGAATGGCATCCTCGTTCGCCCCCGCTCCGGCACGGCGTTGCAGCCCGTGGAGAATATTCCGGTACATTACCTGCTGCTTGATAGGTTTGGTCATGATGGCGCTGAAAAGAGTGGCATGTTTCTTCTTGTACTCATCGCCCACGGAACTCAGCAGTATAATGGGAATGTGCGGGTGATGGTGACGGATAGATGTGGACAGATGGATACCATCCATCTGCGGCATTTGCATATCGGTGAGGACCAGGTCATACCGGCTGTCTTCCGAGAGAATATCCAGGGCTTCTGCACCGGATTCGGCCAGCACGGGGATGAGTTTCCAATATTCCAGCTGGCTTTTCAGGATCGTCCGGTTCGTCCGGTTATCGTCTACGATCAGCACCTTTTTGCCGGCATGGTCCGCCAGGTCCTTGGAAAGTTCCCCGGTCCCTAAAGTGGGATGAATGTCAACCCCTGCCCGCGTGCGTATGGTGAAGTAAAAGACCGAGCCGCTGCCGGGCTGGCTTTCCACGCTCATCTCGCCTCCCATCAAAGAGACCAGTTTTTCAGAGATGGCCAGACCCAGGCCGGTGCCGCCATATTTCCGCGTAGTGGAAGAATCCACCTGGGAGAAAGCTTTGAAAAGACGTTCCAGCTTTTCGGGCGCAATGCCGATCCCCGTATCACGTACTTCAAATCCCAGTATCAGATCACCTCCCTGAGCGGACCCCGCTAAACGCACCCGTATGAATACCTCTCCGTGGGTGGTGAATTTCATGGCGTTGCCGACGAGATTGGTAAGGACCTGGCGGAGACGAAAATCGTCCCCCTGTATATAGAGCGGAACGTCCCGGTCAACCTGGTATAAGAGCTCCAACCCTGACTGGCCGGCTTTGGCCCCGAACATATCCAGGATATGCTCGATGCAATTCTGTAAATTGAAGTCTTCCTCTTCCAGCTCCATACCACCCGACTCGATCTTGGAAAAATCCAGGATATCATTGATGACATTCAACAGTGTTTCGCCGCAGGCGGCGATCGTCTCCGTATAATTTCTTTGCTGGTCGGTCAGCGAGGTCGCGCCGAGCAGGGAAGACATACCGATGACCCCGTTCATGGGCGTACGGATCTCATGACTCATCGTCGCCAGGAAAATACTTTTAGCCTGGTTGGCCCGCTCGGCTTCCTGGCGGGCTTTTTCTGCCTTCAAAAAAGCTTTCTCCAACGCCTCCTCATTCCGCTTCCGCTCCATGTGGACGATTGCTTCTCTTTGCAGACGACCCATTTCCGCCGCCTGACGGATCTGTATCTCGCCGGATCTTTTTAATTGATAAGCCCATAACCCGCAGATAAAAAAGACGACAGCGGCCAATATAATGTGTATGATAAAAGTTTGCAGGTCCAGGTAATCCAACTGGGTGAAATAGATCCGGTCATTACCGGCGAACTGAAGATAATTGAAAGCCGCATGGTGAACAATGACAAAGGTCAGCATGGGGATCTGCAGCTTCCAGTTCTGATAGGTGATGAGAATGGCTCCGCCGATAAAGGCGAAGAAATGCATTTCGAACAAGCCATGCATCTGGTAAATAAACTGCGCCATAAAAATGGCGATCACCCCACTCAGCACATATTGATACAGATCAGAGTCGGGTAGGGCGATTTTAACGGAATAGTAAGCCAGCATCGAAAGACCGCCTACGCCCAAGGCAATTCCCCAGGTGTCATAGTAAACAGCGAATAGTAGCCCGGTGAAAAAGAATCCAAGCAGAAAGTAATTCATCAGCCTATCGGACCTTTCCTTTACGTCACGGAAATATTCTTGATAACCTTGCAGATCGGCAATATCAGGAGCGGAGATAAAGTTATTTTTCATTATCGGGTACAGGTAGGTAATTGACAGCCATAGGCTTTTAAAGCTAAAGGACTAAAATGTTGTGCCAGGTCATTCTGCAGCAGACCCTCCAGGGCCATTTTGGCATAACTGCTTTTTTCATCGCTGCAATAGCGGCTCCGGTTGTAGTTACCCCTGTAGAATAATTTTTGAGCGGTATCTATAATGACGGCTTGCGGAGTGGAATAGACGCCGCAGGCAACAGCCAGAGCTGAGCCGGTAAGGACGGGGATGGGATAGGGGAGATCGAATCGGTCCCGGATCTGGCCGGCCGAGTATTTTTTATCCGTCATCAGTACGATCGCAAAATCAACCTGCCGGTCATATAACTTCATCAATGCTTTGAAATGAGGCATATTGAAACGGGAACAGGGACAGTCGGGATTAAAGAAGTGGAGGAAAACAGGTTTTTTACCTATCCCTTGCCCCTGGTCGGAGCCTGTCATCCGGATCAATGCCAGTTGGTCTTTCGGCAGATCGATTCGAACCCCGGGTCTCACATCCTGGTAACTGACTGGAACGGGAGTAGGCAAATTATATACCCATTCATAGCGCCAGAATAAGGCCACAATGCCTGCCAGCAGAAATAGCAGCCAGCCCACAACAACCCTTTTTTTACTTCGGACATTATGTCTTTTAAAAGGTCTCAGTGAGCTGCTTCGCAGGTTCATATGGATATTTTCTTTAACTTATTAACGACTAATTGATTGCCGTCTGTATTATAAACGATGGACTCACTAAATTTATTAAGAGTATACCCTTAAATATTTTAGGAAGGGAACAGGATAAAAAGCCCTCCCTGCCTACTTTGTAAAAAAGTAGATAGACTTGTCTGTTCGTTATGGGAAAAATAGCTAGCTTTACAATCGATGCGAGAGCCAAATGTAAAACGAGAGCCAAATGTAAAAGATAAGATCCTTGACGTAGCCTCCAGGCTATTTTACGATCAGGGATATAACCTGACCGGGATCAACCAGATCATAGAAGAAGCCGATATTGCCAGGGCCTCCCTCTATAATCACTTTGATTCCAAAGCGGAGTTGTTGCTGGCCTATCTTGACAAGACCCGCCAGGACTGGTTTGCCGACCTGGAGGAGTTCCTGCGGCCTATTGCCGGCCCAAGAGAGAAAATACTGGCTCTTTTTGATTTCCGGATCAGGCGGCAGCGCAAGCTGGACTTCAAAGGCTGCCACTTCAGCAAGATCAGCGCAGAGGCCAGCCAGCACGAAAAGAAAGTATTTGAGCTGGTCCGTAATCACAAAGAACGGTTGAGGAACAGGATCCAGGAACTGGTGGCCCAGGTCGACCACCGGCAGGCCCTGAGCAATGAGTTGCTGGTGGATACTATTTTTTTGCTCCTGGAAGGAGGGCTCGCCACCGGGGCGGTCTATCATAGCTCAGAACCCCTGGAGAACGCCAGAAAGATAGTCGATACCCTGGTTTGACGCTTTTTTTTTGACCCATAATAGGTAGACCTGTCTATCCATATTGCTTATTCTTGCCTTGCTAACCTACGGCCATCCTATTGCCGGACCACCACAGCGATTGCCTGCCCATTACCGATGACTTAACAGATATTTTATTATGAAAATGATTCTTTTTGCTTTACGCAAGCCCATCACCGTCCTGGTACTGGTAGCCGCCCTGTTTTTTTTCGGCATCAGCGCCCTGCGCACGATCAAGATAGACATCTTTCCGAAGCTGGATATGCCTGTACTCTATATCGCCCATCCGTATGGCGGATTTACTCCCACCCAGATGGAGACCCTGTTTGCCAAACAATATATCAACGTCCTGCTTTTCGTGAACGGCATCAAGAGTATCGAGACCAAGAACGTACAAGGGCTCACCCTGATGAAGCTGAACTTCTATCCCGGCACCAATATGGCCCAGGCTGCCGCAGAGGTGAGCGCCGTCAGCAACAGGGCCCAGGTGCTCTTTCCTCCCGGCTCCAACCCGCCGTTTATCATTCGCTTTGACGCCTCCACCTTACCGGTCGGGGAATTGGTCCTGAGCAGCGATGTAAGAAGCAACAACGAATTACTCGACCTGGCGAACCTTTATGTCCGTTCTTCCTTTACGTCTATCCCCGGCCTCCTCTCGGCTCCCCCCTTCGGCGGTAATATCCGTACGGTGGTGATCAAGGCCGATCCGGAACTGCTTCGCTCGCATAATCTTACCCCCGACCAACTGGTGGCGGCGATCCGCGTCAACAACCAGATGTCGCCTTCCGGTAATGTTCGCATCGGGGACAAGAACTATATAACGCCTACCAATAGCACCATCCGCACCATCAAGGATTTTGCCGATATCCCTCTGTTCAAAGGCGGCGTGCAGAACCTGTACCTGCGGGACGTGGCTACCATCGAAGATGGGGCGGATGTCACCGTTGGTTATGGGCTCGTAAATGGCAAACGATCCGTCTACCTCAGCATCGCCAAGAGCGCCGACGCCTCCACCTGGGAAGTCGTACAGAAACTGAAAGCCGCCATTCCTAAGATGCAGGCGCAATTACCGGAAGACGTGCATTTGACCTATGCTTTCGACCAATCCGTCTATGTGATCAATTCCGTTAAAAGCCTGATCTCGGAAGGAGCCATCGGCGCCATTCTTACAGGACTGATGGTATTGCTGTTTTTGGGGGATCTTCGGGGCGCCCTCATCGTTATTATGACCATTCCCACTTCCATTATCTCCGGGATCTTATTCCTCAACCTCTTCGGCCAGACGATCAATATCATGACCCTTAGCGGACTGGCCCTGGCTATCGGTATCCTCGTGGATGAGAGTACGGTCACCATCGAGAATATTCACCAGCACCTCGACATGGGTAAACCGAAGCGGCTGGCCATCTGGGACGCCTGTAAAGAGATCGCTTTTCCGAAACTGCTCATCCTCCTCTGTATCCTCGCCGTGTTCGCCCCGGCCTTCACCATGGGAGGTATTCCGGGCTCCCTCTTTTTGCCCCTGGCTCTTGCCATCGGGTTCAGCATGATCGTTTCTTATTTCCTCGCACAGACCTTTGTACCGGTCATGGCCAACTGGATCATGAAAGTGCATAAGAAAACGCCGGCATTCGTACATCCCGCCCTTACCCCCGATGGCGCAGAAGACAAGGAGCGAATGCTGCAGCAACCCCATGGAAAGGGAGGGAAGACGAGCCGTTTCGATAAGCTGCGCAACCGCTTCCTGCGCTTCATCGATCGCATGATGCCTTTTCGCAAACCCATCGTCCTGGCTTACCTGGTCCTCACTACCGGCGCGGCCTTTCTTCTTCTCATGCATATCGGCAAAGACGTATTGCCTAAAGTGAATGGAGGCCAGTTCCAGGTAAGACTCCGGGCGCCCGAAGGGACCCGGATCGAACGCACGGAAGAAAAGACCCTCACCACCATCAATATTATCAAGGATATCGTCGGTCCGCAGAACGTCGACATTACCTCCGCCTATATCGGTCAGCACCCTTCTCTGTTCTCCGTGAACCCTATCTATCTGTGGATGGCCGGTCCCCAGGAAGCTGTTCTCCAGGTTGCGTTGAACGAGAATTATAAAACTAACCTGGATGCGCTGAAAGAGAAGATCCGGGCGCAGGTAGGAGACAGGATGCCCGATGTCAAACTTTCCTTCGAGCCCATCGAGCTGACAGATAAGATCCTGAGCCAGGGATCCCCGACCCCGGTGGAAGTGCGGTTCTCCGGACGTAACAAGAAGAACAACGAACTCTACGCACAAAAGCTCATCGCTAAGCTGCAACAGATATCCTATCTGCGGGATGTTCAATTGGGACAATCGAATAAGTATCCCTCTATCAATATAGAAGTGGACCGCGTGAGGGCGGCCCAGTTGGGAGTGGGTATGGACGAGATCTCCCGCTCGCTGACCGCTGCTACCTCCTCTTCCCGCTACACGGAAAAGAATATCTGGATAGATGAGAAATTAGGCAATAGTTACAACGTACAAGTAGAAGTGCCCGAGAATAAGATGAAGAGCCTGAACGATATCGGGGAGATCCCTTTGCTGGCCAATAGCGCCCGCCCCGTATTGGGCGACGTGGCTACTATTAAAGAGGATACCACTTATGGAGAGAATGACAACCTGGGCGCCATCCCCGTGTTATCCGTGACAGCTAACCTGAATAACAAAGACCTGGGAACTGCTTCCCGGGATGTGCAGGCGGCTATCGCTTCACTGGGCACTTTACCCCGCGGTCTGTCGGTGGAACAGATAGGCATGGGACAGACGCTCACGGAGACCCTGAATAGTCTGCAAAGCGGTCTGTTGGTAGCTATCGTCGTGATTTTCCTCATGCTGGCCGCCAATTTCCAATCCTTCAAAGTATCGGCCGTGGTGCTGGCGACGGTGCCGGCCGTTATCCTCGGCTCCCTGATCCTGCTGCTGCTCACCGGCTCCACACTCAACCTGCAATCCTATATGGGGATCATCATGTCCGTGGGGGTGTCCATCTCCAATGCCGTCCTGCTGATCACCAATGCCGAGCAATTGCGGCAGCATAATGGGAATGCCCTGCAGTCGGCCAAAGAGGCCGCCGCCCTCCGCCTTCGTCCTATCATGATGACAGCCATGGCCATGGTGGTCGGTATGATACCGATGGCCAGCGGACTCGGTGAGGCCGGAGACCAGTCTTCACCCCTGGGCCGCGCCGTGGTGGGCGGTCTGATCGCTTCTACGTTTGCCGCCCTGTTCATCCTTCCGCTGGCATTCGCCTGGGGACAGGGATCCGCGGGTACCAAATCTGTTTCCCTGGAAGCCAATGACGAGGAGAGTATGCAATACCTTTCCGCCAATGAATTGCAGCCTGCAATAGTATGATAAGATCTCTCATACCCGTTCGGAATTGATTTGGAATGGCCCTCGATTTTGAGGGCCATTCTTATGTCAAAAAAGTTTACTAATTCATGAATTTTGGCAACCAAAAGGATTGGCATCGGTCTTACTTTTGAATAGTATGATTGCAAAAGCCCTCTTCTCAACAGCCCTGGTATGCTTATATGCGTTATTCCCCTGTTCAGCACAAACTCATGCTTCCCCTTTACGTCTCTGGTATGACCGGCCCGCCGGGCAATGGGAAGAGACCCTCCCCCTGGGCAACGGACGCCTGGGCATGATGCCCGACGGCGGGATCCTCCGCGAGCACATCGTATTAAACGATATTACCCTCTGGTCCGGCGCCCCTCAGGACGCCAATAATTACGAAGCCAGCAAAAAACTGCCTGAGATCAGAAGGTTGCTGCTGGAAGGCAGGAATGATGAAGCACAGGCGATTATCGACCGGTCTTTCATCTGCAAGGGACCGGGCTCCGCCGGAGCCAATTATGGCTGTTATCAGACCCTCGGCGATCTGGATCTTGAATTTGATTACGGCGTTCCCGTCCTCTCAGCCGCCGATAGTGCACCTGCCATCCCCCCTCAATCCGACCATTACGAAAGACAACTATCCCTCAACAAAGCCATCGCCACTTGCTCTTTCCAGGTGAACGGCATTACCTATAAACGGGAATATTTTACCAGCTTCGGCGATGACATCGACATCATTAAGATCACCGCAGACAAACCAGGGCAACTAAACTGCCGGGTCAGGATCCATCGACCGGAAAGATCGGTCACCACCACAGAAGGGAAAGAACTTCAATTATCCGGCCAGCTGGACAACGGTATCGACGGCAAAGGCATGTCTTACCTGGCAAGGGTCCGTGCACAGCTAAAAGATGGCGGACTCAAGGCAGAACAAAACTCCCTGGCCATCCGCAACGCTACGGAAATTATTCTGTATGTTGCCGCAGCAACGGATTGGAAGAATCCCGCTTTTAAAGAGAAAACCCGGCAGGTACTGGCAGCCGCCATGAAAAAATCGTATGCTCTGCAAAAGCAGCAGCATATAGCGAATTATCAGCGTCTATTCAACCGGGTGAGCCTCTCCCTGGGGGCGGAAGCCGCCGCTGAATTGCCCGCCGGCGCCATCGACCCCGCGACCCTTCCCGCCACCGCTGCAACTCCAGCCGCCCTCCCCACCACCGCCCACCTGAGCAACTTTCATCAGGATCCCACATCCGACAACGGCTTACCCGTTCTGTTTTACCAGTTCGGCCGCTATTTAAGCATCAGCAGCACCCGCGTAGGACTACTACCCCCCAATCTACAGGGACTCTGGGCCAACCAGATCCAGACACCCTGGACAGGCGATTACCACCTCGATATCAATGTGGAAATGAACCACTGGCCGCTGGAAGTTTCCAATCTTTCCGAGTTGAACCTTCCCCTGGCCGAACTGGTACGGGCAATGGTCCCGAACGGCGAAAGGACGGCCAAAGCCTATTATAACGCAGACGGCTGGGTAGCCCATGTCATCACCAATATCTGGGGATTTACCGAGCCCGGCGAAGCGGCCTCCTGGGGAATAACTAAATGTGGATCCGGCTGGTTATGCAATAATCTCTGGCAACATTATGAATTTACCAATGATAAAGCCTATTTACAAAGCATCTATCCGATCCTGAAAGGCGCCGCACAATTCTATAACAGCATGCTCATAGAAGAACCTGCAACCGGCTGGCTGGTGACGGCCCCTTCCTCTTCCCCGGAAAATGGCTTTTACCTTCCCAACGGGAACCACGCCAGCATTTGTATGGGGCCTACCATCGACAACCAGATCATCCGGGAATTATTCGGGAACGTCATCACGGCATCCAAACTATTAAATAAAGACGCAGATCTTCGACAGCTGCTTTCATCCAATCTGAAAAAACTCCCTCCCCCGGGTACCATCGCCAAAGACGGAAGACTGATGGAATGGCTGGAAGACTATAAGGAATTAGAACCCCACCATCGTTGCATCTCTCATCTTTACGGCCTGTACCCCGCGGCCCTCATCACCCCGGAATCTACCCCCGACCTGGCCGAGGCCTGTAAAAAGACATTGGAAGCAAGGGGAGACGACGGCCCCAGCTTCTCCATCGTCTATAAAATGTTGTGGTGGGCGAGATTACATGATGGCAACAGGGCCTATAAATTGTTTACACAACTGATCCATCCTACCCTGGCAACCTTTATGAATTATGGCGACGGGGGAGGCATTTACCCGGATCTCTTATCAGCCGGCCCTCCCTTCCAGATAGATGGCAATTTCGGGGGTACGGCCGCCATCGCGGAAATGCTGCTGCAAAGCCATGCCGGGTACATCGAATTGCTGCCGGCCCTGCCGGACAACTGGAAGGCTTCCGGGGAAGTCAGGGGATTCAAGGCCCGGGGAAATTTTACGGTTTATATGAAATGGAAGGACGGGAAAGTGGTAAATTACAGAGTAGCCTCGACGGAGTCCCGAAAAATAAAAGTAAAAGTGAACGGAGTGCTGAAAGAAATTTTATCGGAAAAGATATGAGGACCTTTTTTTTGTTATTGCTTGCCGCAGGCTGTTGCCTGTGCTCCTGCTCCCCCGATCTTCCTAAAGACGTAGCGCAGGCGTATAAGGAATTGCCCGACGACCTGGATTATAATGTGCATGTCAAGCCCATCCTTTCCGATAAATGTTTCTCCTGCCATGGTCCGGACAAGGCCAAACAAAAGGCGGGGTTGCGGCTGGATATACCCGGATTCGCCTACGCCCCCCTTCCCGAAAGCCCGGGCAAGGTGGCTATCGATCCGGGAAACCTGAGGGGCAGCGAATTATTTCACCGGATAGTATCCCTTGATCCGGAATATCGAATGCCCTCTCCCGCCTCTCACCTGAGCCTTACGGCCAAAGAAAAGGCGGTCCTGATAAAATGGATCAGCGAGGGGGCCAAATACCAACCTCACTGGGCTTTTGTACAACCGGAAAAATCCCCGCCGCCCGCTATTAAAAATAAAAATTGGGTGATCCATAACCCCATCGATCATTTTATTCTCAACAAGCTTGAACAGGAAAAATTGCAGCCTTCCCCGGAGGCGGATAAGGAGACCTTGCTTCGACGAGTATCCCTGGATTTGACAGGCCTCCCACCCACCATCCCCGAGATAGATGCCTTTTTGGCCGATCACTCTCCGGAGGCTTATGAGCGACAGGTCGACCGTCTCCTCAACTCTCCTCATTATGGTGAGAAAATGGCGGTGGACTGGCTGGACCTGGCCCGCTTTGCTGATTCGCATGGATATACGATCGACCGGTTGAGGGATATGTCCCCTTACAGGGATTGGGTCATCGATGCGTTCAACCGCAACATGCCCTATGCACCCTTTATCCAGTGGCAGCTGGCCGGTGACCTGATGCCTCATCCCACGAAGGAGATGCTCATTGCCACGGCATTCAACCGCAACCATCCCCAGAATATGGAAGGAGGCGTCGTCGAAGAAGAATTCCAGACGGAATATGTGATCGACCGGACCAATACCTTCGGGAATGCTTTTCTGGGGATCTCGGTCGGTTGCGCCAAATGCCATGACCATAAGTTTGACCCCATCTCCCAAAAGAACTATTACGAGCTTTTCAGTTTTTTCAACAATGTAAAAGAAGCCGGGCAGATATCCTTTGACAATGCCCTGCCCACGCCTACCTTATTGCTCCCTACGAAGGAAAAGGAGAAGGTCATAGAATTTATGGATGCCCGCCTCCGGGAGGAAGAGCAAAAAGCCGTCCTGTTAAAGAAGGATGCTGCCACTGGTTTTGAAAAATGGCTGGCCACGGGAGCGTATAAAAAACTTAGCCGGGAGAAAATTCCCTTGCCCGGCCTGCAGGGTTTATACAATTTTGACGACGGGTCTTTAAAGAATACGCTTGATCCCCGGCAGCAGGGAGCCATGAAGAGGGAGATGGGCCAGGCAGCAGGCCTTGCCTCCTTTGAAAAAAAGGACAACGGAAAGGCGCTGGTCCTGAATGGCGATGACTGGCTGGACCTGCAGGATGTGGGGGTGTTTCGTAAATCCGAGCCCTTCAGCATCGGTATCCGGGTGAATATTCCCAAAGATCTGAAAGAAGGAGTCATCTTTCATAAGTGCGTGGCGGAGCGGTTGTACAATTTCAGGGGATATCAGCTGTACTTGAAAGATAACCGGCTGCAATTGAATATGGCCCATACGGCGCCTTCCAATGCGATCACGAAGATCACCAAAGACGAACTTCCCCGCGATCAATGGATCCAGCTGACGGTGACCTATGACGGTTCTTCCAAAGCGGCGGGGTTCCGGTTATTCCTCAACGGCACCGAGATGAACATGGAGACGACCATGGACCAGTTGACGAAGGACATCTTATACATGCCCGGATCTCTCGGGTTCACGGCCAACAAACAGCCCGCTCTGCAGATTGGCGGCTGGTGGCGGGGCAAGGGCTTTAAAGAGGGTAGGGTAGATGATGTGACCGTGTATCGCCGGGTGCTGACCCCTTTTGAAATTAAGATACTGGCTGGACAGACAAGCTGGGTCGGGGCCTCTCGCGAAGCTTTGCAGGATTATTATACTTCCGCCATAGACCCCGGCATCCAGGGCGAACAAAAGACATTGCAGCAGATGCGCACCGCTCTGGCAGATTCAACGGAGAATATCGACGAGCTGATGGTCATGCAGGAAATGCCCCACCCTAAGAAAGCGCATATCCTTATCCGCGGCAATTACGACGCCCCGGGCGAAGAAGTCTTCCCCAATACCCCTCCTTCCATCCTGCCTTTCCCGAAAGACCTCCCGAAGAACCGCTACGGGCTGGCCCAATGGCTCACCAGGGAAGATCATCCCCTCACGGCGCGGGTAGAGGTCAATCGCCTCTGGCAGAATTTTTTTGGAGTGGGCTTGGTGAAAACAACGGAAGACTTTGGCAACCAGGGCGAGATGCCCAGTCATCCAAAATTACTGGACTGGCTGGCAGTCAGCTTCCGGGAATCCGGTTGGGATATAAAGAAGCTAAACAAATTAATCGTGCTGTCGGCGACCTATCGCCAGGATTCCCGCGCTACCAGGGAGGCCCGGGAGAAAGACCCGGAAAATCGCCTCCTCGCCCATGGCCCGGCTTTCCGGATGTCGGCGGAAATGATCCGTGATAATGCCCTGCTGGCCAGCGGCCTGCTGAATCAGCAAATAGGCGGCAAAAGTGTAAAGCCTTATCAGCCGGCCGGTCTCTGGGAGATCAACAACGCCAGCTATACTCCTGACTCCGGGTACGCCGTCTACCGGAGAAGCCTGTACGTTCTCATCAAACGGTCGGTACCCAATCCTACACTCGCCACTTTCGATGCCAGCTCCCGCAGCTATTGCGTGGTGAGAAGGCAAAATACCAATACCCCCTTACAGGCCCTGGTGACCCTGAACGATCCGGCTTTTGTAGAGGCAGCCCGGGCGATGGGAGCACAGATGGCGAAGAGGATCGGTTCTCCCGGCGACTCGCAGAAGGCAGCCGGCGATGCCCGCAAAGTCATCACAGAGGCCTATCGTAAGCTGACGGGCAGGACCCCAAACCCGAAAGAAGTGGACCTGCTGGTTACACTGAAGGAAACGGAAGAGAAGAAATTTAAGGAGCACCCCGAAAAAGCAAAAGGCTGGTTGAATACCGGACAATATTTAGCGGATAAGGAAGAGGAACCGTCGTTGGTTGCGGCCTATGCCGTGGTTGCGAGCGCTATCCTCAATTCCGATGCCTGCTTAACAAAAAGATAAATGTATGTCACATCATCACGACCCCGAATTTCGCTTGAACGGTCCCGGCTTTGACCCGCTGAATAAAAAGTGGGACCGGCGTAATTTTTTAATGAAGACTTCCCTCGGGCTGGGCGCCCTGGCCGTCGGGTCTTTATTGGGAAAAAGCCTCTTCGGAAATGCGCCCGGCCGGGTGAGCAACCCCTCCGCGGATTTTGAAGCAGATATCCTGGCAGCCCTTCCCCATTTTGCTCCCAAAGCAAAAAGAGTGGTGTACCTGTTCATGAGTGGCGGCCCTTCGCAATTCGAGACCTTTGATTACAAGCCCGGGCTTATCAACCTGGCCGGTCAGGGATTGCCCGATTCGGTGCGGAAAGGTCAACGGCTTACCGGCATGAGCGCCAATCAAAGCATCCTGCCCATGGTGCCGTCCTTTTATAAATTCAATCAGCATGGGCAGAGCCGTACCTGGATCAGCGAGCTGCTGCCGCATACCGCGGAAGTGGTGGACGATCTCTGCATCGTAAAATCGCTCTATTCGGAACAGATCAACCATGATCCCGCCATCACCTTCTTCCAGACGGGCAACCAGCTCCCGGGCCGGCCCTCCATCGGCTCCTGGATAAGTTATGGATTGGGCTCGGATAACAATAATTTGCCTACATTCATTGTACTGGTCTCGAAGAATGGGCAAAAAGATCAGCCCCTGTATGCAAGGTTATGGGGAAATGGATTTCTCCCTTCCCGACACCAGGGAGTCCAGTTCCGGGCGGGCAAAGACCCGGTGTTATTTCTGAATAACCCGGATGGTTATGATGGGGCGGACCGGAAAGAAATGCTGGACTATCTTTCCAAACTCAACCAGTTGCAGAATGAGGCCTACGGCGATCCGGAAGTAGAGGCCCGTATCGCCCAATATGAAATGGCGTACCGCATGCAGACCTCCGTGCCGGAAGTGATGGATCTTTCCAAAGAACCCGACGAGGTCTTCGAACTGTATGGACCGGATAGCCGGGACCCGGGCACCTATGCAGCCAATTGCATACTGGCCCGCAAACTATTGGAGAAAGATGTGAAATTTGTACAACTATACCATCAGGGATGGGATCAGCATAGCGGTCTGCCCAAAGGCATCGCCCAGCAATGTAAGGCCACTGACCAGGCGACGGCTGCCCTGATCAAAGATCTGAAGAGAAAAGGATTATTGGAAGATACCCTGGTGATATGGGGCGGGGAATTTGGCCGGACCGTGTATTCCCAGGGCAAACTCACCGCTGATGACTATGGCCGTGACCATCACCCCCGCTGCTTCACCATGTGGATGGCTGGGGCCGGGGTGCGGGCCGGGCTCAGCTACGGAGAGACGGATGACTTTAGTTACAATATCGTAAAAGACCCCGTCCACGTACATGATTTCCAGGCCACCCTGCTGTACCTGATGGGCATCGATCACGAAAGACTGACCTATAAATTCCAGGGAAGAAGATTCCGCCTCACCGATGTGGAGGGGAAAGTGGTAAGGGACATCCTGGCTTAATTCAACCTTTAATTTTTAACGCTATGCCATCGAGAAGAAAGTTTATCCGCAATTCAGCGCTGGTCTCCGGACTGGCCATCACACAACCGGGCTTTGGGTTCTCTATCCTGCATAAAGACCGGCAGCCGGAAGACCCGGTCATCGGGCATGGCGAATACACCTATAAAGTAGATAAAGCCTGGGCAAAGATCAGTGTCAACAGCAATCCGCTGTTCAATTGCCATGAAATGGTACAGGACAGCAAGGGACGGCTGATCATGCTGGGGGATTGTGTAAAGAATAATATCCTCATCTTCGATAAGTCAGGAAAATTGCTGGATTACTGGGGCAGCGCCTATCCCGGAGGACACGGCCTCACCCTCACCAAAGAAGGAGGAGAAGATTTTCTGCTGATCACGGACTGTGGCTGGTACCAGGACAGGACGGGAGCCTGGAAAGGCCAATCGGGGCAGGTGGTAAAGACCGACCTGGACGGACGGCTGCTGTTTGCTATCGGACATCCCCGCACCATCGGGATCTACAAGGACGAGGAGCCCTTCAAACCCACGGAAACGGCCGTGGCCCCTAACGGAGATATCTATGTGGCGGATGGCTATGGATCTGACTATATTATACAGTACGACAGTAAAGGACAATACATAAGGCATTTCGGGGGACATAATAATGCCGATAAGGACCACAATCTCGTGAACGCGCATGGGGTCACCGTCGATCTGAGGGATCGCAACCATCCCACCTTGATCTGTACATCCCGTGAGGAGAACTGCTTTAAACTATTCACGCTGGATGGCAAATTCATCCGGCGCATCGACCTGCCGGGGATGTATGTCTGCCGCGCTGTGCCCGACGGAAAAAACATCTATGCGGGTATTTGCTGGTCTAAAGATGCCGCCGGCAAACGCCAGGATGATAACTCCGGCTTCGTCACCATCCTGGACGGAGACAATAAAGTGATCTCCAATCCCGGGGGGGCTGCGCCTGTGTATAAGAACGGATTATTACAGCCGACCCTTCATGCGCCTAACCCTGT
The DNA here is from genome assembly GCA_036394375.1 of Puia sp. GTDB lineage: Bacteria > Bacteroidota > Bacteroidia > Chitinophagales > Chitinophagaceae > Puia. Next base: position 70,871 of record DASWFF010000078.1, read on the forward strand.
TTTCCAACATGGCCATGACGTATGCGTGGACGACGATAAGAATTTGTATGTCTGCCAGTGGAACGCCAATCATACGGCTCCCGTAAAACTGACCCGGGTGTAGAAATTCACACCATCCGATCAATCTCCCGAGTATATGAGCCTGCTGACTATTTTTACCTTTTTGGGACGGCTTCACCCTCTCGTCGTTCATTTGCCGATCGGGTTCTTATTGCTGGCCGTTCTTTTTGATGGGCTATCCCATCTCAAAGGGTACGGGCATCTGAAGCCGGCGGTCTCCTTTACCCTGCTGGCAGGGTTCGTTGCTGCCGTATTAGCCTGCATTTTCGGCTATTTGCTGTCCCTGACGGGCGACTATGATCCTGTCATCCTCAACCATCATATGATTTCGGGCATTACCCTGGCCATCCTCTCTGGGGTTTTGTTTTTTACGACCACGGCCCGGTTTAAAGCCTTTTACCAGCTTCCTCCTGCCTTTTTCAGCGTTCTCCTGATCGGCCTGGTCATCCTGATCGGTTACAGCGGCCACCAGGGAGGCAATCTTACCCATGGCAGCGATTACCTGAACCTGAAAGTACTGACGCAAGGGCAACGGAATCACCCGGCCCGCGTGGAAGATGCCCTGATCTTCGAAGACGTGGTACACCCGATGCTGGAAAGTAAATGCGGCCAATGCCACGAGGGAGGTAAACTGAAAGGGCGACTCTCCATGGAGACGCTGCAAAGTCTCCTCAAAGGGGGCAAGACAGGACCTGCGATCGTGGCAGGGCGACCGGCAGAAAGTGAGCTGTACAAAAGGATCACCCTTAACCCGGCTCACGAGAAATTCATGCCCTCCGATGGCAAGCCTCCCCTGACAAAAACGGAAGTGGCTATTATCCGTTGGTGGATCGAAAAAGCCATGGCCGCCGAAGGCAAAAAAATGAGCGAGCTGGCCGACAAAGCAACGATCTCCCCGCAGGTAGCTTTTTTCCTGGGGCTGGGCGGAAGAGCTGCATCCGGCGACCTGGCCGGCGGTCTCTCCGATGCCCCCGGATCTTCCCAGGGCTTGGGAACAACCGACTCCGACGGACGTGTGGCCGTATCCGCCATCATACAACATATCAACCCCGACATCCCGCCGGTCACGGATACAGCCCTGGTGGGCCGCCTTCGTAAAAAAGGGTTGATGGTAAGGGTGATGCTGCAAAGACCGCTGATGCTGGACGTGGCATTGCCTGCCGGCTCGGGAATGAAAATGGCCGCCATACAGCACGACCTGGTGCGGCTGGGGAAAAATATCATCTGGCTGAATTTATCGGACAACGGGTTCACGGAAAATGACCTGGGCTTTTTAAAATTGCTTTCCAATGTAGAGAAATTACGCCTGGAGAAAAATCCGATCTCCGACGGGATCAGCGATGATGTAGTCGCCCTGAAGCACCTGGAAGCGATCAACCTGAATGAAACGAAGATCAGCAACGCCTGTCTCGCCCGGCTGGAAAAGAACCCGACGCTCAAAAGGATCTATACCTGGAAGACGGCGGTCAAACAGGAGTGATTTCATAATATTATCCATCTGCTTCGCAGAATTATCTATTTTCCGGTTGGCCGCAACCCCCTAATTTTACCCGGTAATTACCAAATTTCGCCGGATCGGTAGCAACTACTTGCCATGATAAAAAAATGTCTTTCATCCATACCCTTTCTCTTGTTGATCGGTTCCACCCTGTCCTTCGGGCAGACCAGCCCTACCCGCCCCCTGCAGCTCTGGTATGACAAACCTGCACGTCATTGGGAAGAGACCCTGCCCCTGGGTAACGGGCACCTGGGCATGATGCCGGATGGCGGCGTACCCAAAGAAAAAATTGTATTGAACGATATTACCCTCTGGTCGGGCGCCCCGCAGGACGCTAATAATTATGAGGCTTATAAAAAACTACCTGCTATCCGTCAATTACTCCTGCAGGGAAAAAATAACGAGGCGCAGGCATTGATCGATCAGTCTTTCATCTGTACGGGCAAAGGCTCCGGGGACGTGCCTTTCGGTTGCTACCAGACCCTGGGCGATCTGGACCTGGAATTCGACTACGGTTCTTCCCCGGCCGTCAACGGCCAGGAACCCTCCCGCAACAACGGTCCTTCCGCAACCACCTCCGGCGACAGCGTATCCTTCGACCATTACCAAAGAGAGCTTTCCCTGAACAATGCCGTTGCCGGCTGTTCCTACCAGGTAAAAGGCGTTACCTATAAGCGGGAATACTTTACCAGCTTCAGCGATGATATCGACCTCATCCGGATCACGGCGGACAAGCCGGGACAACTGAACTGCCGGATCTCGATCAGCCGCCCGGAAAGAGCCCTTATCTCCACCAAGGGAACGGAGCTGGAAATGAGCGGCCGCCTGGACAACGGCACCGATGGAAAAGGCATGCAGTTCCTGGCAACCGTTCATGCGCAGCTAAAAGATGGGGAACTCAGCACAAAACAAAATTCCCTGGTCATCCGCAACGCTACGGAGATCCTTATCTATGTGGCCGCGGCGACGGATTGGAAAAACCCTGCCTTCAAAGCAAAGTCCCGGCAGGTATTGGCAGCAGCCCTGAAAAAATCGTACATAGCGCAAAAGCAACAGCATATTGCCAAGTACCAGGAACTCTTTGACCGGGTGAGCCTGGACCTGGGAACAGGAGTCGCCGGGGACTCCGCAACGGCTAATCCATCAACGGGCGATCCTGCAACGACCGGCCAGTCACCGGCCAATCTCCCCACAGACGTCCGGATAAACAACTTTCACCAGTCGCATAGCGCAGACAACGGTCTGCCCGTTCTGTTTTTTCAATTCGGCCGCTACCTGACCATCAGCAGCACCCGGGTAGGCCTGTTACCCCCCAACCTCCAGGGCCTATGGGCCAACCAGATCCATACTCCCTGGAACGGAGATTATCACCTGGACATCAACGTGCAGATGAACCACTGGCCCGTCGAAGTCGGCAATCTTTCCGAACTGGACCTCCCCCTCGCCGAATTGGTACGCGGAATGGTCCCCCACGGCGAGCGGACCGCGAAAGCCTACTATAACGCCGAAGGATGGGTGGCGCATGTCATCACCAATATCTGGGGATTCACCGAGCCCGGGGAGAGCGCCAGCTGGGGCGTGACGAAAGTTGGCTCCGGCTGGCTCTGCAATAACCTTTGGGAGCATTATGCTTTTACCAACGACACGGCCTATCTGCGTTCTATCTATCCTGTTCTGAAAGGTGCCGCCTTATTCTATAACAGCATGCTGATCGAAGAGCCTGCAACGGGCTGGCTGGTGACATCACCCTCCTCCTCCCCGGAGAATTCTTTCTATTTGCCCAACGGGAAGTCCGCCAGCATCTGCATGGGACCGACGATCGACAACCAGATCATCCGGGAATTATTCGGAAATGTGATCACGGCATGCCAGCTATTAGGGGCGGACGAAGACCTCCGGAAACAACTGGCAGGCAGGCTGGAAAAACTTCCTCCACCCGGAAGGATTGCCAAAGACGGAAGACTGATGGAATGGCTGGAAGATTATAAAGAGACCGATGTACACCATCGCCATGTCTCCCATTTGTACGGCCTGTATCCCGCCTCCCTGATCACTCCCGAATCGACTCCTGATCTGGCCGAGGCCTGCAGACGGACGCTGGAAGCAAGAGGCGATGACGGCCCCAGCTGGAGTATCGCCTATAAATTATTATGGTGGGCACGTTTGCACGATGGCAACAGAGCCTATAAACTATTCCTGCAACTAATAAACCCTACCCTGGCCACCAATATGAATTACGGGGCTGGAGGAGGCATTTATCCTAACCTGCTATCCGCCGGTCCCCCCTTCCAGATCGACGGTAATTTCGGAGCTACGGCCGGGATCGCCGAAATGTTGATCCAGAGCCATGCCGGGTTCATCGAATTACTGCCCGCCCTGCCGGATGCCTGGAAGGCTTCCGGGGAAGTAAAAGGACTGAAAGCCCGGGGCAATTTTATCGTGGATATAAAATGGAGGGACGGAAAAATAACCAGCTACCGCATCACTTCGGCGCAGCCCCGGCAAGTAAAAGTAAAGGTCAACGGAGAAGTGAAGGAGGTCATGGCGGCAGGAATATGACCTGACCTCAGGCTTGCTGCATCTGAATGTTCTTACGGTATTCGCCGGGAGTCATTTTCGCAATCAGTTTAAAGAACTTAAAGAAATTGACGGGATTATTGTAGCCGCATTCATAACAGATATTCTTGATAGACATCCTTTCATCCTGCAATAGCTTACAGGCATGCCCGATCCGGATCTCATTTAAGAAACGGCTGAAATTCTTTTGTGTTCGCATTTTAAAATACCGGCAAAAAGCCGCCGGGGTCAGCTTGCAGATCCTGGCAATCTCTTCCAGCATGATATCCTGATGAAAATTATTGAGCAGGAATTGATAGACCTCATTAAAACGGTCCATATCATAGGGGTTATTAGAGTTCTTATAGATCACCCCAGCCAGCGGCTGAACCTCTTTGGTCTTATTCAGCAGGTCGATGATCTTCAGGAAATTCGCCAGTTGTTCCAGTCCCTTGCTTTCCGCTGTCTGTCTGATCAGCTGGATCACGGCCTCCCGGGTGGCCCCGAAGAAACGCAGCCCGCGCTGGGCTTTATTTAACAGATTCCTGCCTGCGGATAGCACCGCGTCATCATCGGAGATGTTTTCGATCAGTTCCGCCGGGAAATAGATACAGGTGACTGCCGTGATCACTCCTTTTTTCTTTTTATAGAATACCTCATCGCTCCGCCATAAATGTGGCAGCCCGGCGCCCTCCATGATCAAATCCCCTTCGGAGAAATCACCCACATAGTCGCCGATAATTATTTTCCCATGCCCCTTTTCTACCCAAACCAGCTCGCAGAACTGGTGAAAGTGCAAAGGATGATTAAAATAGGGCTTAGCGAATTTTTTTACAAATATTCTCTTCTTTCCCACGATATCTGCATCTACAATCAGTTCTGCTTTCATTTGGATATAATTATCTGATAGCTACTAACTTTTTTCTGGGGGCCTGCAAAAGGCCCAATTCCGTTTAAAATTAGGTAATTTGGAGATTCCTGCCATTCCATTTGGCTAATTATCTAAAACGACTATCCGTGATGAAAAAAATCACTTTCTTCCTGGCGCTCCTTACGCAAACCGGTGTCTTCGCCCAGGCCCCCATGGAAAAATATCCGGTCGATTCTGCTTCCCTGGAGTGGCCGGGTGTTCCTAAAGGCGAAGTACTAAAATTTACTTTTCAGCATTCTGCTATATTCCCCGGCACCTGGCGGGAGTATTGGGTATATATTCCCGCTCAATACCGTCCGGATAAGCCGGCCTGTGTATATGTCAACCAGGATGGGATCCAATGGAAAGCCCCCACCGTATTCGATAATCTCATTGCTCGTAAAGAAATGCCGGTCACCATTGGCATTTTTATAAACCCCGGACGGGTACTGGCTGCCGACACGGCGGCTTCTCTTGACCGTTTCAACCGCAGTTTTGAATACGACGGATTAGGAGATGCCTACGTTCGTTTCCTTTTGGACGAGATCTTCCCCGAAGTTGAAAAACAGAAGACCTCGGATGGCCGGGCTATCCACCTCTCGGGAAAAGGGAATGACCGGGCCATCGGCGGATCCAGCAGCGGAGCGATTTGCGCTTTTACGGCCGCCTGGGAACGCCCGGCAGCCTTCTCCCGCGTATTCAGCGCGATCGGTACGTATGTGGGACTGCGGGGAGGCGACCGTTACCCCGGACTTATTCGTAAATACGAGCCGAAACCGATCCGGATATTTTTACAGGACGGCTCGAATGATCTGAATATCTATGGCGGCGACTGGTGGAAAGCCAATGAAACCATGGAACGGGCTCTGACATTCGCGGGTTATGAAGTACGGCATGCTTGGGGCGAAGGGGCACATAGCGGCGCCATGGGCAATTCCATTTTTCCCGAGGTCATGCGCTGGCTTTGGAAGGATTGGCCCAAACCGGTGACGGAGGGAACTTCGAAGAACCAATTGCTAAGCGAGATCCTCATCCCCGGCGAAGATTGGGAGTTGGTAGGGCAGGGGTATAGATTTACGGAAGGCGTAGCGGCCAATGCCGCAGGGGAAATTTTCTACCAGGATATCCCGAATTCAAAGACCTATAAAGTAGGACTGGACGGTAAACTGACGACCCTGGCTATCGACGCCAAAAGGGCAAGCGGCACTTCCTTCGGCTCCGATGGCCGGCGTTATGTCGTTGCCGGCGGTACTAAACAGATCCTGCGCTACGATGCCGATGAAAAAGAGACGGTCATCGCCGATTCTATTTCCGGGAATGACCTCGTCGTAGCAGGTAACGGTAATATATACGTGACAGCCCCGGACGGAATGGAGAAGCCTTCCAAACTCTACCTCATCCGGCCCAATGGAGAAAAAATAGTGGTGGATGAAGGAATAAAATTCGCCAATGGCATCGCCCTCACTCCCGATCAGACCCAACTCTATGTCACCGAATCCGCCTCTCACTGGACATGGATCTATACGGTCCGGCCGGATGGCATCCTCACCAACAAGCAACGTTATGGATGGTTGCAGGTACCTGACAATGCGGAGAACGCCGGGCTGGATGGTCTTAAATGCGACTGGGAAGGCCGGGTGTACATCGCTTCCCGGATGGGTATCCAGGTACTGGACCAGACAGGACGGGTGAATGCGATCCTGCCCCTGCCTTCGGGGCAGTCTTCCAATTGCGCTTTTGGCGGCGCCGGCTTCAACATCCTGTATGTATCCTGCGTGGATAAAGTGTATCGCCGCAAACTGAAAGTCCGTGGCGCCAATCCCTTCGAAGGAGCCTACCGGCCCGGTAAACCGCATCTATAAAACGCCACAGGCGTTTTGGCCGAAGGCCCATCATTAGATCGTTGACGGAGACGTGCATACGTCTTCGTCAACTTTTTCGAATTGCAGTCGGCGTTACCCCGAACTTCTTTTTAAAAGCGGTATTAAAATGCTGCGGAGTAGAATAGCCCAGCTCAAAAGATATTTCTGCCGCCGTCTTTTCCGTGTCGAGCAGGTACCGGTGGGCCAGATGCAGGCGTTGTTCGGTGAGATAGCCGAAGACAGTGTTATTAAAAGTCTCCTTAAAACCCCTTTTGAGCTTATATTCATTTAGCCCCACCGTCCGGGCTATCTCCGTAAGATTCGGGGGACAGTGTACCCGTTCATTGATCAGGTCCCTTACGGCGATGAGCTTTTCCTTATCCGTTGGATTTTTTATGAATACCTCTTTCCGGCTGGCCGCATCATTGTAGGCATCTGCGGATAATACCAGCAGTTCTATGCTTTTTGAGAGAAGGAATAGTTTTTTAAGGCCCTCCGTGTATTTGCAATGGATGATCTGCTGAATGACTTGCTCGATAGGCGAATCGATCGCCGCCCAATTCGGAGACAGCAGGACATTCTTTCCCTTTAGAATGTCTTCGGAAAAACGTTTTAAGAGATCGCTTGCATTTTGGGTGAAGGCGATGAACAGCTCTTTGGGGAATTGAATACCGAATGTTTCTACTTCCAGGGTTTTGTTTTGTACGACCATGTCAAAGCCCTGGGAATACATAATATTATGGTGGCTTCCGATCAGGTCGAACGATTGGTTGAGTTGCTTGTAGAAAAAACTGTAATTCCCTTTAAGACCAAAATGCATCCGGACTACATCATCCTGGTTACCGGCAGAGAACTGCGTATAATCTTTGGACTTTGAAAGGGCATGCCCCAGCCTGATCCCGTCACACTGCCAGATCGTACGGGTCATAGTACCATTGCCGAATTTCATCTCTTGCTTGTCTTCCATTCGCCTGGATTTTTTTGGAGAAATCTACTCGTAAAGGTATTCAAATTTAAGGACGTTTTTATCGCCAACATTATTTAACGGAAATGGGTACTGTAACTACCTGAAATTTTTTATTGGGTGATGAATATTTTGTATTTTTATGTTCTCCTTCGCAACATTCCTACAATCAGCCAGGGTAAGCATTTGAGGGCATTTTCCGATGCAATATTTGATGGAAATGTACCTGGATACTGAACGATTCTTTATTAATACCTTAAAAAAATATGCTATGGGAATTAATGATTATCTGGCGGAAGAATTGGTGGTGGAGTTGGCTGAAAGCGGCAAAAAAATGAGTTTTGAGCTGGCTAGGCTTATGGTCATGGTCAGGACTTATGATGGTCTCACCCGTGATTTTCTAAGAGTTAATAATAAAATGTTGGCGGAAGAAATTTCCGGTATGCTGGGAGTCTCCGTCCGATTTGTAGAAATAACAATGGCCCGGTACGGTTATGGGGAAATGAAGGAACACCCGGCAGGTTTCCAGGAGCAAATTGCGGAGATGAGAGCAATGGAGGCCGTTGAAGGCGGAGGAAAAAAAATAGATTTGGTGCGTTATGTAGCAGAAAGGGTGCTACGATGTGAGGAACAAATAAATGCTGTAGATATATTCCTGACAAATACGGATTACTCCATTGACAAGATCGCTGAACTGGTAGGGGTATCTGTGTCTTTTGTGGAGGAATTGCAGTCAGTGTGGGTAGTGCTTAAAAATAAGACCCAGGGCGTGATGCATACTTCCGAATAATTCGGTGGTGAGCCTTTCTCCCAGGGGCAATATTGCAAATATCCCTGGGGGAAAGGCTCAGTTGCTATAATGAAAATTCGAGTTTTTGCTTTACATTCTTCTTCTCGCTGTCGATGATCTCTCTGTGATGCTTCAATTCATAAGCCCGATCTTTTTCAAGCACTCGGTCTTTATATAATCTTCGATCAGGAATTTTAATTGAAGCAACTGCGAAATGAGTTTCGTTCTCTCGGACTGCTTATCCGAGACCTTTTTCCTGTGTTTCCGGAATGCTTCAAGTAGCGCTTCCCGATCCTTTGGGGCTTTGGGGCCGGGGAAAACAAACGATTCCGCGATTTCTTCGGGAGTGTACTCTTTCTCGATGTTTTTTAACGATTTCATACTAGTAACGATTTACGATTTTGCTGGTCCTAATCTAAATATCTTTTGATCAGCCTGAGTGAAGTGCCGGTTCAGCAGGACGGATCCGATTAATGCAGTATCGAAGGAGCGGTATTTCAGGGAGAAGCATGGGGTAAAGGCCTTGCAGGTGTCAGAAGCGGCTGACATAGATACCAACGATCCTATGTTTGGATTGATCCGGGCTATTTGAGCTATTAGGACTCTCAGGGATTGTCCTGGCAATGAAATCTTTGGACTCAAGCGGGTCTATATATCTTTTTCTATACTATCAGGACCCGCTGGTCACTATGTTGGCTGGCCAGTTTTGAGGTTATAAATGCCTGATGTATACGCTGTTTTTCGTGCGGAAAGCAAGTTTTCTAAATTAACAACCCGAAACCTCAGTAGGAATTCATTATTTGCCCTTCTTAGGCTTATTTTCCTTTGGCAAGCCATGTTTGGCTATGAATGCACGTGCTCTTTCCACTTTTTTAATAATAAAAGGAGACTTACTGAAGTCTGGTATGTTAGGATTTACAGTGATACCAGGTAAATGCTTGTTATCCGATGTAGTAGGCATATCAATTATATTGAATCAAATTTACGAATTTATTTTCTTTTAATCAAGAACGCCTCATAGTTCCTCCCTCGCTGAAAGAGTTCCCATTGTTCATTTATAAAACCTTTCACCTCGAAATTTTCGTTGATTTCCAGAAGGTTATCCCCTATGCCCATTTGGTATAGCCGCGTTCTCGCGGAAGTGCTGCCTTCTGCGAATATTCGGGCATCCGGGAATTTACCGGTAAAGTCCAGGGCCGTGGAAGCTACTGTTGCCAGCACCTTGTCCCGGTCCCCGTTATTGCTCCTGCTGGAATCATCCAACTCCTGAAGCTCTTCATTCCAATCGCCGAAGCCAAGATTGAAAAGATCCCCTTCGATCTGTGAATAAGTAATACCTTTTGCAATTCTTCCCTTGGTTCCTTCGCTAAAGAATAAGTACAAACGATAATCATCAGTCGCCTCAACCGGATATCTCGGATATTTCATAACGGCAGTATATACTGCAAAGCTCTTTATATTAATGTTTCGTTTTTTATTTAAATATCCACAAGCGAAAATTAAATAATCTTCAACACCAACACACTCAACGCCGCAATCACCGTATTCAGAAAATTCACGGCATTGTTGCCGATCCAATGTTTTCTCTCCAGGGTAGCGCCCAGCAGGGAGTCGGTAATATTGCCGATCGTACCTGCCAGGATGATAATCACCATGACACGGGCATTCCACTCAAAGGCCGCCGCAAAAATAAAAGCAATGAGGATACTTCCCACCAGACCGCAGAGCGTTCCTTCCAGGCTGACGACGCCATTCAGGCCCCGCTGGTCCCTCTTAAAACTGAGTATATTATAATACCGGCTGCCATATACATTGCCTAACTCGGAGGACAGCGTGTCGGCGGTGGCTGCAGCAAAAGCCGCCGCCATCATGACCGGCAGGCCCGGGTTCGTATACAGTGATTCAATCAGCCCAATAATCGCCGGCACCCCCGCATTCGCCATCACCTGCATCGCCGTTCGGGTCCCTTTCTCATTTTCCGCCAGGCCTTGTTGCTGCTTCCACTTTAGCTTCCAGGAAGTAGCGGCTGAACCCGCCAGGAAAAAGAAGGCCATCATCCCTATTCCTGTAAAACCGGCTCCCGCATAGATGCATAGCGCCAGCGCCACACCGGTAAGGGCGGCCATGACCGTCAATTTGCGGGCAACTACACTATACACGGCGCCCATACCCAGGAATAAAAATAACAGGAGAGGTCTTGTCATCATAATGGGTCTTCTCATCAACCTATCGGTTAATGCATTATATAAAATACTATATTCGGCCAATAAAAATACGGGCAGCAAATGGATAAAACGGAAAATATCATTTCCCAGACGAAGAAATGGATCATAGAAGTGGTGATGGGCTGTAACTTCTGCCCCTTCGCAGCCCGGGTGATAAAAATGGACACGGTTCATTACCAGGTGGAGACAGCGAAAGACCTGAAAATTTGCGGACAATCATTCCTGCAGGAATGTCGGCGCCTGGATGAAAATCCGGCTATCGACACCAGCTTTCTGATCTTTCCGGAGACCTTCTCCCGGTTCAAATCATACCTGGAGCTTGGTCATTTCGTGGACCAACTGCTGAAAAACCATCGGTATGAAGGCATCTACCAGGTAGCCAGCTTTCATCCTTTATATCACTTTGCCGGTTCGGCGCTCAATGACCCGGCGAATTATACGAACCGTTCTCCTTACCCCATGTTGCATCTGTTGCGGGAAGACCAGGTGGAGAGGGCCCTGGCAAATTATCCCGATCCTGAAAAGATACCCGAACGTAATATCGGGTTTGCCCGGCAGAAAGGAGAGGTGTATATGAAGGCGCTTAGAGACTCCTGCCTGAAATAACAAACCCAATCTTTGAAAGGATCAACGTGTCATAACAAGCAGGGTCAGGTAATCCCATAGAAAATGACAGATGATGACAACCTTTATATTCCTGTACTTCTGATAGTACAGGGCAAATATGAATCCAATGAAAACAGGCCCGATGACCTGGGCGATATTCCCATAACCTATATGGGCCAGCCCAAAAAATACGGAGGAAATGATCAGGGAAGGGTAGGAGCCTTTAAAGAACAACTGTAGCCTGGGAATTAAATAACCCCTGAAGATCAGCTCCTCCGTTACACCCGCCGTCAGACAGGTGAATACCAGCAACCATTTGCTCCGCCGAAGGACCACCACCATCCCATTCAGTTTATCGCTTTTTTTAAGTATGCCAAAAGCCAGTTCGATCCGGGAAAGAATAGCCACACCTGCCAGCAATATCAGCAGGATCGCAATAACCGAAGCCAAATAATATCCGAAAGAATACTTTTTTTCCGCCCATAATAAGAAAGGCTGCTTTTCTATTCTAACGGCATAGGCAACCATCGCCAGCAGGCATAACCAGAAGAAGATCCTGGAAACGAATAGAATGGTCTCGTCGCTAAGATGTGCCGGTTTTAATAACAGGGTAAGTATCGTCGAACCTAAAAAGAAGATGGAAAAGGAAATAAGTATTCCCGCCAGGATGAGAGGTCGTTTTGATGGATCCGGTACGGTCGGAAGAGGTGAGGTCATAGTGGGTAAAGCATAATTGTTTCGTACAAAATAAGCAATATATTCGCCATTTATGCGTAGAGAGGCTTTTTTTACAATACGATTAGCATTGCCCATTATCATCGGTGAATTGGCGCAAATGGCCCTGCATATTATCGATACGGCCATGGTAGGAGCTATCAGCTACAAGCAATTAGCCGCAGTGGCCTTAGTGGTGAATGTCCTGAATATTCCCTTTGTTTTAGGGATCGGCATGACCATTTCGGTATCGCAAATGGTATCTATGGCACATGGCCGTCGCGATGGACAGTTGGTCTCCCATTATCTTTTCAACGGATTTTGCCTTTGCGCTCTTACCGCCGTCGTCATTTCAATAGGGCTGGTATCCAGCAGGGGTATTTTGTTTCACCTGGGGCAGGATCCGGAAGTTGTTCATTTTGCCCTGCCTTTCATGCGATTGATGGGATGGTCCATCATTCCTATGTTGTTTTTCATGACCCTCAAACAATTTACCGATGGACTGGAATTCACCAAAACGGCGATGCTGCTGTCCCTGGCGGGAATGCCTGTCAATATTTTTTTGAACTGGCTGCTGATCTACGGTAACTGGGGTTTTCCAAGGCTTGAATTGTTAGGCGCCGGATGGGCTACCCTGATCACCCGGACCCTGCTTTTTGTCGTTCTGGCCATCGTCATTCTGAAACATGGTACTTTCCGCAGATATATCGCCGTGAGCCGCAGGCAGTGGAGACTCCGCAGCAAGACGCTGCGGGAATTGCTGTATATAGGCATCCCCAGCAGCCTGCAATTGGGTATGGAGACTGGAGCTTTCGCCGCTTCTGGCATCTTAATCGGTACGATCAGCGCCATCGCACAGGCTGCCCACCAGATTGCTATCAGTTGCGCCTCCTTTACGTTTATGGTGTCCATGGGGCTTGCTCAGGCGGGATCGATCCGTGTCAGTAACGCCTATGGACGGGCCGACTGGCCGAAGATATCCCTGATCGGAAGAAGTACCCTGGTGACGGCCCTGCTTTACGGTATATTTTGCGCCATCGGTTTTATTCTGCTGCGAAATGAGTTGCCGAAAGCATTTAACAGGAACGAAGCCGTCATGCAAATGGGTAGCGTATTACTGCTGTTTGCTGCCATCTTTCAGATTTCGGATAGCACGCAGGCTATTGGCGCCGGCTTATTAAGGGGTATCAAAGACGTAAAAAAGCCGACCTTGCTCATTGCCGTTGCTTATTGGGTAATCGGCCTGCCGCTGGGATATGTACTGGCCTTCGTCTTCCACATGGGCGCTTCGGGCATGTGGCTGGGATTCATCGCCGGGCTCACCCTGGCTTCCCTGTTCTTATTAGCCCGCTTTTTGAAGATGACGAAAGATCAATAGCCGCCCGCCCATCGACCTCTCACCACCTGTCCAGCCCTAATAATTTCCGGCCTAAAGGAGATAATTCAGCGGTAGCATATTTCGATTGTTCCCAACCGCGCGGGTCGCCGGGAAAAGCATACCCCTCAGGCGCTATTCTTTCTTTCCAGGACCGGATCCTCCACTGACGAAGTTCTTCATTATCTTCCTGTGCCGGCATCATGGAAATATATTGGGCAATCCGGACCTTATTTCCACTTCTGTTTGGCCGGATGCCATGCGGCTGGGTACTGTTAAAGATCAGGAGATCGCCTGCTTCCATTTTCACCTTTACCAGTTCAAAACCGGAAATATCAGGCTTGAAATGATCCCGGTCTTCGGGCTGCGTCAACTTCCAATGCTCATAGGTACGATACAGTTCCGGTACACATTGAAAACCTCCCATATTTTCATCAGTTTGATCCGCCAACGCCAGGACCCCCTGCACATTCTGCGGTTTTGTTTCCGGATCGTAGTCCCAATGAATAAAACCCTTGTATTCAAATCCCGGCCGCAAAGGAAAATTTAAATTAGCCCGGTCGATAGTCACCCATAACTTTTCCGTCCCCCAGATATCTGTAAAAGCATCATGGATACGGGGAACCTGCCGGTTATCCCAAAGGTATTGATGGTTATACACCTCTACCATTCCCGTGTTGGTCAGTTCCTTCATTTTCATTTCGGCGCGGGGAGGAGCATACCAGCTTTCGGGATCATCGGGATTTTTCTCTTCGAATTCCCAGAGGAAACCGGCCAGCCGCTCAACCTGCTCTTTGGGCACTACGTTCTTAATGACGATGTAGCCGTTGTACAGCCAGAACTGCCAGTCCTCTTCACTCAGTACGCGCAGTGGTTTTCCATTGCTCCGGTCATTTAACTTTATAGTACTGCTTTTTGCGGTGGAAGGATTTCCGGGTATGTCGGTGTGTGCATTGGCGGGCGTGAGGGCCATCGCCCCCGTAGCCATGGTTTGTTGTTGCATATGACAATTTTAAAGGTGAGTTACAAGAGCAAAATTATCTGGATATCACAGCCGGGACAACCGCTGGAATGACCATAATTTGTACCGTATTGATCAATTTTTGCCCCATCGGGGTAAAATGAGTATATTTTAGGGGGAATCGACCCTCCTAAAAATCATCGGCCATCCTAAATCATCAGCCATCATGAACATCAAACGGGAAGAGATCACCCCTGATCAGGGGAGCTCCTTTAAAATATTATTGACACCCGGATTGAACGACACTTTCCTCTGGCATTTTCATCCGGAATACGAGATCGTATATGTAGAAGGATCCAGCGGCACCCGGCATGTAGGCGACCATATCTCCCTTTATGAACAAAGTGACCTGGTCTTCATCGGTCCCTACATCCCTCATCTCAATTTCGATTATGGGGTTCATACGGAATGTGAACAGATTATCATCCAATTGAAGGAGAATTTCCTGGGTAACGACTTCCTGGATGTCCCTGAATTCTTCGCCATCAAGGCGCTGTTCCATAAAGCTGATTATGGGTTGTCTTTTACAGGAGAGACATAAAAGATCGTTGCTGAAAAACTCAAACAGTTGCCCGGGCTCAACCATTTTGATCAACTGATCTTATTACTCCAGATCTTCCAGTTACTGGCCACGACGGACGAAGTAATACTCCTGAATGACCGGCCGGCGCTGAATAAATCTTTTGAGAAAGCCGAAAAGCGGATGGATAGCATCTATCAGTATATCCAGGCCAATTACCGGGGCAAGCCCGATGTAAATGCGATCGCAAAGCAGGTAAACCTTACCACCGCCGCCTTCTGCCGGTTCTTTAAGAAACATACGAAGATGACCTTCACGGATTTTATTAACCAGTTCCGGATCAACCAGGCCAAAAATTATTTATTACAGGATAAGAGCATTTCCGAGGCCACTTATGAAGTAGGCTTTGAAAGCATTTCTTATTTCAACAAAGTATTCAAAAAGCTCGTAGGTGAAAACCCCGGCAGCTTTAAGAAGAGATATGTGCATTAAAATTCCCAACCGGACCTCCGGCTGGATTTCGTCTTCTTTTTCCCGCATTTGGAATTTAATTCCTTATTTGAAACCTTTTGTTTTTTTTAAATATTTGGTTATCAGGGATTTGCCATATGGTATGCATCTTGTCTTCTTAAAGCAGCATTAGAACGAAATCAAAATCCCCCCTATATGAAAAGGATATTTGCCTTAGTGACCGGTTTAACAGAAGACGAAACTTATAGTATGACAGGGCTGATCATTGCTTTTATCGCTGGTTGTCTCACTGCGATCGTATGCTGTCATTTTATAAAGTGAATTTCACCGTCGCTGTAATATAGAAGAGGTTGGCGGCCCTTTCAGAAAGGCCGGTCTGACCAGGTACGGATAGAATATTCTGCGGTAATATATAAGCAGGAGAAAAGATCAGGTTAATTTTTTTATAAGCATACACCACAGGCACACTGAATTCATAGGCTAGTATATTGAAAGCCCGGCTGTTTTTCGTTACTGCTTCTTCAGCTACCGGGATAAACAGCAAATTCTTTTTTTGATAATAGGTCTGCGTAAAGCTCTGGGTACCGGCATAGATCGTTGCAGAAGGATCCAGAACGATCACATCCTTTCCAAAAATATCCGGGATCCGGATTATATGATCCAGGCCCGCCTGCCCCCCGATATCAGTCCGGTCACTGGACTTGACGTCTGCCCCCAACGTAATATTAATGACTTTATTCAGATGGGTGATGCTAGCCGCTGCGGCTCCTTTGACCGCAGACTGCGCAAGATCTGTATTGTCCCGATAAAAATATTTGGTAACGGAAAGACTGCCTGCCCAGTTACCCCGTTTGTTTTTAAAATTATACCCTCCTTCCAGCAAGGTCGCTGCGTATTGGGATTGCAGGCTGTTATGAATGAAAACGAAAGTGGCATTCAGGTACAGGCCATTTCGGGCGCTTAGACCGATAAAAGGATAAACCCCGCTGCTTTTCAGGCTGTCCACCCGCCCATAATAATTCATCCCGGAATTATACGTCGCGCCGATGATGAAATGGCCTTTTTCCCGGTTGCGGACGGAATCTTTTATAGCGACGGAATCTTTCCCCTGTGCAAGGACAGTGGCGCTATTCAATAAGAGCAGCGTGATCAGAAGAAACAGAAGGGATCGGAGGGACAACATAACGAATAGATTAATAGAGTGATAGGTTAGCCTGAAAGGTTAGCAGCGGCCCGCTAAGCAAAGCCGCTGCCGTTTTCAGGGGTTTATTGCTTTTTAACATCCGCGTTGGAAGATGCGCCGGCGCTGCCTTGGGCCTGAATGCCCGCATCGGCTTTTACAGGGGCATCAGCCTTTACATGATCATTGGCGCCAGCATGCACATTCGTCGTACTGGCAGCCGAAGTATTCACCAGGGCGTCGGCCTTTGTCTGCGCATCGGCCTTTGTCTGGCTGGCCGTATTAACTGTTTTGGCTTCGGCCTGTTTGGTCATGTTGACCGTTCCCTCCGTAGTGGCCTTCGCGGTGGTTTCCGCCTTGGCTGTAGTGGCTTTCGCGGTGGCTTGCGTAGCGCCGGTAGTGGCTCTCGCGCTGGTCTTTGCCGTAGCCGTCGTGGCCGTTGCCGCGGACGTCGTGGCCCGCAAGGCATTGCTCACTCCGGGCGTACCCACACTGGCGGCCGAACTCAGCCGGGTAGTGCTGGCTACACCGAGCCGGATTTGTGCAAAAGAATGGTTGATGGTCATAGAAAGACCGGCGATCAGACATACTGCAATAATTTTCATAATTTTTGTTTTTAATTGTTTAAAAATGGGTGAAGCGTGCTCCTTCATAGAGATATAAATAAACTTCGGATTTTGTTACCCCTGGTTTTAAATAATTTTTACATTACATCCTTCCCGGCCCGGCAGACGGCCGCAATTCTATGACGCAATTAAATGGATTAGCCAAACAGGCAGGAAATAACAAACTCTTCGGGCTCGATCATTTGAGGACCCTGGCGATCACGCTGGTCTTTTTCTTCCATTACCAACTCTTTCAACATCCTGAATGGGTGAGACAGGCCGGCAGTTTCGGATGGACGGGAGTAGATCTTTTCTTTGTATTAAGTGGCTATCTCATTGCCGGACAATTATTCAGCAGGATCGCACAGGGGAAATGCCTGGCTATGGGCGAGTTCTATTTCAAAAGGGCTTTCAGGATCCTGCCCGCTTACCTGGTCATACTGACCCTTTATTTCTGCCTTCCGGCATTCAGGGAACGGGAGGCGCTTCCACCCCTGTGGAAATTCCTCACCTTTACACAGAATTTCGGACTGGACCTCCGGCAGCAGGGTACTTTTTCTCATGCCTGGTCCCTTTGCATCGAAGAACAATTCTATTTATTACTCCCCCTGATTATGCTGACCTTCCTCTTCTTCAGAGCGGGGAAAAAAGCAGTTTATTTACTGCTGTTCTTATTCATACTTGGAATCGTGGTCAGGATCGGCAGCTGGTTTGGACAGGTATTGCCCTTCCAGGATACAGACGTGTTTTGGGTCGAGTGGTATAAATGGATCTATTATCCGTTCCAGACCCGTTTGGACGGGCTCCTGGTCGGAGTAAGCCTGGCCGGCCTGTTTCAATTCTATCCTGGTGTCAGGGACCGCATAACGCGGCAGGGGAATCTTCTTTTGCTGATTGGGCTCGGGCTGATCGCCGTAGCTTATTTTTTCTGTTCGGACCCGATGTCCCTTCACGCCTCTGTCTTTGGCTTTCCCCTGGTAGCCATCGCTTATGGCACCCTGGTGGCGGCCGCCGTCAGCCCATCCTGCATCCTGTATAAATTCAATGGTAAAATTTCGGCTCATATAGCCGCCCTTTCCTATGCTATTTACCTGAGCCATAAAGGAGTGATCCATCTCTCTCAGCAGCTTTTCATGAAGTGGGGGATAGCAGGGGAGAGCAATCTTATGTTCTTTCTTTGTATCGTTATGACCCTCCTGGGCGCCCTGGTCCTTCGCTATACCATCGAAAAACCCTTCCTGAAAGCACGCGACTATATCCTGCAGAAAAGACGGGCAGGGCGTGAACAGTTACCTGTCAGGATGCGGGCATAGTCCGCGCCAGTTCGCTGCTCAGCCACTGCGACACTTTTCCTGGCCGGCCTTCTCCGATTGGTTGACCGTCGATGCTGAATACAGGTAAAATATGTTTAGTGGTGCTGGTGATAAATGCTTCTTTGGCGGTCCGGGCCTCTTCCAGCGTAATAGCCCGCTCCTCTGCCTGGAGCTGCCTGCCCGCCAGCTCCAGCACTTTCATCCGGATGATGCCTTTCAGGATATGGTGCGAAGGAGTAACGAGCTTGTCTTTCGCCGTCACTATAAAAAAATTAGATCGGGGGCATTCCAAAACGATCCCGTCCCGCAGGTATAGCACGTCATCCGCCTCGTTCTGCCGGATAAAAGGCTGGAGCCAGATGGCCATCAGGTAGTCAATGGTCTTCACCTCGGGTATCTGTCGTTGATGCGGATAGCTCACTAGCCTGATCCCTTTTTGAAAGTTCTCCCGGAAAGCTAATGGTAAAGGTGTTTGAGTAATGACGAGGTTGGGCTTTACCAATTCATATCCATCCGGAGAATAACCTCCCGTCAGTGTCATACGTATTCCCGAATGGGGTATCCCGTTCTTTTGCATCAATGTATGCAATAGGGCTTTCAGCTCTTCCCTGTTTCGACCTATAGATAGCCTGAGCTGGCTGGCAGAATAAAAGAACCGGTCTAAATGTTCGTCGGGAAATACAGGGATATGATGAAGGGTCTTCAGGAAATCGAAGATGCCGTAACCTCGTTGAATGGCCAGGTCGCTTACCAGTAAGGAAGCTTTTTCCGCCGGAACAAGATCGTCATTGATGAACACATAGGGCTCACTCATTTTTAAGACGGTTATATTTCTTTAAGATGGGAATCAGTTTTTCCATAGAAATCGCCTCCACCGTGTGACCATCCTTCCCCGTCGTGGTCCGGGCCATCAGCAAGGAGTTGATAATCGCTTCTTCCGTCGCTTCAATGGCCGCCATGAAGATGGGTGAAACGTAATCATTCTGTAAAAGAACGGCTTTTTGCACCGGCCCTGCCGGATTATGGGGGATACGAAGCGAATCATTGGTCGAGAAGGCGATCACATAATCCCCGCTTCCATTCGAAGCGATACCGCCTGTTTTCGCCAATCCCATAAAAGCTCTTTTGGCCAGCCGCGCCAGGTTCCTGCTGTCCAGGGGCGCATCCGTGGCTACCACCATCATACAGGACCCATCCACTGGATTTTTCAGTTTATCGCTAAAATCGAACTTCCCCAACTCCTTCCCCACGGGAACGCCGTCAATTTCCAATACCCCGCCGAAATTAGTTTGTACCAATACTCCGATGGTATAACCTCCCAGGCTGACGGGCAGTTTACGCGAGGCCGTGCCGATCCCTCCTTTGAATCCAAAGCAGGTGGTGCCCGTCCCGGCGCCTACATTCCCTTCTTCCACGGCTCCTTGCCGGGCGCTTTGCAGCGCGTGCAGGACATCCTCTTTGCGTACATGCCTCCCCCGGATATCATTCAGCCATCCATCATTGGTTTCTCCTACTACGGCATTTACGGACCAGGCTTCTTCATTCCCTTTTTGTTGTAGGGTGTATTCGATCACGGCGTCCATGGCGGTGGCCACATTCAGCGTATTGGTGAGGACGACCGGGGTTTCCAGGTTCCCCAACTCCTGAACTTGCGTGCTGCCGGCCAGTTTGCCGAATCCATTCCCGACAAAGACGCCTGCCGGCACTTTCTGCTGAAAGATATTATCGCCATGGGGAAGGATGGCCGTGACCCCCGTCCGCACCGAATCTCCCTGTACCAGCGTGATCTGGCCAACTTTTACGCCCGGCACATCCGTAATGGCATTCCATACACCGGGAGATAGTACCCCGATGTGAATACCCCAATCCCGGGCCCTTTTCCTGGTTTGTGCGGTTAGGGAGGATAGTAAGGTAGAAAACAGGAGCGTCAATAGAACAAGGCGCATGGTGATTGTTTTACTGTGCACTATATCTTGCCGGCGATGAAAGCGGCGACTTCAGCCAGCCGGTTCGAAAAGCCCCATTCATTGTCATACCAGGCCGCTACGGATAAGAGATTTCCCTCTTTCGCGGTCAGGGGCAGGTCGATAATGGAAGAATGAGGATCGGCGACGATGCGGGAAGAAGCCCATTGGTCTTCCAATACATCCATTACCCCTTTCAGCGGTCCTGCGGCGGCCGCCTTCCGGAAGGCATCGTTGACTTCCTGTACCGTACAGTCTTTTACGGTGACCAGGTTCAATTCCGCAATGCTCCCGGTTCGGGTAGGCACCCGGTAAGCCTTGCCGGTGATCTTAAGGTCTTTCCAGATAAACTGCAGGGCCCTTGCCGCTCCTGAAGAAGAAGGGATGATGTTTTCCGCAGCAGCCCAGGAATCACGCCGGTCTTTCATCGGCTGGTCGGTCAGCGACTGGGAGTTCGTATAGGAATGCACCGTTGAAAAAAGACCGTACTGAATCCCGAAATTTTCCAGGATTACTTTAACGGCAGCGGCCAGCGCATTCGTAGTACAGCTTCCCATGCTGATAATATGGTGATGGTCTTTATCAAAGTTATCCAGGTTGATGCCTTTTAACAATACGGCATCGCAGTCTGCCAATGTTTTGCTGGGGGCGCTGACCAGCACATATTTCGCACCACGGTCCAGGTGAGCCTGCGCGCCGGCCCTGACGGTAGCGCGCCCCGTGCAATCCACGACCAGGTCAACGCCTAAAGCCCCCCAGTCCGGGATCTCTTTGGCTGCATTGGTATAGAGTATTTCCCTCCCGCCGATATTGATTTTCCCGTCTTTCCCGGACACCGGCTCATGCCAGCGGCCATAAATGGTGTCCACCGCGAATAAAGCCGCCAGCGTAGCTTCGTCTTTAATATCCGAAACAGAGGCGGGGACAAATAGATCCTGTGTCAGCCCGACACGCAGAAACTGCCGTCCTATGCGGCCGAATCCATGTAATGCGATTTTTTTCATGTTGAAGTTGATTGGATGGTTATTCCCCTTAACGCCTTCCTCTCCCATATTGTTCTATTGCACTTTGATCTGATCCGGATCGGTCACGACGATTTCCGGTTTGCCCTTATAATTGCTCATCACACCGGTTACGCAAATGGTTTTATCTTTAAAAGCTATTTCCGGGGACACCTTGAACTTATCCCGGTCTTTGCCTTTGATCACAATGGATAACTTCTGATTGGGATAGTCACCGCCTAAATTGAGAAAGACCATTTGCGAACGGTCCATGAGCCTGGTGCTATACACCTTATCGCAGATAGTAGTGAGCTTGTTGCCGGTATCCGCAGTATTGCCGGCGGGGACAGATTTAGAAGTGTCTGCCGGAGCGTCGGCCACGGCGCCGTTTTTGAAGATTTCATTCAGCACGCCCGCCAGGCGAATGCCGGCCTTTTCAATCCTTTCTTCGATGATGGCGATATGCGCTTTATAATAGGCCTCATCGATACTCCGGCTTTTCATCCGGTCCACTTCGGCATACAGTTGTGAACTGACCTCATAACTTTCCCAGAGCCATTTGATCAAAGGATCGCTCTGCCATTGCCGGATTTGCTGTGGGGTCGCCCGATCATATTTTTCAGCCAGTTGCTCATAGCCCAGGCCCCGATGTTCCAATAAATAAGTATCCCAGAGACTATGCAGGTTGACGCCCTTCCCCTCATAATTGAGCTGGATCGTGTTGCCGCCTTTATCTTCGGCCCGGCTGACATGCATCGGCTGATGGAGGTCGCCCACAAAGTGAATAATGAATTTCAGCGCTTCCGTTTTTTGCGTTCTGGTCGTGCTTTTAGAGACCAGGTCAGACTTGCATTTCTGTACGGCGCTGTACACGCTCTCCTGGGTCATATCCTGTACCTGCCTTTCAAATTCCGGATAGCTCAGGCCCAGGGGAAGATTCAAATAATGCCAGGGGCCGGTTTGCTGGTATTCCGGCTGTGAACGTACTTCGTCTGCCCAGGTGCTGACGTCCGCTAAGGACTGATCGCCCAATAGCTCCTGTACGGCGGCTTTGGCTTTGACGCTTAAATGATTTTCCGCGATCCTGCCGATAGCCCGGTGACCGGTCACGCCCCAGGAGAGGAGAAAAAGGCAAATAAGAGGCAGGGCAGGGATTACAAAAAAATTTCTTTTATTCATGGCGGCGTCAAAATTAGACCAAATATAGTAGATCAGCCCGCGTTCTTCCTGAAAAAATTTTTGGTATAATCCGTTATGATATGGGTAATGCCCCGCCCCAGTATCTCATCCAGGGCTTCCACAAACCGATCGATCTCCGCGGAGGTAACGATCAGGGGAGGCTGCAGCCGGATCACATTCCGGTTATATTCTGTAAAAGCCACCAATATATTAAACTCTCTGAATAAAATACTGCCGACAAATCCGCAAACACTTCCTTTCAGCTTTTCATCGAACGCAGATACAATTTTCCGGAATGGATAGGACAGGGTTTGGCTGAAATCCTGGAACTCGATTCCTATCATCAGGCCTTGCCCGCGGACTTCCCTGATCAGGGTAGGATATTTGGATTGCAGGGCCTGCAATTTATGGAGAAGCCGGTCTCCCTGTATCGCTGCATTTTCTATCAGGCCCTCTTCATATAATACATTCAGCGTTTCTATAGCGGTGCAACAGGTCTCGCCGATGCCCCCGAAGGTCGAAGCCCCATGGATCAGGGCCGTACCCGGCGTTCCGTATGCTTTTAAAAATAAAGGCCTGCTGCTGATCATGGCTCCGATGGCCGCCTTACCCCCTCCCAGCGATTTGGCTAACGTAACGATATCCGGGATCACTCCGGCCTGTTCAAATGCAAAAAAATGACCCGTCTTGCCAACGCCGCATTGTACCTCATCCGCTATCCAGATCACTTTATATTGATCACATAACTGACGCACCCGTTTCCAGTATTCGGAGGGCGCAGTGATAATGCCGGCTCCCCCCTGTATCGTTTCCAGGATCAAAACACCGATCTCCTTATCACCGGCAAAAACATTCTCCAGCGCGCCGGCATCGCCGAAGGGTACGCGAATCCGGTTAGGTAGTAATTCAAAAGAAGATCGATATAAAGTAGAATCCGTTACGGATAAAGCTCCGATCGTTTTACCATGAAAAGATTTTTCCGCGTAAACAATTTTACGCCGTTTGACGCCGGCTGCTTTTTCCGCAAGCTTCAGCGCCGCTTCCACCGCCTCGGAACCCGTAGAGCCCAGGAATACCATATCCAGGTCGCCGGGAGCGATGGCCGCCAGATTATAGGCCAGCACAGCGGCATATTGCGACATAAAGGAAATGGCGATTTCATGCCGTTTTTCCTCCTGGAATTTTTTCCGGGCCGCCAGGATGCGCGGGTGATTGTGTCCCAGCGCAAGGGAGCCAAAGCCTCCGAAGAAATCCATGATCTTTTTCCCGGCCCGCGTATAATAGTACATGCCTTCCGCATAGTCTATCAGGACTTCATGGAATCCCAGCAGCTTTAAAAAATGATATTGACCCGGATTGATATTCAGCCTGAACAGGTCAGCCATTTGGCCGGGGGTAAGATTTTTTGCATCTTCTACCGTCATTAACGGAGGCCGGGCTGATTGGCCCGTTTGTGGAGACGTGGTAGAGCTATCGTGCATAGATAGGGTTGTTTTTCTGTGGTAATGGCAAAACCGGCAGCTTTTTAAGGTTACAGATAAAACAACAGGGGGCAAGTGGAATCTATTATAGTAAATATAAGGTTTTTTGCGTA
This sequence comes from Puia sp., assembly GCA_036394375.1. GTDB lineage: Bacteria > Bacteroidota > Bacteroidia > Chitinophagales > Chitinophagaceae > Puia. Next base: position 95,279 of record DASWFF010000078.1, read on the forward strand.
TATTATTTACGGTAATACTCCTGGCGCATTTATTAACTTATTCATATTATATATAAAAAAATTAGCTAATTTCAAATTAGCCAACCCATTAGCAATGCCCGTATCACCTCTCTTGCTAACATCTGATGACCGAAGTATTTCGTCGGAGCTCCGGCCCCCGCTCAGAACTTCGTCAAAGCTTCGTTCCCTGCTGCCTGCGCTCATGGAACGGAATGAGCAAAAAATCCTGGCCCTGATCCTTGTCCTGGGCCTCCTGCTGAGGGTCTGGATCTCTTTTTTCAGCGGTCTCCCGAATATGCACCGGGATTCCTATGAATATTATAGCCAGGCAGATACTTTGCTGGCAGGAGGGTATACCAATTATTTTCCCAATGGCTATCCCTTGATTGTTGCCCTCGCAAAATCTATACCACGTGCCGGGACGGCGGCCCTGCTGCTGTGGTTGAATATTATCTTGTCGACCCTTACCATTTATTTTACTTATGACATCGCCAAAAGGATATTGGGCGGCATAACACCGGCATTACTCGCGGCATTCATTATCGCCGTTTTCCCTTCCCAGATCAACTGTGTGCGATGGCTTACAACGGAAGTGCCCAGCGCTTTTTTCCTGCTGGGAGCCTATTTTTTCTATTACAGGAAACGGTATTGGCTTAGCGGCCTGTTCTTCGGGCTGGCTGCTGTCATCCGCACCAATATTGCGCCGGTATTTATTTTATTGCTGCTGGCGGAACTCATTTTCCTGAAAAAGATCAACTTCAAAGTATTGCTGGGCGGATTGTTGCCCTTGCTCCTGATAGCTTCTTATTGTTATGGGAAGACCGGCTCTTTCTCTGTATCGGGCAACACCTATATCAATATCCTGTATGCCGTCACCGCTTCCGGGGGAAAGGTTGATTATCATCTGGGAGACAAGCACCCGGAAATAAATACTACCGGCAAAGCCCTGCAGATGTATGTCGATCACCTGAAAGACAGCCCGGGTGAATTTATAAAACAAAGATTGGCTAACCTATGGGAACTATGGGGATGTCCCTCTTCAGCTGACGGCGGCCGCGGCATGGGGTCGAGGATCCTCCTGCTGACAGGCAATCTTTTCATGGTGATCTTAGGACTTACCGGGTGGTGGAAAAACCGGAAAGTTTTTGCCATCTCCATCCTGCTTCTGCCCTTTCTGGTCGTGACCCCGCTCCATACGCTCCTGATCGCCATACCCAGGTACGCCTACCCGGTAGAGCCGTTCATGATCTTACTTGCCGCATGGACCCTTACGTTTTGGCGGCTTTGCCCAGCCCCACTTTATAAGCATCGGGCGTACCGGTGATTTTCAGGTTCATAAAACGGACTTTCTTGTCCTTATTACGGTATTCTATGGCATCCACCTGGTCGGGATCTACCTCCTCCTGTTTTTTGCCGAACAGCATCCGGAAACCCACCTGCGTCACCATTTTCAAGGGGATACGCAGATAATATTCCATTTTCATGTCCAGCGACTGCTTGCCGGAGATCTCCATAAAACCCAGGGAAGAATTGATATTCATGGCCGGAATGGATAAAGCCCCGTCCTTAAACGTCAGCTTGTCCTGTAAGGTGTCGAATCGTACGATGTTGAGATTCTTATCCTTAAAATAGGAGGACACTGCCTGTATAGGCGCAAAGTTCACCAGCTCACCATTATAAATGGCCACATCCAGCTCCGCCTCGGAATGATCTAGCAGTGGCGTCAGGTCGGGATGCACTTGTACATAACTTTTGATCTCCCCGTTCAGACGGCCCTTTATATTCTTGTTGATCGTGTAATCCTGACCGAAATAGTCCAGCTTCAGCATCATCTTTTCAATATTCACATCCTGCACCTGTATGTTGCTCTTCAAATAGATCTTTGCCGGATCACTGCCGTTAAAATTCGCCGTGGCATTAATTTTCCCTTCCGCCACCCCCATCGTCAAGGTATCCAGGTACAATTGCTGGTTCTGCTGCATACGCACATTCGTATAGAAGTTCTTCAGCCACAGCCGGCGGTATTTTATTCTACCTATATCCACCGTTGCCCTGAAATCGATGAACGGGATCTGGAAAATATTGAACGCCTGTGCATGAGAAGAGGGCTTTGCCGGCGTCGTAAGGGGGGACGTCCTGGCAACCGCCGACGTATCCGGAGTGGCTTCATCTTCCGCCGTCAACCGGTAATTCGTCAGCTGGTCCACATCCAGCAGCCGGGAGGAGAACCGCAGGTAATTCGCCTTTTTCCTTCTCACCGTATCCTTACCGGCATACAAACGCAGGCTGATATCAAAATCACTGTTGCCGATCTTCCCTTTCAGCGTATCTATCTTTACATATTGGTCGGCGCCGATCTTTACATTGCCGCTAAGGCTGTCCACCCGGAAAGCATGCTGCTGGAGTTCGCCGGAAATGTTGGCGATCTTAATATTGGCAAACCGGAATACCGTATCATACTCCAGATCTATCTTCGAACGCAGCCAGAGGTTGGAAGCGATCTCATGGTGATAATCCTTGGGCACATATTGCCGGCTGTATTTTCCCAGCAGATCATTCATCGCCAGCCGCTGCGATTTCAGGTCAAAAGCTATTTGTGTCCTGCCTTTCATCACTTTATCGAACCATAACGCATAGTTGTTCACCCGGCCGCTGAAAAGCAGATCGCTGCTGTCTATTTTACCGGCAAAATTCCTGAGCAGCAGCGTGGTGTCACCGATCGTCAACTCCGCGCCGAAATCATGAAACGCATGGGGATAATGTCTGAAGGCCGCATACAGGTTCCGGATCATGAACTTTCCTTTGGGCAGGGGTTGGGGATGCCGCAATTCGTTCACAGAGGTCTCCAGTGACAACCCGATATTAAAACCATATATTTCTTCGTTGGCCTCCCGGTTCCGGATTGAGTCTGCCTTCCCGCTCCGGGCCGTATCGAAGGCCAGCAACTCTTTCAGGATCATTTTATTGCTATGCATATTCAAAGTCATCAGCACCGGCTTCTCCTGGTGATGGAAAAGGGCCGGCAGATCACTCAGCGATCCATCCAAATGAAAATCGGAATTGCCGATATTGCAGGACAGGGAATCCAGTTTTACGGCGCCATCCTTCATCGCAGCATGCAGGTCAAGGTGTTTTACCAGGTAGGGATAGTTAGGGACCCGGAAAGTAAGGTCGCGCACTGTCAGTTCGCTTTGGATACCCTGCGTCAGTTCGCCCATCGATTGCTCCGGCAGGCTGAGGTCCACCATGTCTTTAAAATCCATTTTCAGGCTGATATGACCTGTCACCCGCTGCAGGTCCCTGATACCCAGAAAAGCCCCCACGAAGGCCAGCTCCAGCTCTGAATTCACCTGCATCCGTATTTTCGGGTCCGTAAAGTCCCGCAGAATAAAATTCCCCTTGAAAACGCCCTCTCCCGGTCTTGCCTTCATATCCAGGAGACGCAGTTCCGAGGTCCGTAAGCAATGCTCCGCTCCATTGGTATAATACCCCTTGAAGGCAAGCGAATCCAGCTTCTTATTGGCTTCCTTGTTGTGTAGCCAGGCATTGGCGCAGGAAAAAGAAAGGACTATCAAGGGTTGCTGACCGCCTTTGAGCTTGCCTTTCACCGTTCCGTCAAAAGCCAGGCGTCCGTCATAGCGGAAATGTTTCAGTTCCTTTGTCACGGACGGCGGAGCAAAGGACAACAATTGCCCGAGGTCCGGCTTTTCCCCCGTGATCCTGAGATCCACCGTATTGTCATGCAGCAGGTCTGCCGTTCCGGTGATATTGAAAACAGCTTCTTCCAGCTTCAGCCGTCCTACGGGCAGCTTCAACACCTGGGTGGGCTTATCATAAGAAAGCTGTATATCCGTCTCCAGGCGTTTATGGCGGAATAGGGACGTATCGCCGGGATGCGTATAGTCGACGAGTAGTTTCCCTTGCAGGTCGGCAACGACCTGCAGGCTGTCATCCCGCAGAGAAGACTGAATCCGATCGATCTGGGACACCACCTGCTGCCCGTTCTGGTCATCCAGGAAGGAAATATGCATGTTCTTCAGCACCACTTTCTTTACGTCCAGGTCCAGTGCCATCGACGAGGTGTCTTTTGCCCGCGTACTATCCCCGCTGATCCGGCTTGCCTCCACTATGTTCAGCTTACCGTACTTATCCAGCACCAGGTCGATATGCCCGTTTTTCAAAGCGATCGCCTTCACATGATATTGCTGCTTCAGCAGGTCCGGCATGCTGAAACCCACGTACAAAAGTTCCACTTCACAGATGGGCCTGGCCGTTGTCAGCTTGCTGTCATAAAATTGCACCTGCTGCAGACGGATAGAAATATAGGGGAAGTTTTGGAAAACGGAAAGTTCGCTGCCGGCGATTGCCAGTTTTCCCGGTAACTGTTTGTTCAATTCCCTTACAGCCAGTTCTACCAGGCGCTGTTGCTGGGAATATAAGATGGTTATTGCTATACCAACCAGTAGTATCAGCGAGATGACAGGTAATAGTATAAAACGAAGCAGGATTTTTCTTGTTCTGTGTTTCATAGGTCGTGGATGATCTTTCATGGGTCGTAAATGATCTCGCTGTTAAAACGATATTTTGGGTCTATAAATTGCCTTTCTTCAGCTCCTCCACTGCATAGTTGGCCGCCCTCGCCGTCAGCGCCATATAAAGGATCGAAGGACTTTGATTGGCCGTGCTGGTCATACAGGCCCCGTCCGTTACGAATACATTAGGACAATCGTGGAACTGGTTCCATTTATTGAGCAGGGAAGTTTTGGGGTCCTTACCCATCCGGCAGCCCCCCATTTCATGGATATCCCTTCCCGGCGCCCAGTGATTATCGTATTGTGTAATATTTTTTACCCCAATATTGTCCAGCATCTCTGCACTTTGCGTTAAAAAATCCTTGAGTAATTTTTCATCATTGTCATCATAGCTGACATCCGTTACCAGTAAAGGAATGCCCCAGGGGTCTTTCTTATCCTTGTGTAAAGACACCTGGTTTGTTTTTTTCGGGATCGTCTCGCCCTGCATATACATGTACATATTCCAACCTCCGGGTTGCGACAAAGCCTCTTTATAAGCGGCTCCGATAGGCCCTGCCGTTTCCTCCTTCCCTCTCGGCCGGGAGGCTCCCATGAAGGCCATATATCCCCCCACGAAATCCGTATCCTGCTTATGCAGGTTCCTGAAATTGGCCATCATGGACTCAGCCGGCTTGCGCCCATAATAATACTTGTCTTCATACCCGTCGATAGTCCCGCCCAGGGAGCCGCGATAATTTTGAAAACAGACATATTTCCCCAGCAGGCCATTGTCATTGCCGAAACCGTCGGGATAACGACGGGATACGGAATTCAATAAAATAAGATTACTGTTCAGGGTCGATGCATTCAGGAACAGGATGCGGGCAAAATATTCCGTGGTCTCTTTGGTATTCGCATCGATGACTCTTACGCCGGTGGCTTTTCCTTTTCGTTCATCGTAAATAATGGAATGGACCACGGAAAATGGCCGGATAGTAAGGTTACCTGTTTTTTGCGCCCAGGGCAGGGTAGACGATACGGAACTGAAGTATCCGCCGAACGGACAGCCGCGCATACACAGATCCCTCGCCTGGCATTGGGCCCTTCCCTGTTGCAGATGAATATCCCGGGCCTCCGTCAGCTGCGCCCAGCGTCCTTGTATCATGAAGCGGTCCTTATATTTTGCCTGGATTTTCTGCTGCAGATCCTTCTCCACGCAGTTGAATGCAAAGGGAGGAAGGTATTCCCCGTCCGGCATGGCTTCCAGCCCATCCCTGTTTCCGCAGATCCCTGCGAATAGCTCCACCCGCGAATACCAGGGGGCTACGTCCTCATATCCGATAGGCCATTCTATACCGTACCCATATCTCGCGGGAGCCGTGAATTCAAAAGGGCTCCAGCGCGGGCAGGCCCTTCCCCATATCAGTGATTTTCCCCCCACCTGGTATCCGCGGATCCAGTCAAAAGGTTTTTCCTGCTCATAGGGATGATCCTTGTCTTTTATAAAGAAATGTGCCGTATCCTCTCCAAAACCGGCGGCTTTGGTGATGAGGGGATTCTCTTCCGTAAATTGCCGGGTCATTTCACCGCGATGCTGGAATTCCCAGGGATTTAGGGTAGCCGTAGGATAATCCTTTAAATGCACTACATTCCTTCCCCTTTCGAGCACCAGGGTTTTCAGCCCCTGCCCGCACAGCTCTTTGGCGGCCCAGCCACCACTGATCCCTGAGCCGATAACGATGGCGTCAAAGGTATTTTGCCTGCTTGCTTTATTATTGATATGGAGGGTGTCGCCTGGCATCTTTTTCTAAAGATCCGAATAGTTTTCGGGTTAAAAAAATCCTGAAATAGAAAAGACCCGCGCCGCAGCGCGGGTCTTTTCTACTCTTTTTTCTGGCTTCTTTTATTTTTTAATTAACGTCACCGTTCCGGTATTACTCACTACACCTGTACTGACGGTTATGGCGAAAGTGGTGTCTTTATAAGTAGAATCCCGGGCATGGAATAAGATGTTCCAGCTACCGGCATTCACACCCCCGAAGAAGTAATATCCGCTTGCTGAATCCGGCAAGGCCAGTAGCGTATCGGTACCCTGTGCCGCCCACACCTGAGATTGAGCGTCAGGAGGTAAAACAAATCCCTTGATGCTGCCGCCAATAGCTTCGGAATAAGTCCGGATAACAGGCTTCAATAAATATTTACCGCTGTTGCCTGCCGAAACAATTGAACGGTTTGCATCAAAGTCGATCCACAACCTATATACGATGCCGGCTGTCAGCGTTGCATGAATATTCAGTTTCAGACCGGATTGTTGCGCGGAAGGGGTCTTCAATGGATAGGATTGGCCTTTTTGGACGACGGAATTGTTATTCCCAAGTACCAGGCGTATTTGAGATACCTGACCCGCCGGTAGATCTGCAGCGGCCAATAAGGTATCGATTCCATTGCTGAAGTTGAGTAAGTTGTAGACGCCAGGACGAAGAAGCGTTACGGCCTGCCATCCGGCGCTGGTTCCTGTATCGGAAGATACATTGACTTCTACTTTTTGAATATCGATATAAACGGCGTCATAGCTGGCCGGACCATCTGTCAGCCGTACTTCCAGGCGGCTGACGCCGCTGTTGCCGCTACTGCTGTTACTGCCTTTGTTGCAGGAGAGAAAAATAAAGATACCGGTTGCGAAAAGACCTGAAAAGACGAAATAAAGTTTAGAGGTTGTTCCCATTATTATTCTGATTTAAACGCTTTATGATCCCTTTTTCAATAATTAATAATTATACCAGCTTGACAGCCGGCCGACGGTTCCCAAAAGAAGAATTTCCTCCTATTCCGACAAGCGAAATTATTCCGGATATAGAAGCATGGTTATCATCAAAGTAGATGGTGCCAAATTGGGAAATACGATCTGTTGTGAGAACGTTGGATCCATAGTTGGAATTATGCGCCTTCGCAAGGCCTGGTATAAATTTTACGAATAAACGCTTTTTATTAACATATTATATATGAAAGTTGAATATTACAATAATCTTTATAATTTTACTGTCTGTAAACAAGTACGTAATATCTAAACCTTTCCTATGATGAGCTAATCCGTTATCGCATTAAATCCGTGGCTATGAAACCAATCATTACCCTCTCCTTGTTATTGGCAGGCTTATTCCCGCTGTCAGGTTTTGCCCAATTAAGTAATGGCGGCCTTTACGCCAATTTTGGCGTCGATGCAGATACGCGAAGCAACTATATGAAATATGGGTTGCAAACCGGGCCCATTGCCAGTGACGACTGGTTCTCTCCTTCTTTATCCGGCAATAATGTGATCGATACGTCCAATGCCGCTTACTACCTGTCATTGCTCCAGGGAGGCGCTAACTTTTCATTCAATAAAAGGATGTCAGTGCCCTTGTATTCTAAAGTCAACGGCAAATTATGGCTGGATGCCGCTTATGGAAGAGATTTTATCGCTGCGGCCAGTTTGAAGGACAGCACCACCTTCACCAGTGCGAACAAGAACGGGGATAACCCTTCCACCTGGACAGGCGGGGTTTCCAATTTCCCTGACAAAAATGACCTGGTGGACGTCTATGCCCATATGCGGAGGGACGGCATCACGGTGCATGATTCATTATGGTTGTTTACAGGAGTATCGACATACGGCGCTTCGGGAAACCGTTATTATGATATAGAATTATACAAGAACAGCTTCACCTATAATCAGGTAACCGGCACCTTTTCCAGTGCGGGAACGGACGCCGGTCATACGCAATGGCTTTTTGATGCCAGTGGTAATCTCATCCAGACAGGCGATATGATCCTGGCCGTTACCTTTGTTCCCGGATCGGCGCCGGTGGTGGATGTGAGGATCTGGGTTAGCCAGTCAACCTGGAGCACCGTCACGCCGGCTTATTTTAATTTCAATGCGAATTTTAATGGAGCCTCCGCCTCTCCTGCTTTTGGTTATGCATCTATTGTCTCCAAGGCGGGCGCGACGGCATTCGGCGCCGGTATATCGAATTATATTCCCTCTCCACAGGATACGACCTATGCTACGCCATGGGGCACTAACGGTACGACAGGCTGGAGCACCCAATATCAATCCGAGCAATTTATAGAAGTAGGGTTGAACCTGACCAGGATCGGCATCGACCCGGCCTTGTATACCGCCCTGGGATCGAGCGCCTGCCAGTCCCTGTTCTCCAATATTTTCTTTAAATCCCGGGCATCCGCCTCTTTCACTTCCCAATTGCATGATTTTGTCACGCCTCTGACTTTCCTGCAGGCGCCTGTTATGGATTATTCCCTGAAACCGGATACCCTGCGTTGTAACCGGACTGTGGGAACGATCCAGATCACCAACAATACCACTGCCGGATATTATACCTGGCAAACGGCCAATGGCAATATTTCCGGCACCAATACGGACAGTTCACAGATCAATATCAATAAACCGGGGACCTACATCGTGTCAGCCTCTCCTGCCCAAGGATGCCCCGCCACCAGAAAAGATACCGTTGTCATCCCGATAGATACCTTCCCGCCCGAAGCCTCTGTCAGTGTATCTTTGATCGGTAATTTTTCCTATTTGCAGCTATATGGAGGCAATACCGCCGCAAGCAATTATTCCACTCCCTTTGGCGGATCACAGGGCTTGCTGTGGAATTGGAGCGGACCCCAGGGATTTTCTTCCACCATCCAGAACCCCAGAACTACCGATACGGCATGGGGCACTTACCAGTTGATCGTGACGGAAAAAAGAAATGGCTGTACGGATACCGCTTCAAAAAATGTCAGTGTTTATGACTTCTCTGTTTTATTGACCGGGGACCTCCTGGTAAATGGTGTTTATGACAATCATTCAAATTCAATTATCCTGAGGTGGAGTGACCTTAATCAAAACCTTGTGGAAACCTACGAGATTGAGAAAAGCACCGGGGGTAAGGGTTTTAATACGATCGGGACCGTATTGAATAAGGATGGGATGACTTCGACCCTCTTTTCCTCTACTGATTATTATCCCCAGGGAGGCAATAACCTATACCGGATCAAGGCTATTACCAAAAACGGGCAGACCTATTATTCAGGTATTATAACGGTAATGGCGGATGCGGCCGGACAGCAAAGCTTTTACCTGACAAGAAGTTTTTCCGGAACAGGTATGACCTTAGTAGCCAATACCAGCACGGATTGTCAGGGTGTCATAGTAGTGCACAGCATAACCGGGCAGACCTTAAGCAAAAAGAGCGTTTCCCTTAGCAAAGGCTCTAATTCAATCGGGATTTCTTCCTTAAACGACTCCCCAATGAACATACAGGTAATATCTTTATTTATCAATGGACGGTTGGCCTGGTCACAAAAAGCGATATTTTAAAGGGCTGTAAAATCCCTTTGATCGATCCTCATCCCAGGATCACGCATTCCATCGGCGCCAGTGTTAAAGACACCGTCTTATACGGACCCGAAAGAGTAGTGGCCCCCGGCCCCGGCCCGGCATAGCTCGCCGGGAAAACAACCGTCCAGGGCTTGCCGGCCTCATGCAGATTATAATCGACCACCACCTGTACGGTAATGGTTTGGTCCGCCGAGACATTGGCCACCACCAGCAATTCGACAGTGTTCAGGACGCGGGAAAAAGAGAGGATCCCTCCCTTATAAGGAGAGTAACCGAAATCGATGCCATTGCCGCTGCAAGGACGAAAATACTGACGGCCATACCGAAGGGCCGGGTTGGCGGCATATACCAGCGACAGCTCCCGGATAAAAAGATACCATTCACTGCCCTTATCGAAGATCCCCGGCTTTTCCCATAAGGCCTGCCGTACATATTCCCGCCGGTCCCCTTGCCCGGACAACCCCTGCTCCGTACCATAATAAAGGCAGCTGATACCCTGCATGGCCAGCAGGCAAGTGAAGGCAATCCTGGTCCGCGCGGGACTCGCCGGATCATGGAAGCGCATATTTACGTCGTGATTATCCAGGAAAGTGACATAATATTTACTGGCATCGCCATGGGAACTGACGATGGTCCTTAATAACTCCCGCCGCTGATCGAAGTGCTCCGCCAGTACGGAAGGAGGATCGAATCCTTTGCAGACGCTCAAGAGCCTTTTGCGCATGGGGAAGTCGATCGCGGCATCCACGCCTACGAATTCACCGTCTTTCTCCGTATTGCGGCCGATAAACTCCGCTATCTTCCTTTCATCATCGTCATTCCACACCTCCCCGAACGTAAAGAAATTCTTCTTCCCGATGGATAAGGCGTACTCCCGCATAGCGTTGCCGAACACCCGGGAAAAATCTGTTTCGATATACTGAAGCGTGTCTATCCGGTAGCCATCCAGGTCGAATTTGGCAATGAGGTATTGATAAGCCCGGATGAGAATATCCCGGACGGGAAACTGCTTCGTGACAGGGTCCTGGTATTCCGTCACCATTTCCTTAAATCGCGAGAAATCCCCTTTGGTAAGATCTCCGCTCCCTCCCACATCGCCCCTGCGGCGGAAGTATTTATTGTGTTGTATTTCCTGCGGCCATACTCCCTCGAGCGGCGATAGATGCGGGATGTTTTCTATTTCATTCCAGTTGCCTTGCGGTACGCCCGCCTCATTCCTCCAGTAGACGGTATACTCGCCTGTCTTATTCCAGGGGGCGGCATCCCGCATCCCTTCATAGTTGAAGAGATCCCCGGCGTGATTGAGCACGATGTCGAGGATGATATAGATCCCCAGTCCATGGGCCTCATCCACCAGCCCCCTGAATTCCTTATCTCCGACCGTGGAGTCCAGCCGGGCAGCCGCGGGGTCGCTGCAAAACCGGGGCTCTACCCGGAGGAAATCGAAGATCCCGTAGCCACCCCAATAATCGGTGAACCACTGGGGATTGATCAGCACAGGCGAGATCCAGATAGCGGTGACACCCAGCTCCTGCAGGTAGGGCAGTTGAGCCCGGATGCCGGCGAAATTACCCCCCTGGTAAGTATTGACGGGGCAGCCGGGAGGCAGGGGAGGAGCAACGGGATTGTTAAACCGGTCCACTAACAGGAAATAGATCCAGTGGTCCCTCCAGTCGGCCGGAGAGGGAAAAGGGTAAGGAATGGATTTTCCGGAAGATGGGACAGTGATGCCGGGCTTTGCCCGCAAGACCTCGTCGATGATGGGGTCGTATAGCAGCATGGGATAAGTTTTAGTGAAGGGCTCCCCATAAGATACAAATAAAAACCGGCTCCTGCCTAATTAAAATAGCGGCTTGGTCTCGTCGAAAATATGGCTCACCGCCGTTGTATTGGTATTGTGGCAATTAAAACAATTGGTGGGCTGCGCAAATGTTTCCATCGTTGTGTTTGACATAATATTCGTACCGACCTGGTTGGAGCTGGGGTTATTGGGGTCGGAGCCAAAGATGCTCCAGGTAGTTCCTGTCTGAATATAATTGCCTCTCACGTCCGCCGGGTCCAGCAGCGAGCGGACAATATGATTGGTGCTGATCACTTCTGCATTCCCATTGGCATTGGTCCCATTCAGTCCCCAGGGCATATCCCTGAGTACATCGCTGGGACTGATCGTATGACCTGACACAGCTACAATATGGGTGCCATCGGCGCCGCCCATCGTCATATTCGCAACATTGAAGGGGCCGCCCGAGCCATTTGCACAAAAGACCCAGGTTCCGGCAGTATTTTGGGCGACGGGCGTATTGACGTTTGATGTATTCAGGTAGGTATAGTCCGCTGTCGGGTCATTGCTGACATGCTCAAAGGTCGCCCACAGCAATTCAGGATGTCCGTGATTGGCATTGGCTAAATTGGTGGACCCAGTGCTGCCCACCACATGCATGCCCACCATGGCCAGTTGAACGGTTTTGGTGCCATTGGGCACCCATTCATTCGGATTGCTCTTATCGTAAGTCGGTACCACCGCTGTCATCTTGATGAATTTATCCGAATCCGCCAATCCGGCGGCTTCCACCCATGAAGCTTTTATTTCTATGGCGAGCGCCATAGAATCGATAATCGGGGACTTACCATGCGCGACCGCAAAAGAGGATATATTATTCAGGTCACCCTGTGTGAGGGGGAAACGGGTATTGGCTGGTACGGTAGCTCCCAGCATCGTACGGTACAGAACGGCGACATTGTTCACTGTAAGCGAATAATAAACCAGGGAGCCATTTTGCGCCATTAGAACGCCTCCATCGGCCTGGCCTTGTTCCGCTTCGTGAAAAGAGCCGCCCAGATCGAGAAAAAATATCTTTTTATCCAGAACGATTTTCTGAACCAGCGATGTCCTGTCGAAATTCTCTATTTTTCTAAGCTTCCTCATAAAAGGCAGTCCGCTGCTATCTTTAGAGGACTGCAGCAGGGCCCGCGCTCCCTGTATTTCGGCTCCCTTGGTATCGATCAGTACCGGTCGGTTATTATTGTCCTGCCTTACGCTGCCGATCTCCTCTTCATTACCGGCTTTGTCCAGCACAAGCTGTTTTCCGGCCGGAGATAAGACCGTAGGAAGAATTTCAAGAAGCCGCAACGATCTGCTTTCAAGGATAACAGGCAGATCCAGCGGGCCCCGTTGCGCCGTGCGCAGGTTGAAAGCCCGGATCAACCCGGGGGTATGCGGAAGAAATGTCCGCTGGAAAGTCACCGGGTCAGGAAGAGATACATCATAAAAAGCCGGCGTATTCATGACCAGCCCGTTACCCCCATATCGGGCCGGCGCCGGGGAGGTGAGCCAGAGGAACATCTGTTCCGACCATTTGTAAAAACTGCAATTGGGGAGGTCGGGAAACTGTACGCTATTAGCAGGTTTTACCGCCCCGTTCAGCGAAACGGCCCCTGTTTCAAACCAGGTATTGAACTCCGTACTGCTCAGGGACTGAGGACCTGAAGAACAGGAACTTCCGGCATCTGTGGGCAGGGTTTGCCGGGTGAAGTGGCAGCCGATACCAATTAATGCGCTTATCAGGATGATAACGACCATTTTTGAATACATAAGAGGGGTTTTTAAATAGGTTAGTTAAAATGATTATCAGTACGCGATCGGCAGTGTTGCCAACGCATATCAGCTAAGGGAGCAGACTTTGCTACTAAAAGAAGGATAAATCCAAAAGAATGAGTAAGGATAAAGACTCGGCAGGAGGTCTGGGTATGATGATGCAAGGTAGCAACGGGAATGGTCCGGCGCAATACCATAAAAGTAGTATCTAAGAAAAATCGGGCGGGCTTATATGACCTCGCGTTGTCTTATCCTATACGGTTTAAAAAATCTCCGTCGATAATCAGCAATTTCACCCCGCTTTCTGAAATGGAACGATGTGAGCTTAATTCATCGGAAACGATATAGGTCATTCCTTTTGATAAATGGATGCTTCCGCCGTTTTGCAACTCACTCGAAAATTCACCTTCCAGACAATAGACTATATGTCCTTTTTCACACCAATGGTCGGCCAGGTAACCTTTACTATATTCTACCACTCTGATCCGCAAGCCTTGAAATTGAATGGTCTGCCAATAGGCAACTCCGGTCTCACCCTTGTGCTCCGTCCTGGGAACAGCTTCCCAATTAATTACCTGAAAGGGTATGTTTTGAAAATTCATGCAATATGCTTTTTTCTAAAATTACAGCCTGCTCATGATACCTTTATACTCTATTATCCCGTCCCAGAGATTTTGCAGTCGTAGATTTTCATTCTCCGCATGCTGGTTATCATCATAATTGGCAATCGGCACCGATACGATATGTACCCCCATTTTATCCTCGATGATCCTTAGCGGCAGACTCCCGCCGGAACCGGGCAGTACGACCAACGGCAGCCGGACGCTGGCTTGCACCGCCTGGATCAATTCCCGGGCAAATGGCAGGGAGAGCGACGTACGTTGTGCATTATAGCCTGTCCCGCTATTGATCCGGGCAATCAGGGAATGCTGTAGCTTTTCTTCCGGGGTAGGGTCCCGGTTGATTACATAATATCCCTGGGCTTGCACATGCCGCACCAGTTTATCGATCTGCTGCTGCCAGTCATTCCCCAATACGAGCCTCAGATCAAGGCTCACGGTAGCGGTGGTGGGGATCACATTCCGGGAGAGTGCGCCAACTTCGGCACTCTGTATCCCGTTAATATTCAGGGAAGGCTGATTGAGCAGCTCCGCCAGCGAAACACCTTCTCCTTCCGGCCTGGCCAGGCCCAGGGAGGCCGCCAGCTTTTCGTCATCATGGGGTAACCGGGCCACGGCAGCCTGTTCTTCCGCGTTGAAAGGGACGACATCCGTATACCAGTCCCGGATCAACACATGTCCGGTCGTATCTCGCATGGTAGCCAGCAACTCCACCAGCCGCCAGGCGGGATTGGGCGACCAGTTGCCATAGTGACCGCTGTGCAGGGGATGATTAGGGCCATACGTGGTGATCTGCACGTTGACATCCCCTCTTACGCCAAAGCTTATCTGGGGCTTGCCCGAAGGATGCACCGGGCCATCGGCAATGATCCAGGCATCGGACGCCAGCAGGTCCTTGTTCGCGTCGAGGATTTCCGATAAATGAGGAGAGCCTTTTTCTTCTTCTCCCTCAAAAAGGAACTTGATAGTAGAAGCAGGAAGCTTGCCTTCCTTCAAGAGGGCGCGATAAGCTTCGATGATCACTTCCACTCCTGCCTTATCGTCCCCGGTTCCCCGGCCATAAAGACGGGTATCAGCGGGAAATTCCTCCCCGGCTGCAGGCTCCGGAATGAGTTGACCGCCTTGTTCGAACGGGTGAGAATACAATACGGGTTGGAAAGGCGCTATGCCCGGCGCCCACTTGGCCGGGTCAACCGGCTGACCGTCGTAATGAGCATAGAACAGGATTGTCCGTTTGGCGCCCGGCGCCTTGTGCACTGCATACACCACCGGTGGAATACCCGGCTCCGGGGATCGTAGCAGTCGTGTTTCCAGGCCGGCATCCCGCAACAGGCCACTGATGAATAATGCATTCTTTTCCATGAGTTCGGGCTCGCCGGTATTGCTCAATTGGCAAAAGTCCCTGAATTCATGGTACAATCGATGCTGCGACAGGGCGGAGATGCCGCCTGCCAATGCTTGTTCTTTCAGCTGGGCCCGCGTGGCCGTACACAAAAGGAGGCTCAACGCCACGTTGCCTATGCGACGGATGGCGGATGACAAGGTATAGATAGGCATACCTTAAAGATAATATCCTTAAATTTAAGGACTAAAATTTTTCACGTGAGACATCTGTTCCTTCTGATGATTTTGTGTTGCGGGATAGGCTCCTTCGTAATGGCAGGGCCCGCTCCCCAGATCGCTATGGTCGGACCCACCCCCCGCATTGCCATCGCAGGCCTGTCCATAGAATCGAGTACCTTCTCCCCGGCGCTTACAGACGAAGCCGCCTTTCATGCAAAATACGGCGCCGATGTTTTCTCCCTGTACCCGTTTTTATCTGCTGATTCGGCGCTCCGGCATCGGGCAGTATGGATTCCAGCCCTGGTCGGCCGGTCATTGCCGGGAGGAGCGGTTACCCGGGAAGCCTATGAGTCCCTGGTAAACCAAACATTGGATTCTCTCAGAAGGAACGGACCCTATGACGGCCTTTTTTTCGATATCCATGGGGCCATGAGTGTGGTGGGACTGGACGACCCGGAAGGAGACTTTATTATAAGGATCCGGAAAGTAGTCGGAAAAACAACGATCATCTCGACATCCATGGACTTACATGGCAACGTCTCCTGGCGGCTGGCGGAAAACACGGATCTGATCACCTGTTACCGGATGGCCCCCCATGAAGATGCTATGCAAACCAAAGAACGCGCTGTGGAGAACCTGGTGGACAGGATAGTGAGCGGAAAGGGCAAGCCCGCTTACAAAGCCTGGATTGCTATCCCTATCTTATTGCCCGGCGAAAAGACCAGTACAAGAATAGAACCGGCAAAGAGCGTTTATGCGGCAGTTGCACCCGCAGCTGCACAGCAGGGTATCATCGATGCCGCTATTTGGGTGGGCTATGCCTGGGCTGACGAACCGCGCAATCATGCCGTCGTGATGGTCACCGGAGATGATAAGGAGAAAGTAATGCAGACGGCCTCACAACTGGCCCATCGCTTCTGGGATGCCCGGTCCGGATATGCATTCGTGGCTCCCACAGGCACCTTACAAGAATCCCTCGATAGCGCTCTCGTAAGCCGTAAACATCCTTTCTTTATCAGCGACTCGGGCGATAACCCTACTGCCGGAGGCGCCGGTGACGTAACCTGGACATTACGTGAAATATTGGCCCGCCCCGAATTCAGAACGGCGGAAGGACCTTCTCTTATTTATGCCTCCATTCCCGGCCCGGATCTGGTGCAGAAAGCGATAGCCGCCGGAGTGGGCGGACAGGTAGACGGGTATGCAGGCGCCAAAGTAGATGCCCGCTTCGCTCCTCCCGTTCGGATCGAAGGAACCGTAGAATCCATCGAACGGGGTGATAAGGATGCTGAAGTGGAAGTGGCCGTCCGCGTTGGAAGCATTCATATCATTGTCACTCAAAAACGCAAGCCCTACCACAAGGAAATTGATTTTACCCGGCTGGGCCTTAACCCCCGTAAATCGGATATCGTGATCGTCAAGATCGGTTACCTGGAACCGGAACTTTATGCCATGAAGGCGGACTGGATCCTGGCGCTGACACCCGGAGGCGTTGACCAGAACCTGGAACGGCTTCCCTATAAGAGGATCCGGCGGCCCATGTTCCCTTTTGACAAAAACATGCCGGACCCGGACCTTTCAGCCAGGATGGTACCCTCCTCCGATAAATTATAAAAGGCCTACCCTCAACAAGACCAACTTACCGGTATGAAACAACTCCTCCTGTTTATTTTTTTCGCCAGCCATCTCCCTGTCTTTACCCAAGCTCAGAAGATCCTTCCCTTATATCCGGACAGCATCCCGAATAGCAGACCTACGCCCAACGAGGAAAGTTCAGGCCTCGATGACAACGGAGTGGTGATCCTCGGCAAAATATCCAGGCCTTCGCTCACCCTCTTCCTGCCACCGAAAGACAAAGCAAATGGAGCGGCTGTCATCATCTGTCCTGGCGGAGGCTACTGGGTAGAAGCAGTCGACCTGGAAGGATCGGACGTTGCAAAGAAATTCACGAAGATGGGCATCACGGCGATCGTCCTGAAATACCGGATACCCAGCGATGAGACCATGATCGACCGGGAGATAGGAGCTCTTCAGGATGCGCAGCAGGCGATCAAGACCGTTCGCGAACGGGCAAAAGACTGGAACATCAACCCCTCCCGGATCGGGATTATGGGCTTTTCCGCAGGGGGGCATTTAGCGGCGAATGCAGGAACCCATTTTGCAAAAGCGCTTATTCCCAATAAGGAAAACACCAGCCTGCGGCCCGATTTTATGCTGCTCATCTATCCGGTCATCACCTGCCAGAGCCCTTTCGGTCATCAGGGCTCCTGTGAACAGTTGATCGGACAGCATCCCACGCCGGAAAAAATAAAGGAAGTTTCCAACGAACTACAAGTTACGGATGCTACCCCTCCTGCCTTCCTGGTTCATGCCAGCGATGATACGGCAGTACCACCGCAGAACAGCATCTTTTTTTACCTGGCTTTACAGGAACACCATATTCCGGCGGAATTACACCTCTACCAGCGCAGCGGCCATGGTTTCGGCCTGCATCTGAAGAATACCAAAGAAGAATGGATAGAGCGGTGCAGGAACTGGCTGGAAGGCAATGGCTGGTTAAAAAGAAATTAAGTCGCCTACCCATACAACTCCTTAACGGTGTCGGATTGCCAAAACTGTTTGGATCCTACCTCCATAATAGTCAACCGGCCCGAAGAGCCTCCTCCTGTATCCATATTATAGATATTAACAGCTTTCATAGGTTGGCAGTCCACGGTAGGGGTATGACCTATGAATATTTCATTAAAGCTGGTTGCCGTTCGGAATTTTTCCTCATCCGAACGCCCGGCCTCGTACGACAAAGCGTCTGCCCATAACTCCCTATCCCAATAATAGATCCCGGGCCGCTGCCCTTTAAAGGTGAGATGCCTGTCAAAGCCACCATGTACATAGCAGTTATTACATTCATCAATATAATAAAGGTGCTGACCCAGGAAAAATTGCCGGTGAGTTTCCGGAATGTCAGCAGGGTTTAATGCTGTTTTATAGCCATTCCCCGAACGGAATAGTTTGTTCTCTTTACCGATAAGCCGCAAATACGACCGGGCAGTGGCAACGCCTCCCAATGTCCATTGTGCCGGATGATATCCCGTAAGAATGTAATCATTCAACCAATCATCATGGTTGCCCTTAATGGCAATCAGGTTCGGGATCTTCGACAATATCTCTATACATTCATATACTTCACTAAAACCATCTGCTATATCCCCTAATTGGATTAATTGGTCCTGATCCTTGTCGAATCCGGATCTTTCCAGGCATTGTTGTAATGCCTTAGACCTTCCATGTATATCACCTATTACAAATGTCCGCATGATAGATTCACTTTTGAGTTAAATCTTTTACTCTTTCAGTATGTTAGGTTGGAAGGTGTGCTTCGGATCTGCTATCCTTTTAGCACAGCAAAGAGAGGATGCATTGTATCGGAGTAAAGATAAAAAAAGGCGCCTCATTGACACCTCTGATTTTATTTGATAAAGATATCTTTAGGAGCCAGATGTTTCGGCTTGTTGCAAATACTTTTTAGCCTTCTCGACTTTCTCGGGAAACAAAACTCTGTTTTTAAGCTTTGCAGCAACCAAAGACAATAGCCCGGATTTGGAAACTGTAACTAGTTTCTTATCTATTTTTCCTTTGGAGTTCATATCTTCAAATGAATACAAAGATAAAAAAGAATTATTTTCGAAAAAATTAATTGATGTACTTATAAAGCAGGTCCTACCGTCCTTGGTTATTTACTAAATTTATTACATTTGTCTTTATTTCACATCGCAATACTTAAAATATATGAAGAGTACCCTGCTTGTACCTGTGATCCTGCTTGCTGTAAATTCCATATGTTCAGCCCAGGCGCCCTTGCCTTCCTCCGCAACCGTAATGCAACAAGCTTTTTCCCAGGCAAAAAAAGAACACAAGCAGGTATTGCTCTTATTTTATGCTTCCTGGTGCGGCTGGTGCAGAAAAATGGAAGCGTCGATCAACGATGCGGAATGCAAGAAACTATTCAATGACAATTATGTGATCACTTATCTGGATGTCCTGGAGAACCAGGGAAAAGAGAACCTGGAAAACCCCGGATCGATGGACCTGTTAAGGAAGTACAAGGGCGAAAAGGCCGGCCTTCCCTTTTGGGTGATAGTAGATGCCAAAGGCAACCTGCTCGCTGATTCTCAAATACGACCTTCCGGCGCAGGGCTCGATGCTCCGGGAAACAATACTGGCTGCCCGTCCCAGCCCAATGAAGTAACGTATTTCGCCGGCGTCTTAAAAACTACTTCTAAACTTACTGAAGAACAATTATCGGTGATCGAAAAACGTTTTTTAAAAAACCAGTAGCCGCATCCGATAGAAGACCTACGAAGAAGACTTTCTTCGCCAGATAAAACCGTCAATGACATAATGCGTCACCTGCGGCAACGCCAGCAATGGCACCGCCACCACCAGCCAGTTCCCGTGCAGCCTTCTGCCCACAAAGTGGAAAACCGAAAAAAGACTCACATGCTCTTTCCAGACCGTCATATCCCAGAGCCCCTCTTCCAAATAGGCGAGTAAGAAGATGATGCCCAGGAAAAGAAGAATGCCATACCGGCTGAAGACCTTCCGTAAAAAAAGGCTGCCGGCTCCCCCCCCGGTCACCCCTCCGCCAATCGCCCCGGGGTCCAGCCGGGAGCCGCCCCATTGCCGTTCTCCATACAGCCAGATCAGCGCCATATAGGGGATCCCGTGACTTACTACATTCAGCAGGGTGAAGGCCATATCCCCATTGAAGTAGACGATCCCGAAATACCAGGAAAGGATCGTCCCCGTCAGGATCGCGACCCGGGGAATATTGATAGCCCGGTTCTGGTAAACCGACCACAACTCGCGCACCACATAGAGCAACAGCATCGCATAATAGAGTAGGGTGGCGATATCCAACAGCCCGCCGGACCGGAATCTAAAAAAATCATCATCCACAAACCAATTGAAATTTCGCGGCTCTCCGAGATGCCAGTAGAGTAGGGGATAGATCGTCGCATAATAAATGGTGAAGGTATCTGTCCAACGGACCCAGGCCGGAGCCTTTTCCTCCCGGCTGTAGATCCGCAGGAACCCATATTGCTGACGGATGAAATGAAATACGGCCAGGTAAGCCAGCAAACGCCAGAATAAGAGACCGCCCTGCCAATAGAGCAGCATACCTGCGATGAAACCGATCAAAGGAATGAAGATCAGGGGCTGCCTGTATTTCCGGAACAACCGCGGGTCAAGGTACGTGCGATACAAAGTGCTGTAGACATGAGCCACATCGATCAGCAGGATCAGGATCACCCAGCCAGTGGCGGGGATGCTGTCGTCGTCCCTGAACAAGGCCGGGAAGGCGGCGATAAATGCCAGGCTTAGGAAAGGGGGCAGCAGGATAAAAGCCGTCTCTATCCGCGGGCGACCGATCCAGGGCTGTCGGAGACCACCGCCCGGCCGCTGCTGCAAACGCGCGCCGGCTTCTTCTGCTATGGATGTCTTTGCTCTCATGCACTACCTTTTTCCCAGGATTTTATTGGCAGCCTTGATCCCCTGGTAGAATGCTTCCTCGAAGATACTGATACCCGCCAGATCGGTATGCGCGAAATGAATACGATCATTATACGATTGCTGCAGCGTCTGCCTGCCCCCGCCATAGATCCATCCGGGCCTGGGTTGGGCCATGGCATGTCCCCATACCATAAGGTCGACGCGTTCGGTTCGCTGTTCGATATCCGGATGCACTTTCCGCAAGTCATCGAAAATGAGCCGGACCCACTCGGCATGGCTGCGTTGCAGCGCATTCTTCCGGGCGGCCACAGGATCTTCGTTCGTGAGCGGTAAATAATAGGTCAGCACCTTTTTTTCTTTTAACTGTTGCACCTGCTGATGAGTAGCCTCCACATAACCCAGCGACTCGCTGTCGAAAAGCACATTATCCCAGCTGAGAGGCGCCCCGCTGCGCTCTTCCAGTTCCCCCACCGTCATATTCGCAACCATCCAGGGAGTATAGTGCATTTGTTCTTTTACGATCCGTTCGCGTTCGGGGCTCACCGACAGGAGCCGGTTGGCGACAAACTGCGGCACAGCGATAATAATATGTTTTGGCCAGATGGCTTTTACTTCCTTCGTAAGCGTATCATAATACCGTACTTCCATATTCCCCGGTGATGGATTCAGCTTTACCACCAGCGCATTCGGCTTCAGACAGTCATCGATGGGTTTACTTAGCTGCTCCACCAGCCATCCATTGCCCTGCGGCCAGGTCAGCACATCATAATGCTTCGCATTCGAGCCGGTCCCTTTCCGGCAGGCAAAGTAATGGATGCCCGCCCATGCGCTGATGGCTTCATACCGGGTGCCGAAATCATCGCGGGTGCAATAGTTGACATACCATTGCAGATAGGAACTGTGATAATTATTTTGTTGCAGCCAATCCTTCATCGTCAGCTTGTCCAACACCGTATAGACGGCATCCTTGCTGGATCTGTCCACCGGAATGGAAAAAGCCGGCAGCCCGTCGCTCCCGTTCGCCTGCCGGAACTGGTCCATCTGCTGCAGGAAACGGTTTATCTCAGCCTGATCTTCCAAGGGAAAACCCGCACGGGGGATCAGACCATCCTGCCAGCGGCCATTTATATACAGGCGCTCCTGCGGATCAAAACAAAGGAAATATTCATTATAAACCGGCAGCCCCTTCTCATCCCGGCCGGTGATCACCCCCGACTCTTCCAGGAATTGCCCGTACTCGGTCAGGTTATTATTAGGAATGGGGACATAATGCGCTCCCCAGGGATAGGCGGATACCGCATTCCTCCCGCAGGCTGCATTGCCTCCCACCTGCTTTTCAAGATCCAGCACGCATAGATCATGGATACCGTTCCTCTTCAGCCAGCGGGCTGCCGACAGACCGCTGACACCTCCCCCGATGATGGCCACCTCACAGGCAAACCCGCTGACGGGCTCCCCGAAATGGCCATCGCGCAGCAGATGCCCCACCGAAGCGGAGGCGCCTACGATCTCCCCCGGAACAGGTCCTTTGACGGTACAGGCCTTTGAAAGGAGGCCGATTCCCGTTAGCGCTGAAGATAGCTGTATGAATTCCCTTCTTTGCATAATCGATCGTTGCAGCTTTTATGGATCTCACCGATCCGGTCTTATTGATCCAGGTAACTATTCCATTCCTGTTCGAAATAATCCACCAATACCTGGTTGTCCAGCCGGTTGACAGCCAGTGGCTGATGGGCCTTCATATCTTCCGGAAAGCTGAGCATTTGCCGGAGCACATCCTGGTTGATATAACGGGTGCCTGCCGGAAAAGAGTCGGGGAGCCGGTAATCGGGCTGCAGGGTCGCCATCGTATACCCCCATTCCCCGAAGGACGGTACATAATTATGATACGGTATCGTATGGAAGCCTACGGCTTTCAGCGTTTCATTCACGCACCAGAAACTTTTCGGGGCCACAAAGGGCGACGTGCTTTGGATAACGGCGACCCCCTGTGGCGACAGCGCTCTTTTCACCAGCTGGTAAAAAGAATAACTGTATAACTTGCCGATAGAGAAATTAGAGGGATCCGGGAAATCGATGACGGCGCAATCGAAAACCTGGCGGTTTGCCCGCAGCCAGACAAAAGCGTCCTGGTTGTAGATCTTTACCCGGGGATCATGAAAAGAGGAATGGTTGAGCTGGCGCAGAACGGGCTGTGTGCTGAACAGCTTCGTCATCGAAGCATCCAGGTCCACCAGGGTGATACTCTGCACGGAAGGGTACCGGAGGATCTCCCGGACGGCCAGTCCGTCTCCTCCTCCCATCACGAGGATCTTCCGGGGGGCGTGGGAGGCCAGCATGGCAGGATGCACCAGGGCCTCATGGTAGCGGTATTCATCCGCGGAAGAGAACTGCAGGTTGCCATTCAGGTATAATTTCAATTCTCTTTTGTTGCGGGTGATAACGATGCGCTGGTAAAGAGAAGACGTGGAATAGATGACGGGCTCGTTGAAGACCAGGCTTTCGCTGAAATTCATAATGCGGGTGGAGAACAGGAAGGCGATTGCCTCGGCCAGTAAGAAGACGATGGCCATCACCTGCAAACGTACCCTCCCGGGGACGCTGGCGCGGCTCCGGTGCAGCAGCCACCATCCCACGCAGGTATTCAGCATGCCGAAGAACAGGGAGGTCCTGATCAGGCCCAGATAGGGGACCAGCAGGAGCGGGAAGATCAGAGAGGCCAGCAGCGCTCCCACATAGTCGAAAGTGAATACCCGGCTCACCAGGTCCTTGAATTCTATCTTATCCTTCAGGATCCGCAAAAGGATCGGGATCTCCAGGCCCACCAGCAGACCGGTTATAAAGACGAGCGCATAAAGAATGATACGGAAGGAGGCCGCCACCGGGAAGGTAAGGAAGAGGATGGCAGAGCTGAAGCCGCCGATCAATCCGACCAGCAGCTCTATCTGTATAAACCATTGAAGCAGGTTGACCCCGAAGAATTTCGACAGGTAGGAGCCCACTCCCATGGAAAAGAGATAGACGCCGATGATAGTGCTGAACTGAGTGATGCTATCTCCCAATACATAACTGGCAAGAGTGCCCGCCACCAGCTCATAGATCAACCCGCAGGTGGCGATGACAAAGACCGCGGTCAGTAACAGCCATTGCGCGCTGTTGCTTTTTGAATAGTACTCCGGATTATTTGTGTCCTGTTGGTCCGCCATAGTATCCTCGTTGCTGATTACCTGAATAACTAAATATCCTTCTTCCTGAATAATCGGTATAAGACATCCAAAAGGTCAGGCCCGTCGCAATGACGATAAACCAGCGGAAGGGATACCAGGTCGAACCGGAGTTGAATGGATTCATTTTGATGCTTTATAAGGTGAATATTTACTGCCTCCCCATCTTCGTTTTTCCGTATACCGGAGCCTGAGATAACTGATGACGGGCCATAACAGCAAGAGTCCTGAAAAAATGAGCAGGTTCCGGTGCGTTGGCACATCGTTGGTCACGGTCAATGAGAACTGCTGCAGACCGTTCCAGCTCCCATTGGTCGTATCCCGCTCTGCCTGGATCCGCAGGAAATAAGTCCCGGACGGAATACCGTTCAGGTAGGCCGTTTCGGTAGCGCTCCCTTCGCTCCAGCTATCCCCGTCATCATACCCGTGATAATATTGCACCAGTTGCTCCACGTGGTATTCCTGCCCGTTGCCGTTATTGACCAGGGAGGCTTCCAGATCCAGCCAGCTATTGTCGACCGGGGCGTTGATATCGAATTTAAGGTTGCTGCTCCATTTGGTCAGATCGAATTTAGAGGACACGAAAGTCGTCGTGGCGGAAGAATCTCTCAGCAAAATATCCTGGTTAAGGAGAACCTTATTCTGCTTGCCGAGGCCGATCAGCCAATGTACACAGACAAGGACGGCTACAGCGATCAGGGTCACCTTGACCAGCTTACTCAGGCTCATATATCCTTTGGGGTCCAGGACACCCATTTCGGTCTTGGGCGGAAGCTCGGCCGAGAAGGCCGCCGCCAGCTCTTTGTGATCCTGGTGCTCGGCCAGGAACCAGTTGATCCCCTCCGCCGTGCTCTTCTCATAGATCCACATGCGGGGCGGAGCAATGAATTCCGAAGAGAGGGCGGTCGTATCGTCATAGATATTAAAGGGGAATTCCCCGTCCGCATCCAGGATATTGATACCGTATGAGTTATAGAGTTGGAACTCGTCTCCTTTGTAGTAAATAGAAATCGGATCTTCTTCAGGAAGTACTGGATAATTACCCTGCTCCCGGGCATAGAGCCAGTTGCCTGCATACTCGCTGAGAAAGGCATATCCCTCCGCCCGGTTGTAGAGCACATATTCCGCCCATTTGGATCGATCGGCCGTAGTATCCTGCTTCAACGTATATCCGATGACTTCATAGGATATACCTTTCACAATGCCTACGGCTCCCAATGGAATGGAAAGCTGGTTGGCATTGGACTTGTCTTTTCCTGTGGGCTGGAATTCCTTGCCGGGCTTAAAGAACATCCTCGTTCCGCAGGTAGAGCAGGAGCAGCTTTGCGCATACGGAAAGGTCTTCACCAATATCGGTTTATGGCAGCTCGCACAGCTGACTTCTTTGGGGACGACCGGTCCTTCGTTGAGGCCTTCCAGTTGCAGGGAGGGATAGTCCGTATAATGGAGCTCATAGCCCACCAGGTAACGAGGTAAAAATTCCAGGATCTCGAAATGCCGGCCCTTTGTTGAAGAGAGATCGAAGATCGGGAACTGATCGGTGCATTCGGGCATCCACACTTCTCCTTCAACCTCGTACTTCCAGCAGGTATCCTTACGTTGCAGGAAACAGTCGTCTTCCAGGAACAGGTCGATCCTACCGGTCTGCTTAAGGCCCTTGAGCTCATCGATGTCCGGTACTTTGTCAAAAGTGATGCGCCGCATGATCGCATACATGCCATAGCCTTCGGTCAGCAGAGCCAGGGATCGATCCTCGAAAAGGACCGTCCAGTAATTAAATACGGATTCGTCCAGCCAGCAGCGGAAGCGCCCCAGGACTTCGAATTTTAGCTTTTCGAAGACCCCCTTGCTGCCGACCCTCAGCCAGTCATGGTGATCCTGGAGGATATACGCAGGTTTTACGACCAGGTCGTCGCTCTCGAGCCTGTTCAGGACCTGTCCGCAGGAACAGACGATCAGCCGGGTGTTCTCGCTCCGGTAGGTTACCGGCCGGGAGCAGGCAGGACATTGATAGATTCCGGTTACTTTACCCATAATCAGCGTTGAAGGATTTGTTCCTGTAAAATATCCGCTCCGAACCAGCATATAAAAGCCTGGTAGAGAGACTGGACAGTGCCATCATTATTCCTTTCGTAATTGCTCAGGTAGATATCCAGGTTCACCCTCCCGAATTCCGGCCAGGTATGCACCGAGATATGGCTCTCGCTCAGGCAAATGACAGCCGTAAAGCCGGCCGGGGAGAAATTATGATAGACCTCTCCCAGCTTGTGTAAGCCATATTGAGTAATCCAGCCGTCCACGGCTGTTTTAAGCCCGTCGGATTTTTGCAGAAGATCTTTTTCATCCGTCGATAAGGAAGCAATAACATGTGAGCCCGGCAAATACTGCATAGGAGGGGTGACTGATTGATTGTAGAGGGGAAAATAAGAAAAAAATAGCTTTGGATTAAAAAAATACCAAACTCCGGGTATACATTATGAATAAACTGTATGAGTTCTGCCGGTTATTGTTTTGCGACGCTTACAAGAACCCTGGTTCCTTTTCCGAGATCACTCTGGATAGTTAATTGACCGTTTATCGAAGCGGCGCGTTCCCGCATCCGGGTCAGACCGGATTTCCGCGTTTGTTTATCGATTTCAAACCCTTTCCCGTCGTCATGAACAGTCAGTTGTATTTGGTCGCCGGCCTCTTCAATAAGGATCTTTACATGATTCGCCTGTGCGTGGAGCAGGATATTCATAAGCGATTCCTGGCAAATTCTAAATAGATCTATTTTGGTTTCTTCCGTCAGATTCGTCTCGTCATAGGCGCTTTCAAAACTGCAGGGGATCCCGTTCAAAATGGAGAACTCCTTACAATGCCAGTTTAACGTGGCGCTCAACCCAAGATGTTCCAACATATTCGGGCTGATGGAAAAGGAGATCCTCCGTATCGTTTTAATGAGTAGCCTGGAGATTCCTAACGCATGTTCGATCCTGCTTTTGGAAGAGAGTGGCCAGTCAGGTTCGCTATTATTGATGTATTCTATATCCATTTTCAATACCGAAGCCAATTGAGCCAGTTCTTCATGCAGTTCATTCGCCAGGTATTTTCTATCCTCTTCAATGCTGCTTTTAAAATGGGAAGTCAGGCTTTTAAATTTCTTGTACTTCTCCTCGATTTCCAGCTCTATTATTTTTCTTCCAGTAATATCTTTCGCAATGGCGAATACCACCTCCATGTCTGAAAAATAAATAGAGGTCCATTCGAGCCATACGATTCCTCCCGTCTTTGTTACATACCGGTTTTGAAAATTAAGCAGCGCCTTCCCATTCAATAACTCCGTTCTCTTTTGCAGGGTAAATTGCTTATCCTCCGGGTGCATAAAGGATGCGATGGGGCTGGCCATTAATTCCTTTTCGGTATATCCCAGTTTCTCAATAACAGCAGGGTTCACTTTTCTGAAAAATCCATCTTTGCCGGCTATACATACTAAATCGGGCGTCATTTCAAAAAAAACATCTATCTTAAACGCTGTTCCCTTCAAATTGCTCATGCGGTTGGTCGATTTCGGATTATAATTTTTAAACTCCCATAGGACTAAGGCGCTCAGTTGAGTATCGCGAATACTTTTATGTGTAATGTATTTAAATTTACAGTTTTATTCATAAAAAAATTGCTTTGCTCCAAAAACTCCGTTTAAGTAATATTTTCCATATATTTCTCCTTGTACAACAGCGCTAATGCTCTTTTTTTATAATTTAATCGGTATCTTACTTTGCTATTTTCCAATTAACTCTTAAAACTCCTAATTATGCCTGGACTTACTACACTTGGCGTCATTCATACGGCAATCAGTTTGGTTGCCGTAGCCTCAGGGGCCATCGCATTAATAAGACGCGACCATGAAATAACATGGAAGAACCTGGTCGGGAGGATCTATGTGATCGCTACTATTATTACCTGTGTCACCGGTTTCGGTATTTTCCAGCACGGCGGTTTCGGGAAACCCCATGTTTTAGGGATCATCACCTTGTTGGTGCTGGGCATCGCATTTGCTGCGGGCAATAAGACCAGGCTGTTCGGACGGTTATCTCCCTATGTTGAAACCGTTAGCTTTTCGATGACTTTCTTTTTCCACCTTATTCCGGGCATCACCGAGACTACAACGCGGCTTCCTTCGGGCGCACCGCTGGCGTCAGGCCCCGATGACCCACACATCCAGGCGGCCATCGGCGTGTGTTTTTTATTGTTTCTTGTCGGCGCCACGCTGCAGGTCCTTAAATTGAGGGCCAGGTCCCGGACCCTGCTTAGCGTATAATTGCCATTAAATTTATCCGGCCAACATCGGAAATCCCCCCTGTCACCCGTTCCGGGTAATGGAGAGGGGGGCAGATCCGGGGGCCTCTCTTATGAAGTTCATCTCCTGGCGTTATATTCTTTCGGGAATAACGATAGGAGACAATTTAATAATATGATTGGAGAATATTTCCTAACTTTCTAACGGTTTAGTCAGTTGGCCTATGTCAGGACGATTGTTGCGCCAGCTTATTCTTAACAAAATTGCTGAATAGTAATTTTTTGTTGTGATAAGTTTTTTGAAAGATAAGGACGATTGCGGCCCCTGTACAAATAGAAGGCCGGGTATCAAGCCAAAAAAAGCCATTGGCTTGTTTACAGGAATAGTGTTGACCTTACTACCCAAATGTCCTTTTTGTTTCGTGGCCTTTACCAGTACTGCCATGCTTTGCGGTCCGGGTAGCGCCGCCCACTCTTCCAGAACTTTTTCTTCTCTTCCTGCACTGTGCTTTACCGTCTTTTTCTGCCTCGTCATATTGCTGAGTATTTTTTTCAACTACCGGGATGCCCGGACCAGGTATGCCCTCGGTATTGCTGTACTGGGTGTGGCGCTGCTGATAGCCAGCGTTGCAGCCGGTGGCGGGGAGTTATGGTATTATTCCGGTGTCATGATCCTATTCAGCGGTGTCTGGCTGAACGGCAGCTTGTTATCGGTAGCGGGCAAAGTAAAAAAAGAATTCCTTAAACATAAAATAAAATAAAAATGATTGCTCAGGCTTTTAAATATGAAGCACCGGTAACCCTGGCAGAGGCGATCGGTCTGCTGCAGAAATACGGAGAAGAGGCAAAGATCCTATCGGGCGGCCACAGCCTTATCCCCATGATGAAGCTGCGATTTGCTTCACCGGAATACGTGATCGATATCAACAATATTCCGGGTCTTTCCCATATCACGGAGGAGGACGGGATCATGAAGATCGGGGCCCTTACCCGGGAAACGGACATCGAACACTCGGCGCTGCTCAAAAAACATTTTCCCATTTTCGCGGACGCCAGCAAATTGATAGCGGACCCGCAGGTACGCAACAGGGGTACCATTGGGGGGAACCTTGCACACGGAGATGCCGCCAACGATCATCCGGCTGTCATGCTGGCGCTGAATGCGACAGTCATCGCCACGGGTTCCGGCGGCAACCGGTCTATCCCCATCGATGAATTCTTCTTTGGGTTTTACCAGACAGCCCTGCGGCATGATGAGATCCTGACGGAGATAAGGATCCCGGTGCCGCCTCCGCGTACGGGAAGCGCCTACCATAAACTCGAAAGGAAAGTGGGCGATTATGCTACCGCAGGGGTAGCTGTTCAGTTGACGGAGAATGACCAGGGCATCTGCACCGCTGCCGGTATCGGGCTCACCAATGTCAACCCGGTGCCATTGCGGGCGACGAGGTCGCAGGAGGCCCTGACCGGCAAGCCGCTGACCGACGGGACGATCGCCCTGGCGGCACAGTATGCGGCCGAAGATTGCAGCCCCTCTTCCGACCTGCGGGGGAGTGAAGAATACAAGCGGGCAATGGTGGCCGTTTTAGTGAAAAGGATGATCCACAGGGCTATGGAGAGAATGAGGAAATAGGATACCCTGTCGCCGGGCCGGCGCCTGTCAAAACAAACTAAAAATAATGAACAATGGAAATAACAGTAACCGTCAACAACGTCGAATATCACCAGGATGTAGAGCCACGCCTGCTGCTGGTTCATCTGCTCCGGGAGAACCTGAATCTTACGGGTACGCACATTGGGTGTGACACTACCTCTTGCGGCGCCTGTACCGTCCTGCTGGATGGAAAATCAGTGAAGTCGTGTACCATTTTGGCGGTGCAGGCCAACGGAAAAACGGTCACCACCATAGAAGCGGTGGCCGGTGCGGACGGGTCGCTGAACCCGCTGCAAGAAGGCTTTCACCTGCACCATGGGCTGCACTGCGGATTTTGCACGCCGGGAATGATCATGCGGGCCACCGAATTATTGGCGAACAACCCCGATCCGACAGAGGAGGAGATCCGCTGGGGCATTTCGGGCAATCTGTGCCGCTGTACGGGGTACAACAACATCGTCTCTGCTATCCTGTATGCAGGGGCCAAGATAAGAGGGGAGGCGCTCCCTTCAACGGAGCCGGTCTTTGTATGAAATCAAATTAAACTATTATAAAATGTTCCAGTGTAAAACATCCAAAGAGATCAGCGGCATGGGCCATTCCATGAAAAGGAAGGAAGATGCCCGCTTCATACAAGGCAAGGGCCATTATGTCGATGATATAAAATTGGAAGGCATGCTCTATATGGACATCGCCCGCAGCCCCTATGCTTACGCTAAAATAAAGAACATTGACATTTCAGAGGCGATGAAAGTCCCGGGAGTGGTCGCTGTGGTTACTGGCAGGGACCTGGAGAAATACAATCTTCATTGGATGCCGACCATCATGTCGGATAAGCAGATGGTGCTGCCTACGGATACGGTGATGTACCAGTCGCAGGAAGTAGCTGCGGTAATCGCCACCAGCCGTTATGCGGCACGCGACGGGCGCGAGGCCGTTCGAGTGGAGTATGAGCCGATGAAGCCTGTGATCGATCCGTTCAAAGCCCTCCATCCGGACGCTCCTGTCCTGCGCACGGACAAACCCGGTAAGAAGGACAATCATATCTGGCATTGGGAGGCCGGCGACAAGGCGAAGACAGATGCTGTATTTGCTGCCGCCGACGTGGTGGTGAAGGAACAGATGCATATCCCGCGCATTCACGTCTCCTCTATCGAAACCTGTGGTTGTGTGGCCAATTATGATAAGGTGAATAATCACCTCACCATGTATATGACGACACAAGCTCCGCATGTCATCCGGACGGTGATAGCCCTGGTGGCGGGCCATGTGGGGCTTTCCGAGGAAAGAATCCGCGTGGTGTCGCCGGACATCGGAGGCGGTTTCGGCGGTAAGGTTCCGGTGTATCCGGGTTATGTGATAGCCATCGCCGTTTCCTTCCTGGTAGGCAAGCCGGTGAAATGGATAGAAGACAGGAGCGAAAACCTGCAAGCAGATTCTTTCGCCCGGGATTACCATATTACGGCTGAGATGGCCGGAACAAAGGAGGGGAAGATACTCGCTACCCGGTTCAAGGTTTTGGCTGACCATGGGTACACGGATGCGGCCGCCAATCCGTCCAAATTTCCGGCAGGCATGTTTTCCATTGCCACAGGGTCCTATGATTACGGGGCCGCCTTCATAGAAGCGGATGCCGTGTATACCAACAAACCTCCCGGGGGTGTGGCGTACCGGTGCTCGTTCCGGGTGACGGAAGCCGTACACGCCATCGAGCGGATGACGGACCGGTTTGCATTGCAGATAGGCAAAGATCCTGCGCAGCTGCGCATGGACAATTTTATCAAAAAAGAAGACTTCCCCTGGCATTCGCCTACCGGGTGGATCTATGACAGCGGGAACTATCATGCCGGATTGCAGAAAGCAATGGATGTAGTGGGATATGAAGCTTTACGGAAAGAGCAGGCGGAGAAGCGGGCAAAGGGAGAATTGATGGGGATAGGCATCGCCACCTTCACGGAAGTGGTAGGAGCGGGCCCTTCGAAGGATTTCGATATCCTGGGCATCAAAATGTTCGACAGCGCGGAGATCCGCGTCCATCCCACCGGCAAGGCGATTGCACGGTTCGGTACCAAATCCCAGGGGCAGGGCCATGAAACGACCTATGCCCAGATCATTGCCGAAGAATTAGGTATCCCGGCCGCGCACATCCAGGTAGAGGAAGGAGATACGGACACGGCGCCTTACGGACTGGGGACCTATGCCAGCCGCAGTACGCCCACGGCGGGCGCCGCTGCAGCCGTAGCCGCCAGGAAGCTCCGGGATAAAGCGCGGAAGATCGCGGCTTATTTGCTGGAGGTAAGCGAGGAAGACCTGGAATGGGAACCGGGGAGGTTTTCGGTGAAGGGAGCCCCGGAGAAATCGAAGACCATCCAGGAATTAGTGTTCGCCGCCTATACCAACATGCCGCCGGGGATGGAAGGGGGATTTGAAGCGACCCACTATTATGATCCTCCCAACCTTACCTTTCCTTCGGGCGCTTATATCTGTGTCGTGGACATCGACAAGGAAACAGGAGGCATCCATGTCCGGCGGTTCGTGGCCATCGACGATTGCGGCAATATCATCAACCCCATGGTGGTGCAGGGCCAGGTGCATGGCGGGCTGACTCAGGGCATTGCCCCGGCGATGTATGAAGAATTGCTCTATGACGAAGACGGCAACATTCTCAACGGCACACTGATGGATTACCTGGTGCCCACGGCGGTAGAGTCGCCGAAATGGGAGACGGGCCATACCTGTACGCCTTCGCCCCACCATCCCATCGGGGCGAAAGGAGTGGGTGAATCGCCTACGGTGGGTGCTCCGCCAGCTATTGCCAATGCTATCGTGGATGCCTTATCGCCTTATGGCATCACCCACCTGGACATTCCCATTACCCCGTTCAAGGTATGGAAAGCATTGAAGGATAAAGGGGTGATATAACCATCAAAAATTAACAACAAATGACAACATCAATCAATAAGGTCTTTGAGGTGGGCCATCCCATCGGGGAAGTGTGGAGCAACCTGACCGATCCCGAAAAGATCGTGACCTGTGTGCCCGGCGCCAGCCTGACAGAAAAGATAGATGAGGATCACTACAAGGGACAGGTGCAATTGAAGATAGGTCCGGTGAAGGCCGGTTATGACGGGCTGATCACCTTTGTCCAGCGGGACGTCGCTGCCTGGAAGATGTCGTTGAAAGGAACCGGTGTCGACACCAAAGGCAAGGGTGGCGCCGATATGACCATGAATGGCCAACTGACGGAGAAGGACGGAGGGACGGTAGTGAATGTGACAATGGACATCAACGTCACCGGTATGCTGGCGCAGTTTGGCAGCAGGCTGGTGGGAGATGTCAGCAACCAGGTGTTCGACCAGTTTGTGGCCAATTTCAAGTCGAAATTGTCGGGCGGGAAAGTTGATAATACATTGCGTGCGGGTTCGATGGCCGGCAGCATGATCAAAGGTTTATTCGGAGGAAAACATGAGTAGGGATTTAGCCGGAGGAGCCGCATCGGTCGTGGACGCTGCATCCGTCATCCAGGCTTTGGACCGGTATCACTATGTGGCGGACGAAGAGCTGGCGACGGCTTTATTGCTGCTGCTGCGGCTGCAGAAACCCCTGTTGCTGGAAGGCCCGCCGGGGGTGGGGAAAACCGGCATAGCGCCGGTGCTGGCCCGGCTGCTGGATACAAGGCTCATCCGTCTTCAGTGTTATGAAGGATTGGATATTCATTCCGCCGTATATGAATGGAACTACCAGAAACAATTGCTGGGGATTAAATTACAGGAGCAGGGACGATTGTCCATCGAGGAAAAGGAGCGGTTTATTTTTGGCATGGATTACCTGCTGCAGCGGCCGTTGCTGCAATCCATCTCTGCGGAGGACAAATCCCCCGTGCTGCTGATCGATGAACTGGACCGGTCGGATGAAGAGTTTGAAGCTTTTCTGCTGGAGCTGCTGTCGGAGTTCCAGATCAGCATCCCTGAACTGGGCACCATCAGGGCGCAGTATAAGCCTTATGTTATCCTTACTTCCAACCGCACCCGGGAATTGAGCGACGCCCTGAAAAGGCGTTGCCTGTATCACTGGATAGACTATCCCGGGATGGAAAAGGAGATGGCTATCGTAAGGAAACGGTTGCCGGGCGTTGAACAAAGACTGCTTGAACAGGTGGTAGGATTTGTGCAAAAATTCCGGGAAAGGAAATTGTCCAAGACGCCAGGTATCTCCGAAACGATAGACTGGGCGGAGTCATTGATGGCGTTGGGGTACAGGGAGATCAGTCCGGCAGCTTTTCAACAGACACTGGGTTGTGTGCTGAAATCCGCGGAAGACATTAACCAGATAAAGTCGGAGGGGGCGGAGACACTCAAATGAAGATACAGGCATTTGCAACGAAGAATATTACGGAGGCCATCGTGGGTTTTGCGCGATTTGTCCGGAGCCATGGGTTGAACGTGGGTATGGAAGAGACGCAGCGGGCCCTGCAGGCGGCGGAGATGGGCTTGCTGGTGAGGGGCAGGCATCCCTTTAAGATCGCTTTAAAGATCCTCTTTTGTACTTCGCCTGAAGAGCGGGTCCTGTATGACCGCCTGTTCGACCTGTATTGGGATACCAATCCAATGGACTTACAGGAAGAGCGCAGCAGGACGCGGATCAGCGGGGCGCAGCAGCTGAAAGAAAAAACTTCCCTGGTGATGATGGGGCAAGGCCGCAGCGACGACCCTTCCCAGGAAGGTAAGAATATTTCCGGGGCCAGTGAGACCGAACGTTTGCGTACAACCGACTTTGCCCATGTCAGTGAAATGGATGCGGGGCGGCTGGAAGAACTGGCCGATCGGCTGTTTAAGGAAATGGCACTGCGCTGGCGGCGCCGGATGAAGGATGCGAAGAAACAAGGTCCTATCCATCTGCGAAAGACCATCCGGCGGAGCATTCCGTTTGGCGGAGAACCAATGGAACTATACCGGAGAGCGCGAAGGCCCAGGAAGCAGCGGCTGATCATTTTACTGGATGTAAGCGGTTCTATGGATAAGTATAGTTTTTATCTACTTCGGTTCATCTATGCTTTACGGCAAAGGTTCAGGACGCCGGAAGTTTATATTTTCAGCACGTCGCTGATCCGGATCAGTAAAGTATTGCAGGCGGGCCGTCTGCAGGCTGTGCTGGATATCCTCTCGGCGCAGGCCGATAACTGGTCCGGCGGCACCCGGATAGGGGAGTGTTTCCGGGAGTTCGTGGAGAAACATGGGAAAAGGGTATTGAATGGCGCACCCGTTATCCTCATCCTCAGTGACGGGTTGGATACGGGAGACCCTGCCGTATTGGGCAGGGAGATGATCAGGCTGCGCCGGCGGGCGCGACGGATCATCTGGCTCAATCCTTTGAAAGGGATGAAAGGGTATGCTCCGCTGGCAGGTGGAATGCGCGCCGCGCTGCCTTCGGTGGACGAGTTTTATGCTGCGCATAATTTAAACAGTCTGTTGCAACTGGAAAAAATATGGAATTATGTTTGACGATTTTATCCGCAAAGTAGAGGAGCTGAGGCAAAAAAATGAGGTTTTTGCCACGGCTACCGTAGTGCGACGCGAAGTGCCCAGTTCGGGCAGGAGCGGCGACAAAGCCGTGATCGACCGGAGGGGAGAGATATCCGGGTGGGTGGGTGGCGGTTGTGTGCAAGCCATCATCCTGAAAGAGGCAGACGAAGCTATGCGGACGGGGAAAGCGCGTCTGGTGAAGGTGGGGCGTAGTGAAGAACGGGGCAGTGGGGACACCGGGGCTTCCGGGAGACAGGAATTTCCGGGAGGGCAACCGCAACCGCATGCCAGCCAGGAAGGGGTGGTCGAATATAAGATGACCTGCCTCAGCGAGGGGGCTGTCGATATTTTTATCGAACCCGTACTGCCCGCGCCTCACCTGGTGGTCGTGGGCAAGTCGGCTATTGCCCGCGCCCTGGTGCGGATAGGTAAGTCGGCGGGATACAGGGTCAGTGCGGTAGCTCCCGATGTACGGCCGGATACCTTTGACCACCCGGATGAACTGATCACTCAACTGGACCTGAAGCAGGTAAGAACTAACACGTCGTCTTCCTTCATCGTAATATGCACACAGGGCGAGCAGGATGAACTGGCCCTGGAGCAGGCGCTGGGCATCAGGAGCGCATATGTAGGTTTTGTGGCCAGCAAGAAAAAGAAAGCCACCCTGTTTGACTACCTGGAGCAGTCGGGAATCGACCGGCAGCGCCTTGCTACCGTAAGGAGCCCTGCCGGCATCAACATCAATGCCAAGTCGCCCGAGGAAGTGGCGGTCAGTATCCTGGCCGAGATCATCCAGGTGCAGCATGAGCTGCCGGAGGAGGCCGACCGGCCAAAATATTATATTAACCCTGTATGCGGCATGCCCGTCGATGTCAATAATCCCAAACACGTTATAGAGTACAAGGGTGAGCTGGTTTACTTTTGCTGTGACGGGTGTAAGGTGAAATTTGAAGAAGCGCCGGAAAAGTATGTGGCCGGAAACGTAAGGTAAGGATACGATCGAAGGACTTTTTAATGTCACGTTATGCCTTGTACATTTATTAAAACGGAAGCGCCCGAGCTCTACAACTTACTGACCAAAATATTTCAATACCAATTAAAGATGGCTGAGATCGGCCTTACCGATCTGTTTATTTATAAATTGACGGAGTATTGCGATGTCAACTCCTTGAAAAATATAGCCATTTATCATGCGAAACAGGAATCGGTGTATGGCGCCGACATAGACCTGTTTGTCGAACAGGACCCAGGCATTTATTTTTGGTTTGCGCTCCAGGCGAAGGTGATGAACAAGCAAGGCCTCTATAAAGATTTGCGGATAAAGAAAAAAAGCCCGCAGCAATGGGAAAAGCTAAAGGATAATGAAACGAAACACGGCTCAAAAGCCTTTTACCTTTTTTATAACGGCGACTATAAGAAGACGGGTCTTCCGACACCGACGCGTTCGGATTGCCAGGGTACGCCT
>DASWFF010000079.1:0-13644 GCA_036394375.1 Puia sp.
CCCGATCCTTGGTTAATTTTTTTGTAAATTTCCGGAACGAAAGTTCCAAAAAGAGTACCTTTACGGTGCGAACCCGGCCGGGCTCGCACCGTAAATTGTTTTATGGCAAGAACGAAAGATTTTAATGAGGAGGAAGTGCTGGATAAAGCGCTGGCTATTTTCTGGCAAAAGGGCTATAACGGGACGTCCATGCAGGATCTGGTGGAGGAGCTCGGTATTAGCCGTTCCAGTATGTATGACACCTATACAGATAAGTATTCTTTATTTCTAAAATCATTGGAAAAGTATCGCAAGCAGACGGCGGGGGCACTGTTACAAATGATCAATGAGGCCGAATCCCCCAAAGCCGTGATTAAAAAAATATTACAGTTGGTAGTAGATGAATCGCTGTTGGGCAAGGAACCGCGCGGCTGTTTCATGGTAAATACCTGCGTCGAGAATGCCCCACATGACAAGGCGGTCGCGAAGATCATCCATGACAATCTACAGGACTATGAAGAAGCTTTCTGCCAGGCTATCAAAAAAGGGCAGGCAATGGGCGAAATAACAAGCCGCAATGATGCAAAAGCATTGGCAAGGTTCATTATCAATACGATCAACGGTATTCGCGTCGCCGCCAGATCCGGAGCGGATAAGGCAGTGTATGACGATATCGTGAAGGTGGCGTTGTCGGTGCTGGAATAATAAATCCCCAACGACAAAGACTTGAAAAGGGCTTCACGTGTAGCCCTTTTTACTTATATAGTTCCCGGAAACCCCTGATTTATTTCATGCTTCCGGGTTTTCTTTTTTTATACCTTCTGAATACGATTTGCAAGGGGCCTAGTCGGGAGATTAGGGATTGTCGGATATTAGTCAGGGCATTCAACGCCTGAAAAAGGAGCAACTAAAAAGAATTTTTCAGTTTTAAAGAAAATAGTAATTTTGAGATATCGGCGGCTGAGCCATATTTTATGGTTCCCTAACGACAAAAACTTGAAAAGGGCTTCACGTGTAGCCCTTTTCGCTTTTTATGACCTCATAAATTCGCTGCCCCTGAATAAGCGTTTTAGGGAGCCTATAAAATCTTTTTTTATAAAATAAAAGTATTTCACTAAGCAAATTGTTCTTATAAATTCCGCTCCGTAGTCCCTGAATTAAAGTTTTCTTATCAATATCTGAAGTAATATCAATGACAACCCGTGAAGCCTGCTCAGACCCTTCTTTAATACGATAGGCTATTGTAAGAGGATTTTTACTCGATATACATTTGAGGTCGGCCTCAAGAATAACAGTGTCTCGTAATAAGTATATATCAAATTTTTTCTTTCCTCTTTTAAACATTCCACCAGGAGCAAATATCACATCATAATTCATCTGTGCAAGACAAATGGCTGTACGTCTCTCATGATCATGCTCAATAAATTTAGATTCAGATAATACGCGCCTTCCTGTCTTTTTATCCCGGTAATGTTCAAACCAATCTGCCGCTAAAAGCTTTTGTATTTCGTTCCTTCGTATCCTTGCATTAATCGCTTCCCTACAAGCTTTAATAGCCGCTGAAAAAAGGCTGATGTTTAATAAAAGAAAAGAATCCCTGGCAGGCTCAAATCCCAACTCCACGGCTCTATCTTCACTCGATTGATCTGATGGCAATTCCTCTTCCACAAAACTAATTATTTTAGCAAATTTACAACTCGAAATATTGCCAAAAAATATTTTTTATGAAAATGGCTTAATAAAAGCCCGCATCCGACATCTCTTCATCCAACAAGAACACCGTCATACTTCGGGGTCCATGCGCACCGAGAACAAGGGACTGTTCGATATCGGCCGTTTTGGAGGGGCCGGCGATGAAAGTCGCGAAACCATAGGTCGTCCCATCCTTCTCTGCATTTGCAATGCGCTCATAGGCTTCATGCATATTGGCAACGATATCCTTTTTATGAATGACCAGGGCCAGATGCTGGGCAATAAAAGGAAGGGCCCTTTCGATCATCAGATCTTCCGTGATCCAGCAAGCCCCATTCTCCGCCACTCCAAAATGAGCGCGCAACACGGCAAGATCGATATTCTCCAGCGTATGCGGGTCATCGTAATGAGCGGGCGTCTCCGCCAGCGAAGCTAATTCGGGACACCCGGAGACGATGCGTCGGGCATCCGCATGTTCCTCCCGTAAAATATGGGCGATCCGGTCGAAGCCGGAGACGATATAAGCGTTGCCGCCGATAGCTTCCAGTACGCCGATAAATTTGGCAGCCAACTGCTCGGGAGAGGGTACTGGCGAACCCGGCAAAGCCGGCAATTCACGAAAATCGGGTTGATTATCTTTTACGGCGGCTAATATTTTATCCCTGCTGCTCATATCATTTCTTATTTTTTTTATACCATTCCCCGAAAGATGAAGCGGGAGGCTCGGGCATCTCCCTTTGTTTATACCAGGGATTCAGGCTATTGTTGACGGTGAAAGGCACGTTGGCCATGAACCAGCGGCCGGCCTTTCCGGCCGTATGATAGACCGAAGGATTCGACAAGACCCAGGTCATCGTCTGCATCGCCGCCTTCTTGGCGATGGGCGCATTGCCCGCCTGTACGATCACCTGTCTCCACTTATAAAGCTGTTCGTGGATGTCGATCTTCACCGGACATACATTGGAGCAGGATCCGCAAAGCGTGGAAGCGAAGGGAAGATCTGCATATTTCTTCATGTCCAGGTTGGGCGCCAGGATAGAACCGATCGGCCCCGCGACAGCAGTATGATAGCTATGCCCGCCGCTCCGGCGATATACAGGACAGGTATTGAAACAGGCCGCACAACGGATACATTTCAGGGAACTCCTGAAATCTTTTCTACCCAGGTGTACGCTCCTGCCATTGTCCACTAATACGATATGCATTTCCTGACCGGGACGCGGCTTCTTAAAATGGCTGGAATAGGTGGTGATCGGCTGCCCCGTCGCACTACGGGTGAGCAGGCGCAGAAAAACGCCTAAATGCGCCCGCTGGGGGATCAGTTTTTCAATACCCATACAGGCGATATGTACATCCGCCAGATGAGCGCCCATATCGGCATTGCCTTCGTTGGTGCAGACCACGAATTCACCGGTCTCCGCAATGGCGAAGTTGACGCCGGTGAGGGCCACTCTGCGCGTGAGGAATTTCTCCCGCAGATGCAGCCTGGCCGCATGTGTCAAAAACTGCGGGTCGGCATTACCCGCCGGAGTGCCCAGGTGTTCATGAAACAACTCACCGATCTCCTCTTTCTTCCAATGGATACAAGGCAGAACGATATGACTGGGCGGCTCTCCCGCCAACTGTACCACGCGCTCGCCCAGATCGGTGTCCACGACTTCAATACCCTGTTCTTTAAGATATTCATTGAGGTGGCATTCTTCGGTGAGCATAGACTTGCTTTTCACCATTTTATTTACGGCATGCTGTCGTAGGATCGATGAAACGATCTCATTATGCTCTTTCGCATCCGCCGCCCAATGCACTTTCACCCCATTGTGGGTAGCCTGCTCTTCGAATTGCAGCAGGTATTCATGGAGACGGGATAAGACATTCTCTTTAATGCCGGATGCAGTATCCCGTAATAATTCCCATTCAGGGACATTATTTGCCGCCTTGTCTCTTTTTTCCCTTATCCACCAAAGGGTCTTATCATGCCAGTTTACCCTGGGCTCATCCTTGTTGAACTGGCTGGCTAATGCAGCGTGATCTTTCGTATTCTCTTTCATCCCTAAACTTTGTGCTTTTATAACGCGGGTTATTCCTGGCTATTCAATATTTCTGCAATATGTTTGACCCGGGTCTTGCTTTTCTGCCGCTGCAGGATGCCTTCCAGGTGCATCAGGCAGCTCATGTCGGCGCCCGTGATATATTCCGCCCCATGGTGGAGATGATCCGCTACCCTATCTTTTCCCATCTTGACGGAGACAGCCTCTTCCGCCACGCAAAAAGTACCGCCGAAACCACAACATTCATCCTTTCGGTCCAGCTCTATCAGTTCGATCCCCTGCACCATCTTCAGGAGCTGCTCCGGTTTGGAAAAAGGAGGAGCCACCAATTCGGACATCTGGGATAATTTAAGCCCCCGCTGCCCATGGCAACTCTGATGCAAGCCTACCTTATGCCCGAATTTCGCTTCGAGATGCTCGATTTTCAGGATGTCCGTCAGGAACTCCACCAGTTCATATATTTTTTTCCGGACCCCTGCAGCCGGGTCGGGGAAGGCCGGTCCCCCTGCGAGAGGTTGGTCGGAGGATAGGTTCGAATGGTCCGTGTGCGCCCCATGCTCCGTATGCAAATGGTCCTTGATATGCAGGACGCAGCTACCCGAAGGACAGACGATATAATCAAACTCCTGGAAGTTCTTTATGAACAGATCATTGGTCCCCTTCGTGAGATGTTCGAAACCCGAATTCGCCATCGGCTGGCCACAACAGGTCTGGCCGGCAGGATAGACTACCTCGCATCCATATTTTTCTAATAACTGTAAGGTGGCAATACCTACCTGCGGATAAAACTGGTCGACATAACAGGGAATGAACAGGCCTACTTTCATCAATAACTTATTTTGCGTGTTGTTTGACTTCCTCTCGGTCACAACATGCAAGCTACAAGGTGCAAGCGAGAAATTAAAGTCCTATTTATAATATTTCAGCTCAATGATATCTCCGGGCAGGGACTGGGTATTCCAGTGGGAATGAATAGCCAGGGCGGCGCCCATGGCGGTTGCCTGGGGGATGGAGGCGGCAAATACCTCGATATGCGGGAAAGCCGCGGCCAGCAGGTGCATATATACCTGGTTCTTTCCGAACCCGCCGTCCACAAAGATCCGTTTCACCTCCGTTCCCGCTAAGACCAGTTGAGTAGATGCGATCTGCTGCTCCATGATATCCATAAGCAGCCGGTGATAAGCCTGCTCATAACTATCGAAGGAGTCCAGGTTCCTTTGCGAAAATACCGAAGCCGTCACCGGTAAGTCAATAGCAGCAATGCCCTGCTCCTGATCCCGTAAGC
Source organism: Puia sp. (assembly GCA_036394375.1). Taxonomy (GTDB): domain Bacteria; phylum Bacteroidota; class Bacteroidia; order Chitinophagales; family Chitinophagaceae; genus Puia. The sequence goes on from DASWFF010000079.1 coordinate 5,005, forward strand.
GTAAAAAAGACACGATGTCGGGATCGAAAGAGATCGTCGCCGCATAGGCGGCTGCTTTATGGAAATGGGCGCCCAGTCGCTTAACCTGCTGTTCATGCTCATAACCGGCAAAGAGACGGGAGGCTTTTACCGGCCGCCCCCGATAGCTCATATAACACAAACAATCTTTTTGCAGTTCCGCCACAGTCAGGGGTGTCTTGTTAAAGGAGTTCATACTGATGCACCAGGTACCGGTGGAAATGAGCACAAAGGGCTCCTGGAAACTCTCCAGGTAGGGTATCATCGCAGCGGAGCTGTCATGCAGGCCGATACCGGCGGGCAAATGGCCGGGCTGGCCGGACGCAGAAGCCAGGCCCGGATTCGCAAAAGAGGATCGCGGAACAGGAATTACGCTGGAAGAAGGCATGACCGGGGCCAGCTTATCCATTATCCCTTCCCGGTAAACCCATTCATGGTAATGGTCCTGGGAGAAATTCCACAGATTGGTATGGCAACCGATGCTCGTAATATCCGAGTATTTCTCCCCTGTCAGCAAAAAACTAATATATTGAGGCAGGTGGAGCGAGTAGCTTATTCTCCCAAACAATTCCGGTCGTTCCTCCTTGATCCGGTAAAGCTGCATCCCTGAATTCAGGCTGCCCAGCACCGGGGAGGCTGTCAGCATGGAGAAAGTGACCTCTCCCCCATAACGATCGTAGAACTTCTTTTTCAGTTCGGCCGGATAAGGCTTGAGATAATTATACAGGGGAGCCACCGGCGTTCCCATCGCGTCTATATGAACCAAACTGGCGCCATAAGCGGAGAAATTGATCGCCCGGATCCTGAAATCCGGGAGCCGGCCAAGTTCCTGAAAAGAGTGCTGCACCCAGGCAGTGAGTTGGTCCAGGTCTTCGCAGGGATCGCCTTCTTCATCGGTCGTCCCCGAGAAGGAAGCCGCTTGTTCCCATACAATCTTATAATGTTCATCGAACAGGAAGAGTTTTTTATTCGTCTTTCCGGTATCCAATATCGCTATAACGGGGGTCGCAGACATAATAAATTAATAAGTTATGGCAAGTCTCGGTAAGCCCGCGGCGACCCGAAACCCCTCTGATTGGTTTACAACCCGGTGGCTACGGTCTTAGCTCCTCTTTCTTTGATCAAATGTTCACGGACCTTCGCACTACGGTACAAAGCCAGAGGATCCAGCGCGCCACCGGACCGCAGACGCGCTTCCGCTACCAGGGCCCGTAGGTCGGACCGGAAACTGCTCTGCAGGATCTCTTGCGCTGCAACGGTATCGTTAGACAACTGCGCCTCCGACAGTTTCTTCCGGTCTACCACCAACGCCTGTGCGTAAGTGAGCAGGATAGCTTCCACAGACTGCAGCAAGTCCTCCAGTGGATCTTTCACATTGTGCGAAGCGTCGATCATCCAACCCAGGTCCTTCGTGTGGCTCATGCCACGGGCATCCATTCCTTCCACCAGTTCATTGAAGATGAGGAATAGCTGGTAGGGCTTGATGCTTCCCACGGTGAGGTCATCGTCCCCGTATTTGGAGTCATTGAAATGAAAGCCCCCTAATTTCCCTTCCATCAATAACAGGGCTACGATCTGCTCGATATTCGCATTGGGCAGGTGATGGCCCAGGTCCACCAACGTATAGGCTTTTGGTCCCAGTTTGGAGGCATAGAGCAGGGATTGTCCCCAGTCTCCCACCGTGGTGGAATAGAAGTTCGGTTCGAAGGCTTTGTATTCGACGAATATTTTCCAGTCGGCCGGAAGGGCGGCATAGATCTCCTGCAGACCTTCCAGGGTGTTCTGGAATGCCCGGCGGAAATTCAGCTGCCCCGGGAAGCAGGAGCCATCCGACAGCCAGACGGTCAGGGAATCGGATCCCAGTTCCACGCCATGCCGGATCACTTCGATATTATGGTCGATGGCCTGCCGGCGCGTCGCCTTGTTGACATGCTGCAGGGACCCGAATTTATAACTATGCGTTTGCCCGGGCTGATCCTGGAAAGTATTCGAGTTCATCGCATCGAAACGAAGGCCATGTTGTGCGGCCAGGATCCGGATAGCGGCCGGATCTTTCGGGATATCCCAGGGGATATGAAGGGAGATGGCCCCGCTGGAACGATTGAGGCTATGTAACAGGCCGATGTCTTCTATTTTTTCTTCCAGGCTGCGGGGCTCGCCGCCACCGGAAAAACGTCCGAAGCGGGTGCCGCCCGTGCCGAGCGCCCAACTGGGGATGGCGACCTGGAAGTCGATTATTTTTTGAAGGATGCTCTCTACGTCCGGAAGGCCGGCAGCGACAAAATCAAATTTTCGACGGTGCTCTTTGAGGGCCGATTGATTGTGCTGTTCGAGTGTATGTTTTTCGAGCTTCATGTTGTTTACGTTTTGTGGTTCCCCTTCGGGGCGAACCGATTCGAGATTCCCCCGAAATGGAAAATTACGGCATATAAAATACTTCCTCCAGCTGGCGCACCACCGGGGAATGATCCGGATGAGAGTCCATAATATCCTTCATCTGGTCCCACCATTTCCGCATGACCGGATGGCCGGGAAGCCGGTCGAGATTAGCCGGATCTTCAATCACCAGGTAAGCGAAGAGCAATAAAGTCCCCTCCTCTAAAAATATCGAATATTCCTTAATGCCCGCCTCTTTCAGCAGGGATTGCAATTCCGGCCAGATCGTTGCATGACGCCGCTTGTATTCGGCCTCATAACCGGGAAAGAGCTTCATCGTGAATGCGATTCTTGACATTGGTTGCTTCATTAATGCCCCGCTCTCATCCCCCTTTAGGGGGTCAGGGGGCGGGTGTTATTATCTTACAAAGGCCATGGCCACTCCTCCGTCTACATTCAGCACATTACCCGTGGACTTGTGCAAAAGGCCGCCGGTAAAGGCAAAGCAGGCATTGGCAATATCTTCCGGTAAAATGATCTCATTCAGCAACGTTCTCTTTGCATAGTAAGCAGGTAATTCTTCCACCTTGACGCCATAAGCTTTGGCGCGGCCTTCCGCCCAGGCTCCTGCCCAGATCTTACTATCCGAGATGACCGCATCGGGATTCACCACATTCACCCGGATCTTATCCGCTCCCAATTCCGCCGCATTCAGCCGGCTGAGGTGAAGTTGTGCCGCTTTTGCAGATCCGTAGCCGGCATTATTCGGACCGGATACCAGGGCATTCTTACTGACGATATTGATGATATCTCCCCCAATAGCCTGTTTGCGCATGATCTTTACACCCGCCTGTGTCACGAGGAACTGTCCCTTTACCAGGACATCGTACAAGAGGTCCCAGTCTTTCTCCGTGTGCTCTTCGATAGGTTTGGAAATGGACAGGCCGGCACAATTCACTACGATATCGACCCCTCCGAATGCAAGGGCTGCGGATTGATAAGTATTATGTATCGTGTCCGTGTCCGTCACATCCAGGATCTCCGCGACAAATCCATCCTTACCATATTGTTGCTGAAATTCGGCTGCGGCAGCAGCCAGACGGGAGGCATCATTGTCATTGATAATTACACAGGCGCCCTCATCTGCAAACTTTTTGGCGATGGCTTTCCCAATGCCCCCTGCGCTACCTGTCACCAGGGCTATTCTCCCGGACAAGGCTTTTGGTTTGGGCATCCGCTGTAATTTCGCCTCTTCCAGCAACCAGTATTCGATATTGAACGCTTCCTGCCTGGGCAGGGAAGTATAGGAAGATACGGCTTCCGCACCTTTCATTACGTTAATAGCGTTGATATAGAATTCAGCCGCTACCCTGGCCGTCTGCTTGTCCTTTGAAAAAGTGAACATCCCTATTCCCGGATAAAGGATCACGACAGGATTAGGATCCCGCATAGCAGGGCTATTGGCATGTTTGCAGGACTCATAATAATGAGCATACATTTGCCGGTAGCTTTCCCACTGCGGCGCCAGCTTTTCTTTTAATTTTTTAATGTCCTTCCAATCTTCCGTGGTGCTGAGATCCAATACCAGCGGACTGATCTTGGTGCGAAGGAAATGGTCCGGGCAACTGGTGCCCATCGGCGCCAGTTTGGCCAAGTCATGGGAGTCGATGAATTCCAATACCCGCTCATCATCTGTAAAATGTCCTACCATCCTGGCTTTTGAGGAACAGAACCCTCTTAGCACGGGAGCAAGGGCGGCAGCCCTCGCGAACCGTTCTTCCTGCGGGGATGCCTGCAGCCGGGCCCCTCCGAATACCGGACGCTTTTTGCCAATATTATCTTCCAGGTATTGTGCGCAGATCTCGATCACTTCGAGGGTGTTGACATAACTTTCATACGCAGTATTTCCCCAGGTAAAGAGTCCATGAGATCCCAGCATGATCCCCCGGATACCGGGATTCTCGTCCAGGCATTTTTTTAACTTAAGGCCCAGGTCGAAGCCGGGACGCTGCCATTCCACCCACCCGATCTTACCGCCAAAAAGTTCCTGTGTGATCTTTTTACCATCCTTTGCGGCGGCAATGGCGATGGCTGCATCAGGATGCAGGTGGTCGATATGAGCAAAAGGCAGAAATCCATGCAGAGGAGTATCGATAGAAGGAGCTTTGGAGCTCAGATCGTAAATACAATGATTGAACAATTCCACCATTTCATCTTCAAACTCTATTCCACGGTAACCATTTTTCAGACTGAGCAGGCGATCCGTGTACAGGGCTGCCAGGCCACTGCGTTTCAGCGTCCCCAGGTCGCCGCCAGACCCTTTTACCCACATGATCTCCGTAGGCTGGCCGGTGAGCGGGTCTTTGGCCACAGCCTTACAGGAAGTGTTGCCGCCGCCATAATTCGTAAGACGGAGGTCAGCCCCCAGAAGATTCGACCGGTAGATCAATAAGGCGACTTCGTCGCCAGCCAATGTGGCCGCCGCTTTTTCATCCCATAAATAGCTGACATGCTTGAATTTCGTTGTTGTAACAGACATATGCTTTGCTTTATAAATTCATTTTAATGAATTACCATAACCCACCAGCAATACCGACAGGAAGATGGTAACGATACCCAATGTGATCGTGATCCGCGTCTTAGCGCTCACTCCCTTCCATTCCTTTAAGGCTACTCCCCACAAATTAGCGACCAAAATGATGAAGGCCATGTGCAGGATCCAGGAGCTGGCGCCATTACCCAGGCGACTCTCTCCCATTCCATAAAAGAAGAATTGCAGGAACCAGATCGTGCCGGCCAGCGCAGCGAAAAAATAGTTGCGGGCCAGCGGGGTATTCTTATTCGTATAATCTCCAAAGGTCCGGTTGCGTGCGTTCAGGATCATACACCAGATAAAATTGGTCGTCAGCCCCCCCCATAACAACACGATATAGGTTACATTGTTCTGGTAAAGGAATTCCGTAGTGGCCTGCGGGTGCGCCTCCTTCCAGAACTGATTGGCCAATTCAGCCATCGGAGTGCCGGCTTCTATTCCATAGTTGAAACAAGCGCTGAGGATACCGGAAATGGTACATACGATGAGGCCTTTTACCAGGTTGAATTCCTTGACGCTTTCCTTTTTCTTTTCCTCCGGCAATTCCCTTTCTTTCAGGACCCCCGCCCTGCCGCAAATGTATATTCCCAGCAGGCAGAGTATGACGCCCCCCAAAGCGATGCGCCCCCAGGGAGTAGTGAGTAATTCATGAAAGGTCGTCTTCCCCGGCGTGGGGACGATATTGTAATAAATGGAAGGGACCAGGGCTCCGAAAGCGGAGGTGAAGCCCAGCAATACCGAGTTACCCAGGGACATACCCAGGTAGCGCATGCCCAGTCCGTACATTAAACCCCCGATCCCCCATAAGAGACCCCAGAAATAAGTCCACCAGAACGTGGAGGCGGATGCCCCGGAGATGATCTCCACAAAATGAGGTACGGTAATATAAGCGGCCAGGGGTGGAATGATCAGCCAGGAGAACAAACCGCCGACAATCCAATAGCTTTCCCAGGCCCATTCCCTCACCTTTTTAAAAGGGATATAAAAACTGCCGGAAGCGAAACCGCCGATAAAGTGAAAGATAATACCAAATATAACTTGCATGGGCTAGAGATTTTTCAATATGGCAATGGCCAAATTTAAAACGGAATGCCCGTTGATCCGTCATGTACTGTCATGGTGGGAGAAAATGCCAGTAAGAGACCTCCTGAGATGGTGATTACAAGCTCCCTTTCCTGAGTTCGTTCACCGCGTGATCCGCGGCTCTTGCCGTCAATGCCATATAGGTGAGCGAGGGATTCTGACAGGCGGAGGACACCATGCAGGCGCCATCCGTCACGTATACATTCGTCGCATCCCATACCTGGTTATTCGGATTCAGGACAGAACTTCGGGGATCCTTTCCCATTCTTGCCGTACCCATCTCATGGATGCCCTGCCCAATCGCGTATTCCTTACTATCCCAGGTAGTGATGTTCTTTACACCCGCCGCTTCGAACATCGCTACCAGTTCTTTGACTATATCCTTACGCATTTTTAATTCATTTTCTTTCAGTTCGGCATCCATTGCCAGGACCGGGAGCCCCCATTTATCTTTTTTGTTCTTATCCAGCGTTATTTTGTTCTCATGATAAGGAAGTATTTCGCCGAAACCCGTGGCGCCGATATGCCAGGCGCCCGGTTCCGTAAGTGCCTCTTTATAATCAGCTCCTATGCTTAGCTCCGCTACATCTCTTTTCCATCCTTCCCGGCTGGCGCTGCCCTGGAAGCCGTAGCCACGTAAAAAATCTCTTTTATCGCCGTACAGGTTAGCAAATCGCGGAATATAAAACCCATTGGCTCTTCTGCCATAATAGTATTTGTCTTCATATCCTTCTACTATGCCCTGCGCACCCAGCATATAATGGTGATCCATCACGTTATGCCCCAGTTGATCGCTGCTGCTGCCCAATCCGTCAGGCCAGACATCCGTCGCAGAATTCATAAGCACCCAGGCGCTGTTCAGCGTGGATGCGTTCAGGAAGACGATCCTGGAATAAAACTCATAGGTCTTATTGGTCTCCCCATCCAGTACTTCTACTCCTTTCGCTTTTTTAGTGTCCTTATCGTAGAGGATCTTTGTCACAATGCTCCAGGGGCGCACCGTGAGGTTACCCGTCGCTAATGCTGCCGGCAATGTGGAAGACTGGGTGCTGAAATACCCGCCGAAGGGACAGCCTTCCCAGCAACGATTTCTAAACTGACACTTCGTTCTGCCCGGTATCGCCGCCGTGAGATTAGCCACGCGGCCGATGAACATATGCCGTTGACCTTTGTAAGATTGTTTTATCCGTGCCGCCACATCTTTCTCTACGCAGTTTAATTCCATCGGCGGCAGGAACTGCCCATCCGGCAAATGCTCCAGGCCTTCTTTGGAACCGGAAATTCCGGCAAATCTTTCTACATGATCATACCAGGACGCCATTTCCCTGTAACGGATCGGCCAGTCGATCCCTATCCCTTCTTTTGAATTGGCTTCAAAATCGATATCGCTCCACCGGTAGCTCTGCCTTCCCCATAGAATAGAGCGGCCTCCCATTTGATAACTTCTCCACCAGGCAAATGGCTTCACCTGCACATAAGGGCAATCCTTTTCCTTTACCCAGTAATCCATGACGGCTTCCTGTGCTGCCGTGCCGTACATGGCCCAATCCTTTGATATCACGGGGTTATCTGTTTTTTGCTGTAAGGTGGCGCTTCCCCGATGCGGGAAATCCCAGGGATCTTTATTAGCCGTTTTGTAATCCTTGATATGTTCGAAGTTGGGGCCCCGCTCCAGCATCAGCACTTTCAATCCTTTTTCCGTTAACTCTTTTGCAGCCCATCCGCCGCTGATACCAGAGCCGATCACGATGGCATCATAAGTGTTCTGGCCGGCGGCCTTATTATTGACGTGTAGTGTATCTCCTGGCATGCAAGCTGTTTGAAATCGAAAATAAGGATAGAATTTTGAATTCAGGTACAAATTTCACCGCCGGGGATTGTGGAACAAAGGGCGATATGCAAATTTTCAAAACAGCTAAATATTTTACTATCACACTAATATTATTAGTAATTTTATAACGACTAAGTATATTGATTTCACTATTAAACCTATCTACTATGGACAAAAAATATCTCCAGTTTATAACTGACCTGAAGCTGAACATTATTCAGAGCCGATATATAGCCGCCAGGCTGGTAAATAAAGAACAACTACTACTCTATTTTAAGACCGGAAAGATGTTATCCGATAAAATAGCAACGGAGAAATGGGGGGCAAAAGTCATAGGGCAAATAGCCGAAGATCTGCAAAAACAGCTTCCAGGGTTGAGAGGATTTTCATTTAGCAACCTTAAAAATATGAGGCAGTTTTTTGAAGCTTATAAGGATAGTCCAATTGGCCAGTTGGTGACTGGCCAATTGCCCGACAAATTAGCAGATTCATTTCTGCAGTCGGCGACTGCAGAAATACGAAAGATTCGTAGACATAAGGAAGAAGAGTCTGCTGCGGACCAACTGACTGAGGCTGAATTCAGGGAACAATTCTTCGGAATTAGTTTTACTCATCACATTCTCATTCTTAATAAATGCAAACATCTTCAGGAAAGGTTTTTTTACATAGAACAGGCGGCTACTCAGTATTGGTCGGTAGCTCTTTTGGAACATCATATAGACGCAAATCTGTATTCCCA
>DASWFF010000080.1:0-73708 GCA_036394375.1 Puia sp.
GCAAGAAGCGATTTGCCCCCCTTTGCATCCCCGGTCAATTGCCAGATCATGATACCACTCGTCTCGCGAAGCGCAAGCCTTGCCTTTTCCTTAATAGTGGACATGCCGTTATAATAAAGGGTATGCCCTGCCTTGTCTTTCTGTTCAGCCCCGGAATATCGCGCCACAATATCCCGATAGGCTACTTCATCGAACGTGAAATCAGTATCAAAGCCATAACCATAAAAAGGGATCCCAAGCCCCATTTTCTCCCGGGGCAACCCCTTCCCCTTCCAGAACTTAATATCCTCCACCGCCATCGAATAAGGCGAATGCTGGCCAGGATGTTTAGCATTGCCCGGACCCGTCAGATCAAAAGACATGATATTCACAAAATCGAAATAAGCAAAACAGGTCGCCGGGATCTGCTCTTCGAACCAGGTGGCAACAGCCGCAGTGACCAGCTTACCGGCTGGTTTTAACCTATCCGACAGTGCTTTGATGAAATTTCCATAATGATTGCCGATAACATCCCCTTCCAGGTCTACATCCACCCCATCGAGATTATTTTGCAGTAAATAGGTCACGATCTTATCCGCAAATATCCCCACATGGGCCGCATCGGTATACTTCCTCCAATTTTTTCGGGTCCCGTCAAGATCAGCGCCCCCCACGGAGATCAATATTTTCACCTGGTTCTCATGCGCCTTCTTCACCACTTCAGAGAGTCCTTTAAGGACCTTCAAATTCCCATTCACATCCGGTTCGGCAAAAGCAATATTGAGATGCGTGATCTTCCCGAATGGAATGCAGCTTACATTACCGGGAAAATGATCCCAGGTATTAAGATACCCTACCACCCGGAACTGGGCATCCGCAACCGGATGAAGGAAACAAAAGAACAGGATCAACCGGCAAATTCGCTGCATAGATTTATTTATAACACCACTATTCAAGGATTGTCAATATACAACTATCTTCCCCATGTCCCCTATCCCTTCACTGTATATTCGATAAAGAAATTCTTTGGGTCGGCAACGGGCTTACCGGGTAACTTGTCCCATCTTGCCATTCCCTTGTTCTTCACCGGATCGCACCCATCGGCAAAAACATCGTCCATCCGCAGGACGCGGAACTGTGTTTTTTCTTTCAGCCTTTTGTATAGATTGGCCGCCGGCATCTTCCAGCCATTGGTCTTCGTGATATTGGGGTCTGTTTTGTCCACGGGTATCATAGCGACCAGCTCCTCATGCTCCATTTTTTCCAGTCCCTCCACCAGCGTCGCATTATGACTGCCATGATGCCCTACTTTATAAAGCACGGTGTTTTGCAGCAGGCTATAGCTGGTAAAGCCGGCAACAGAATTTTCCCATTTGATATTTTTCCAGGAAAGCCAGTTACCTGTTTGTGCATCCGCGGCGAAAAGAAGCACCTTCCTGGATTTTACCAGTTCAAAAGCCAGCACCAGGCTGCTGTTATTGGTATAAGAATCCAGGTATAAGGCAAGACGGGTGGCCTGGTCGAGCCATTCCAGGTCGATCTTGCGCCAGCTGTTTTTTTTATCCTCATAGATCTTCAGGATCTCCGATGGAGGTTCGGAGGGGGATAGCCGGAAACTTTTGTTAAAGGGAAATTGTTCTTCCTCGCGGTTATGAGTGGCAGGGTCATAATTATCCAGGGCAGATAAAAGACGGGTGGCATTTAAACCGGCAATCGCCAGTTTGGGATCATAGCTTTCTCCCTTTTTGGGGTCTTTATCGAAGAGCAGCGCTTGATCACGGGGAGGGCCCAGTACATAGACTTTTACGCTGCCGGCCGGAAGCCCGGGCAGATCGAGCTGCTGGCCCGGGGAAAGGTAAGCCACTTCTTTATCTCCTATTTTCCGAAGGTTCTCGATTCCTTTCGCAGGGATTTCCGGGTCGCCGCCACCGTCGGCGGCATAAAAACCCAGCACATCCTGTACGACCCCGTCCTTCAGCGCCTGCTTAAGAGGGGCGATCGCGGAAAGCTTGCTGTGAATAGCCTGAAGCTGTGACACCAGGCCCTTTTGGTCTTTACCGATTTGCCGGGCCAGGCTGTCATTGGGGTTGTCCAGCCAGGAAAGCCATACCTGGTTGATCAGCCCGGTGAAAAGAGTCTCGCAATGCACGAAGCCCGACAGATGGTCGTTATGCTGGTGCGTCCCCACCACCACATCGAGTTTTCTATCTCCCAGCAGCGACTTGATATGTTTGACAATAGTATTCAGCCGGTCTTTGGATGCTTGCTTGTTTCGGAAGGAACCGCAATCGATCAACACATCGCTTTGATCGGTACCGTCGGTAAAACGAAGGAAAAAACAGTCGCCCAATTCCCCGACCTGGTACATTTTTATGGTAGCGATTATATCTTTAGCCATAGAGGGAATTTTAAATACCGTTAAGAAAATGCAGATGCGCGAAATTGATGGACTTAAAGCTCTTGTCATCATCATACATGGAATCGGAAAGAGCCGCGATAGCCGGCGTTTTCCCGGCCTGGTAGTCCAGTTGGTGTTCAAAGCGGCGCTGGCTGCCGATCTTCTTGTAGATGATATATTCCACGTCATAATCCCTGGACATATTCAGGATAAGCGTGCAGCCCCCCCTGAATTTCGTGCCGTCATAATCTCCTCCTTCGACCCGGAAGGTCTGGGTGAGAGTGATCATGACCTGTTCCACCAGGGTGCCTTCCCGGCCGACCCGGTATACCGGCCTGACCTTATGGACTTCCAGCTTCGGGACCCCCCTGGAAGCGATCTTTTTCCCTTCGTATTGAAAACTTACCGGTTTATCGGTAAGCCCCAGCTTGATCAATAATCCCGACCAGGCCTCAGGTCCCAAAACCCCCTTTTTCTTGTTCGTTAACTGATCATGCAGCCAGGCCTGTATCCGTTGGGATTCATAGAAGATCTTATCCCTTCGATCCTCTTCCTGTAAGCTGTTATCGATGATCTCGCGCATCTGGTTCTTCAGTTCCTCCGCCAGATACCGGAATATCTTCTTTTCATGATCGTCGAACAGTTCCGGCTTTGACCACTTGAGACTTTCGATGGAGAGCGTATTGACACGATCGGGAAAGACGCCCCGGCTACGGAAGGCTTCGATGAGCGCCAGCCGGTAACCGGTATTGTCCTTGGGGGTGGCGTCCAGGTCCGCGGTGATAAGGGCACGGAGATAATCTCCGAACGTGATATCGAGAGGCGGGCAATAGTCGAGGGCGCGGATGCAGATATGCAGCAGGTGTTCCGCAATGCCGCAGGCTTCGCGGGCAAGTCTTTTCGCCAGATCGGGATGGATCGCCCCGGGCTGCAGTACGCCGGTTCCGTTGCTGGCGATACGCAGGAGATCCTCCGTCTGCACGTTATATAAACGTATAAAAGCGTCGAAGATGGTCGCCACCAGCAAGGATCCCCGGTCATGCGGCTCAAAGACGGTTTGATAGGCCTTAGGGTCGGGATCCAGCTTCCTCCATATTCCATCGGAGTCCACATGTCCGATGGCTCCCCTCAGGGCGCCGCGATTGCCCTGGAGGGCATTGCCGAACTGGGTGGCCAGTTCGCCGAGAAAACTAAACTCAGACAGGCTTCCCCGGGTCCGGGCTATCTGGTTTTCCACCAGGGGGGTATTGGTAAATCGCTGCAGCAACGCTACTATATCTGCAAAAGCTTCGTGAAAGGCCGCTACATCCGGATTGGTATTTTCTGTAAACCGGGGATGGATACTATCCAGTATGGCATGCGTCAACTCATGGGCCACGATATCCGGGGAAAGGCAGGTAAAGATAATCCCCCCGGGCAGATTGCTTCCCTGCACCTGGGTCGCGGCTTCGAAATAACCGAAGAGCACCGCTTTCTTTTCAGCGGTATAAAAGGCGTTGGCATCCCGGAAGGCATGGGGATAGAGCCGGAGCCTGGGCACATACTCATGCTTCGGTTTGTCTTTTGCGTCCTTTTGCTCCACAATCCGGTACTGCCATATGATCTTGCGGCCCAGCGACTTCTCAAAATGCTCCAGGGTCGTCATCGCGATCGTATAGACGAACTGCTGGTGAAATTTTGGATTGCCTTCGCTGGGAGATAACCCGTTCTGCAGCATGACCTCCTGGGAATCCAGATCTACAGGAGCATAGAAACAATTACTCGCCGGGTCATAATCGATGACCTCGAAATAATTGCCGCAGGGGCCCTCCTTCAGCTTTTCCCATTTTACCTGGTAGGTGATCTCATTGATGGCTGCCGTGTCCAGGCGGGTGGAAAATCCAGGGTCCAGGGAATATCCACGGAGCAACCGTACCGTAGGCTTGTACATGCAGGAGTTTTTCCGAAAGTTCCGTCAAATCCACCGTTCTACCCAAAAACCTTAGGTTTCCGCATTATTAACTATTTTGCGGTCCGGTAACCTGCCATCAGATTACCAGCCTTTAAAAATACCTTATTGCCAAACAACAATAATTCCTTGCTATGAAAAAATCACAGCTCCTTTCACTTTTCCCGTCTTTTATCTTTCTGATCATTCTTTCGGCAAATCTTAAAGCGCAATCTGAAACAAATACTGCCAAAGACATAAAGAATAGGATCAGCCAGGTGGAGGGCAATTTGTCGGGATGGGTTCAAACACAGGATTCGGTAAAATGGACGCTAAAAGAAAGAATGGCGTTTTACAAAATTAAGGGGCTGAGTATTGCAGTGGTGCATAATTACCGCGTTGAATGGGCAAAAGGTTATGGCTGGGCGGACTCCGCTGAACACCGACCGGTAACTACCCTAACGCTTTTCCAGGCGGGTTCTATAAGCAAATCATTGAATGCCGTAGGGATTTTGAAACTGGCGCAGGATGAACAGCTGAATTTGTATACGGATATTAACACCTACCTGACCAACTGGAAATTCCCTTATGACTCCTTATCCAGGCACAAGAAAATAACCATCGCCAATCTCCTGAGCCATACAGCAGGTTTAAGCATTCATGGTTTTCCGGGTTATGAGCAAGGAGCTGCCATCCCCACTTTAGCACAGGTGTTGGATGGAAAAAAACCGGCCAATACATTGGCCGTTCGTTCTCAGTTTGAACCCGGTTTGAAATTTCAATATTCCGGGGGCGGCACGACCATCTCGCAATTGATCCTGACGAACCTGACACATCAATCCTATGATAAATACATGTGGGAAAGTATATTGAAGCCGATGGGCATGACCAATAGCTTTTATACGCAACCTCCGGCAACCGATAAGCAAATTTTATTGGCGACTGCTTACCGGGCGAATGGAAGCGAAGTGAAAGGTAAATATCATATTTATCCTGAAGAGGCGGCAGCAGGACTTTGGACAAATCCTACAGACTTATGTAAGTATATTATAGAAACGCAGCTGTCTTATGAAGGCAAATCGCACAAAGTGCTGTCACAGCAATTCACCAAACTGAGACTTACACCCTATATAGACCAATCGGCTGCGTTGGGCGTTTTTATTGACAAAAAGGGGAATACGAGCTATTTTCAGCACGGCGGCGCCGATGAAGGTTTTTTAAGTCAGTATTATGGCAGCCTGGAGGACGGTAATGGGGTGGTCGTAATGGTCAATTCCGATAATGGCCATATTCTCCAGGAAATTGTCAATAGCGTAGCGATCGTTTATAAATGGAAAGATTTTTATACCCCTGTGATCAAAAAGGTGATTCCACTCACCACGCAGCAATTAAAAGCTTTCGAAGGAAACTATCAGCTTCAGCAAAACAAAAAAGCTTTTATTCAAATTACAGCAGACGGAGATCATCTCCTGCTAAAGCAGCTTTGGGATGGCCAGGAAGTACGTTTTTCGCCGGAGTCGGACCTGGACTTTTTTTGTCTCGAAATGCCTTTCCCGCTTAAATTCATCAAAGACAAAGACAGCGCCATCACACAAGTACTGGCATTCGGGCGGGATTTGTGGGACAAAGTGAAAGATTAAAACTTTTTATGGCTAACAACGAAAAAATAACGGATAGAGTCCGGGAGGCTCTTGCCCATCTTCCGAAAGTGGAAGAAAAGAGAAAAAAGATTTTGACTATTGGATCGGGCTTTGAGATCCTACTTTTTCTCATCCACTTTCGTAGAGATGGTTTGAGAATTCTCTTTAATGAGATTTGGAGATGAATCAAGTACCTGGCTATTATCAATCCCGGGTAACTTAGTAGTTTGCGTGGTAGTCATACTACTTATTTTTTTATCGATATTATATTTATCCACTGAATCCGTTTTTATAAAATTACGCAAATTTCCAGCATCAACAATTTGTATTTTTTGAATGTTTTCATCTTTCTGTGAAATATGAAAAGTCAAACAAATTACGTAAGGCACGATTGATAACAAACCGAATATCAATGCATTGTAATAAAAGTAATTTTTACTTCTGAATACCTTTTCATTGGTCTCCAAAGCCTCTTGCAATTCTTTGATATAAGAAGCCTTTAATAGATCTTTTATCTTGCCTTTATCTTCAATGGTAATTTCATATTCTGAGCGATATTCTTCATAATATTTCCTGGGAAAACTAAGATAGGCTACTTCTACAGGAATTATTAGCCTGATCGTAAACATCAGAGAGATAGCCAATAGAACAAGAAATAATATAAGAGATGTAATGAAAAAAAGATTCCTGATTTTGAACAAGGCGCTATCCTGGATTAAAGGTATAAGGAAAATTGTAATAGCCGAATATATCAAAATGATATGCGTCAGACGCTCCAATACTTTTTGATAAGCAGTCGTATATTGATCGAGTCGTTGTTGATTAATCTCGATGATGTAATCAAGATCATAAAATGATTTCCCCTCCATAGTCTTTACTTTTATTCCATAAAACCACCACTCAAAAATACTAATATTTTTAGTTTTAAAAATATAATCCTATCACTACAGTATTAGTGGATGTCTCGTCCTAAAAAACTTGTCGGAATAAAGAAAATCGGGGAGTTGATATTAACTTATTGCTGCGGCATCCTCATCCTGCAAAAGAAAAAACCGCTACGGTGAGTCAGCGGCTTTTCAAGGACATGTGATCTTTTTGTAGGAAATTGGATTACGTTGGTTTTTCTGGATTGGTCTCTTTCATTGGAATTGGATAGATCAAATATAGAGCAAGCTGCCTTACCCGGCAAGCGGGAGAACCCTCGATTTTAATCGTAGATTTACGATAATCCCTCATTTACCCCCCGGATGGCCTTACCCCCTGGTTCCAGGATTTTTAAAACCCGCCAAGCCAAACTGCATAAACTTGAGAGATTCCCGACAGCTATCACATTGGATAAATTTCGAAATATAGATTTTGAGTGATAGATTTATCCTGATGTTCGACCATAGAATTAGCGAAAATTAAGAATAAATACCTCATCCATCAATAACCAACGCTGATTAATGAGTATAATAAAATTCAAAGAGACGATCCGGATAAATAAAAACCTCGAATCCCTTTTCGATTATACGCAGGATTATAACAATCGACTAACATGGGACACCTTCCTGAAAAAAGCTGATTTAATGGAAGGAGCCATGCAGGCGGGCAAGGGAGTTAAAGCCTGCTGTGTCGCAAAAAACGGGCTTGCCATGGAGACAGAATACATTACGTTCAACAGACCGCATGTAACAGCCATTAAAATGACCCGGGGACCCTTTATGTTTAGCTCATTTCTGGGCTCCTGGACCTTTAAAGAGAGAGGGTCCAATAATACAGAAGTGATTTTCCTCTATTCTTTCGAGCTAAGATTTCCCTTTAATTTAATGAGCTTCTTCATTAAAAGAAACTTACAAAGGAATGTAAGACAAAGGCTGATTGACCTGAAAACCTGCACGGAGCCCCAAAGCTCGTCGTCCGGAACTCTCCGCCTCTCCCACTCTGAATAGAACCATCCCGGTTCCACCTTTTCTTAGGTTTTAGATATAGCATATCATATTTATGTATATATTTAAGCACCAAAACAGACTTCCTTTGTCTTCCGCTCTGCATTCATATAGCGACCAGGAATTATTCAGCTTACTCAGACAGAGTGATGAAGGCGCCTTTACGGAACTCTACAACCGGTACTGGGAGAAGCTGTTGTTCATAGCAGGCATCAAGCTCCGCGACCTGGCCATCGCGGAGGAACTGGTTCAGGATATCTTTTTTGATCTGTGGCAACGCAGATACGAATTGGAGATCTCAGGCGAACCCAGCCATTACCTGGCAGTTTGCATGAAGCACAAAGTCATTAATGCCCAGGCCAAAATCAAACGGGCGCTGGATTATCAGGCTTATTCCGGCAAGTTGTTGAAAGAAGCAGACAACAGCACAGAACATTGGCTAAGCTTCGAAGAACTTAAAGGCCAACTGGCTTCGCTGGTCGCCGGGCTCCCGGAAAGATGCCGGATAACCTACCAATTGAGCCGGGAAGCAGGCCTTTCCCAAAAACAGATCGCCCGCAAATTACAGGTATCCGAGAAGGCTGTCGAAGGCAATCTATCCCGCGCATTAAAAGCCCTCCGCTCCGGCCTGGCCCACTTTCACTGCTGGATAGTCTTCTGGTTGTAAAAAAAATCTTCCCCCATATAGGGATTTCTCCTTCCCGATTGCCTGTATAATAAAGGCAACCTATCCATGACAGAACAATCAGAACAACGCTACCTGGAACTGGCGGAAAAATGGCTACAGGGTACGATCAGCCCCGCTGAAATGAAGGAATACGCAGAGTGGTACCAAACGATTGACCCCAACGCTACTTTGCATATACCTGCATCGGTAGCGACGGATGCAGAGGCATACCGGCTGCAATTGCTGAATAAGATCAATGCAAGAAAACACCGTGAAGCCATCGATACAACGGGAATAGCCCGGGTTCACGTCCTGAAACGGCTGCGTTGGGTCGCCGCGGCATCCCTGATCATACTGGGATCCGGATCCGCTATTTATATCTTTTCCGGCCATGATAAGCAACAATCGGCCGCCAGGAGTTCGGTCAACCCGGAAAATCAGGGGAGGCCGGGCGGCGACAAGGCGATCCTTACCCTGGCAAATGGACGGACGATCGTACTGGACAGCGTATCCAACGGAACACTGGCGCGACAGGGAAATAGCCAGATACAAAAGCTATCCGGCCGTCAGCTATCCTATTCCAATACCGCCAATACTTCGCCGGGCCACCTTGAATACAATACGCTGACTACCCCGAGAGGAGGCCAGTATCAGCTAACTCTTCCGGATGGAACGAACATATGGCTTAACTCCGCTTCTTCCGTTACCTATCCTACCTCCTTTACAGGAAAAGACCGGCGTGTCACCATTACGGGAGAAGTATATTTTGAAGTAGCCAATGACAAAGAAAAACCCTTCAGGGTACGCACCGCTTCCCCTGATAATACCGAAATAGAAGTGTTGGGAACACATTTCAATATCAATGCCTATTCCGACGAGACAGCCGTCAAGACCACCTTGCTGGAAGGTCGTGTAAAAGTATCCAAAGCCAGTCAGTCTTCCCTGCTTTCACCGGGCCAGCAAGCGCAGACAAACCGGGACGGCTCCCTGACGATAGCTGCCGGCATCAACACGGAAGAAGTGATAGCCTGGAAAAACGGAGTATTCCAGTTTGACAGCGCAGACATAAAGACCGTCATGAGACAGCTTGGCCGTTGGTACGACGTAGAGATAAGCTACGAGGGCCCTGTCACGCCGGAAAGGTTTTCCGGAAAACTCCCAAGGGACGCCTCCGCTTCCGAAGTATTGAAAGTCCTGGAAAAAAATCAGGTGCATTTCCGGATCGAAGGGAAAAAAATCATTGTTATGCCTTAATAAAAAAATGCTGAAAAACAGGATGCCCCGAATATAAAAGGCCAGAAATGCTGCAAACATCCCTGGCCGGAATTTGGGCAATGCCTGAACAAAAAAGTCCGGTAAGACTGCTTATTCAATCACCCAAAACTTGAGACTAAGTTATGCAATTTAGTAATGATTCCATGCCATGGGGGCTGCCCATGTGCCGTTTATCCACCAAAACCCTGTTCACCATGAGGTTGACGATGGTTCTTTTGACAGTGGCATGTATACAGGTGAGCGCCAGAAGTGTGTCGCAGAATATTACGATCAACGCAGAACAGGCGCCCCTGAAAACGATCTTTAAGTCCATTGAAAAGCAAACGAACTACATCTTTTTTTACAAACCGGCCCTGCTTCAGGCTGGTGCCAAGGTAAGCCTGCACATGCAGGATATGCCGGTAAAAGCAATATTGGATCAATGCTTTAAAGACCAGCCCTTCATCTATTATATCGAAGGCCGGGTAATTACTATCGAACCCAGGCCCCAGCCCTCTTCCTCCGGTCTGAGCTTATCACCAATCCCATCTCCCCCCGAAGACATCCATGGACATGTCACCGACAGCAGCGGGGCCCCCTTGCCGGGTGTTTCCGTGAAGCTCAAGGGCTCCAAAGGATACGCTCTTACCAACGCAGAAGGGGTCTTCGCCATCAAGGCCAACCCGGGAGATATCCTGATCCTTACTTCTACCGGATATGAGGACCGGCAGATCAAGGTGGGTCAAATGACAGACCTCTCCATAGTCTTAACCAGGAACCCCCAGGAATTGAAAAGCATCGTCATTACCGCGCTGGGCATCAAAAGAGAGGCAAAATCCCTGGGTTATGCCACGGCGCAGATCGACAATAAAGAGCTGAACTCCTCTCAGCCGGTGAATTTTGCCAGCGGCATTGCCGGAAAGGTCTCAGGATTGGATATCGCCATGACCAACAGCGGGGTCGATCCGGATAATGTCAGGATCACCCTCAGAGGCAACCGGTCTTTCCTGGGCAACAACGAACCGTTGCTGGTAGTGGATGGAGTGCCCGTGGACATATCCTATCTCGCGCAAATCAATGCTGCGGATATTGCCAATGTCAATATCCTGAAAGGAGCCACGGCTGCCGCCTTATATGGCTCTGATGCCGCCAATGGGGTCATGATCGTTACGACGCGCACGGGCAGCAAGAAACCTATCATACAATTTAGTTCGACGGTGACCTTCGACCGTGTATCTTTCCTGCCCAAAATGCAGGATAAATTCGGGTCCGCCTCCAATGAATTCACGGCCATCGATGCACTCTCCTACTCTAACCCTACCAATAATCAGAACGGCTATGTACCTTACGAAAACCAGGCCTTCGGCGGCCCTTTCGCCAATGGATCGCCCTGGGGCGGCGATAGCATCATATTAGGCTTTCCCGGGCCGAATGGAGAGATCCAGAAAGTGCCCTACAAAGCGCTGAAAAATGAGGTTAAAAACTTTTGGAACACAGGAGTCACCTTCCGGAATGGCATTTCCTACGCCCAGGGAGATGAGGACAATTCCTTTTTTCTTTCAGGGGAAAATATCATGCGCAGCGGCATTGTCCCCCACGATAAATATAACCGGACCACCTTCCGGATGAATGCATCCAAACGATTCGGAAATTTCAAAGCAACCGGCAATGTCAGCTATGGCGAATCCAATCTCAACCAGACAGCCGCTTTGAATAACTTCTATTCCAGTATCCAGAACACGGCCCCGCAGGTGCCCATCACCAGTTATCAAAATACGAATGCTGTATTTGGAGACCTTAGCACCTATTTTAACGCGTATGCCGTCAACCCCTACTGGTACATTAACAACAAACGGTTTACCCGCAACAGGAAAGACCTGCTGGCCAGCGGCGACCTGTCCCTCGATGCCACCTCCTGGCTTAACATAGATTTTCAGGGAGGCATCGAAAATTATAGTTACACGGATGAAACTACCAACGCGGCCTATGATTTTACGCCTTATGGTTTCTTCCTGGGATCCTCTGCCACGCTGAGCGGCAACCAGGCTACTTATTTTGCCAATGTCGTTCCCACTCTTGCCAATAACGTGGTCAATGACAGAAAGCTGTACACCAACTTAAAGATCCTCTTACATAAAAAGATCGGCGATTTCGCAGGGCAGCTGATCCTGGGCAATTCCATCAACCAGGAAAATTTTTCCCAATTGCAGAATGGCTCCAATACTTTGCTGAACGTACCGGGACTGTACAACGTGAATTACCGGTCAGGCACTCCGACGGTCGGCCAGTTGAAGACCCAAAGCCGGAAATTCGGGAACTATGCCGACCTCAGCATGAATTACAAGGAATTCCTTTTCCTGCATGCCAGCGGACGGCAGGACCAGACCTCGCTGCTGGATGCAAGCAACCGTACTTTTTTCTATCCGGGGGTGGATGCGGCTATTGTGCTGAGCGAGGCCATCGGAATGCTGAAGGGCAGTAAGGTGATCTCTTTTCTTAAGATAAGAGGAGGAATCACCAAGACCGGTAATGTCAATATAAATCCTTACCAGGTGCAGAATACGCTGAGCGGCGGCCCCAATTTTCCCTATGGACAAACCGCCGGTTTAACGACTTCAGGCACGTATGCCAAACAGAATCTGAAGCCCGAGTTCACCAATTCCAGCGAGATCGGCGCAGAGATAGGATTCTTAAGGAACAGGATCAATTGGAAGGGAACTTATTTTTATGAGAAGACGACTAATGAGACGGTTCCTGTCAATGTATCGAATGCCACCGGGTTCGGCACCTACCTGGAAAATCTCGGCCGCATGGACAACAGCGGCATAGAGCTGGACCTGAATGCAGATATCCTCCGGCTTAGTAACGGGCTGCGGTGGAATGCCGGCATCAACTACACCCATTATCACAGTGTGGTAAAAAGCCTGGGGCCTGTCAATTCCCTCCCTATCCCCAATTCCTTAAGCACCTCCAACGCCTATGCCATTGTAGGACAGCCTTACCCGGTGTTACAGATGAATGACTGGGCAAAAGATCCGCAGGGGCATGTGATCGTGGATGCCAATACAGGGCTGCCTGGGCAATCCGCCACGCTGGTCAATTTCGGGCCTACCAATCCTACCCAGGCCATCGGCATAACCACCTCCGTCAACTATAAGGGCTTTACGCTGTCGGCAGTCGCGGAATACCGTGGCGGAAATGTCATTTACAACGGCGTAGGAAGCAACATGGAGGTGAACGGGCTTTCTGCGAGATCGGCCATGTTCAACCATAACCGGTTCGTTTATCCCAATTCAGTGATTGAAACATCGCCGGGCCATTATGTGCCGAATACCGGTGTCACGGTAAATGACGGCGGGCTGGGATTCTGGGGCATCTACGGATATTTCCCCGGTTCCATGTATGTGACCAGCGCATCCTTCTGGACGCTGCGCAATGCCAGCCTTACCTATCAGCTGCCGCAACACCTCGTAAACCGCCTTAAACCGTTACAAGCCGTATCAGTGGCAGTGATCGGCTCCAATCTGCTGTTGAAGCTGCCCAAACAGAATACCTGGACGGACCCCGAATTCAGCGAAGACAACGGGAACGCCACAGGAACCAACAGTCTGAACCAGGCGCCTCCGACCAGGACCTTTGGAGCCAATATTAAAATCACCTTTTAATCAACTCAACACTGGATCATGAAAATCATAAAAATATTATTCTCCCGGGCATACATGGTTGCGATACTATGCGGATGCGGGGCCACCCTATTGAGCGGGTGCGGAAAAGGATATCTGAACGTGAATAACAACCCCAATGCCCCCACCACCGGAGCGGCCGTACTCATCTTCACCAATGCCGAGGCCCAGACGGCCGCCACCATTAATGGCGGCGACTTCTTCAACGTAGACTACTTCATGAGTTATAAGTCACTGGTCTACCTGTTGTATAATATTTCCCGAAACAACTATACCAGCAATGATTTTACAGGTGTCTGGTCCGACTGTTACCACAACCTGCAGGATTACAGTACGGTAGAATCGGCCTCTAAGACCAACGGAGCTATCTTCCTGGTAGCCGCAGCCAAAACGATGGAAGCGTTAAATTTTCAAATGTTGGTGGATGCCTATAACAATGTGCCTTACAGCCAGGCGCTGCAACTGTCCGCCGGCATCACCAATCCTGCCTATGATTCGGGTCAGGTAGTATACAACGGTTGTATTGCCAAACTGGATTCCGCGATTGCGATCTTCGAAAGCGACAGCCTGAAAATAGCGGGCGCTTACAATCCCGGCAGTGCGGATATCCTGTTCAAAGGAGATATCCCTTCCTGGGTCCGGCTGGCCAATACCCTAAAACTACGCATGCTGTTGCATGAAGTGAACGTCTCCTCCCAGGCCAGTACCATCCAGTCCGAAATAGCCAAAATAGCCGCCGACATGTACGGCTGCCTGGGCGCAGGGCAAACCGCCTTCGTCAACCCGGGATACGCTACGGATCAATCGGGACATCTCAGCCCGCTATGGAGTGGGATCGGATACAATATCAATGGCGGCGTCACCAACAATGAGCAGCGGGCCAACACTTATTTTATCTCGAAGCTGGCGGGATTGAATGATCCCAGAACACCGTTCTTTTATTGTTCCACGACCGATGGCAAAGTCGAGGGCAACCCTACCGGGCAGCCCAATAACGCCAACGCCACTTATATTGGCAGCGGGGCCGGCCCTGCTCCTTCTACGCCGCTTCCACCACCATACGGCATCAGCGGTCCTGCCCTCTACGGCATCCTGCAAAGCCCCACACAGCCGGCCATTCTTGTTTCCTCCTGGGAAAGCCTTTTCCTGCAGGCGGAGGCCACGCACCGGGGACTATTACCCGGTGGGGACGCAGCGGCCAAAACTTATTATGAACAGGCCATCACAGACAACTTCAAATACCTGAATGTCTATACGGACGGGACCACTACGGGCAGTCCGGGGACCTTTGCTGCAACCTATTATTCCCAGGGTATTGCCAACGCAGGCTGGAATGCCAGTCCGGATAAATTGCAGGCCATTATCACCCAGAAATATATTTCGCTGTGTTTCACCAATAACGAAGAAGCCTGGACGGATTTCCGGCGCACCGGTTTCCCGGCCGATCTGGCTATCTCCAATGATCCGGCAGTGCTCTATCCCCGGGTGCAGCGTTTTATCTATCCGCAGAGTGAATACAATGCCAATGCAGACAATGTTGCCAAAGAAGGAAACGTCACCCTGGCATCTCCAAAAATTTTCTGGCAGCAATAATTCCCAACCTTAATAAGCAATACAATGAATAAAATAAATTTCTCACTGACAATAGCTATCCTTGCAGCGCTATGCCTGAGCGCCTGTCTGAAGAGCGCACCGGGCACCACGGATTTTAATGGAGTGAAACCGGTGATCGAGCAGCTCAACTCACAGAATTACCTGACCACAGCCGCCAATGCCGGGGCCAATACCTATCCCTATTTCATGCAGGTGCGCGTCGATAGCTCCCATCTTGCCATGGACTCCATTACGGTGGACGTCGGCGGCCAGCCCATTAATAAAGACGTCAAGGTGACGCTAGATCTGGATACGGCGAACTTTAACGTCTTCAATGCCGCTAACGGTGGGAAATACCGTATCCTGCCCGCGCAGGCCTATAATTGGACCAATGGCAATTCCATTGTCATCAAAGCGGGGACTACCGGATCGGAGATCTACCTTACTTTCAAGACGAGCCTGATCGATTTTACACAGTCGTATATATTGCCTATCGCCATTAAAGACGCAAGTGGACAGACCATCAGCCAGAATTACGGTTCGACCATGTATACCATCATCCCAGGCAATCAGTACTCCGGCTTGTACAAATCCGTCGGACAAAAGAAAATAGGAAATGTCGTCAATACCATCAACGACCTGAAATACCTGTACGACATCTCCGGCTTCTATGTGTCACAAGGAAGCTTTCCGACCTCCAGCAAAGGCCCCTCCGCCCTTGTGCCCAATGCAGTAGTGACCAATTGTGCCGACCAGGCTGTCTATATGTCCATAGGAGAGCAGATGGACCTGATCGTTAACCCGGACAACAGCGTCTCGATTGCCAACGACACCCTCTATGGTTTCGGAAAGCAAACCTATTTGCTGAAATCCGGGGTGTCGACCTATGATCCCGCCAATCACGTGTTTACCCTTAGTTATGGTTTTAAAGATCCCTATTCGGGTGATTCTGCGGTAGTATCAGAAGTAATGACAAGGATACAATAAGTCTTATCTTTCAGTAAACAATTACTATATGCTATTTTCAGGTTGCTACTATTCGTTACGCATAAGGCTTTTGGCCCTTATACTATTGGCCGGCATCGCTCAGACGGCCTTCGCCCAGACGGCCCCTGCACAGACCACTCCCGCCAGGATCTCCTATGGCAATAACAAAGCAGCCGGTCATTACCTGGATACCAGGGGTTTCAGGCTGTACTATGAAATTTACGGCCAGGGATCCCCATTACTGTTCATTCATGGTAACGGCGGGTCGATCAATAATTTTAGCAATAACATACCTTTTTTTGCAAAGTCCTACCGGGTGATCGCCGTGGACAGCAGGGCCCATGGAAGATCCAAAGACCCTTCGGACTCCCTGACTTTTGAAATGATGGCAGATGATTTTAACGCGTTGCTCGATTCGCTGCACCTGGATAGCTGTTATGTGATCGGCTGGAGCGATGGGGGCATCAATGGGCTGCTCCTTGCCATCAGGCACCCGGACAAAGTGAAGAAACTGGCCATCACAGGAGCTAACCTCTGGGCAGATACTACCGGTCTTACCCCTTTCGTCTTCAACCTTATTAAGCAAGGTAATGCCGACCTGAAGAAAAAACCACAGACGCCCGATATTAAAAATCAACTGAAAATATCGGACCTGGACCTGTATCAGCCCAATATCACGCTGGGACAATTACACCAGATCCAATGCCCTACCCTGGTGATCGGAGGAGATCACGACGTCATTCCCGTGCAGCATACCGTATTGATTGCACAGAATATTCCCCGGTCTTACTGTTGGATCATTCCGAACTCCGGGCATTCAACTCCTATCTTTAAAAAAGATCAGTTCAATACACTGATCAAGGAGTTTTTCAAAAAACCTTATCGTAAGATCGAAGGCGGCGACACGTTTCAATAGACAGCTTCTATTGGGCATCCAGGATCTTTTTCAAATCGATCCCTTTTTTCAACACGGGTTGGAAAATATCCCCTTCACTTTTAATCCGGGCCATCGCATTTTGAAGGGTAAAGTCCTTCATCTTTAATCCCTTCTTCACCTCCTCCCAATGCAGGGGCATGGAGACGGTGGCGCCGGGTTTGGGCCGGACGGAGTAAGGGGCTGCCAGGGTGGCTTTGGGCCGGTTCTGCAGATAATCGACATAGATCTTTCCCCTACGCTTATGCGTCATCCGCTCGATGCTGGTAAAGCCCGAAAGTTCATGATGCACACGGGAAGCAACCATCTTCCCGAATAGCTGGCATTGATCATACGTATATTTCGCGCCCATGGGAATATAAATATGAAGACCGGTAGAGCCGGAGGTTTTGCAATAGCCGGTTACCTTCCAATCAGCGAGCACCTGTCGGGTCATCAAGGCAGTTTCGATCACCTGGTTGAAAGTATTTTTTTCTGTAGGGTCGAGGTCGATAATACACCAGTCGGGATTGTCCGGCTTATGGATGGTGCTGTTCCAGGGATTCATCTCTATGACACCCAGGTTGGCCATCCAGAGCAGGCTTGCTTCATCTTCCACGACCAGGAAGTTCTTGTCTTTCCCCTCATTGGTATGGTAGGGAAACTGGGTTATCCAATCCGGCGCCTTATTCGTAACGTCTTTCTGGTAAAAGCTCTTGCCGGTAATGCCATTGGGGTAGCGGTTCAGCGACTGTGGGCGGTCCTTCAGGTAAGGAAGGATATAGGGAGCTACCTGGTAGTAATAGTTTAAAAGGTCGCGCTTCGTAGTCCCCTCCTTTGGCCAGAATACCTTGCTGAGATTCCCGAATTTCAGCTCATGGCCATTGACTTTCCGTACCTGGGTCTCGTCAGAGGGATTGAGAAGGGTTTTCCGGTCGCCAACGACTTCCTCCGTCGGCTTTGCTTTTTCTGCATGTACGTCTTTCGCAGCTTTGTCTTCCCGCATGCCTTCAAAGCTAGGGTGGCGCATGACTCCATCCTGGGTGATCTCGGCGTAACTGACCTCGCAGACCAGCCGGGGCTTCAGCCAGGTGGCGGATGCATGAGGAGGATCGGAGCGGAACCGGGAAGGCTTGTTGACATCGGGCAGGGTGGTAAAAGGCGACTTATCAGTGATCAGAGGTTTGAACCGGACCATCATTTCCTTTTGTAATTTATCGGAGAAGCCGGTGCCGATCTTCCCGGTATATAACAGGTTACCCCTTTCAAAGACACCCACCAGCAAAGAGCTGAAGGCTTTGGGGGAATCGTCGTTCCGTGTGAAGCCGCCGATCACCACTTCATGGCGTTTATTCACTTTTATTTTGAGCCAGTCCCGGCTACGCTCACCCGGGTGATAAGTGCTATCGGCTTTTTTGGCGATGATGCCCTCCAGTCCCATTTTAGCGGCTGCTTTCAAAAAATCCGTGGCGGAGGTCTCAAAGTTCTCGCTCTCCCGGATCGGGCCTTCCTGGGGCAGGATCTGCCGGAGCAGTTCCCGTCGGCGGAAAAGAGGCAATTGCGTCAGGTCGCGGCCATTCAGCCATAGGAGGTCAAAGACATAGTAGACGAGGTCGCCATCGGCCTCGCTGCGCCAGTTTTGTAGGGCCCCGAAGCTGGAAGCCCCGGAGTCTTTCAATACGACGATCTCGCCATCCAGCACCGCCTGGAGGCCCAGCGCCTTTACGGCATCATAAATGGCATAGAATTTTTCGTTGAAGGATTTGTTATTGCGGGAGAGCAATTCCAGTTTCGACTTATTGCATAAGGCAATCGTACGATAGCCGTCCCATTTGATTTCATATAACCAGCCCGGCTCATCGAAAGGCTTGTCGACCAGGGTAGCCAGCATGGGGCTGACTGTTTTGGGAAAAGGGAGCTTTGAGCGTTCCCTCGCTTTCAGGCTTTTTTTTTACGGCAGAACTTGCAGTCTTTACTTTCGCTTTAGGTATTACTTTGTTCTCAGCCTTTCCCTTACTTCCATAAATATGGTCGGGCTTAGCCGTCATCTTTTCCAGGGTCTTCCCCGAGATGGCTGATTTATCCTTTTCCGTAATGTCGGCCTCACTGGCATATTTGTCCCGGTGTTTGATCAGCAGCCAGGAATTGTCCTCCCCTCCCCTGCCCTTGGTATGCACCAGGGCATATTCTCCTTTGAGTTTCTTCCCATGGAGGCTGAATTTCAGCGAGCCGGCCTTGAGTTCCTTTAAGAGGAGCTTTTCCGCCTCCGCCTTATTTTTTACCGGTTCCAGCGGTTCATAGGTTCCATAGTCCCAGACGATCACCGTTCCTGCCCCATAGTTGCCCTTGGGAATGACGCCTTCAAAGTCTTTATAATTATAGGGATGGTCCTCTACCATCATGGCCAGTCTCCGGACGGAGGGGTCCGTAGAAGGTCCCTTGGGCACTGCCCAGCTTTTCAATACATTATCCATTTCCAGGCGGAAGTCATAATGCAGCCGGCTGGCAGCATGTTTCTGGATCACGAAGATTAGCTCCCCGCCCTTACCCTTCCCTCCGGTGGGCTCGGTGGTTTGGCCGAAGGATCGTTTCTTTTTATAGGTTGTTAAAGACATGGGCGGCTATTTCCATAAGAAGATAAAATACCGTGCCAGCGGTTAACCCATTTCCGTACCCTAACCGGGGTTTTACTTTCCATGCCTCAGCATTTTGAAGAATAATTGTAAGCTCCCTATTACAGTACAAAAATACCCTGCAATATAAAATTATATATCAGAACATAAGAGCAAACATCTATTAAAAAAGAGACAAAAGCACCTAAAGAAGCAAGCCTTTTTTCTAATGCCCAACTTACTAAAAACCCATATGCTAAATATAAACACTGAGAGATATGTAGCATTAAACATATATGTTCTAACGAATTCACAATGTTGACCCGTCGTTTCATTTAATTTATCCGACCATACATCAATAGAAAGTCAAACTCTGATTTACTTTATTTGTTAAATCAAGACCTCCGTTATATGAAGAGTGTAAGCAAAAACAAAGACCCCATCAGCAACTCTTATTGTTATACGAATCCGAAATAAGTAATGACCCCGATCCAATAAGCTGAGAAAAATTTAATTTGTACTTATTTTTTCCAGGCAAAAGGCAACAGATTCTATTAGACGCATGATGAGACAGAAAAAAAGCGAAGACTAACTCTATTAGGTAGCCTCCTTTTACAGGCACGACTTAATCACATCCAGTTTAAGCCTTGCTTGAATAGTATGCCCTGTTTCTCTTATAGACTCTTATTAAACCTTGTCTTATGGATTGCAAAAACACCAATTATCTCCTTGTCATCAAAGACAAAATTGATCGTAATTATAACTTCCCGATAAACATTTCTGATCTGGCGAAAGGAGAAGGAGTAAGTGAATCAAAATTGCAACACGAATTCCCCCTTCGATTCGGAATCAATATTCAGAACTATCATTCTGAGACAAGAATTAATAAGGCAAAAGAATTGCTTGGCACTTTCAACTCCATAAAGCGAATAGCCTTTTTAGTTGGTTATAAAAGCAAGGAAAGCTTTAGCCGGGCTTTTAAAAAAATAGCGGGACTAACTCCAAAGCAATACAGGAAACAATTGTAATCGCGCCAAGCTCCATTTTTCAAATACCAGTATACTCTGATTCATATTTGACCTTCTCTGATTTCGAATACAGCTAATTGTTGAAACTTTAAACAAATGCAGAATCGATCAACAACTTTGCAGCTTCGGCTTGTTATCGGGATGTATCTTGCACTCGGTTCAGGCAGAAATCCTACTCCGCCCAAAAGAAAGGTCCATTAAATAAACTCGTGACAGGGAAAGATGATACATCAATAGAATACAAAAGGCTTCGTTAAAAGCAAATCCATATATCACCTGACGGGCTGACAACTATATAAAAATAGATGGCTGGTGACAGAGAACCACTGGTTGACGCTTGTGAGGTTTAACAATCTCTTTACCCACGTATAATTAATTTTTATTGTCCACACTCATCATTATTTATTATTTAACAAAACTTTCAGCCCTTTTGTAACAAAGACTATCATAGGCTTTAAAAACTATCTAAAATAGAAATTATGAAGAGACAATTAGATGAAATAGCTTCATCCCTATTTGTTTTGCTATTTACATATGCAGCACTAAGTAAATTACTGGATTATAATATATTCAAAATACAATTAGGAAAATCTCCGTTCGTAACACAATTTTCAGGCACTCTAGCATGGGCGATACCCTTGCTAGAGCTTTTTGTATCTACAACCTTACTATTTAAACAAACAAGGTTACTTGGACAATATTTATCGCTTTCCCTTATGACAATGTTCTCTGCTTACATATTCGTCATGTTACACTATAGTTATTACATCCCCTGTTCTTGTGGCGGTATTTTATCCAAAATGACGTGGAACCAACACCTAGTATTTAATATCATCTTTGTATTGTTATCCATTATTGCAATTTATAATAGGATCGAGATGAAAAACATAACACTTAACAAAGAAGCATCTGATATAGACTACTCCGTTAAATCAAAATCAGTCCTGAGTTAAATAGGATGATAAAATATATGCGCGTATAAACAGGGAAAGCCGAAAACCTGAATAATAGAGTAGGCAAAATTCATAATTAATTAAACACCATTGTATGAAACGCTTCAAAGTTAGTTTGGCAGTTCTGGCGCTTCTTTTTGCAGTTGCTAGTGCATTTACTTCAAAGACAACAACGCTTTATTATGGAGTTACAAATGGAACAGGTGGAAGGACGGGTTCCTTTACAACAGAACCTGATCCCGCCATACATTGTTTAACCACTAGCAGCAACATTTGTATTGTTAAAAAAGTGGACGGTGGCGCTGAACAGACTGTTGCTCTTAATGGTTTTTATCAGTAAAAAAAGATAGTTGCGAAGAAAACCATTCATTTTCTTCCATCTTTCAAATCTGCAGGAACTACATATATAAATATAAGTAGTTCCTGTTTCTTTCCAGTCTACATTTAAAATCATAAACCCCAAAAACATGAGAAACTCCAATAAAACACTGCTCCCATTCCTGGCCCTGCTATTAGCATTGGGAAGCTCATTTATTACCAAATCCAACATGACATTATACTATGGCGTAACTAATTCCTCTGGCGGAAGAGTCGGACCATTTACTTCCGAAATAGACCCGTCAATTCATTGCTTATATACAAGCTCTCAAATTTGCATAATAGCGCTAAAAGATGGAATTATTCAGAGGAACATTTCCCTAAATGGCTTTTATCAATAGTCTGAAAATATTTTAAAACCCTATTCTGATAACAATTAATCTGATATGAACAACTTTGACCAAAAGAAAACACTTCTTTCCATAGTACTGGTTATGGCAATATCAATTACGGTAGTTATTACATTAGCCTGGATAGCTAACAAGCCGCTAAGGCAAAAAAATGGTTTTTCAAGACTATTTGCCAAGGGGACAATAACACTGTTAAATGTTTCCCCAAATAATGACCAGGCGACAGACATATGCGGTGTTACCAAAGACCTATTATATTTTTCTCTGCCAGATCCTGCAAAAATATTGGTCAGCAACCATATATTGCAAGAGAAAAGGTACTTATTTACAAACGTAAGTCCCAATAGTAAACTAAGCTCAAATTTTAATTATCTGGTATCTTCTTCACATATCAATTTATTCGCTGGGAACGCATCCTCCATTTACATAATAGATCTTCCTTCGCGAAACACTTCCCGATTTAATATTTCAAAATCAACCTTTACACGAGCCATATCCATTTCTTCCAATTCGTTTATCCTGAGAGGTTTTGACAGCTCATTAAAAACACAGGATCAAATATTTATAAAAGTCAATCCTGTAAACGGCTTGAGACAAAAGGAGAACAATATTTCAGAAAAAAAGAATGATGCAGGAATTACCACAGACGGGATCCTCCGATACGACTCATTTTCACATTCTGTAATATATACATATTTTTATCGGAATGAATTCCTGTGCCTCGATACCAATTTAAATCTCCGTTATATCGGAAAAACGATAGACACTTTAAATACCTTCCAGGTGGTTG
Organism: Puia sp.; assembly: GCA_036394375.1. Classification (GTDB taxonomy): domain Bacteria; phylum Bacteroidota; class Bacteroidia; order Chitinophagales; family Chitinophagaceae; genus Puia. The sequence continues at coordinate 23,081 of DASWFF010000080.1, forward strand.
TCGGCGCTCTCAACTCTCAAGATGGAAAAACCTTTACCAATATTAGTCCTTCAAGGATCGTGAATTGGCAAAACTGTATATCAAACAATCGGCTTTTTGTAAATTCGATGATCCAGGCTGACAATGAGGAACCCAAAACATTTAATACCAATTCAGCCATTGACGTATATAATTTAACAGACGGTCACTATCTTGGCAGTTTCTATATCCCATTGTATAAGGACGAAAGAGTTCGCCAGATACAGATCTATAATGACCTCATAATCGTTTTATATAAAAATTATATCACCACCTATAAAATGAGCCTAAATAACAAGTAGCAAAAATATCATCCATTTTATACACTATCATATCATTCATACATTGATTGTTGAATTCCGAATAATTCTAAAAAATGCCTCTTCCACCTTCGTTTCCTCTGTGGTAAAAGTAAATGCTAATAAAATCACTCTAGATTGTTTATTTGACCATTTAAATATTTTACTCAGGGTATGTTTCCTCAATTAGGAAAAATCTCACTATTTGTCAATAAGGTCTTCCGAAATATTTCAATATCCGATTTCATTCAAAATATCCTTAATGATATTCAAAGATTCCATCAGATGATATTTAGTCGCTTTATCCCTATGCAAAGGTAGCTCGATCTGAATCTGTCTTTGCAATCCCCTCAGTTCGCCGGTTACAATAGCTGGAATATTTAGTTGTGTCCAATATACATTTCGTTGCCGCATAATATTTCTCAAACCCAACAAATATTTAATTTGTAAATTTCTTCTAAATACGTCTATTTTATAATGAGAACCTAACTCTATCCAAATTTGGCGCTGCAGATAATCTAAGAGATCTATAACTTTATACGATTCCTCTCCACTAATAGATTCATATGTGATAAGATTACTAAAACACTTAACTGATAATAATTTATTTAACAAATTAGCCTGAATTCTTCCAAGAACGTCTATCTGATTATCTCCTGTATGACTAAATATCGTCTTATCAAGTAACCATCTAGGCGTATTGAAACATTGTTCACATAAAAATTGTATGGACATTTCTTGGATATGCTTCGGAACAGGTTCGTAGATAGCCCCCTTGTCTAAGATTGTCTCTAAATTCTCATATGTTCCTCCGATATTGTTGGCTACATGCCCCAGATAAATGGAGAATTGCTCAATAAGTACATTGTATAAAGTTATTAGGTCATTGCAATCTGCATTTCCAGTCTTAACCCAATCCATTAAATGAGATTCTATATATTGCAGATTTTTAATACCATAGTAATTAGCTAGAATTGCATCATCCCCTAAATCCTCTGCCTGACATCGTGGATCCTTCTCGTTTATTTCACTACCGTACCAAAACTTCTTATCCTTTTTTAATTTTATTAAGCATATCAGAGAATCTCTCTCTTCTCCCGCTGAGAGTCCATAATATTTATATCCCCATTGGATGGCCCATTTATCATAATCTCCTATCCGGGAAGAAAGCAAATAAAAATCTTTTATACTATCCTCAGGCTGAGCTACATAGTCAAATCTTGCATAATCCATGATTGATGGACATATTCCATTAATTTCTAACCATTTGCGATCTCTTAAGGATTTAACAGGGACACTAGAACTGGATCCAAAATTATGAGGGAAGCCCAAGGCATGTCCGATTTCGTGTGAACAGGTATTTCTTATAAGCAAACCCATCAGTTCTTCTTCTAATTCTACATTTCTTGCCTTGGGGTCGCTAGGTGAAGCTAGAATAAAATATCTGTTTCTTAACAGCTTCATGATATTATGATACCATCTTATGTCGCTTTCAAGTATTTCACCCGAGCGAGGATCTACCACGGTAGAATAACTTGCATCTTGGATATCCGAAGCCATATATACAATATTTGAAAATCTGGCATCGCCTAGCGACCATGTTGAATCCTCTTCTTTCGTGGGAGCCATTCTTCCAAAAATTGCATTCTTAAAACCCGCCTGTTCAAAAGCAGGCTGCCAATCATTTATTCCTTGTATCAGATATTTAACCCATTTTTTGGGGGTAGCAGGATCGATATAAAAAATGATCGGTTTCCGGGGTTCGACAATCTCGCCTTTAAGATATCTATTCAAATCTCCAGGCTTAGGTTCAAGTCTCCATCTGGTTATAGCACTTATTTTTTTAACCCCTTGAGGATCTATATCGAAATCTGTCAGATGCTGTAAATAATATCCCACCCGCGGATCGGCATATCTAATCTGCATAGGAATCCTCGGTAGCAATAAAAATGAAGTGGTTAATCCGAATGAGGACAAAGAACCGGCTGAATTCGCATAAGTCTTTGTAGTATTTAAACATACATTATCAGGAAATGAATGAATATCAATAATGTACGATTTATCGCTATGAAAGCTGGTAATTCCCAAAGCATTTTTAGATATATTATTGACAAAAATAAAATCGTTATCACTATTCAACAATTCAGTCACATCCACTAAACTAATTGAATTCTTTTGTACTGGGTTTATAATATCAAAGGTCCAAAAAATAGGATGGAGGCTAGAGTTTGTCACGGCCCTCCACATCCCTTGATCTGTGCTATCTACTGATCGCTCTCCAAAATTAACACATCTTAAAAGCAGCTTATGCGGCATACCTTTTTCGAATCGTATGACACTTTCATTCACTTTATCACCTGCGTAACCGACTATAGGCATGGGACGAATAACTGATGAACTTGCTTTAGATATTCTTGTAACAACCATAACGTCTCTTCCAAGCAAAGAATCAGATATACCAAAATAAAACCTATCATCCTTTCTTAGGATCTTCAAATAACCCGTATCTGAAATGTAATTCTCCTTAAAAAAAATATTTCTCTCTTCAAAGCCCTTTCTGCACGTATTACTTTCCGCCCTGGCAAACTTTATAAAAAATAAAATAAAAATAAAATAACATTTCATACCTATTAGCTTAAATAAAATAACGAATTATATCTATAGGAATATTAGTTAAATATTACAGATTATCCAAAATTTAAATAGAAAACTAAGGGATAACAAGTAGAATTACAATTGTCAATCTATTTTGAACTAATATCTTGCTGGCTATTGTTCCTTCCACGTATAACAATCACATCTATATCTCTATCCACTTCCTTAAATTGCAGATCGTACTTCTTCAATTGCTCATTTATAGCGTTTATATTTGCCATGTCGCAGTTAAGCTCAATGTCAACATTACCTATATACCCTGTCTCATCCAAAATAGGAGTTTTTATATTCTGCATTGTAGAAGTTATTAAACTAAACGTAAAATTCTCCAGCAGCCTGTTATTGAGTCTATAATAAAAGATGTTTTGCTCTTCTATTGGATCCTTCCCATGCGCAACAATCTTATCCTCATTCGATGTTCTGACAAGGGCCAAACATTTCATTTTTCTTTTCTCCAATGCGCCGGAGATTCCATACTCATCGCCAAAATATTGGTTTAAATTAGTAACCATTAAATCAAATTTCTTATTCCTGTCATACGAAGAATTAACCTCTAATTGATAACAAAATAAGCTCTTTTGACACCAATCAATACGTTCTTCTTCATTTTTAAACTTCTTTATGGCAAATGGTTTCAAATAATCCAGAGAAGTGTCCTTAACCTCCCAAAATATTCGGTTAGGAGAATAAAAGTAATAAAATCTGTTTTTGTCCTTAATTGATTGGCTGCCGTTGGCTAATGCCAATTGATAATGGGATCCTATAGAAAAATTAAACGTAGAAATAGTAAATGAATCCAAATGTGCTACACTAGGCAAACCATTAAGCAAGCATTTTGTCATTAACGAATGATATAACATGTCCCTTTTCTCAATTTTCTCAAGATGCACTTCCTTTCCCTCCAAAATCTTGACTTGCGCTTCGAAATACTCTTTCTCCCAGTCTACTGTTTGATGATTATCCTTTTTTACAGTGAGAGAAATCTTTTCTCCTCTAAGAATATGATTAATATTCTCATAAGTGACATCTTCTGCACCCGTAATTCCTATCACAACCCCTTTGCGATCAATCCATATGTAATGCGGAATGCCAGTATGGTAAAAAAGCTTATGAAGAATTGTATCACCCGTAACCGAAGGAGGCAAGAAATTTCGAAACTGATTCATTCTTTCAAGGAATCCGCTTACCTTTCCAGCACTTTCAAAAGTAACCGGCATGATTTGAATCTTATCTCCGAATTCCTTTTGCAGGGAATCAGTTTTCGGAAACATACTGATACAAGGTTTACACCAGGTTGCCCAAAAATCTAAAATAAGCAACTTGCCATCAAAATCTGAAACCTTCGCACTTTTAACCTTATAATTAATTATAGTAGCTAATTCAACATCCGGGCACTTCTCCCCGACCTTTATCTCCTTCAATTGAGAAAAAGAGTCAATATGATAACTAAGAAAACAAAAAATAAAAAAAACAGAATGAGGTTTGCGTATCATTTTTTATTCATTTAATGGATAATGTTTATCAAAGAAAATCTTACAAAAAAGGATCTTTATCGTGGATTTTGTTGAATTCCACTATTCGTTATTTCATTATTAGGGATTGGCAGAACATACAATGGGCTATTAGGAGCAAGTGAATAATTTTTCCCATCCAATACCCTCACCAACGTCGTACTAAATCGGCTATCATTATTAAGTCTTCTCAGATCAGACCACCTGATACCTCTAAAAATCAGTTCTTTTCTTCGTTCAGCCAGGATAATTGCCAATGCCTTGTCCGGATTACTGGCAACGAAAGGGGAAAACAAACCATCGCGCCATCTATTTTGCAATAAAATGTTTAAATCACTCATTGCTGCATCGGTATTCCCAATTCGCGCCGCGCACTCAGCTCTTGTCAGGTATATCTCATCTATAGCGATCCCTCCATATAAAACAAAAGCTCCTCGATAACTGCCCCGAAAGGTAATTCCAAAAGTTTTAGTCGTAAAGAACATAGTTTTTCTTAAATCCCTAGAGTCAAATGAATTATATAATGTGGAGTCAACAATTAAATTTTGTAGACTAAATAAGATCCTAGAAAATGGACAGGATACAAATAAAATATCTTCATCGTTGAATTGGCTTATTGGATAGCCTGCTGTGCTATCTAAAGTATTGTAATTTATCAGGGTATTATACAATTTAAGGCAAGAGTCAGAATAAGCATAAGCACTATCATATTTGTCCATCATCAAATAAGTCCTGGCAAGGAGTGCAAATGCTGCAGGTTTGGAGGGACGCGTTTTATATAAAGGTGTAGGTGGCAATAAATCTTTTGCCTTATTCAAATCGTCTAGAATTTGACTATAAGTTTCCTGGATGGTACTTCTAACAGACTTTGCATTAACATCCGCTGTCATCCTCAAAGGAATCCCAAGATCCGAATTGGCTGTCTCAGAAATATAGGGTTTGCAAAATTGTTGAGCTAGGCTATAATGATTAAATGCTCTCCAAAATAAGGCAGATCCTTCAATATTATCCCACGATACCATATTGTACTGGTCCTTCGAAATCTTTACCATTCCTTCCAAAACAACATTAGAATAAAATATTTTTTGATATGGAGCAGACCAATCTGTTGTAGTTTCTCCGTCGTAAATATCACTCTCCCAGATATAAGCGTTTCTCTCAGTAGCTGTTGGAATTGCTTGCCATTTCTCATATTGCACATAGTAATTATCTGCACTTACTTCTCCTAAAACAGGCTGATTCGAGTTGAATATAGATGAATTATCCAGTAATGCTTGGAAATCATCTATGGTACTAGGAATAATTAATGATTTATTAGGTTTCGCCTCTAACCAACCTTTCTTACAAAAAACCAAAAAGAAACAAAAAAAAGATAATTCAATCAGAATGAAACTCTGATTGAAACGATTACGGGTTTTATATTTTACTAATTTCATTTAATTAATTTTTTACCTGTTATTTAAGCTAAAGATGAGTTTATAGGAATACACTTAAAAGTTGGTTCGTACACCCATCGCGATACTACGAGAAGCCGGCAACCCGCCTAAATAGTCAGGATCAAGTCCACTCCTATTCGCCCGCCAGATAACCCCAATATTGTTTATGTACGCATAAAGCTGAAGATGCATAAACGGCAACTTTGGACAAGTACTTTTATCAAACTCATAGCTAACATTAATATCCTGGAATCGTATATGATCGGCTTTTTCCACCAAAGTCTTAGAATATGCGTAAAATTGCTCTCTGCTTATATCTGCAATTGCCGGCATTGAGGGAATATTTGTCCTTTTTTCGTCGCCCGGAGTTTGCCATCGTTGACTAAAATCTTTATTACCACCGGACCATCCATAAAATAAACTGTAATAATTGATCGAGCTTCTTCTGAAATAATATCCCAATTTGTAACTGATACTAGCCGATATTGAAATGTGCTTCCACGAAAACGTATTACTGATTCCTCCGAAAAAAACTGGCCTCGAAGGACCATTATATACAATATCTTGAATCTGTGTAGGATTTACTAAAGACGAATAATCAGTGCTCAATCCTTTATTAATATAACCCCTTGGAACACCCGTGTTAGGATCAAGCCCCCCCCATTGATAGCTGTAAATTCCAAAAACAGGTTTGCCCTCGATTGGTGTGATTAGGCTATATGAACCATCGCCATAATAAACTAGTTTAGAAGGATCATTCTTAACTGTGTATCGGGTTACCTTATCAGTTGCATAGCTAAAAATAAAATTTGTGTACCATTTGAATCTTTTATCTATGTTCCTTGACGTCAATTGAATATCGACACCTTGCCCCCTCATATTAGAATAATTTCCTCGAATAGAATTTGTCAATGTCAGGGGATTAACAAACCCGATGCTAGGTGCTAATGTTGCATCGCCCATTAAGTCGATGCCCTTCTTACTAAAATACTCTATGCTTCCTGAAATAATTTTATTCGCTGTTTCAAAATCCATCCCAATGTTTACTATACTCGTCTTTTCCCACCTCAACTTTGGATTCGGAGGATTATCGATTTGGGCATATGGAGCCCCTGTATAGAGAGCCCCGGATATATATTCTCCCGTAGTAAATGCTGTGACAGTATTGTCCAGGTTACCATTAAATCCATAAGTGGCCCTCAATCGAAAATATGTCAGCAATTTCGAATGATAAAACTTTTCTTTATCCAGATCCCATTTAATTCCCGTCGACCATAATGGAACCGATCGTTGATTAGTACTTACTCCGAACAGATTTGATTGGTCTATCCGCCCACTTAAAGAAATAGTATAGCGATCATTGTAGGTATACGCCACATTTGAGAAATAAGACCTAAACCTATTTAAAGTGCCACTAACGCTAATACTTGAAGAAATAGGAGAATAATTCCCTGTGGGATAAAGAGAGAAATAACTAATCAGGTCAACAAGTTTAAATGTCCCAGTGTTATCATTATATCCGAACAGAGTATTGCTGTTATTAAGAACGGCCACTTCTCGAGCTTCAAAACCTGCGATAGCTCTTATATCATGTTTTCTCCAGGTTTTTGAATAATTCAATTGAGTTCTGAAATTTTTAGAAGTCAAATCACTGTAAGATTGAGTCAAAACCCCTCCTATAGGCACATTATAGCCAGTCACTATACCATTTAAAACATTTGAATACTGGTTTATAACATTGCGTGCATAATAACTCTTATCGGAAGCCAACGTGCTACCTTGCATTGAACTCATTTCATATTGGTATTTGACATCAGCGCTCAATCCTTTAAAAAATGTATATTTAATGCTGGCTACGCTTCTAATATCGTTATTTTTAGCAGTGCTGGTGTTGTATCCTCCTCTTAACTCTTGCAATGGATAGAATTGCCAGTTCAAAAAGCCATTAGCCGTAGCAGATTCAACAAAATCAGTTCGGTAATCTTTAAGAATGGGCAGCGGATTTCGCGCAGCATCAGCTAATTTTGCATAAGGATAAATACTTCTTCCATTTGGTCCGCCGGTAAATATTTGAGACAATGTGTTATCATTATCAGTTTGGTTTTGAATATAGTTTATCCCTACAGTAACTTCAAGATTATCTATTGGAAAAAATGTATTAAATGAATTTAATGTTATGCGCTTATATTTTCCAGAAACCTGAGGTAAAGAGTTTCTGTCATATCCCGCAGAAAATAAATAAATATCTTTTTTACTCCCGCCATTCACATTAATAGCATATTGCTGGTTCACTGGACTGTGATAGAAGAATTTAGAAAGATCATATCTTACATCATATTTACTGAGGGTATTTATTTGACTATTTGCCTCATCCGTCGTTATTAAACCATTTCTCTGATTGTTTAATATTTCAACGACCGGTGAAATGGGAGGAGAAGTCAAATCATTTAAATCTCCATCATAAAAGCCCTGGCCAAATAAAGTCCTTTCGACTCCAATAAAATCAGAAGACTTCAAAAAATTGGGATTATAAAAAACATCTGACTTTTTGGCAACTGTTACGTTGGAGTTTAAGCTTATGCGAAGCGGTTGATTGAGGTGCCCCTTTTTAGTAGTGATGACTATTACACCGTTTCCTGCTCTAACACCCCATATAGAAGCTGCTGCTGCATCCTTTAAAACGGTGACATTTTCTATATCATTAGGATTGATATTATTAATATCACCGTCATAAGGGAAATTATCCAAAATAATCAATGGTTGACTATTCGCAAAAATAGTACTGCGACCCCTAACTCCAATCTCCTTATTGCCTTGTGCAGTAACATTAAAAACGAGACCACTGGTTATTCCCTCTAATCTGCTAATTACGTCTGTAGATACACGCGCGTCAAAAAGCTGTTTATAAGGTTGGGCGAATGAACCGGTTGCCCTTTCTTTTGGTATAATTTGGTAGCCGCTAGAATATTCGACGGTTACTCCACCCAATGTGGCAATTTTAGTTTTCAAATTTATTTCCAAATCCATTTTGCCTTCCACTTTTATTTCAAACGCTTGCATATTCACGCTGGTAAAAACCAATACTGCATTTTTATCTATTGTCTTCAGTGAGAATTCTCCATTATCATCCGTTACTGTGCTAATTTTTGTTCCTTTCACAGTCACAGTAACTCCAGCAGCAGGTTTATTACTCTCATCAACCACCCGCCCATGAATGTCAATAAAGGCCCGTGGAAACAGCTCACCATTTACTCTTGTCTTATCATCCTTTTTCTTAACCACTATCGTTTTATTCACAATCAGATAACTAAAAGGCTGATCTCTAAAACATAAATCCAGCACTTCTTCTACCGACGCATTCCTGACTTCAATATTTATTTTTTTTATCTGCTGCTCCCATTGGTCGTTAAAGACATATGCGTAACCAGTCTGTTTTCGGATCTCTTGCAATATGGTTTTTAGGGGAGCATTTTTTTCGGAAAGGGTAATCCTTTCCTGGGAATGCACCTTTGCGCTAACATGTAGGCAAGTCATTATTAACAATACGCTGGTTAATTTCATAACCAATAGAGTTTTGGTGAACCTTCGCGCCTGAAAAAAAGGTTGGCGAAGCGCCTTAATTTTCATAATTTCATGTCGTTTGGGGTGAATAAAGCATCAGCAGTTGTCGAACAATTGTTAAGCATTGCCTCAGATCCTGCCGGCAGTGTTCCAACCACTTCCGGCTTTTTCTTTTAGCAATTATTTTCAATAACCTTTTTATAATAAATAAGGGACTGAATATGCAGTCCCTTAATGTTTAATGGTCAATGTATCGATTAGTAATAACCATTTGAAATTCACATGAGAGACTATTTTATGGCAAGGTTTATTCGATCGTTAAGGGACCTTTCAAGCTTTTGGAACTATTAAACTAACAAGCAAGGCTTAAGGTAACACCACTATTTTTTTTCCTTCAATTCTAAAATGGAATCCGCTCAATTCAAGAATATTCAGCACATTGGAGACATTATTATTTCGGCTTACAATCCCTGATATGCTATAGCTACTGAGTTTCCCCTCATATTTTATTTCTACATTGTACCACCTGGCTATCTGTCTCATCACGACCTCTATCCCCGTCTCATTGAACTTAAATAATTCATTTTTCCAGGCAATGGCTTCCTCTGTATCAGCGTCTTTAATAATTTTAATTTGATCGCCAGCACCGCTACCGTTATTGGCATTAACACCCAGTTGCGCCTGCTGCCCCGGCTTCAACAAAGAATGTTCCTTCCCCTTTGCCACCCTCACCGATCCTTCCAGCAGGGTCGCCTTAATCAGTTCTTCATCCGCATAAGCATTGACGTTAAATTGTGTCCCCAGCACTTCCACTCTGATATCATTTATCTTAACATTAAAAGGCTTATCGGCATTTTTGGCAATTTCAAAGTAAGCTTCACCCGTCAGCACCACTTCCCGATCCTTCCCTGAGAAAGAGGTGGGAAATCGTAAAGAGGAAGCGGCATTCAACCATACTTTACTTCCGTCAGGCAGCAGGACCTGGTATTGCCCCCCCCTTGGTGTTGTAATGGTATTGTACAAAACTTCCGGTTTTTCACGGATAATATTGTTGCGGGTTACATTATATGCTAACTGTCCGGAATCCAGTTTCAACACTTTGGTATTTCCTTGTTGCGTAAGCGTCCCGTTTTGTGCATTATCAAGAACGATCTTGCTCCCATCACCTAAAGTCAGCACAGCTTTATTGCCACCGGGTGGCACATCATTTTTATAGGCAGCAATAGGGATAGCTTTTGGACCTTGGTTCTTCGAATGGTGGGTATACCAAATGGCAGCACTGGTTAGAATAACAAGGAGGAAACTGGCAGCAGCTACAAGGGGACGCCAGGGAAAGCTCCTGAGCTTAATCACTTTATTGTCCTGGGATAAATCAGGCTCTACAAAGGGCAGATCCGGTTCTAACAATTTTATCCTACCCGCTTCTTTTTCAGACTCTGCTTCATCATATAAAGTCAGACTGGCTACCAGGTTCTCAGGATTCGTCATTTCCAGAAAACTGTCCTCATTTTCAGGAGACTGGTCCCTCCATTCCTGTAATTCAACCTGATCTGTTACTGCAAGGGTTCCCAGCAGGTATTTAACAACCAGGTCGCCGATTCTTTTATCTTGCATAGGTTATTAGTTGTTATAGTCAATTTGCACGGCCTGTCTATATATACCACACCAAAATGTTCATTTAGGATGGAAAAAATCAGGAAAAAATAAAAGAAAAATCACACAGGGGTAACATTAAGGAAATATAGATTATGTAATTAGAAGAGGGAATAATCTTAAAAGATCGGCTATTTAATACAACGTGAGATAGGAACTAAGCACAATAGGCAGATAGCAATCATATGCTTCTCGGAGAGATATTCTTTTAAAAGATCGAGTGCATATTTACGTTGGCTTTTTACAGTCGCAAGGGAGATATTCAACAGCTTGCCAACTTCTTCGTACTTCAGACCTTCCAGATAAATCATTTGTACAATCCTTCCACTCTTTGGAGGAAGTCTTTCAAGAGCTTTGTATAAAGCCTGTATGACCTGGCCTTCAATCGGTTTATTTTCCAGCTTTCGATCGTTTTCGAGGTCCAACAAAAGCTCTTTTTGTTGTTTGCTTTGTTGCCTGAGATATCTTAAATAATTCAAGCAGGTATTCCTCACCGTTATATAAAGAAAAGCCTTCATATTAGGCAGGTTATCAAAATCCTTGTTTTTCGTAAAAAGTTTCCTAAACGTGTCAATCGTCAGATCCTTGGCCTCTTCTTTATCCAGAATGAGCTTTACCGCAAATACATAGATCCGGCTATAATACTCATTGTACACCGCCGTAAAAGCCCTTTGATCTCCTCGCAGGAAATCAGCTATAAAATCATCAGTTTCCAGATAATCGGGCATGAATACAGGTTTAGAGCTACTAATCAAATGAGGTTAAATCAATGGACTTTTGGAAACGAATAGCGATGAAGAGAATAAAGTTTAATGCGAAGAGAAATAGCAGGTTTTACTGGCTTTAAAGGAAGTCCTATAAATTTAAGGTATTTTATGCATACTAAAAAATACTTATAAATAGAACGTTCCCCCGATATAAGGTGAATATCCGCATAAAGAAGATAAAATCCTATTTTCCGGCAACTTTATTTTGCTCGGGTATAAGCCTAAAGATAATGACCCGGCGTCAATCCGCATAAACGCATGACGCCGGCTCAATCCACAATGAACGGAAGATGCACATTGGCGTAAGTCGGTTTCTGCAGGTGGGTTCTCAGCTTTCTGAAAGATTCAGTAGGCCCCTTCGCCGCAAACAGATTGATCAGCCAGGCCGGGATATTACCACCGGGATCTACCTGTAAAGTATATTCAACTTTGATTTTATGGGGCCCTGCCGGAGTAATGACCCATTTTCCTTCGGACTGGGTGATCCGGACAACATCATTTTTCACGGGGACATAGTCGGGTACGGTGGGCCCATAGACCGTGACCACCTTACTGTGCGGATCCTGCACCACGATCAGATGCGCGATAAAATCCCGGTTGCTGGCCGGCCAGGGAATATTTACTTCCGAATAATAATACAATTCCGATGGAGAAACCTGCTTCAGCAGAACGGAGGATTTCGTGCTGTAGACCCATTGATCCCCCGTATTGACATCCAGGATGACGGCGACCAGCTGCGAAAGAGAAGCCACCAGCTCACATTCTACTTTGACGGCTTTAAACTTGGAATCCGGTAAAGACCGCAGGAATATGGCGATCCCATCCCTGTCGGACTTTAATTTCCAATTTTCCTGCCCATGTACTGGCGCCTGGCCCAATAAGCCGGATAGGACAACGGTGAAAAGAAAAAAAATCTTACTACTCATATTACAATAAATCCTTACTTGATCAGTCTGAATCGATCTATCTGCCCTAAAAATGCCATCCTAATTCCCCTACAACTCAAATACAGGGAGGATAGTTCTCGCCAGACACGACTTTTTTTGGTTTTATTGTAATTTTCTGACCCCGGGCGGGTCTCACCTGGACCTGGATTATTCATGAGATAATCCCTGGAAGCGTAGTTTATGAAGGATCAATCATTTAAATAATTATCGTAGAACTCATAGTTCTCTTTCGTGACAATATCGATCGGCATAAAAGAGATGTTTTTGAAAGTGGTCCCCAGCACGAAATGCTGATATAGCCTCATGATGCCTTTATAACCCTGTTCGGCAGGTTTATGGCAAATTAAAATATCGATAATATCCTTTTTAAGGTATTCAATATTTTCTTCCAGGAAATCGAACCCAATTAAAAGGATGTTTTTCTTTTCCGCATTCTCTAGATAACGGGCCACTGTGGACACCCTTGAATTGGTAACGAAAATGGCCTTTATCCCGGGGTGTTTATCAAAATATCCGGACAACGCTCTCTCTACAGGCAAGTGATCCGTTTGCGTAATATCCAGTTTTGATAGCTCGTGGTATAAATTATGATATTTAAAATAGGCTCTGAAACCTTCTTCGATCTGCATCAGGTAATTATGATCATCCACTTCCTTGGCGATATTGATCACCAGGATCTCGCTCTTGCCGTGAAGGGCAAAATTCATTAGCTGGGCGGATAAATAGCCGCTCCGGAAGAGATGGGGCCCGATATAGCATAGCCCTTCCTGGTTCGGGATATTGGAATCGATCAATACATAAGGGATATTCCGTTCCCGGCAGGCCGTGGTAAATTGTATGGCTTCATTAATAAAGGATGGCGCCAGTAAAATACCGGCAGGGGCATTCTTTAAGATCAGCTTGCTCTGTACCTCAAATGATTTCCTGTCATTGATATCAAAAAAATACAGATCGATTTTTATTCCATATTCACTAATAGCAGCTTCCGCCCGCTTGATTCCGTTAAGGGGAGCCCGCCAGAAATCCGTTTCCGCCGAAACTTTAGGAATGAGCACGGCAAAATTGAACACCTCCCTGGAAGCAAGCCGGCTGGCAAGGATATTAGGCTGATAATTCAGTTCTTTTATAATGTCGTTGATCTTCTTCTGCGTGGAAGGTGAAACGCCCGTCCTGTTATGGAGTACCCGGTCAACGGTAGCAATGGAAACATTGGCCCTTCTTGCAATTTCTTTTACACCGTGATATTCAGTTTTGTTCTTTTTACCTTCTTTCATAATTAATAAGGGGGCTGAAACGACAGGGAAGGGTACGTTAACGGAAATCTGTCAAAATCAACATTCGTAGTTGCGTAAAAAATGCCAAAAATAATGCATTTTAAGATAAATTCTGGCTAACCCCCCCAAAAATAAAGCCACCCATGCCGTCAAATGCGTAAGAAAGTTTGCTTTTTGTATAAAAAATATAAAAAAGCCCACTGTACCAGCAAGGCGCAGATCCCCAGGACCAACTGATCATAAGGCGTACCCGCCAATTGCCCCAGCCACTTAAAAAACCCGTTGGTGGTATAGGTCCAGTTAATGAAACGATGGGAGATATAAATAAGGATGGAATTCATGCCGATCACCCGAAAGAAAAAGGCCCATTTCCGATAGCCCCGCACATCGATAACATAATAAAAGAGAGAGAGCAGCAGCAGGCTTATCCCCCCTGTGAGCAAAACAAAACTGCTGGACCAGAGGTTTTTATTAAAGGGAAAATCCAGGTTCCAAACCAGGGCCAGGGCAATGGAAATAATACCGGCAACGGCCAGGCACTTCGCATTACCGGTTGGCGTAAACCGGCCACTCTTCAAAAGCCGGCCGGCAAAGATCCCCAGCAATACATTGCCTATTCCCGGGATCGTACAGACCAATCCTACCGTATCATGGATACCCCGGGCAAGCTTACCCGGAAGGACACTGCGATCGACATAAGACGCAAAATTACCGGGTTCCGAAAGATCGCCGGGTAAATACCCGGGAGCCGAAGTGAACTTTAATAATAACCAATACCCTACCAGCAACGACCCGAACCAAACCCACTGCATGGTTTTATTGGCATATAAATAAATGATATTGGCGAATACATAAGTAGCCCCTATTTTCCCCAACACGCTGGGAAATCGTATATCCGAAATCGGGCGCAATTCAAGCCCATTATTATAAACGAGCCCCAACAGGATCAGGATAACCCCCCTTTTGATCACCTTCAGCAATAACTCCCGCTTGCTGCTCCCCTTTTCCAACTCCCTGCCGATCGAATAAGGAGTGGATACACCCGCCATAAACATAAAAAGGGGAAATATCAGGTCCCAGAAAGCAAAGCCATTCCAGATCGGATGCTCAAACTGATCGGAAAAAGCGACCCAGAAAGGAATGTGCGTTCCCTTGGCAAACGCCCCGATAGTCTCTCCCAGCCCCATGATCCATAACATATCAAAACCACGCAAGGCATCCAGCGAATAGAGTCGCTGGGGCCTGGCAGGTGGCAAAATTTCCGTATTCATTCCTGTATGTTAAAATGAGTGAATATTGTTTTAAAGTCTTCTGATTTTGATACTCCTGAAATATACGATATCGCCATCATGATCTGTAAGCATGATATGTCCCTCCGGCAGCTCTCCGTACTTATCATATTCCTTAAATTTCGTAGCCCCCATGCGATCCCGGAAATCGGGACTGCCCCTTTCACAGCTTACCACTTTTACGCCATTCAGCCAGTGCTCGATATGACGGCCCTTAACGATTATCTTCCCGGAATTCCACTTCCCCACAGGCAGCAGTGTCTTATTTTCAGGAGCATAGGCCAGGTAGAGTGATGCCGTGGACCCTTTATCATTGGCATGATCCTTCACCTCGGGATGATTATAGTCATCGATGATCTGATACTCGGGACCATTCCAATCCATCTTTCCCGTATTATTATTTTTAATTTCCCCGACCAGGTATTTTATTCCGCTATTGGCAGAGTAGGTCAGTTTGAAATCGAATACCAGCTCGAAGTCGCCATAGGTTTCCTTTGTAATGATATCCTGCCCCTTTTTATGCTCTTTTACGGCCAGGGTCCCATCCTCTATGGCCCATCCCTGTGAAGGAGAACCATCCTTATTTACGCTTATCCATTTATCAATATTCTTTCCGTCGAACAGGACTTCCCAACCTGCCGGCGGCCTGCCTTTCACTGCCCGCAGATCCTGTGCACTATAAAGCAGGCAGATAAATAACAATATCCGGACCTTTCTACTATCAGCGATCTTGCCAAAATTCATACTTATAGATTTTAAAACGAATATTCAAATATCGTTGTTCCTGACACTTAATAACCCGGATTTTGATCCAATACGGCATCTTTATTCAATTGTATCTCCAATTCCGGGATCGGCAGCAGCAGTTGATTAGCCGTGAGGCCCGTTATTTTCTGTCCCCGGCCGACAACCCTTGAAAGCAATGTTCCTGTGCGCATCAGGGTCATGCGGCGGTTTTCCTCTGCCACTAACTCTCTTACCCTTTCATCGAGAATAAAATCCATGGTCACGTCGGTCGCCGTGATCGGAGCGGCATTGGCCCTTGCCCGTAAGATATTGAGCGTGGTAGCCGCCCCAGCGAGGTTCGATTGTTTCAATTGCGCTTCTGCCTTTAATAAATACGTCTCTCCCAGCCGCATAAGGATGATATCCTTGATCATATAGCTGGGTCCCCGGGCAAGGTGATTGTACTGAGCCCACTTCATAGTGATGGGAACAATCGCCCTGTTCGTATCGATGCCCGGGCCCGGTACCACGGCTTGCCCGTATAGAGGAAAGGAAGGATTGTTGTAATACCAGACCCTCCGGATATTGTATTGCGAATTGCGCATATCGTTATTTCCATAAAGGTCATGCAATACCCAATCCGTCAATGCCATTCGGCTGATGCCCCTTCCACCCAGCGAATCGCAGAGGAGCATGCCCGCCTGACGGTAGTACCTGCTTCCCCAAACTCTCAACTGCTGCGGATCGCCAAAAATAAAACCCGGAAAATTGGCGGATGATACGACCCCCACCCCCCCGACCACCGTGGTGGGATCCTCCATTTCATAGACCCAGATGGCTTCCCGGTTGCCCTGGCTCCTTCGTTCATTGCCATAAATGAACATATCGGAAAAGGCATCCCCGGGCTGCGTAGCCCTGATCCCATAACGGGCCGTCGTCAGGCTGAAATCGCCGCTATTGATGACGGCATCGCATTCGGCCTCCGCCAGCGCATCGTTGCCACCCATTCTTAAATAGACCTCGGCCAGTAATTGGGAAGCCATTGATCTATTGGCACGGGCATACATTTTTCCACCAGAATTCGATTTAACACCCTCGATAGGAGGTAGACCGGTTTTGGCAAAGGTCAGATCGGCAACGATCAGCTTATTGACATCTGCCAGGGGAGCCCGGACGAAATCTGTTTTGGGTCCGATGGACGGCGCCGTAATAAGGGGTACCTTCCCAAAAACCGTAGCCAGGGTATTATAGGCCACCGCCCTGTAAAAACAGGCTTCGCCCTTGATATTGTCCTTATTCTGCTGGCCCATCACCAATTTCGGGTCCCCTATATTAGCAATGATGACATTACAGTTGTTAATGATATTATAAGCCCATTTCCAGGCAAAGAGGGCTGCAGGATCCGTTGAAGTCAAATTTTCATAATTGGTATAAGGAATGGCAAAAGGGTCCAGATCGGCGATTTCCTTATTATACGCCACATCAGTGCCCATCTGCCAGACACACAACCATCCTTCCGAATCATAAGGGTCTCCTACTATCGTATGCCAGAGCGCATACTGGCTTTGTACGCCGACGACAGCCGCATCGAATGCCAGGGAATCGACCAATACCGCCGGGGTGAAAATGGAATAGACTTTTTCATCGAGGAAGCTCTTTTTACAAGCCGATAGCGCTACCAACAAAACAGCGGCTATGCGTATGATATGTTTTTTCATTATGCTGATTATTTAATATTAACGAAGTGTGATGCTGGCGCCAAGGATGAAGGAACGGACCAATGGATAATTATTGGCGGAAGTAATATCATAATTAACCTCCGGATCCCATCCTACCCACTTGGTGAACGTCACCAGGTTCCTTCCGCTCAGATAGAACGTCAGCCCCCCTATTTTCAATTTCTCCAGCAGATCCCTTGGCGCCGTATAACTAAGGGTCACGTCCTTAATGCGCACGTAACTTGCATTCGTCGGATAGCCATACAGTATATAGTTGTTATACGTTAACCCTGGCCGGGTATTGCTGTGATTGGAAGGTGTCCAGTAGCCAAGATCGCCAGGTAAGTTCTGCCTTCCGCCATAATCCCTGAAATTCATCCAGGGATTGTCCTTCGTAACACCCTGGACAGTCTGGATAAATACATTCAGATGGAAGTTTTTGTAATGAAAGGTATTCGTAATACCCCCGGTCCATTTGGGCGTGGTCTGACCGATGACGGTCCTGTCATCCGAGGTGATCGTTTGACTGCCGTTCAGATCGGCAAATTTCAGATCGCCGGGATGGGCGACGGGGTCCTGGTGGGAAGGATCTTCACCGACCTGCCAGACACCTTGTAATTTATAGTCGTAAATAACATTGATCGGCTTGCCAATGAACCACCTGTTTCCGACATCGCTTTTCTTATCTCCGTACAGGTCGATGATCTTATTCCTATTGGTCGAAAAGTTCAGAGAAGTCTCCCACCTGAAATCGCTGCCCTTTATATTCTGCGTTCTCAGGGACAACTCGATCCCCTGATTCGATACCTTCCCTAAATTATCCAATACATTGGAATAGCCCGTAACGGTGGGAACGGACCGGTACAGCAGCAGGTTTTTTGTTTTAGTGCTGTAAGCTTCGATCGTACCGCTGATCCGACTATTAAAGATCGCGAAATCGATGCCCACATTGCTGCCATAGGTGCTTTCCCATTTTAAATTCTCATTGCCTAAGACATTCGCTATCACGCCCACCGTGCTCAACCCGTTATAAGGCAGCACCACCGTAGAAGAAGTGGAAGTCGTGGCATTGGCGCTGATCGCCTGGTTGCCGGATAAGCCATAAGAGGCACGCAATTTTAAGTTATTGAAAAGATGCCTCTTTTTCATGAAAGCTTCGTTCGCAATATTCCAGCCCAGGGCAACGGAAGGGAACAAACCATATTTATTCGTATTGGCGCCAAAAGCAGAATACCCGTCCCTTCTTGCCGTAGCGGTGAACAGATACCGGCTGTCATAAGAATAATTGATACGAAGCATTTGGGACAGCAGATCGGTTTTGTAAGCAAAGGAATTGCCCGATGCGCTGGCAGCGGAGGAAAGGCTGTTAAAGGATAGAACGTCATTGATAAACCCGGAAGCCGTCGTGCCGGAGGAGAAGAAAGTGTTTTCCTGTGCGCTGTACAGTCCTGTTAGATCCAGGCGGCTTTTGTTCCAGGTCTTTTCGTAGGTCAGGATATTTTCGATCAGCCAGTTCTTAGTCTCGGAATTATTCACCTGCGCCGTACCTACCAGGTTGTTAGCCGGCCGGCCGACATAACTTTGAAAGGAGGTCGGCACATACCCATAAGCGGCATTGACCCGGTATTTCAATCCTTTTACAAATCCAGGCCTCAATTCGGCATAAGCGCTGGCATTGATATTTTTACTCCTTTCATTCCGGGTGGTGGTAAGGCCCAGCATCGGATTCAACAAGGTCGTCTCCGGGTACATGGGATAAATAGCATACGACCCATCGGCATTGGTAAAAGTTCCGTAAGGGCTGATGGTAGAGGCATCCGCCAGGCTGGCCCTTCCCCCGTCGGAATTATTGGCCGTCAGGAAGAGGTTTACCCCGGCCGTTAAGTAGTCGGTGATGGTAGCATCGATATTGGAACGTATACTGGCCCGGTTGTACTGGTAACCCTTGATAACGCCTTTCTCTTTCAGATAATCCCCGGCAACATAATACTTCACGTCCTTATTGCCGCCGGAAAAACTGAGCGTATGGTCTTGAATAAACCCCTGCTGTGAGATCTTATCCAGCCAGTTCGTGGATTTCCCGGCCGCATAGTTCGCCTGTTCGGAGGCATTGGGCAGGACCGATGGATCGGTGGAACCGGCTTCCGCTTTCCAGTCGGCATATTTTTGTACATACTGGGCGGCGCTCATCGGCTTCATGGTATGCGCAAAATCTTCAAAGCCGCCATATACATTATAAGAGATGGCCGCTTTCCCCGGTTTCCCCCGTTTGGTGGTAACCAATATGATCCCATTCGACCCCCTGGTTCCATAAATAGCCACAGCGCTGACATCCTTCAGGATCTCGATCGAGGCAATATCCGCCGAATTGATATCATTTAGTGAACCTCCGTTGAAAGGAATACCATCCACGACGACTAAGGGATTGGTAGAGGCGCTAATGGAATTGACGCCCCGGATCGTGGCAGTAGGCACATCGCCAGGCACAGACGAGCTCTGTGTAATGTTCACCCCCGCAACCGTACCCTCGATTGCCTGGAGAACGTTGGTGACCGGCAACTCTGTCAGGCGTTCCCTGGGAACGGAAGCAACCGACCCCGTGATATCCGAGCGTTTCTCCCGGCCATAACCGACCACGACCACATCGCTAAGCTCTTTATTAACGGCAATCAGCTTAACCTGGAGCGGTGCATTGAAATCCGCTTTTACTTCCTGGGCCTTATAACCGATACTGGATATTTCCAACACGGCCTTATCGGGTACATTAATCTTAAATACGCCCCTGGAATCCGTAAAGACCCCTTTTGCTGTGCCCTTCACCCGGATACTGACACCATTGATTCCTTCATTGCTGGAACTGTCCGATATCGTACCGGTCACGGGTTTGTTCTGGGACATCCCTGTCAGGGCCGTAAGGGATAAGAGCAGAAAAAAAACAGTTTTCGCGATAAGCTTTTCATAGATGGGTAAATATCTTTTCGATCGGGGAGTCTGTTGTTTTTTCATGCATTTCGATTATAAAGTGAACAATTTATAGTTGCCAGGGAACTTCTGAATAAAGCTTCGCCAAAGCCGGGTATTCCGGCTCCCGGGAGTCAGTCCGGGTGGGCGCAAAGCAGTCTCTTTACCGCTATGTCGCCGTATTTACGATATCTGTATTTCTTTAAGGATGTAGCTAGTTATCTCACGGAGATGCTAGTTATTTTGGTTTATCTGATTCAATGAATGGCCAGGCAAGCAATCTTCAGCGTCTATAATCGCGCCCTTTTCAATCGACTGTCTTTACTAATTTGGGCTTGGAAAGATGAAGGTTTGAGGTTTTACGGGTACGTACACGTAATCAAATATAATTATTCTACTTTAACATTTCAAATTTATTTGAAGCTTATTTTGAAAAATTATTTCGGACCGATTTTCGAAATAAGATCGCCTGCTTTTATTCGATAGCTAGGGCCGTGTCGCCCTTTTCAATGCCTGCGTCAGCGTATAATATTTTGCCAGCATGCCGGCAATTTCCCACTCCGGCATAGCGCCCTTTTGGAGATAGCCGATGTAATTTTTAACTACCAGGGCAAACTGCTGCTCATGCCCTATATAATATCTTTCAGGAACGATAAGTTCCCACCCTGCCCCGCTTTTCCGGGCATCGATCCCCGGATATTTGTTGCGGATAAGACCCAGCCCGTTTGCAACGGCCTCATCCAATCCCTTTGCCACAGGCGTAATATAAAGTACGGGCTTGTAGTGCTCTTCCTTACCCTGCCGGATGACGAGATTGGCTTTAGTGCCTTGCAGGTTCGAATAATAAGTATCGCCGGCCCCTTCAGGCGCCCTGTATTTCCAGATCACGGACACCCGGACATGAACACCCTTGATCGTGTAATTCATTTCTCCGTTGGCATACACGCTCAACAAACTGTCCTTTACGTCATTCTTCAGAAAATCAGGATAGCTTTTCTCATTAGTGACCTGGGTGAACTCAGAAGGCGTCAGGACCGTGGCCCAATGCCTGGCAGTCAGCATCCGGATATCCTTTTCATAATCCAGGATCGTTTCGGGAAAACATCCCCACTGGATCAGGTCCACCAGGTGGGTGGCTACATCTGTAATACCTTCGCCCTGCTGCCGTACATCAAAATACCAGGCCGGGCGAACAAGGGGCGATCCGGATACCTCCTTATAGAAATAATGGACGCTTTCGACCGTAATAGCCGGTTCCTCCAGGGTGCCTTTTTTCAGTTCTCCAAAAACGGAAGGCAACCGGGAAAATTCCTTCTGCAAGTTATTGGTGATCTCATAGCGCTCCGTCATGATATCATATAACAATACTTTATTTTTTCGGGCGTCTGCAAAAGCCGCCCGCAATTGATCGAATCCATCCGTGGTGATGACCATCGGCTTATCCGCCAATACATTCACCCCCCCCTCTACCGATCGTTTGATATAATCCGTCTTGTCCTGGTTTTTACCGGCGATCACCACTACGTTGCCCGGTTTTTCCTTCAGCATCTTTTCCACGTAACCGGGCCCGGCATAGACTTTCTCCTTCCAGCCGGTAGGATCGTCCGCACGGGTATTGTACCGGTCGATTAAAGCGAGATAAGCTTTTAGCTCCGGGCCTTCCGGGGCAAATACATGTACGGTGGAGTCGATCTGGCTGTACCTGTATTTTTGTAACAAGGCAGCATGAAAATGGCCCGGCGCCAGGATCATTAAATGAAGGGTGCTCAAATCTTTCATTTTATAGGATTTACTGGTTGTACAGGCCTGGCTGAATAGCATCATAAAGAACAGGTAAGACCAGGCGGCCCTTTTTACCGGAGTAACCTTGTATGGATCGGAATTATACATCATTAAACCGTTATAGTCTCTCTGAACTGTTTTTATCAAGATACAAAGTGGCGTTAGCATGTTGTCTAAGCGCGGTGGAAGGATAAGCTTCCTTTATTCCGCTATGGAGGGTATTGTAAACGGCCTCCGCTTTATTAATACCCGGCACGATGCAATAAACGGCGCCTGCTCGCAGCAAGGCAGGAATGGTCAGCGTTAACGCAGAAACCGGGACGTCCTCTATCCGCGCAAAGCAGCCGTCGTTTACCTGCTGCTGCCGCGAGGCATCGGCCAGGCTGACCACTTTTACCATCTGGGGGTCGTTAAAGTCCGCCACATGCGGATCATTGAATGCGAGATGCCCGTTCTCCCCGATGCCCATACATACGATATCCGTCGGGTATGAGTCGAGCAGATCCGTATAGTGGCGGCACTCCATCGCAGGATCACCGGTATTTCCATCCAGGTAGTACACTTCATGGAAAGGCGCCCGTCCAAATATTCTCTCCTTTAGAAAATTGCCAAACCGTTCCGGAGCCTCTTTATTCAATCCTATATATTCGTCCATGTGAAAAGCATTGATCCTGCTCCACTCCACCTCTTCATTTTGAGAAAGAGCGGCTAAAAATTCATTCTGGGAAGGGGCGGCCGCAAAGACGATATTCACAAAATCCTGCTTTGATAATAATTCCTTTATTTTTTCGCTAACATCATGGGCGGCATACGCACCCATGAGCAGCCTTGTTTCGTAAATTTTAACTTTCAACTTATCCGCTATCCTTGTTTCCGTAGTTTCCTTTATCATTTTTATCTAATTAATAATTAATCCTATTTATCCACTCCTTAATAATTAATCCCGCGAGTAAACAATTTTCCCTTTTACGATGGTTGTAGCAATAGTAATATCCTCGTCAAAAATGACGATATCCGCATCTTTCCCTTTGACTAAAGAACCCTTATGATCATCGACCTTCATGATGGCGGCCGGTGTAGCCGTGATCATTTTAATGGTGTCCTGCAAAGGAACGCCGGCCAGCCTGATCATGTTCCGGACCAACCGGTCGGCAGTAGCCACGCTGCCGGCAAAGGCGCTTCGGTCCGGAAGCTTGGCGACGCCATCCTCTACGATCACTTTTAACCCGTTCTCCAGGCTGCCCAGGATACTTTCACCGGGCGGCATTCCCGCTGCCCGCATGGCGTCTGTGATCAGGGCAATTTTATCGGGGCCTTTTATTTTGTATACCAGTTTTAACAAAGGAGCAGGCAAATGGATACCGTCCGCGATGACCTCCACACTCATTTCATCGATGATATAGGCGCTCTCGATCACACCGGCGTAACGAAAGGCATTCCGCCGGGTAACGCCTGACATGCCGGAATAAAGATGGGTAATGAGAGAATAGCCGTTTTCAAAGGCCTCCAGGACTTCCTCATAGATAGCGTCCGTATGCGCTACCGCTGCC
Source organism: Puia sp. (assembly GCA_036394375.1). Taxonomy (GTDB): domain Bacteria; phylum Bacteroidota; class Bacteroidia; order Chitinophagales; family Chitinophagaceae; genus Puia. The sequence continues at coordinate 47,228 of DASWFF010000080.1, forward strand.
AGAATGCCTTTGGACCGCAGATACCGGCCAAACTCCATGGCGCCTTTTAGCTCCGGGGCCGCACTCCAGCGTTTGATCACCGGAGATTGACGGATGATATCCTCATACTCCTGCGGATCGGGATCCCGGATATAACGCGGGTCCTGGGCCCCGCGCTGGTTCATCGCAAAATAAGGCCCCTCCAGGTGCATGCCGAGGAATTGAGCACCCCGGGTATTATTCCGGTTCGCCGACTCATACACAGACAAGGTTTGCAGGATGCCAGCCTTATCGCTGCTAAGCGTGGTGGGTACCATGCTGGTGGTGCCGTACCGGGCATGCATTTCCGCTATCGTCAAAAAGGCGGACTCGCTGCCATCCATAAAATCACACCCGCCTCCGCCATGCACATGAAGATCGATGAACCCCGGCGACACATATTTTCCCTGCGCATCTATTTCAAGCGCATCCGGGACGTCTACATCGCCTTCCCTTACTTCAACGATCTGATCCCCCTCCACTACGATGGTTCCCTGTGGGATAATGCGCTGTGGTGTCAGAATACGCCCGTTAATTATTTTCAGTCGGACATTCATTTGGTTCTGTTTTTATATCGTCGGTTCCCAGCCGGGCGCATACTCCCTCTTCCAGTATTTCGCGGCAGCTTCATTATTGATAATATGCCCGTTGGCAACATCTGTCTGAAGAGAAATATTCCCCATGCGATGCGCAATATTACCCAACTGGCAAAGCAAGGTACTTTGATAGCCCATTAATATCTCGGCGTTCAGCGGAGTTCCTTTACGGATACCGTCAAAGAAGTTTTGTATATGGAGGGCATCCAATGCCTGGGAAGGATCCACCGGATTACTTGCATCCACCCTGACATCATTTTTCACCTCTTTTAGCAGCTTGTTCTTCAGGTCATATATTCTATAGGAATTTCCGCCGGCAACTTCCATCTCCAGGCTTCCTGTTTCTCCATAAAAGGTACAGCCTACGCTCGATCCTTCCACATAACGCCCGTTACAGCTCCGTCCTTCCCATTCCATAAAGGTATTATTCGGGAACTCCCAGCTGATCACCTGCGTATCCGGAGTTTGCCAGTCGTCCTTATAGTGATAGCGGCCTCCTCCGGAACGGACACTGAGAGGATAGTCAACACCCAATCCCCAGCGCATCAGGTCCACCATATGGGTGCCGTTATTCAACGCTTCCCCCGTACCCCAATTCCAGAACCAATGCCAGTTATAATGAAGGATATTATCCCTGTAGGGCTCACGCGGCGCCGGCCCCTGCCAGAGGTCATAATTCAGCCAGGAAGGCGGCTCTGTTGTTTTGCCAATTCCTATGGAAGGACGGTTGTTGGTATACCACCCTTTCGCAAAATAAGGACGGCCGATGACGCCGTTCTTCAGTTCTTTAATGGCGGCGATCAGGTTCGGCCAGGACCGGCGCTGAGAACCCATTTGTACTTTCCGGTCATATTTCCGGGAGGCGGCCACCAGCAGTTCGCCCTCATGCGGATTATGCGAGCAGGGTTTCTCTACATACACATGCTTACCCGCCTTGCAGGCCAGGATAGCGGCAGGGGCATGCCAGTGGTCGGGCGTGGCGATCACCATCGCCTCCAGCGATTTATCCTCCAGCGCCTTCCGGAAATCCGGAGCCGCTTTGGGACGGCTGTTTTGTATCTTCTCCACCACGCCGATACACTTATCCATGGATTGCTTGTCCACATCGCAGACATAAATGAGCTCGCAGTTTTTCTGCGCCGCATAATTTTGAGCCAGCGCCAGTCCACGGGCATGAACGCCCATGATCCCCACTTTAATGCGGTCATTGGCGCCCAGGATACTCGCATAGCTTTTAGCGCTAAACCCGGGCAAGATCCCCCCAAAGGTGGTGGCAGCAGAGGCCGCCATCGCTGTTTTCAGAAATTTTCTTCTTGAATCTTTCATATGCTTATTTTATCAGTTCTTTTATTTTATCATCCGCTTCTTTTTTGGCCTTTACCCGGATCTCATCCAGGTTGACAGATTGCCCGTTCCTGCGTTTACTTTCATCGGCAGCCTCCATGAAAACATAGATCTCCTGCGTCACTTCCGCATTCACCGGCGATTTCCCTGTTTCAAAAAAATGAATGATCTCCAGGAATAAAGGCTTGTATCCTTGGAAAGGACCCAGAACAGCATTGCCCTTCTCGCCGAAAACGGTTCCCCCATAGGTATGAAGGCCGGTACGGGTCCCACGGAAAGTCCCTAAACGATTGTCACCCCAGGTGCCAACCACAAAATCCGTGTCCCCGGTGGACACCCGTTTCAATTCCTTGCAGCCGGTGCCCATGACGGTATACAGAATCTCTACCCCGTGAACGCCATACCAGAAAAGATCAGGATGCGTTTTTTCCAGGTTAGCCGGGCTAAACGCATCAGCGCCCAGTACTTTCCCGATATTTCCATTGGCGATCTCCTGAACACCGGAAATATATCGTAGGGAGGATGCGGAAAAAATGGGGACATTATAATGTTTGGCCGCTTCGAAAATGGTGAACACATCTGCCAGCGAGGCAGCAAGGGGCTTGTCTATAAATAAGATTTTGCCCGCTTTTAATACCTGCAGGGCCTGCTCCAGATGCAACCGCCCATCATTCGTTTCCAGTAATACCACATCCACTTTCGCCAGCAGGGACGGAACATCGTCCACGATCTCAACACCTAATTTCTTTACTTCTTCCGTATAACCGGGAATACGTTTGACCGAGGATTCAATATCCTGGCTGCCGCGGGGATAAGCCGCTACAACCTTGTATCCCATGAACTCCGACGAAGCATTCTCCCCATTCAGCTCCTTCGTAAGCTCCATGCTATGGGAGGTGTCCAATCCAATGATCCCGATCCGCTTCCCCCTCGCAGTGGCCGCTTTTCCAGGTAAAGGGGACAGGCTGCCCGCAATGCCAAGCCCCATGCCTGCCAGGGCGGAAGTTCTGATAAATTTGCGACGATCGTAGGTCTCTCTCATGATACTTACAGTTTTATGAAGAAATTTTGGCTGAACCAGCGGGATGCCGGTGAATTTTTAGCGTCGATGCACTTACGGGTACGTACCCAAATATAATTATTAAAAGTTACAAAAAAATATTTATCGGACATTTTTGAAGAAATTTTAAAACAGGTTTCAAAGGAAATTTATTTTTCTAAAAGCCCCGATCCCTTGCGACCCCTATTGCGCATAATCCGTAAGAAGCCCTGCTCACAGACAGTTTAAAGCGATCATGCCCATACATTAATTATATTATTCCGCGGCAGGGTGATCCACCTAACCCTAAAATAAATCCGGCAATTTAATTCAGTAATAGGAAAATGTTTTTATATTCGTGTACGTTACCGGAGCAACAGAACAGGCCAAACTAAGAGAGAATAAATAATTTTCACCATGTCCATAAAAATAAAGAAGCCGGCGGTAGCGCTACAAGCAGGGTCCCTAAGCGAAAGGGAAACCCTTGTATCCATGCTTATCATCGGAACGCTGTTCTTCATCTTCGGATTTGTCACCTGGGTTAATTCGATTTTGATCCCTTACTTTAAAATAGCCTGCGAACTCTCCAATTTTCAATCTTATTTAGTCGCCTTCGCTTTCTACATCTCTTATTTCGTCATGTCGGTCCCTTCCTCCTTTTTGCTCAAAGCGGTAGGTTTCAAAAAAGGAATCATGCTGGGCTTGTGGATAATGGCCGTTGGAGCTTTTATCTTCATACCGGCGGCCCTGACCCGGACGTACGAGGTCTTTTTACTGGGGCTGTTTACGATCGGCTCCGGACTGGCGGTGCTTCAGTCGGCCGCCAATCCCTATATCACCATTCTCGGCGCAAAGGACAAGGCGGCACAACGGATCAGTATCATGGGCATCTGTAATAAAGGGGCGGGAATATTGGCGCCGATCCTATTTGCTTCCGTAGTCCTGAAAGTTACGGATAGCGACTTATTTAAGCATCTACCGCTAATGGATGCGGTACAAAAGAATGCCGCCTTAAATGAATTGATCAGAAGGGTGATCCTACCCTATACGTTTATCGGCCTGGTGCTGATCGGGTTAGGCGCTTTCATCCGTTATTCCCCCTTGCCCGAAATCGACACCGAGCGGGAAAGCCCGGAAATCGCCACCGCAAATTCCCGTAAAAAAAATATTTTCCAGTTTCCACACCTGATCCTGGGAGCATTCGCCATTTTCCTGCATGTCGGCACGCAGGTGATCGCTATCGATACGATCATCGGATATGCTAATTCCATGCACATCCCTTTAATGGAAGCTAAGATCTTCCCTTCCTATACCTTGTTTGCGACCATCACGGGTTATATGCTGGGCATTGTCCTTATTCCCAAATACCTATCCCAGGTCAACTTGTTCAGGATCTGTACCCTGCTGGGGATCGTATTTACCCTGCTGATCATTTTTGCACATGGGAATACGACCCTACTGGGCCATGCAGCGGATATCTCGATATGGTTCGTGGTATTATTAGGATTAGCCAATTCCCTGGTATGGACCGGGATATGGCCCCTGGCGCTAAATGACCTGGGCCGGTTTACCAAGCTGGGTGCGTCGATTATGATCATGGGATTGTGCGGCAGCGCTATCCTGCCGCTGCTCTATGGCCATTTTGCGGATTTGTTGGATGTCAGGAGAGCTTATTGGGTACTCTTCCCCTGCTATCTGTATCTGGCATTTTATGCTTTCTATGGCCATAAATTGAGAAGCTGGCTGCCGCGCCTCACCCTTCCGGTTCGCAGGAAGCTGCAATAAATTTTTATACTTAAATATACACTCATGAAAAAATGGTTCCCGGCTTTATTGCTCTTACTCGCCGTTCATAGTGCATGGGCACAGTCTGCATCAGAAGAAAGTACTTTTCCGGTCAGGGGCTTTCACCTGGATCTGCGGGTCCAGGTAATGACGATGGAGGCACTGAAAGATTTTGCTTCCAAGCTGGGAAAATCCGGTATCAATACCCTCGTCATGGAATGGGAAGGCACTTACCCTTTTGAAAAAAACCCGCTGATCCCTAACCGGTATGCCTATACAAAAGAAGAAGTCGTGTCTTTTATAAAATATTGCACCAGCCTGGGCATCGATGTCATCCCCTTACAGCAGAGCTTTGGCCATGTCGAATATATTCTGCGTCATCAGCGATATAAAAGCCTGCGGGAAGATCAAAAAGATTATTCGCAGGTCTGTCCGCTGGAAACGGCAGGCGATAGCATCCTGTTCACCGAATTGTACACGGAATTGATTTCCACGCATACCTCGCAATACATTCATATCGGAGGAGATGAGACCTACCTGCTTGGACATGATGACAAGTGCCGGCTAAAGGCGGAGAAAGAAGGAAAATCAAAATTGTATACGGATTATATCAAGATGCTGTGCAATATTGTTATGAAGTTGGGTAAGAAGCCTGTTCTCTGGGCCGATATCGCCTTGAAATACCCTGAAGCCATCAAGTCCCTCCCGAAGGGCACCGTATTTGTCGATTGGAACTATGGCTGGGATATGAACCATTTTGGCAACCACGAAAAATTAATGGAGAGCGGCTTCGAGATCTGGGGCGCCCCTTCCATACGATCGAGCCCGGATAATTATAATCTGACGCAGTGGGAAAAACATTTTAAAAATATCAGGGATTTCATCCCCGTCTCGGCCAAATTAGGTTATAAGGGCATGGTGATGACCTCCTGGTCTACATCGGGAACCGAATCGAGAGTATTTGAATCAGAGGCGGATATTACCGACCTATATAAGATTCGTCACGTATATCCCCTTTCGGGTTTCAACATTCTCGTGGATGCTTACCTGGAAGCCTTGAAATCCAGGCAGCCCCTGAATATCGAAGATTTTATCCCAAGGTATTGTAAGGATCATTTTGGTTTTGACAAACAACAATCCGGCATTTTCTGGATGGCTCTGAAAACGGCGCCCTATGAGATCAAACAAGGAAAGGTCATCTCTCCATCTCCCATAAGCGTGCAGCAGTTATTGGATAGCAACCGCATGGCCGTTAAAATGCTCTACTCCCTCCAACCGGCAAAAAATGAGCAGGAATACGAGCATTTTAAATTGATGGCGGATATCCGTGACTATTATCTTCGTTATCAGGCTATTGAAAAGCAGGTCAATGAGGCGGGCTTCACCATTGCGCAGAATGACGCGGTGCTGGATTCTTTGAGCAAGCTATTGGCCAATAGCAAGAGCCTCGATGACCGGTTCAGGGAATTAAACAAAGGCTTTTTGAACCCTTCTCAAATCGAAGAGGAAAATCAAATACGAAACGCCAAAGTAATTATTCTATTCAATCGGTTATCCAGGAAAAAATAGTAATAACCCCTACTTCTTTTCATCTTCTTATTTATAATTTCTCCAGCCTGTCCAGGAACTCCCGCTTTTTGGTCCTGGATACGGGAAGGTTTTTCCCGTTGCTTAGACTTATTTCACCTCCGTCACCCTTAAAATAACGTTGTATGTACCTCAGATTTATTACAAAACTATGATGAATGCGAAAGAAATCTTTATCGTTCATTAAAAGCGCTTCGACCTTTTTTAGCGTTTTTGATACAAAAAGGGTTTTCTCATTAATAAGATGAAAACGCGTATAGTTATTTTCCGATTCACAATAAAGGATGTCCTTTATATCAACTATTATAAGCCCGTCAATCGTGGGTAGTGCAATTCTTTCCGAAGACTTACTGTTCTCTATTAATTCCAGCAATTGCGTTATTCTTGCCGGTGCTGTTGCTTGCCTGGTTTCCTTCGCCCTGGCTACAGCCAGTATCAATTCATTCTTATTCACGGGTTTCAACAGGTAATCTAATGCGCTGTGCCGGATAGCCTGGATAGCATATTCATTATAGGCAGTCGTGAAAATAACTTCAAAATCATATTCCCTGCAGTTTTCCAACATTTCAAAACCATTCATGCCGGGCATTTCAATATCCAGGAAGATCAGGTCAGGGTGAAATTTCCCGATGGCCTGTAACGCCGCTTTTGTGCCCGGGCATTGTGCCAACACCTCTACCTCGGGACAGTATTTTGACAACATGATGGACAAGCCTTCCCTGCAATGCTTCTCGTCATCAATGATTAATGCCTGCATGTGTTTTGTATTGAATGCTTAATAATACTTTTGTGCCCGATACCCGCGTTGCGGTATCAGGGAAATCCGTCACCGTTATGGCAGCGTTCATCTTATATACTTCATTTACGATGGCCAGTCTTTCGGCAGTGATCTTCATGCCATGTGACTTGTGCCGGATGTTTTTTTTGCTCTCCAGTTTCGCCGCCTCCACTCTGCCCACGCCATTATCCGTTATCTGCACCTTCAATTCATTATTTTCTTTCCATATATCGATGGCAATTTTACCGCCAGGTCTTTTCCGGTGCAATAAGCCATGCCATATGGCATTTTCCACATAGGGCTGAATGATCAAAGGCGGTACTACTACCTGGGAACTAAGGACATCCGGGTCAATGCAGATGGTGTAAGTAAAAGCCTTATCAAAGCGGAGGGTTTCCAGTTCGACATATAGCTTCAGAGCCTTTAACTCATTTTCCAGTAATACCCATTCAGTCCTCGAATTATCCAGTATCAGCCTCACCAGTTGGGAAAATTTGCTCAGGTAATCGGTGGCATTTTCCTGGTCGTTCTTTAAAATGAAGGTATTGATCGAATTAAGGCTGTTAAAAATAAAATGCGGGTTCATTTGCGCTCTGAGCGTATTCATTTCTACAACGGCTATCTTTTTTTCGTAATTCAAATGCAGTAATTCCTTTTCTTTCCTGCGGTCATGGATCGACCTTGCAGCGAAAAAAATGGCTCCGGCAGCTAATATGATGATACAGGAATAAAACCACCATGTATTCCAGAACGGAGGAACAATGTATATGAGCAGCAGGGTGATCCCTTCGGCGGCAACACCATTTCTGTCTGTACCTCTTATTTTGAAAAGGTAATGACCGCTTCGCAATTGATTATAACGCGCCGTTTGATCCTTGCCTGCGAGCACCCAATCTTTGTCCACTCCTTCCATTTGATAATAATACCTGATCTTGCCGGGTGTTGAAAATTGAAGGCAGGAAAATTCTATGCTGATATTGTTATCGGTATAAGAAAGATCGAATGATTTCCGGGGATCTGTAAGAGTATCTATTTTTACATACTTGTCGAATACCCGGAAGCCTGTAATGGTAATACCCGGCGGCGGCATTTTTTCTCTTACGCTGTCCGGGTTGAAGACTACGAATCCTTTGGTGTCGGCTACCAGGAAATTCCCGTTCCGGAGACAAAAAATAGGGCAATCTTCAAATAATGCATTTAAGATACCATCATTGAAATCATAATTAGTGACGGTACGGGTGGCTATATCTATCTTACAAAATCCGCCCACGCAGCCGGCCCACAGATAGTTGTGTTTATCCAATGCTATTGTTTGCACAAAGTTATTGGGCAGGCCATCTTTAGCCGAGATAACGCTGAATGTTCTTTTGTTCTTGTCAAAAATATTAATGCCGGCAGCCGTGGCTATCAATAAAGTGTCCCTGTTATAGGGAATTATATTTTTAATAATATTACTGCTGATGGTTTGATCGTTTTTTCCATTAGAAACATAAACCTCCGTGAATTCTTTTTTTCCTATATCGAACTGAAGCAGGCCCTGCTGATTGGTCCCCGCCCATATAATACTATCTCCGTCAATATAAATAGATAAGATATTCCTCACCGGGGACGAAAGGTCGTCGGGGAGATGGGTATAACACCGGCTCAGATGAGTCTTGTGATCGATCCTGATCAATCCTTTAGACCAGTGCCCGATCCATATATCCCCATTCTTATCCCTTTTTATAGTATTGATATTGCCTGACAGATCCGGGGCCGCCGTGTCCTTTAGCCTGCCTGTACGGGTATCCAATTTTAAGATGGTTCCGTCCTGGTTGGGCGCCCATATGATGCCGTCATCATCGCGGAACAGGTCCCATAGTTGGTTTTTTAAATTCTTTATATGGCCATTCACGCTGAGGAGGTAATGTTTTTTAAACTGCAGATTGCTATCCAGGCGCAGGATTCCTCCATCGCCATTGTAATAGGAAACATATACGTCGCCATCTCTGGTCTGCAAAAAACCGCTGGCACTGCAGGAAGGAAAAACAGTGAGGTCTGAATGGCTGTTACGGGAATCATAATAAGAAAAATATTGCCTGCTGGGATTAAAAATATTGATGCCCTTATCTGCCCCTGCCCAGACATTGTCTTCCCTGTCAATCAACACACGGACGCCCCAGAAAGATTCAGGGTTGCTGTAAAGCCCATAAGGGTCTTTATTGTCTATATGTATAATGGAGAAGGTGTCTTTTACAGGGTGATAAATAGCCAGGCCGGTTCCACCCAGGCTAACAACGATATTGCCCTTCGTATCTTTACTGATAATATCTACCGTTCCATTCGGCAAGGATGCAGTCGAATTTCTCTTTTTCTTATTAAAATCGTATACCCTCAGTTTATTGGCTGACAGATCAAACTTGTATAACAGGCTGGGGGAAGAAGTCCTCAGCCAGGCATTATTATTGGCGTCAAATAGGATATCGTCGATAGTCGGCTTGATATTGAATATTTCAAGCTTAGCCGGGTTGTTCCGTTTATCAACTATTTTTTTCTCCTGCAAATCGTAATACTTTAGCCCGTCTGTCGTATTGAACCAGATATTGCCCTGCCTGTCAGTGGCGAACGAGCCGGCAGACTTTACTTTTCCGGCTATGCCCAACCGGGTATTGTAATTTTCAAACTGATTGGTAGTTTTATTGAGTTTGAAAAGACCATTTTTCGAGCTTATCCAGATATCCCCGCTGCCATCCTCTAAAAACCCCCAAACACCTGGTATTAAATTGTCTTTATCACGGCAATGTGTATTATAGTTGAAGAACTTGCCCGTAACACGGTCGAACAGATAGGGAGCTTCTATATCGGAGCCAATCCACAAACGATGATGACTGTCCTCAAAAACGGTGCTTATCCAGTCTGTTTGCAAGGCCTCAGGATTGTGTATATCCGCATGATAAGTAAGAAAGCGGCATCCGTCATAGCGCTGTAAACCATTGTTGGTTGCAATCCATATATAGCCCTGCCCGTCCTGGTACATATATCTGACAAAATCACAGGTCAGGCCGTTTTCCGTTGTCAGATGCCGGAAAATGTAGTTTTTATTTTGCGCAGCGGCATCCTTGCATAGGACGGATAGCCAGATAGAAGCCCAAAGCAGGGGTTTTGCGATATGGGCTATAAATATTTTCAGCTATATGAATTTCTATGCGGAAGATAGGTGTTTTTATCCTTTTTTCCTGAGTATTTCACTTTTTAATGCTACCCGTTTCTGTAATTCTTCGATCTGCCTCATCAGTTGCTCCATCCGGCCTTGCTGTTGATTCATCTGGCCTTGCAGTTGATTCATCTGGCTTTGCTGTAGGTCGATCCGGCTTTGCTGTTGCTCCATCTTTTTATTTTGCTCTTCAATGATTTTTTGCTGCTCCTGCACCGACTTTACCAGTGGCATGACAAAAGATTCATAACTCAGGCTATAATGTCCATCTTGGCTTTGGGGCTTTACGATACCGGTGAAATCATACCCGCTTTCGCTGGCCGCTTTCTCCACCTCCTGCGCTATAAAGCCGGTACGACGGAAGGCCATCGCTTCGTTATAGGAAGCCTGCACCGCATAATTACTCCTTGTATCGCCTTCGTTCCCGCCCCTGACCGGACTGTCGGTTGGGCTGAATTGGTTGTCAAACCGCTTTACATCGAACTGGTAAGAGACAGGGCGCAACCGGAGAATAAAGTCCAATCCTTTTACATCTTCCCGGATATTGAACTTGTACCGCCCGTCGGAAGGAGTAGTAGGCAGCACCGCTCCCTCGATGACAGTCACGCTGCTGTTGCCGATACGGACCTTGTTGGAGGCATTGACTATGGCGCCCGCTCCGATGGCGGTGGCATTGCTAAGCGTGCCTGCCGATACATCCGCTCCGTTCCCTATAGCGGTATTATTGCTGCCGGTAGTGACTGTATTAAGTGCAGCATTGCCAACGGCGGTATTATTGATGCCTGTGGAAGCAGTGGATAAGGCATAAGAGCCTATGACCGTATTGGCATACCCGGTAGTGAGATTGGTGCCGGCAGTATAACCTACCGCGGTATTGGGATAAGTAGCATTGGTGTTAAATAAAGCCGACTCTCCGATGGCAACATGCTGTGATCCTGTTGTATTCGCATTCAAGGCAGCATAGCCCATCGCCACATTGTCGCTACCGCTGGTATTGCCGGCGAGTGCTATGGATCCTGCTGCCGTATTGTTATTCCCGGCAGCATTGAACGCCAGCGCACCAGCTCCGCTGGCGAGGTTGTTGCTCCCGGTTGTGTTAGAAGAAAGCGAGCTATACCCCATACCTGTATTACTGGTTCCCGTTGTATTATTAGAAAGCGAGAAATGTCCGTTGGCCGTGTTATAAGACCCGGTGCTATTGTTAGCGAGAGATTGTTGCCCGGTGGCCGTATTGGAAAAGCCGGTGGTGTTTGAAAATAAAGCTTTTGACCCAAGAGCGGTATTATAAATTCCCCCACTGACCTGGTTGAACAAGGCCGAATCACCCACGGCAACGGAGTTATGACCATCCGTATTACTATATAGCGCCCTGGCGCCTATTGCGACATTGCTGTACCCGGTGGTGTTTAGGTGGAGTGCATGATATCCTCCTGCCGTATTGCTATTTCCCGTAGTATTTATATACAAGGCACCGACCCCTATTCCTGTATTATTATTACCTGTAGTGTTAAAGTTTAAAGCCTGAACGCCAACGGCGGTATTTATACTGCCTGTGGTGTTCGCAATTAAAGAATTTAAGCCGACAGCGGTGTTATAATTCCCGGTTGTGTTGTTTTGTAATCCATTGACGCCAAAGGCCGTATTATCAATCCCTGTCGTGTTGGAATACATTGCCTGGTATCCGCTAGCCGTGTTATAAATACCGTTGGTATTGGAAAATAAGGCTTTTGACCCAAGAGCGGTATTATAAATTCCCCCACTGACCTGATTGAACAAGGCCGAGTCGCCCACGGCAACGGAGTTATAACCATCCGTATTACTATGTAGCGCCCCGGCGCCTATTGCAACATTGCTGTACCCGGTAGTGTTATTGGTGAGTGTATGATATCCTGTTGCCGTATTGCTATTCCCCGTAGTATTTCCATACAAGGCGCCGACCCCTATTCCTGTATTATCATTACCTGTAGTGTTCCAGTTTAAAGCCTGAACGCCAACGGCGGTATTTACGCCGCCTGTGGTGTTTTGAATCAAAGAATTCAGGCCTACAGCGGTATTGTTAGCGCCGGTTGTATTGGAATATAATGCCTGGACGCCAAGGGCCGTATTCTGGCCCCCTGTTGTGTTGGCATTCAATGCCTTGAATCCGTCAGCTGTATTATAAATTCCTGTTGAAATATTCTTGCCCGCCCCATAGCCAAAGAGACTGCTGCCGCTTACCGAATCCATCTGCCCGGCAAACTGGTTATTGATACGAAATTGTAGGGGATTATTATCCAGGGTACCGATAAAATTGCTGGCAGGATTGGTGCCGGCATTCCCTTTTGTAGCCCATCCCGTTAAGGACAGCATGCCAAAGGTCCCATTGCCTCTTAGCATTTGGGTGCTGTCCCCCGTGAATTTCAATGTATAGACCGTACCCAGGGTATTGTGCCGCAATAATCCGCTGTCGGTGCCATTGGCTAAAGTGTCCACCCGCAGTCCCCCGGCAATATGTAATTTCTGCTGGGGCGTGGGGGTGCCGATACCGATGTTTTGAGCATTGAGTTTACCGGTGGTCAGCAGGATCGGAAAAAGGAGAAGGGATAATAGTTTTTTCATGTCGAACGGTTGGGAATTTGTACAGATTTATTGTTGTTTTGCTTTGATGGCTTCTATCTCTTTTATCAGCCAATCAATTTTTTTATTTTGTTCTTCTATTTGTTTGTTTTGCTGCTCAATGATTTTTTGCTGCTCCTGCACCGACTTTACCAGTGGCATAACAAAAGATTCATAACTCAGGCTATAATGTCCATCTTGGCTTTGGGGCCTTACGATACCGGTGAAATCGTACCCGCTTTCGCCGGCCGCTTTCTCCACCTCCTGCGCTATAAAGCCGGTACGACGGAAGGCCATCGCTTCGTTATAGGAAGCCTGCACCGCATAATTACTCCTTGTATCGCCTTCGTTCCCGCCCCTGACAGGACTGCTCGTTGGGCTGAATTGGTTGTCAAACCGCTTTACATCGAACTGGTAAGAGACAGGGCGCAACCGGAGAATAAAGTCCAATCCTTTTACATCTTCCCGGATATTGAATTTGTACCGCCCGTCGGAAGGAGTAGTAGGCAGCACCGCCCCCTCGATGACAGTCACGCTGCTGTTGCCGATGCGCACTTTGTTGGAGGCATTGACTACGGCGCCCGACCCGATGGCCGTGGCATTGTTAAGGGTGGCTGCCGATACATCCGCCCCATTCCCTATAGCGGTATTGTCGCTGCCGGTAGTGACCGTATTAAGTGCAGCATTGCCAACGGCAGTATTATTGATGCCTGTGGAAGCAGTGGATAAGGCATAAGAGCCTATAATTGTATTGGCATACCCGGTAGTGAGATTGGTGCCGGCAGTATAACCTACCGCGGTATTGGGATAAGTAGCATTGGTGTTAAATAAAGCCGACTCTCCGATGGCAACATGCTGTGTTCCTATTGTGTTCTTATACAAGGCATTATAGCCCATCGCCACATTGTCGCTACCGCTGGTATTGGAGAATAGCGCACTATACCCGTTGCCCGTATTGTTATTTCCTGAACTGTTCGAAAAAAGCGCCTCAATTCCTGTTACAGTATTGTTACTCCCCGTGGTGTTGAAAAACATTGCCTCAAATCCACACGCAACGTTGTAATTCCCGGTTGTGTTAAAAAAAAGCGTATTTACTCCGTTAGCCATGTTGTGAGCCCCGGTGGTATTGCTATAGAGAGATTTTAGCCCGGTGGCAGTATTGCCTAAGCCCGTGGTGTTGGAAAATAAAGCTTTTGACCCAAGAGCGGTATTATAAAGCGCCCCACTGGACTGGTTGAACAAGGCCGAATCGCCCACGGCAACGGAGTTAGACCCGTCTGTATTTTTAAACAAGGCCTGGATGCCTATGGCAACATTACTGTACCCGGTGGTATTGGAACCCAGTGCGCTATACCCTTCGGCCGTATTGTTATTGCCCGTAGTATTTCCATACGAGGCGCCGGTCCCTATTGCGGTGTTATAACTGCCTGCAGTGTTCGAGTTTAAAGCCTCACCGCCAACTGCGGTATTTAAGCCGCCTGTTGTATTCCCAAATAAGGCATCAGGGCCAATGGCGATATTATTCGTACCGGTTGTGTTGGTAAACAATGCCTGGAGGCCAAAGGCCGTATTCTGTTGTCCGGTTGTGTTGGCATATAACGCCTGATATCCGCTTACCGTATTATAATTCCCCGTTGTGTTCGCGTATAACGCCTGGTATCCGTTGGACGTATTCGCTATCCCTATCGTAATATTCTTACCCGCTCCATAGCCAAAGAGACTGCTGCCGCTTACCGAATCCAGCTCCCCGGCAAACTGGTTGTTGATACGGAACTGCAAGGGATTATTATCCAGGGTGCCTATAAAATTGCTGGCGGGATTGGTGCCGGCATTACCTTTTATTGTCCAACCTGCTCCGGACAGTGTGCCGAAGGTTCCGTTGCCTCTCAACATTTGCGTGCTGTCCCCTGTGAATTTCAACGTATAGACCGTACCCAGGGTATTGTGGCGTAAGAGGCCGCTATCGGTGCCATTGGCTAAAGTGTCCACCCGCAGGCCCCCGGCAATATGTAATTTCTGTTGCGGACTAGGGGTGCCGATACCTATATTCTGAGCCTTGATCTCTTCTTTGGACAACAGGAGAAACAACACCGCGGTCAGGGCTATTATCTTTTTCATTTAGCGAATGTTAATGAGTAAGGCATTGATTATAGCGCCCAAAATGGAAAACTTTGAGTAAGGAGCAAAAGCACAATTAGTCAGAGGGGCAAAACGGATGGTAACCCGCAGGAATGGACTAGCAGTTACCAGTAGCAAAAGATATACAATCCGCTCCTTATGTAGATTACTCATTCAGAACTGCTGTTTACTCAACGATTTACCCCGGCAGGTAATTGAACGTTTATTTTGATCCAATGCGGGATAGATTTGACTGGAATTGCTAAAAGACAATAATGATTAAATATTTTATAGCTGCCCTGTTGCCGCTCGGCACATGGGCACAGGGGATCACTATTACTCCCGGGGCAAGCCTCGTGATGAACGGCTCCGCTCTGCTTACCCTCCAGGATGCGGGGCTGACGAACAACGGTAACTTATCAGCGGGTAACAGCACGATCCTGTTCAGCGGGACTACTGCAACGGCCAATTCATTCATCGGAGGCAGCAGTTCAACGGTCTTCAATAATATAACGATCAATAAATCCTCGAATGGTGTCTTATTGAACAACAATATCTCTATCAACGGTAACCTTACCATGCAGTCCGGCAACCTGCAATTGAACAATTATACAGTCGACCTGGGTAGCGGCGGAGGAACGATAGTGGGGGAAAACAACAATGCAAGGATCACCGGTACAACAGGGGGTACTATTAATAAAACAGCATCCCTGAATGCACCCGCTGCTGCTAACCCCGGAAATATCGGCGTGGAAATTACAAGCACTGCTAACTTGGGTTCCACCCTTATTAAAAGAGGCCATGTTCAGCAGACCAGTTCAGGCGGAGGATTGAGCATCTACCGGTATTTTGACATTACCCCTGCTAACAATAGCGCCTTGAACGCCACGCTCAAATTTTATTATTTTGACAATGAGCTGGCAGGAAGGAATAAACCCGAATTAACCCAATGGGCAAGTGCCAACGGAGGGGCCAACTGGACTTATCTTGGTCAGGACCAGACAGATAATACCAATGATTGGGTATTGAAAAATGCAATCGCCGGGTTTAACAGGATGACCCTTGCAAGCAATATAAACAACCCCTTGCCTATTCAATTATTGTATTTCACCGGGACATTGAAGAACGGAGAGACCCTGTTAAGCTGGGCCACGGCCAATGAATATAATAATGATCATTTTGACCTGGAACGCTCTCCCAAAGGAGTCGATTTCACTGCTCTTGCCAGTATAAAAAGCTATGGCAACAGTGATGTTCGCCAGACCTATCAATATATGGACGTGCATCCGTTCGTCGGATACACCTATTACCGGCTTAAGCAGGTGGATATAGATGGCCATTTCACTTATTCCCCCATCGTAACGGTTATGAATAATATCGGATTTACGTACACTGCTTTTCCGAACCCCGCAAAAGATAGATTTACAATAATCATTAATGCCGTCCGGGAAGAAGACGTTCATTTCGACCTGATCGATATATCGGGAAAGATTGTTTCTGCCAAAGAAGTACACCTGGTGCAAGGCGCCAATACATATGATTGGGATATTTCCCGCGTCGCCGGTGGTATTTTCTTTTTACGTCCCCGGGATAAGACAATGCCGGTATTGAAAATTATTAAAGAATAGCTTCTACTCCAGGCTCGCCTATTCGCTCTTCAGCAAAAACATTGATTGTCATTGGCTAAATGGTATCGGCAAAACAACATTCATTAACTACCATTGACTAAACAGGGCCTGTCCATAGTTAAAACCTGCTTACCTTGTTTCCATCCTTTAAAATCTAAAATTCAATAATCCATGCAAACACATCAGATGGTATCCTTTGTTAAAAGGACCTCACTACAACTGTTTTACCCCTCCTTCTTAGCGGCACGGTGATCACTTTTGGAAAATCAGGAGGATACGCCACAACTATATGGCCATCTAACTACCCATCTTCCATTTATATTTTTACAACAAATCAATTATTACCATTATGAAAACAATTAGTACAACTATGAAAACAATGACATTCATCCGGAAACCAACGCTATTTTTACTCCCATGTATACTCATATTGGCTCTTTACTCATGTAGCAAGCATAATAATACGGCGGCGGTTACCCCAAAAACAGACAGTAGTATTGCCTGGCAAGCGCTTCTTGGTGGTTCCGGTTATGATTGGGCCAATGCTATTATCCGGACCTCAGATGGAGGATATGTTACTGCCGGGAATACCTATAGCAATAATAATGGAGATGTGGGAGCAAATCACGGAACCGCTGATATGTGGATCGTGAAACTGGATGCAAATGGTGGCAAAGTATGGGGGAAATCACTGGGAGGTATTTCTTATGATTTAGCCTATTCCATCGCTGCGAGCGCTGATGGCGGGTATGTCGCGGCAGGATATACTACCAGTAATAATAGCGGCGATGTGGGAGCAAATCACGGAAGTTCTGATTTTTGGATTGTAAAACTGAACGGGAATGGCGACACGGTATGGACGAAAATAATGGGGGGCGCTGGTGATGAAAAAGCTCTTTCCATCATTGCCACCCCTGATGGCGGGTTTGCCGTGGCAGGTTACACAAATAGTAATAATACCGGCGATCTGGGGACAACCCAGGGAGGTTATGATATGTGGATCGTAAAGCTGAACGCGAATGGGTCTACGGCATGGACGAAAACGCTGGGTGGTGCTGGTGATGATATAGCCAGATCCATTGTTGCTACCCCTGGTGGCGGGTATGCCGTAGCAGGATATACTACGAGTAATAATACCGGTGATGTGGGAGCCACCAAGGGAGCTAATGATATGTGGATCGTGCAACTGGATGCCAGTGGCAACAAAGTGTGGGGGAAAACACTGGGTGGTTCTGGGGATGATTTAGCCTATTCCATCGCTGCTCTCCCTGATGGAGAGTATGTCCTGGCAGGTACTACCAAAAGTAATAATAGTGGTGATATAGGAGCAAACCATGGAGGTTATGATATGTCGATCGTAAAACTAAACGGGAAAGGAGACACGGTATGGACGAGAACCATGGGCGGCACAGGTGATGAAATAGCCTCTTCTATCACCGTTACCCCTGATGGCAGGTATGGTATATCAGCTGGTACAACCAGTAATAACAACGGCGATGTAGGCCCCTCTCACGGAGGCACTGATTTGTGGGTTGTGGAATTGGACGCTTCCGGTAAAACTTTATGGCAAAAAACATTTGGCGGTGCCTTAAATGAATTTCATAATTCGGTGGCAAGCATGGTCTATACAACAGACGGGGGATATGCCCTGACAACTGATTCCTATAGCAATGATGGCGATTTGAAGGGTCTGACGAATCATGGATTGAATGATATGTGGATATTAAAATTGCATTAAGGTAAGGCCGCTATTCTTTGCGTCGCTTATGCTCTGGAAAAAAGAAAATAAGACCATCCATTACCTGGTAATCGGATGGTCTTGACCCTTAAAACAACCTGTGCAAGAGTTAAATGCGATTTCAAAAATCCAATGTTCGTTATGTAGAAGAGATGCCGTGAAATGGTGTATCGCTCTATATAGAATTAGTACTAGCCGACTGTAGTTTTGTAACCACGTGCAGCAAATTTCTTATACCATTTTAGGGTAATAATAACAACCCCTTGATTTTCAAGCTCGCTATCAGCAAACTATACTTTAAAATGATTTGATTTCTTTTGATACGCCGTTTTATCGAAAACCCAGGTGAGACAACGCCATCCGTGGGCAGTATTGGATGATCTCCGCTTCGCTCCGCTGATCCAAAGACTACTGCAAGGCCCTTACCCAAGGCCTCCCATCCCGTTGCGCGGGATCGGGCTATTATTTTGCTCCGCTATTGAAAGCAAAGCTTTCATCGCTGCGCAAAAAAATAGCCCCCGGCTTTCGCCGGAGGCCTTGTGGGCAGTATTGGATTCGAACCAACGACCCCTTCCATGTCAAGGAAATACTCTAACCAACTGAGCTAACTGCCCGAAAAAAAACGAGAAGCGAAAATAAAGATTTTTTTAGATTTAGCCACATAAAATCTTATCCCCCCCTCCTCTTTAGTTCCTTCCTGATCAACCCCAACTCCCGCCCCGTCTGCCCCGACATAGAACTATTCTCCTGCGCACGCCGCATCAGGTAGGGTATCACATCTTTAATAGGGCCAAAAGGCAAATACTTGCTCACCGGGCACCCTGCCTTGGCCAGGTTGAACGTAATATTATCACTCATCCCATATAATTGAGAGAAATGAATATGAGCATGATTCAGGGGCTGCCCCTTCTGCTGCAGCAACTGCACCGCATACAGATTGCTGTACTCATTATGCGAAGCCACGATCACGGCGATCCTGTCAAGATGATCGATGCTGAATTCCAGGGCGGCATTATAATCCCGGTCCGTAGCATCCTTATCAGGCTGAATGGGAGAGGCATATTTTTCGGCGAGCGCCCGTTTGCGCTCCTTTTCCATATAGGCCCCCCGCACCAGCTTGGCGCCCAATATAAAGTCCCGCTGGACCGCCGCCTCATACGAATCCTTCAGAAAGACCAGCCGGTCATGCCGGTATAGCTGGATCGTATTATATACCGTAACCTGCCCCTTATTAAACCCTTCCATCATCAGGATCGTCAGCACATCCACCGGATCCTGTATCCAGGTCTCTTCTGCATCCACCAAAACCCCTACTTTCTTCGACTCCGCCGACCGGCAGATCCGTTGCATCCGCTCATGTACCCGCTGCCATTCCTCCTTCTCGGCCTGTGTCAGCGATTCCAGCGCCGCTGCATACCGTATCATGAGGGGGCCGCTCTCTCCCATGGAATGATCCAGCTTTTCCAGCAGGCCAAAACGGGCGATGCCGGTCACTTTTATGCTCATAAGGGGAATATTGGGCTGGGTGGCCGCATATTCGATCACCCGGATGAACTCCCCGCAGGCATGATCGTAACCTTCCTCCCCTTCTTCTCCCCCTTCCACCCCATAATCCAGGATCACCTGGACATGGTATTCTCCCAATTTCCGGGCTACGGACGCCGTTTGCGCCAGCGTCTCCCCTCCTACAAACTGGGAAAAAATAGTATCCCGGATCAGCCCTTTAACAGGTAATCCCGAACGGATCATCCAGGGGGTCAGCCGGGTACCCATTTTTACCAGGGATGAATACCCCATGCTGGAAAATAAAAAAGCGGCTTTTTTTAACTCCTTGTCCGATTTATACTCGAAAGCGTTTTCCGTATTGTCAAAAGAAAGGGATCCGGGGGCTGTATTCATACTATCAAACCTTATTTTCCGGGCAAAAGTAAGAACTAAATTTTTATCGGGGACGGTAAGATCGGTAACGGGAGATTCCTTAATTTCCATGACCAATAACTTCACATGAGAAAATACGACAATCTTCGCCTGGCAAGGGTCCGTCTTCCAACGGTCTGTCTGCTGGCATTCCTTGGCTCCTGCCACCCCTCCCCCCAATACGATACCATCATCCGTAATGGCATCCTCTATGACGGCACCGGCGGGCCTTCCTCCAAAGGGGATATAGGCATCCGGGCCGATACCATCGCCTTCATCGGGGATCTGTCTGGAGCCCGGGCCGCCCATGAGCTGGACGCGAAAGGCAAGGCCGTAAGCCCAGGATTCATCGACATGCAAAGCTGGTCCGTCAGCTCCCTCCTGCAGGACGGCCGGTCCCTCGGCGCTATCCGCCAGGGCGTCACCCTGGAAGTCTTTGGAGAAGGAAGCTCGGAAGGCCCTCTCACCGATACGATGAAAAAGACCGAAGAAGCCAATGAAGGGGATATCAAATATAAAATACAGTGGACCTCCCTCAAAGACTACCTCCAATACCTGGAGAAGAAGGGTGTCTCCACCAATGTAGCCTCCTTTGTAGGCGCAGCGACCATCCGCCAGAACGTGCTCGGAGACGCCAACCGCCCCCCCAGCCCGGAGGAACTGCTCAAAATGAAATCCTTAGCCAAACAAGCCATGGAAGAAGGCGCCATGGGCATCGGCTCGGCCCTCATCTATGCCCCGGGATTCTATGCAAAAACGGACGAGCTGATCGAATTGTGCAAGACCGCCGCCCCCTATGGCGGCCTCTATATCTCCCATGTCCGCAGCGAAGGCAACCAGCTCCTGGAAGCCGCCGATGAGCTGATCCATATCTCCAAAGAGTCCGGCATGCCCGCGGCCTTCTATCACCTCAAAGCGGCCGGAAAGAACAACTGGTCCAAACTCGATCCCCTGATCGCAAAAATAGACAGCGCCCGTAAAGCAGGATTGGACATCTCCGCCTGCATGTATACCTATACCGCCGGGGCCACCGGCTTCGACGCCTCCATGCCGCCCTCCGTACAGGAAGGCGGGCTGGACAAATGGATCGAAAGGCTCAAAGATCCCGCCATCCGGAAAAGAGTGCTGAAGGAAATGGTCACCCCCACCAACGCCTGGGAAAACCTCTACCTGGGCTCCGGGGCGGACAATATCATCTGCGCAGGGTTCAAGCAGGATTCCCTGAAATACCTGACCGGCAAACGGCTGAGTGAAATTGCAAAATTACGCCACCAGTCGCCTGAAGAGACCATCATCGACCTCGTCATCCTGGATCATTCCCGGGTCGAAGTCATCTATTTCCTGATGAGCGAAGACAACGTGAAAAAGGAGGTTCGTCTGCCCTATATGACTTTTGGCTCCGATGCCGCCAGCATGGCCCCCGAAGGCGTCTTCCTGAAAAGCAGCGCCCACCCGCGGTCTTATGGCAACTTTGCGAAATTGCTGGGCCAATATGTCCGGGAAGAGAAAGTGATCTCCCTGGAAGAAGCCATTCACAAACTCAGCGGCCTGGCCGCCGCCCGCCTCAAATTGAAAAAAAGAGGCGAACTTCGGGCCGGCAATTATGCGGATATCGTGATCTTCGATCCGGCTACCGTCCGGGCGAATTCCACCTATGACAAGCCTCACCAGCTGGCCAGCGGCGTCTCAGATGTTTTCGTCAACGGCGTGCAAGTGCTAAAGGACGAGGCCCATACCGGCGCAACCCCGGGCAGGGCAGTTTACGGTCCCGGCTATAAAAGGCAATAGCCCATCATTAATCAACACAACGAAATGAAGATCCTTCAGACCGATATTTATAAGTTCAGTATCCCCATGCATCCGTTCACCATCGCTACCGGAACCATGCATTACGCACAGAATATATTCATCCGGGTCCATACCGATGCCGGCTACTACGGGGTAGGCGAATGCTCCGCTTTCCCCATGATCGTAGGAGAGACGCAGGCTACCTGCTTCGAAATGGCGAAGGACTTCGCGGCTCTCTGGAAAGGGAAAGAGGCGCTGGACATAGGGACGCGGATAGGCGAACTACACGCCTTTACCGCCTTTAATGCAACCATCAAGAGCGCCTTCGACATGGCCCTGTACGACCTGGCGGCAAAAGCAGCCGGCCAGCCATTATACAGATACCTGGGAGGAGCAAAAAAGGAGATCGAGACGGATCTGACCATCGGCATCGATACGCCGGAGAAAATGGCCCAAAAAGCCATTCAGTTCAAAAAAGACGGAGTCCGCATGATCAAGATCAAGCTGGGCAAGAATGGGAAAGAAGATGTAGAGAGAGTGCGGCAGATCCGCAACGCAGTAGGCAACGAACTTATACTAAGGATTGACGCCAACCAGGGCTGGAATTTCGAGGATGCCCGATACGCCCTTACAGCAATGAGTCCTTTGAATGTCCAGTTCTGCGAGCAGCCCATGCGGCACTGGGAGGACGACCGGCTGCCCGAATTGCGGAAAAATGTCCCGGTGAAGATCATGGCCGACGAGAGCGTCTTCGATCATCACGATGCCCGCAAACTGATTGCCGCAGAAGCCTGCGATTACGTCAATATTAAATTCGCCAAGTCCGGCGGTATCCTCGAAGCCAGGGAAATCGTTGAAACCTGTGAGTTATCCAACATCCCCTGTATGATGGGTGGCATGCTGGAAAGCCGCGTAGCTCTCACCGCCTTCGCCCATTTCGCCACCGCCCATGACAACATCATTTTCTACGACATGGATACCTGCCTCCTGGGACATAAGACCGATCCCGTCACCGGCGGCGTACAATACAAAGGCTATTTCCTCGAAATCCCCGACACGCCCGGCATCGGCGCTGACGTAGACGAGTCCTTTCTGGAACAATGCGAGAAAATCAGCGTCTGACCGCAGTTGCAGGTCATTGCGGCTTCGGCCAGCCTGCCGTTCCTGCATCTTAATGCAGGGTTCAGGAACATCCGCTATATTTGCACAAACCCGAAAGGATGCAAATGAAAGCAAAGACAGCTAAGGAATCGCATATCATCATGACCGAATTAGTCTTACCCAATGATACCAACGTATATGGCAACCTGATGGGAGGCCGTCTCATGTACTGGATGGACATCGCCGCCGCCCTGGCAGCAGGCAAACATTGCAACGCACCCGTAGTCACCGCCTCCGTAGATAATATCTCCTTTGAGAACCCGATCAAGCTGGGAAATGTCGTTCATATCGAGGCGAAAGTGAGCCGCGCCTTCAACAGCTCTATGGAAGTACACATGAAAGTATGGGGCGAAGACCATACCCAGCAATACAAATACAAAAGCAATGAAGCCTACTATACCTTTGTAGCCCTCGATCCCAACCGACGCCCCAGGCCTGTTCCCGAACTCATCGCCGAAACAGAAGAAGAAAAAAAGATATTTGAAGGGGCCCTCCGCAGAAGGCAATTGAGACTGATCCTCGGCGGTAAGATGAAGCCGGAAGATGCAGGAGAATTAAAGGCCTTTTTTATGAAGGACTAAAGAGGCTTCCTCATCGGGCGTTTGTCCCTTACCGGAGGCTTGTTCCTTACCAGCTTCCAGTTTGCCCCAGTGATGAGCGCCCATCATCATGAACTTTTTGCTCTGCCCGATCGCATCCATCACCTTCTCCAGGATCTCATCGAGAGGGGCATCATAGTCGATGTCCATGGGCTCTTTGAATGTCACGGACAAGATCGTCCCTTTCTTTTTGATTCTTAATCCTTTTTTATCAAACGCCCGCCAGAAGCCGCTGATCACGACCGGTATCACGATGGGCTTGTTTTGCTTGATGATCAGGGCCGTTCCTTTTCTGCCCGGAGCAAAAGGCTTGGTAGTACCCTGCGGGAAAGTGATCACCCAGCTAGTGCTGAGGGCCCGGGTGACCTTCCGGGTATCCGAAGGATCCAACCCTCGTCTTACCTCCTTACCATCCTCTTTCCAGGTCCTTTTCACCGGCAACGCTCCGGCCAGGCTGAACAATTTGCTCACCCAACTCCCTCTCATTGTCTCTTCCGCCGCTACATAGAACACATTGGTAAATGGGTTCAGCAGGTAAAAAGGAATACCCAGACGATTCTTCTGCCTCCATTTCACTGCGCTGAAAATATGGAAGAAAGTGATCACATCCGCAAAATAGGTCTGGTGATTGCTCACGAACAGCACATTGCTCCTCGGTAGTTTACGCAGATGTTCTGTGCCGGTTATTTTCAATCGGTTCACAATCGTCAGCACCGGATAGGAGACTGCGCCTACTATGGCATAGACTATTTTCCGGACAAGACTAAAACTCTTTAATCGTTCTCTCAACGAACTCATGCACGGGATTTTTGTTCTTGAATATCCACTTCGAAAGTACGGAATTGTTGAGAGAATCCACACATCTCCTTAACTTTGAAGCTTATGCAAGTGAATACCGTTATTTTCGACATGGATGGCTTATTGATCGATTCCGAACCCTTCTGGCAGGAAGCCGGCATTGAAACCCTGGAACAATACAATGTGGCCCTGACCCTGGAGCAATACCATCTCACGACAGGTCTCCGTACCAAAGAATGGATAGACTATTGGTGGAATCATTTCCGCATCAATGCGGACTCCGCCCAGGAAGCGGAAGATAAGATCATGGAGCTGGCGATCCAAAAAATAAGGGAAAAAGCGAAGCCCATGCCCGGTATCGACCATATCTTCTCCTTCTTTTCGGAAAAGGGCTTCCGGATCGGGCTGGCGACCTCCTCTCCCCTGACCCTGGTGGACGTGGTCGTGGAGAAACTGGGCATCCGCTCTTATCTGGACGCCATTGCCTCCGCTGGTCACCTGCCCTTCGGCAAGCCCCATCCCCAGGTGTATATGGATTGCGCCCGGGCCCTGGAAGTGAGTTCTCTGCAATGTATCTGCTTTGAAGATTCCTTTAATGGGCTGATCGCCGCCAAAGCCGCCCGCATGAAATGCGTCGTTATCCCGGCGCCGGACCAGTTCAGCCTGGCCAAATGGGGAGCGGCCGACCTGAAATTAAACTCCCTGCTGGAATTTAGCCAGTTCCAACTCGACGCGATATAGTCAAAAAAAAGACCCCGGTCTCCCGGGGTCTTGCTTATAGAAGTCTATTCTACTTACTGTTGAGGCGCTTCTCCACTTCCGCTCTGATCTTTCTCTTCCTGCTTCAGCTTTTCCTTGATAGAGGCTAAAGCTCCCAGATCACCCAGGGTCGGCTTTTCAACCTTGCTCTGGATATTCTTAACAGCCTTGCGTGTCTTGTCAGCATCAGCCCTTTGCTCTTTCTGCAGAGCATTCTTCTCGTCGGTCTTCACCTGTTCCCACAGACGGGTGTGCGATAACACGATACGTTTTTCATTGCGATCGAATTCGATCACCATGAACTGTGCCGTTTCATCTGCAGTGATCTGCTTACCATCTTCCTTGTTCAGGTGACGGTTGGGAGCAAATCCTTCCAGTCCGTAAGGCAGCTGAACGATAGCGCCTTTATCATCTTTACGGATCACCGTGCCTTCATGGACGGAACCAACAGCGAAGGTTTCTTCCAGGGCATTCCAAGGATCTTCTTCGAGTTGTTTGTGTCCAAGCTGCAGCTTGCGATTGTCCTTATCGATTCCCAGGATCATCACGTCGATATGCTGTCCAACCTTCGTGTACTCGGAAGGATGATTGAAACGTTTCAGCCAGCTCAGGTCGCTGATGTGGATCATGCCACCAATGCCGGGAGCTAATTCAACAAACACACCATAGGGAGTGATGTTCTTCACCAAACCTGTATGCCTGCTTCCTTCCGGGAATTTAGTTTCAATAGTGCTCCATGGATCTTCGCTGAGTTGTTTGATAGATAAACTCATCTTGCGATTATCTTTATCCAGCGTCACGATCTTAGCCGCATGCTCATCACCTAATTTGAAAAACTCCTTTGCATTGATCGGCGTGTTCGCCCAGGTAATTTCACTTACGTGAACAAGACCTTCAACACCCGGAAGGATTTCAAGGAATGCACCATAATCTTCAATATTCACCACTCTTCCTTTTACAATTTCACCTTCTTTAATATTCTCAGGAAGTACATCCCAGGGATGAGGAGTTAATTGTTTCAGACCAAGACTGATCCTTTT
>DASWFF010000081.1:0-4954 GCA_036394375.1 Puia sp.
TCCCGCCAATAATAACTAAGGTGTTGGATCTTTTCTGATATATTTCCCGCCTTCGAACTGAACGGTATAATCAGAAGGAAAGAAGGTGCTCTTATAATAATAATCGGTCGTAATGATCTGCGCTCCGGAGTTGCAGGCCGCCACAAAGCCGGACTTATCGTTTTGGCGGGCTTCGCGGGTATCGGAGTCTGCCCTTGTGCGAACCATATATCCCTTCTGCACCCTTTCCCGGATCAGGGCCGCATCCTTCCTGGCATCGTTGATGATCATAAAGGCAGCCTCGGGAGTGCCGGCCGGCGAATCGGTGAACAAGACCCGGCCCTTCAGAGAAGCGTGGTTCCGGATATAAGCATCGCGATGCTCGCCGCCTTCATCGAGAATAAAAATGAACTTTCCCCTTGCTGCCTCCATGGTAGGCCAATGACCCGCCAGCACCGCGCTTTCCAAAGTAGCATATTTCCCTCTTATATCATCGGGCGTAAGGAGATAGCTTCGGCCCAGGTTGTCCAGGATCTCTTTGTCCAGGCGATCGAATACTTCCGAAGTAAATTTCTCCGGGATGCTGAAGCCGGGGGATTTGAGTTCCTGGTCCTTCGCATTCATAGTGATATAAATGGGATAATGATCTTTATGCTGATCCGACCAGGCTTTCAATTGCCGGAGACATCCGGAGAAAGTAGGACAGTTACTCCTGAAATCCAGGTCCTGTACATGGAAAACCTTAAAGCCGGGTTGGTTCATCTCTCCTGTAGGATCATAAGGGGGAGGATGGGCCGCCGCTTCCCAATCCAGGCCTTTGGGGTGGGCATATTTTCCGCCTTTTTCATCGGCATACACGTCTATTTCCAGGTTGCGCAATCCGAGATCCAGCTGCTCCCCCAAAGGAACATGACTGTATTCCAGTCCCAGGGCGGCCACTGGATTCCTGGCTTTGAATTGGGAGAACAAGGCCGAATCGATGGCTTGCTTGTAACTATTATGCGAACCGATGACCTGCACCTTATTGATGGGCAGATCGTCGAAACCGGAATCCCGGGGACCGGATAGTGAAAACAATAAGAGGACGGGCAAAATGAATTTCATATACTCCTAAATTTAAGCTTTATTAAGCGCAAAGATTTCTACATAAACAGGATTTTATAAGCTCCGGCTGTTACGTAATTGTTAATTAAGCACCCCTCATTATATGACGCTGCTAAACGGCGGCCTGCAGGCCGCCGTTGCCGTTATCATGCAATGTTTAAAAATTGAAGTTCGTGCTGACGCGGAGGCCGATATCGGAGATATTGGGATTCTGCAGATAGGTCCATCTTTTGACCAGGTCGAGCCGGATGATCGAAAAAATATTATAGATCCCGACGCTGGTTTCCACATAGGGTTTACTACCCAGTGCATAGGTAGACGTCAGTCCTTTGGTCAGGGGGAATCTCATCTGGGCGGCGTTAATAGCCGGGTTGTTCTCATCACGCAATCCTCCGTAGAGGACCTTCGCGGCGATCACCTCTCTCAGCCTTAACCTTTTTAACCCGGGTATCTTGTTAAAAAAGAAGCCATTGAAGAAATGGTCGATATTCAGCGCTGCATAATGGTCGCTTACAAATTCCCCGATATTCATCAGATTATAGGAGTTCTGCGTATAAAAATAGGATTGGTTGGCAGGGTGAATGACCAGCAGGGGAAAAGGAAGGTTACCGGCCAGCAAGCCTGCATCGGCCGTAATATCGGAAAAACCAAAGGGGGCCAGGTATAATCGCTTATATATATTCAGGTGAAAAGCGTCATAATTGTATTCCCCCCCGGCCAGGCCATGGATCCCTTTGGCATACAGGAAAGTCATGATCGGATATTTATTGGTGATGTCCGAACGTCCGGCCTTGTTCTGAAAGAATTGTTCGTGTGGGGCCCAGCGTAAGGTGACGGACAGTTCGGAGGTAGTGATTCTCCGGACCGTGTCGAACTGGTCGGGGAAGGGTTCATACCGGTAGATAAGGGATCCGGTGGGGCGCTGTTGCCAGTATTTTACCCCCAGGGTATAGGACAGGTGATTCCCGAACTCCTGGATATAGGAAAGCTTCAATAGATCGTTGTACAGCCATTTGGAATTATTGCCCCGGTTGAAGGAAGAAAAGAAGTTGCCGCCCTGGGCAAATACGTTCTCCTGTCCCAGGTTCCTGGTATCGTGCATATAGCTCACTTGTACATAATGAAGCGGGAAGGTATAGATCGACTTGTTATTCAGCGCATAGCTGACGCTGCCAAAATATTTCCATCGCTCGTCTTTGAACCCATAGGCTACGTAAGACTCGCCATAATACCGGGTGCTCAATTTGGTATTGGTCCGGGCGCCGAATCGCAGGCGCGACCCTTCGATGGGGTTAAAGGTATAAAAGGTGCCGATGGGGCCTATATCCACTTTACCGGCGGACTTATACCCGGCGGTGAAGGCGGTGGTATAATCCATCAATCGCCGGTAGGAACGCATTTTCAGGAGACGATCGGTATTGATATAGGTTTGTTTCTCCGAGGCGGTGAGCGGCGATGGACGCCCTCCGTTCCAAAAACTGTCTGCCTGGTGCGAGGCCTGCGGGAGGCTATCCACAGACGGCCCTTTGAAAACGACGTCCGCGAGGGTGTCGTTGCTGAAATGGCTGACGACAACGGTGCGCTCTCCGAATAAACCCGGGCTTTTCGGAAAAGGGCTGAACCGGGCTATCACGTGCGAGGTAGCCAGGTGATAACGGCCGCTGTTGCCGGTGTTCGGATCGCCGGGGTGGCCGGCACTGTCAGGGCGGCCCGGCCCTTTCTCGAATTCCTGGTCGACTTTGAAGTCCCGGACAAAATTCAGGTTAATATGCTGGCTTACGCCTAACTCTATTCTTCGGACAGCGTAATTCCCATCCAGGGTAACATATAAAGTCCCCCGGAACAAGAGATCTTCGGGATTCCGGGGGGTAAAATACAGTTGGACGAGCTTTTCCCCATTCTCCTCGATGGTGTCCCGGATAAAATACATATAGAAGGTAGGGGCGAGATCGGCGATAGGGCTTATAAACTGCATGGTGAAAGCCGTGATCGCATTGTCATAGATGTTAATATCTTCATATAACCGGTTGAGGGCTGTACTGACGCCCTTCATGTCGACATATTCCCCGAAATCCACGCTTTTCCGCCCTAAAATGATCTTTTTATCGCTTTCCGGGTGTTTACGATAATATTTTTCCGCAGCTATTTCCTCGATGTAGACCGGTGTGAGTGATTTCCCGGGCACTAATACCGAATCCTTGTTTTCAAAGAGGAAATGATACTGCTTCAGCAGTTTGTTATCTACGATCAGCCGGGGCGGCTTGTCCAGGAGCATCCGGATCTTCTCATATTGCTCATAAGAAGTATACGGAGGAGAGCCGGGTCCATTATAGGGTTTATTAGCGATTACCTTGCGGATCAGTTCGACGGCGGGGTTGTTCTTATTCCTGTATTTGCCTCTTTTACCTTTAATAACGACTCCCTTCAGGGTAGTATAGGCTTTTGCCAGCAGGACGGTAATGGGTCGCTCCGGATGGCCCGTGCTATCCGAATGATCTGACTGCCCCGGGTGGTCCATGTAATCCGTAATGGAGAGGGAGATCGGTCGATAGCCGGTGGAGGTGAATTGCAGCTTTTTTATCGTCCTGTCGACGCGAATCCGGAATTTACCGTCCGCGTCGGTCTGGGTGCCCCGGTCGGTCAGAGTACCCCGGTCAGTCTGGGTGCTCCGGGAGCCGGTTTTTATACTGATGCTGACATTTTGCAGGGGAGCATGGGTAAGGGAGTCCATCACGGTGCCCGTGATAATAATGGACTGTCCGGCCCCGGTTTTGCCCAGTAAAACGCCTATCAGTAATATCGTAACGTACTTTATTATAGGGTCGATCCTTTCGGTTTAAAAATAAGCAGTTTTAATTAAAGAAAGCTAATTGATTCGGAACGCCCCGGAAAAAAAGGGTTCCCTTCCTAAAAGCCTACTCCAAAAATTTATTTGGAATGATCATTCCTGTATTATTATCTTTGTGGAACAAACATTCCAAATATAAAAAATGAGCAGTTTTAAAAACAAAGTCGTCGTTGTCACAGGTGGCAATAGCGGAATAGGGTATGCAACAGCCAAAGAATTTGTTGCATCAGGAGCAAAAGTGGTAATCACAGGCCGTAACAAGCAGGCGGTGGAGAAAGCTGCTTCGGAGATTAATGCTGAAGGCATTGTTTCTGATCAGGGGGATCTGAAGGCTATCGATCAGTTGGTTGCAGCCGTGAGTGCCCGGTATGGGAAAGTAGATACCCTGTTTATCAATGCAGGGGTGGCGGCATTTGCTCCTCTGGAAGCTATTACAGAGGAACAATTTGACAATACCCTGGATATAAATTACAAAGGGGCTTTTTTTACCTTACAGAAATTCCTGCCTTTGCTGAAAGAAGGATCTTCGGTGACCTTCCTGTCCTCCGTTAATGCTACTGCCGCGATGGCGAATACCAGTGTATACGGGGGGAGTAAAGCAGCCTTGAATTCGCTGACGAAAGTTGCGGCTTATGAGCTCGCGCCGAAAAAAATAAGAGTGAATTCCGTCAGCCCGGGCCCTATCGACACCCCTATTTTTGGTAAGCTCGGAATGCCGGAAGAAGCGGTACAGCAGTTTGGAGCCGCCATTACGCAAAGGCTGCCTTTAAAAAGGATCGGTACTTCCGAAGAAGTAGCCAAGCTGGTGGTTTTCCTTTCATCGGATGATGCAGCCTTTATCACCGGCAGCGATTATGTCATTGACGGAGGTGTCATTATGAACCCGATCCTTGGTTAATTTTTTTGTAAATTTCCGGAACGAAAGTTCCAAAAAGAGTACCTTTACGGTGCGAACCCGGCCGGGCTCGCACCGTAAATTGTTTTATGGCAAGAACGAAAGATTTTAATGAGGAGGAAGTGCTG
>DASWFF010000082.1:0-42244 GCA_036394375.1 Puia sp.
CAAAGATGAAAATAACATACAGCTTCGTTCGCGCATCAAACTGACCAAAGCGACCTATAAACAGGAAGATTATGCGACGTTGCGGGACTTCTTTGCCTTTGTCGTGAAGAAGCAGAGCGAACAGATCGTTTTTAAAAAGAAGAATAAATGAGAAATAACTGGCTCTTGGCTTGCTGCCTGCTGGCTGCACCCTTCTGTGGTATTGCCCAATCCTATAATGTCCTTTTGATCCCGGACTCGTTGAAGAAGAACGCAAGGGCCGTGGTGCGCGAAGATGAATATGTACTGGAGATCAAATCTCCTGCCCGGGCGATAACGAAGAACCATTCTGTATATACCATTCTCAATGAGAACGGGGATAATATAGGAGGATTTGGCAGCGGGTACGATAAGTTCACTTCCATCAATGCCATCTCGGGCTATTTGTACGATGCCATGGGCAAAGAGCTGAAGCATGTGAAGAAGAAGGACATGGAAGACCGGAGTTATGTCGCCGAAGGCACCCTGATGGACGATGACCGATACAAAGCATATGATTTCTATTACCGCGTCTATCCTTATACGGTAAGTTTTGACGAAGAAAAAGAGGTCAATGGCATACTCGATTTTCTTGACTGGAAGCCTCTATACAATTCCGGCATCTCCACCCAGCATAGCAAATACGTGATCATTGCCCCCAAAGATTACAAGGTCCGTTATAAACCGGTCAATTGCCATTACCAGCCGGTCATTACCGAATCCGGTGATAAAAAGATCTATACCTGGGAAGCCGCCAACCTGCCCGCCCGCACCAAGGAATTCGCCGGCCCTTCCTGGAACGAGATCGCTCCGCATGTATTGTTAGCCCCCTCGGAATTCGAGGCGCAAGGATACAAGGGGGACATGTCTACCTGGACCGATTTTGGGAAATTCATTAACCAGCTGCGCGCCGGAAGGGACGTATTGCCGGAGGATATCAAAAAGAAAGTGCACGAGCTGACCGACCACCTCACCGACCCCCGCCAGAAAGTATATGCCCTCTATGATTTCATGCAAAAGAATACCCATTATATCAGTATCCAGCTCGGCATTGGCGGCTTGCAGCCCTTTCCGGCAGATTATGTGGCTACCAAACGATACGGCGACTGCAAGGCCCTGTCCAATTATATGGTCGCACTGCTCAAAGAGGCAGGCATCACGGGGAAATACGTGGTAATTTATGGAGGAAGGGATATGCCTGAAATTATAGAAGATTTCCCTTGTTTCCAGGGCAATCACGTAATCTCCTGCGTTCCCATGGGGAAAGACACCATCTGGCTCGAATGCACCAGCCAAACGGAATCACCCGATTATATGGGAAACTTTACCGGAGAACGAAAGGCTATCCTGATCGACGAGGACGGCGGACATATCGTCAGAACTCCGTCCTATTCCTCCCGGGATAATACCCAGCGCCGTTCCGTGAATGCCGTGATCGACGCGGAAGGCAACCTGGAGGCGGATGTTAATACCGTCTATTCAGGTATCCGGCAACAACTTCCGCACGACCTGATCTATGAATTCTCCGATGCCGAAAGGGGAAAATATCTCAATACGAAACTCTTTCATCTGCCGACCTATAAAGTGGATAAAAGCCATTACGAAGAGCAGAAAGGAACGATACCCGTGGTAAAAGAATACCTTCACGTTGTTTCACCCAACTATGCCACTGCCTCCGGTAAAAGATTATTCATCCTGCCGGACATATTTGACAGAAGCACTTACCGCCTGTCGGCCGATTCGGTGCGGTTGTATGACTTTATCGATAAGGAGGCATTTGCCGATATCGACAGCATCACGATAAAAATCCCCGCCGGCTACCGGCCTGAAGCCGTTCCCCAGGATGTTTCCATCGACAGTAAATTCGGTAAGTACAATGCTTCCATCAAGGTCTCGCCGGATAAGATCGTTTATTACCGCCGGTGGGAAGAATCCGTCAACCGATTCCCGCCCTCGGATTATGCCGCGCTGGTAAAATTCTATGAGCAATTATACAAAGCCGATCACAGCAGGATCGTCCTGGTGAAGAGCGAACCCGCCGCACCCTGATCGGCTCTGCCGTATCCTGCTGCGCAGGGCCCGTCGCATCCGCAGCGCCTACTTACACCCCCCGATCGCTTCGTCGACCAGGTTCTTCATGTTGAGGGAAAGCGATTTCTTTTGCTCTTCCTCCGGTTTTTGCACCATCAGGATGGCTGCATAATTCCGGCATTTATCGATGAACGGCGTGGTGCCGAGCAGGTTAGGACAAAAGTACGTGGCAGCGCTTGCGGCCCCCGATCCATCTCCATCCCCGAGAATATAGTTCCCCAGCCCGAAATGGGCGCCCTGCAACGTTTTGGGAACGGATTTGACGGGAAGACCGGCAAACTGCGCCTTTTCCATTTCTTCCACGGCGTTCTCACTGAGGATACGCTTGCCTTCGAACATACCCTTGTTCAGCAGCATGGAGAGGAAACTGATATAGTCATTGGCGGTAGATCTCGCGCCGCCGGCAGCATTGA
The DNA here is from genome assembly GCA_036394375.1 of Puia sp. Lineage (GTDB taxonomy): Bacteria > Bacteroidota > Bacteroidia > Chitinophagales > Chitinophagaceae > Puia. The sequence goes on from DASWFF010000082.1 coordinate 2,523, forward strand.
CGGCTCCCCCGTCTTCGTTGGTAAAACTCGTCCCCTTCAGTTTCAACGGATGTATGATCCGCTCCATCATCAGCCGGTCAAAACTCTTTTTTGAAATAACCTCCAACACCCTTGCCGCGATATTGGGCCCCAGATTGCTGTAAAAAAATTCCGTACCGGGATTGGTGCCGATCCCCTTTTTGGAAGCATAGGAATTCACTTCATCTTCCAGCGTTCCGGATTTACTTCTCAGGACCCTCGTTCCATCATCCCCCTCCGATTTGATGCCCGTCGTATGGGTCAGGCAGTTGCGGATCGTAATATATCCCTTCATATACTTCCCGAACAGCGGGATATATTGCGTCACCTTATCATCCAGAGACAGTTTTCCCTCATCCACGAAGGTCATCACCAGGGCTGCGGTGAGCCAGTTGCCGGCGCCGGCGATAGGAGCCTGGGCCTTGGCCGTAAAATCGGGGCTGCCCTGCTTCTGGTAAACGATCTTCCCGTCCTTCCAGACCAGCGCCACGTAATTACTGCCCAGGACCTTCTGATTTTGTTTTAACAGCTGGTCTACGGCCTCAAAATTGTAGGGAGAAGGCTCAGGATCAGGTTTTTTGCTCTGCGAAAAGACGGGGCGACAGAATAGCAGCAGAAATAGGAATGAACTGAATTGTAGACAGGTTGTTTTAACTTTATATGACATAGTTGCGGTCTTACTGGTTTGGATTAAATTTTGACCAATATGTGTTCCTGGCTTATAGGCCTCATTCACGATCGGGCGCCGCCCGATCAGGGTACAAGATAAATTTAAAAGGAAAACCAACAAACATATGAATCTGAATAATTTTACCATCAAAGCACAAGAGGCAGTCGCCCGCGCGCAACAGTTGGCGTTTGATCACTCAAACCCTTCTATCGATACGGAGCATCTGCTCAAAGCGTTGCTCAGTGAAGAAGATTCCCTGGTAGAATTTCTGTTAAAAAAGAATAATGTGAATGTGAACTTCATGGAGACCAAACTCGATGAAAGCATTCAGAAATTACCGAAGATAAGCAGCGGAGAGCCCGCTCAATCCCTCAGCCGGGACCTGAACAATATTATGCTGAAGGTAAATTCGTATCTGAAGCAATTCGGAGACGAGTTCGTCAGCGTGGAACACCTGCTGTTGGCCATCGTGCAGGGCAACGATAATACGTCCAAACTCCTGAAAGACGCCGGTCTTACCGAAAAAGGACTGGTGACGGCGATAAAGGATCTCCGTAAGGGGGATACGGTTTCTTCCCAGACACAGGAAACTACTTTTAATGCCCTGAATAAATATGCGAAGAACCTGAATGAACTGGCCAGGCAAGGCAAATTGGACCCGGTGATCGGTCGCGACGAAGAGATCCGCAGGACCCTGCATATCCTTTCCCGGCGTAGTAAGAACAACCCTATCCTGGTAGGGGAACCCGGCGTAGGTAAGACAGCGATTGCCGAAGGTCTGGCCCATCGTATCGTGAATGGGGACGTCCCGGAGAACCTGCGGTCTAAAATCATCTACGCGCTGGATATGGGTCTGTTGATCGCCGGCGCAAAATATAAAGGCGAATTCGAAGAACGCCTGAAGAGCGTCGTAAAAGAAGTGTCCGGCAGTGATGGACAGATCATCCTTTTCATCGATGAGATCCATACACTGGTGGGCGCTGGTGGCGGGGACGGAGCTATGGATGCCGCTAATATCCTGAAACCTGCCCTGGCAAGAGGAGAACTCCGGGCTATCGGAGCTACGACCCTCAATGAATACCAGAAATTTTTTGAAAAAGATAAGGCCCTGGAACGCCGCTTCCAGAAGGTATTGATAGACGAACCCAATATGGAAGATGCGATCTCTATCCTGCGCGGACTAAAAGATCGTTATGAGACTCACCACCACGTGCGGATCAAGGACGAAGCCATCATTGCCGCCGTAGAATTGTCCCATCGGTACATCACAGATCGTTTCCTGCCGGATAAGGCGATCGACCTGATCGACGAGAGCGCCGCCAAGCTCCGCATGGAAATGAATTCCATGCCCGAAGAGCTGGATAAACTGGAAAGGAGCATACGACAGCTGGAAATCGAAAGAGAAGCCATCAAAAGAGAACATGACGATGAAAAACTCCGGGAATTAAGCGCCGAGATCGGCAATTTCAGCGTTGAACGGGATACCCTGAAAGCCAAGTGGCAACAGGAAAAAGAGCTCGTCGAAAAACTGCAGAACGCCAAGGCCGAGATCGAGAATCTGAAACAGGCAGCCGAGAAGGCGGAAAGAGAAGGGGATTATGGTAAGGTGGCTGAAATACGTTACGGAAAAGTTAAAGAACAGGAACAGATCATACAGGAATATTCGACTAAATTAGCCGCCATCAGCGCTAACTCGCGTCTCATGAAAGAGGAAGTGGATGCGGAGGACATCGCCGAAGCAGTGGCCAAGGCTACGGGTATTCCCGTATCCAAAATGCTACAGAGCGAAAAAGAAAAATTACTGAACCTGGAAGATGAACTGCATAAAAGAGTGGTGGGCCAGGAAGAGGCCATCACCGCGGTGGCGGACGCTATCCGCAGAAGCCGTGCGGGGTTGCAGGATCCCCGGCGGCCGATCGGGTCTTTTATCTTTTTGGGTACGACGGGCGTGGGTAAGACCGAACTGGCCAAGGCCCTGGCCGGTTACCTGTTCGACGACGAGACCATGATGACCCGGATCGATATGAGCGAATACCAGGAGAAGCATGCCGTAAGCCGGCTGGTAGGCGCCCCTCCGGGCTATGTGGGATATGATGAAGGAGGCCAGTTAACCGAAGCCGTGCGCAGAAAACCCTATAGCGTCATTCTGCTCGATGAAATTGAAAAAGCGCATCCCGATGTTTTTAATGTATTATTGCAGGTATTGGACGATGGACGGCTGACCGATAACAAGGGAAGAGTGGTGAATTTCAAGAACACGATCATCATTATGACCAGTAATATGGGCAGCCAGATCATCCAGGCCAATTTTGAGGATGTGACGGAAAAGAACCGGGAAGAAGTGATGGAAACGACGCGCAGGGAGGTGACAGACCTGCTGAGACAGACGATCCGGCCCGAATTCCTTAACAGGATCGACGAGATCATCCTGTTCCAGCCCCTGCTCAAGGGTGAGATCAAGGGCATCATCCGGATACAATTGGAGAATTTGCAGCGATTGGTGATAAAAAATGGGATCGATCTGCGGTTTAGCGATTATGCCCTGGATTATCTGGCAGAAAATGGATTCGATCCGCAATTCGGAGCCAGGCCCCTGAAGCGCCTGATCCAAAAAGAAATTGTTAATCAGTTGAGTAAGAGAATATTAGCTGGGGATATCGATAAGAGTATCCCTGTATTGGTGGACGTATTCGATGGAGTGGTTGTTTTCAGAAACGAAGCCTCCCATCTTGAAAAAACAGGCAATACAAGGAAATAAAAGACAGGAATTCGCGTATTAGCTAAACCAAATGAACAGGATTTTGTTAAATAGAAGATTATTATGGCAATGAAAGCAAAAGAAATCGTTGAGATCATCCCCAGTAAAGATATTTTCGTGGGTGATCAGAAAGCTCCGGTGACACTGACAGAGTTTGGAGATTATGAAAGCGAGGCCTGTGCTAAAGTCAATGAGATCGTCGACAAATTACTGAAGGAATTCGATGGTAAGATGCGGTTCAATTTCCGCCATTTTCCCCTGACTAAGATCCATCAGCAATCCCAGAAAGCGGCAGAAGCTTCCCTGGGTGCTGCCCAGGAAGGAGAGGTGAAGTTTTGGGCCATGCATAATATGCTCTTTGCCCATCGCCGCCGTCTGGGAGCGATCAGTCTTCGGGAATATGCCAAAGAAGTAGGGGTCGTCAACAAGAAATTCCTGGACGATCTCGTCAACTCCACCTATGGCTGGCAGGTCCGCAGTGACTTGTTAGAAGGGCTGGATAAAGGAGTCCGGGATGTACCGGCCTTTTTCATCAATGGTGAACTATTCACCGGCAAGCCTACTTATGACAACCTGAGTAAGGGAATCGAAGCCGCCCTGAAACAAAAAAAGAAGAAACCGGCCGTTGCTAAAGAAGTCAAGGAATAAGCCTGACGCGGCACAAATAAAATAATAAAAAGCCCCTCGCAAAAGGGGCTTTTTATTATTTTGCACTGGGAACTCATAAAAAAACATAGTCCCCAGTGCAAAATAAGCCAATGATGGGCCGTCGGCCGGAAGACCTGTGGTCTTCCTTGTTGCGCTCGCTGAGCCAGACCGCCTATCCCCGGCCGGCACGGTTTAACCAGGAACCATGCAGCAATTTACCACCACGATATTAAAATTCGACCAGCAGGGCGAGAAGACCGGCTGGACCTATATCCGCATCCCATCCGCCATCGCAGAAAAACTCAATCCCGGCGTTAAAAAATCCTTTCGCGTCAAAGGCAAATTAGATGATCATCCGATACAGAAGGTGGCCCTGCTGCCAATGGGCGAAGGCGATTTTATCATGCCCCTCAATGCAATGATGAGAAAGGCGATCCGTAAGATAAAGGGAGATCGGTTGAAAGTCGGGCTGGAAGTAGATAAAGCAGTCATAAAACTCCCCGCAGACTTGCTGGAATGCCTGGCCGATGAACCCAAAGCGCTGGAGTTCTTCAAAAGCCTGGCAAAGTCCCACCAGCATTATTTCGGCAAATGGGTGGATAGCGCCAAAACGGACGCCACCCGGGCGGGAAGGATCGCTCAGACTGTCAACGCCATGGCCAAAGCCCGGACTTTCAGCGAAATGATCCGCTCCCTCAAACAGGATCGCGAAGATCTCTTGCGCTGACCGTCCACCCGCCCGACCCTTTCATTTTGAAAACATTTTTTTCATTTTGGGGTGATTTCCGGGGGTCCCTGTCATTTCGACATAAAAGTGTTTTTCTCCTACAACCCTTTACAGGAGCGGTTTTTTTCATAATGGCCCCCCTTTTTTCATATTGGGTATATTTATTGCGTTTTAGGCACGACTTCGTTAGCCCCGCTTCCTGCATCGTCATAAGCTTGCGTGATTGGTTCAGTTTGGGTTTTTACGCATGTTCCAATTAAATCAATCGGAGACGTTTTATGGATCTTAGCCATTCAAAAAAGATTACGACCGCCGGCCTTCTCATTACCTTAGGAATTATTTTCGGAGATATTGGTACTTCTCCTCTTTACACCTTCCAGACGATCATGAATGAAGGGGGCGGAGTAACGGAAGAGTTGGTCCTTGGGGCCATTTCCTGTGTTTTCTGGACCCTGACGCTCCAGACCACCTTTAAATATGTGATCATTACCCTGCGGGCGGACAACAAGGGAGAAGGCGGTGTCTTTTCCTTGTATGCACTCGTGCGGCGTTACGGAAAGAAACTCGTCTATCCGGCTATTATCGGCGCCGGAACGCTGCTGGCCGATGGGATCATCACTCCTCCTATATCGGTCACTTCTGCCATTGAAGGGCTGGGCTCTGTGAAAGGATTGGAACATATCTTCGTTCCCGGGAACAACCTGGTCGTGGAGCTGGTACTGGTCATCATACTCCTCCTGTTCGTATTTCAGCGCTTCGGGACAAAAATAGTGGGAGGCTCTTTCGGGCCGATCATGTTCATCTGGTTCTCCATGCTGGCTGTCCTGGGACTTAGTCAGATCATCCATTATCCGCAGGTGCTGAAGGCATTGAGCCCGCATTATGGATGGGAACTGCTCACCCGTCACCCCAAAGGTTTCTGGTTGCTGGGAGCGGTCTTTCTCTGTACCACCGGAGCGGAGGCGCTCTATTCCGACCTGGGACATTGCGGCCGAAGGAATATCCAGGCCAGCTGGATCTTTGTAAAAACGACCCTGGTCCTGAATTACCTGGGACAGGGAGCCTGGGTGCTCCTGCAGCATAAGAGCGACCTGGGCGGGGTGAACCCCTTCTTTGCCATCGTACCGCACTGGTTTCTCGTGCCCAGTGTCTTTATCGCCATGGCGGCCTCCATTATTGCCAGCCAGGCCCTGATCAGCGGTTCCTTCACCCTGATCAATGAAGCGATCAGCCTCAATTTCTGGCCCAAGGTCACCGTGAAATTCCCTACGGATATCCGGGGACAGATCTATATTCCCAGCATCAACTGGATCTTATGTACAGGATGTTTTCTCGTAGTGCTCTATTTCAGGACCTCCGAGAGCATGACGGCGGCTTATGGATTTTCCATCACAGTGGCCATGTTGATGACGACTATTCTGATGTACTATTTCCTGCGGTATGTAAAACACCTTTCGGTCTGGCTGGTGATCCCCATCCTCATCGTATTCCTCAGTGTGGAAACTTCTTTTTTCGTCGCCAATGCCGTTAAGATCGTGAAGCGTCTCTTTTTCCTGGTTTTCGAGATTGGCCTTATCGGCACCATGTATATCTGGTACCATGCCCGGAAAATAAACAACCGTTTCCTGAACTTTATTGATCTCAATGAGCATATTCCACTGTTGGAAAGCCTCAGCAGGGATGAATCCATTCCCAAATTCTCCTCGCACCTTATTTACCTGACCAAGGCCAACCGGCCTACGCAGGTAGAGCAGAAAATACTCTATTCCATTTTCAGCCATAATCCCAAAAGAGCGGATGTTTATTGGTTCGTTCATATCGAAAGGACCGACGAGCCCTATACGATGGAATACGGAGTGGAAGAGTTAAGCGATAAGGTGATACGGGTAGAATTTCGCCTGGGGTTCCGCGTGCAGCAAAAGGTGAGCCTCATGTTCCGCAAGGTCGTCATGGAAATGATGTGCAGCCGTGGACTGGATGTCGCCAGCCGCTATCCTTCCCTGAAGAAACATAATATTGCGGAGGATTTTCGTTTTGTCATCCTGGAGAAATTCCTCTCCTATGACAATGAATTCTCCGTGGGAGAAGGATTTATACTGAACACCTATTTCGGCATGAAGAAGCTGGCCCTGGCAGAGGAAAAAGCGTTCGGACTGGATAGCAGCGAGACAGTGGTGGAGAAACTGCCCCTTGTGGTAGCTCCTGCCACGAAGATCAACCTGCAAAAGGTCTATTACCGGGTGCATCATTGATCAGGCTGCAACTAATATTTGTTGCAATCATTTTATTTTCCTAGCTTTTCACCTGTAAACAATGTTTTTTTGCATTGACTTTACCCCTATGTATTTTCGTTGGATGTTGACCTGTTTTTACTCCTTACCCGGGTGCCCGTTTCTGATCTGTTCACCCAAACTAAAGACCCTTTCACACCATTAGAAGCCAGTGCCGTTCTTATACGCATTGGCTGTCGCTTTTATGCCCTCTCCGTAGGAGACCGGATGGAAATTATAGGCTTTTTCAAATTTAGAAGAGTCGAAAAGGTAATCGGAATCGTATTGATAGAGCATTTCATACAATTCCGAAGTGGTCTTATCGAACAGGCCGCCCACACGGATCATCCATTTCGGGAGAATACTGTACCGGGAGGCCTTACCCAGGGCCTCCGCTGCTGCTGAGAGAAAAGCCGAGCCCGTCAGAGGGTCCGGTGCAGTGGGCAGATGCCAGGCCTGGTTCCACGAGTTCTCGTCGCTCGCCAGCAGGTATAATGCCTTTGCAGCGTCCCCGGTATAGGTAAAAGAATGCCTGACCATCGCATTGACCAACCACTGCGCCTGCTGGTTCTTTATCAACCGTTGGAACACAAGCAGGTTGGGAATGCTGGTCCTGTCAGCTCCCGGTCCGTAAAAATCCGCCGCCCGGGCAATGGTGGCCGTGATATTGCCTTTACGGACCTCACTCATCAACTGAGTCGCTATGCGGGCCCGGAGGTCTCCTTTACGGCTGCAGGGATCGTAAGGAGTTTCTTCCGTCATAGCCCCAGCTACTTTTCCGTACATATATACGTTGTCAAAAAAGATCAGCCGGGCCCCCGTCCGCTTGCAGGCCTCGATCGTATTGTCAATGATCCTGGGCCATTGCTGCCTCCAGATGGTATAGTCATATTTGAGGCCCACACAAAGATAAACCACGGAAGAGCCCTGTATCGCCTGAAGGGTTTGATCCGGGTCGGTGAGATTGGCTGCCAGGATAGTAGCCCCCTGCCGGGGGGCGGGATGCCGGGATACCAGTCTTACCGGCAGCTCATGAAGGATCAGTTCTTTGGCAAGACCGTCGGCGATGACGCCGCCAGCACCCAGAATAGTATGGAATGACATAGTGGTGGAATTAGCTTTTTATGGTTCAGTGACATTCAAAGATATAGAGATCCGGAATTTACAGGACGCCCATTTATATAAATAATTGATAATAAATTTATTAGGTCATTATCTCATTAAAAACTGATTAAAGGATTGATTAAACGTTTGTTTAATTCAAACGTTTGTTTAATTTTGTACTTGTTTAAGATCCATCTTTGAAAACCGGATAGCGGCCGGCTCATAAATGTTGGTTGGCAATTATGGGCTGGTAACGAAAAGATATTACATCAACGGCTATCCGCATTCTCATATTCTAACGATTTTTGCCGTTCCCTGAACTTATGGCTTCCTTAGAAGTTTAATTTATTTTATAGCATCCATATTATGAAGAAAATATTTTACGTAGTATTCGTCAGCAGTGGATTTAGTCTTTTTTCTCTTGTTGCCGGGGCTCAGACGACTCAGCAGTCTCCCCCGATCCAGGCGGCTCCCGGATCACCCGTCCCCTCCGATACCTCATTGCCCGACGCCACCCTGCAGGCCTGTGTGCAATATGCGCTCAAACATTATCCCCTGGTTCAGCAGGCCTACCTCGACGAGCAGATCACGGACCGGCAGATCCGGAGCAAACTAGCCGACTGGTATCCCCAACTGAACCTCAACGCCAATTATCAGAATAATTTCCAGTTGCAGAGTATTGCCTTCAACGGCTCCTATACCAAGAGCGGAACGTACAATACCTCCACCGTTGGCCTCGGGCTTTCCCAAACGATTTTCAACAGGGATGTATTGCTCGCCAGCCGGACAAAAAATGATGTCCGTACGCAGAGCAGGCAGGCTACCGTGAGCGACAAGATCGACGTGGCGGTAAATGTCAGCAAGGCCTTTTATGATGTCCTGCTGACGCAGAAACAGATCGATGTGCTGACCGATGATATCGTACGGCTGGAACGTAACTTCAAAGATGCCTATAACCAGTACCAGGGCGGACTGGTCGATAAGACCGACTACAAGAGGGCTACGATCTCCCTGAATAATTCCAAAGCGACAAAGAAAACGGATGAAGAAGCGCTGAAAGCGAAATATGCGGTCCTGAAACAATTGATGGGATACACCGGGAAAGACAGTATCCTGCTGGTCTATGACAGTGCTCAGATGGCCTCGGAAGTGAACATAGATACGACAGCTCCCCTCGATTATTCGAAAAGGATAGAGTACCAGTTATTACTCACCCAGAAGAAGCTGCAACAAGCCGATGTGCAATATAATAAATGGAGTTACCTGCCCACCTTAACGGCAGGCGCCGGATACAACCTGAATTACCTGAACTCCCGGTTCGGGAATTTGTACCAGAACAATTTTCCGAATTCCTATGCCGGCCTTCAATTGAGCTTCCCCATTTTCCAGGGAACTAAACGGACGCAGAATATCCGTATCGCGGAATTGCAGCTCACCCGGATCGACTGGGATATGATAAATCTCCAGACCAGTATCAGCAGTCAGTATGCCCAGGCGCTGGCAGCTTACAAAGGATACCTCAACGACTTTTATGTATTGAAAGATAATCTCGATCTGGCCAGGGAAGTGTTCAATACCATCGAATTGCAATATAGGTCGGGCATCAAAGCTTACCTGGATCTCATTACAGCCGAGACGGATCTCCTCACGGCGCAATCTAATTTCAGCAATGCCCTGTACCAGGTATTGAGCAGCAAGCTGGACGTTCAAAAAGCTTTAGGCACCATTCAATTTTAATTAATTACGAAAAAATCATCTTTTAATATGAGAAGCAATCTACGATGGACCGGTTTTATGTTAATGGTGCTCACCCTCGCGTCCTGCGGCGATAAGAAAGCTGCCCAACCTCAAGCGCCACCTCCTGCAGCTGTAAATGTGTATATCGTACAACCGGGGAATGCGACTTATTATGATATGTATCCGGCTACTGTGACCCCCCTGAACCAGGTTGATATAAAACCGCAGGTATCTGGCAATATCATCGCTATCTCTTTCAAAGACGGACAGTATGTACGCAAAGGACAGCGTTTGTACGAGATCGATCAGCAGCAATACAAGGCCGCCTATGACCAGGCCGTCGCCAATGTGGATGTATCCAAGTCCAACCTGGCCAAAGCCCAGCAGGATGCGGACCGTTACACGGACCTTGCCAAACAGGACGCCATTGCCAAACAAACCCTGGATCATCAGCTCGCTGACCTGGAAACGGCAAAAAGACAGGTAGAAGCTGCCAAAGCCAATGTAGCCAGTGTTCAGACCAATCTGAAATACTCTATTATTTCCGCGCCCTTCGACGGAACCATCGGCATCTCACAGGTAAAGGTCGGGACCTCCGTTTATCCCCAGACCCTGCTGAATTCCATTTCTACCGAAGACCCCATGGCCGTAGATATCGCCATCGACCAGGTGGAAATTCCTTTTTTTACGACTATGCTGGACCGAGCGCCCAATGAAAAAGATTCTATTTTCACCGTGGTCATGCCGGACGGATCGATCTACCCTTACCAGGGACATCTCGTTCTGCTGGACCGCGCCGTGGACCCGCAGACAGGCACGATCAAGGCCAGGCTGGTATTCCCCAATGCGAAGAAACTGCTGAAGCCCGGCATCACCACCAATATACGTGTCAAACACGCCGCCGGGGAAAGCAGCCTGCTGATCCCTTATAAATCCGTAGTGGAACAATTAGGCGAATATTTTGTGTACGTGGTAGACGACAGCAGGGCCCTTCAACGGAAGGTAAGCTTAGGTACGAGGATTAACGAAAAGATCGTGGTGAAGAGCGGTCTGAAACAAGGCGACAGCCTGGTAACGGACGGGGTACAGAAATTAAGGGACAGCGTTCCTGTCAGGGTCGGGCCTCCGAAAGCGCCTCCTGCCGCACCCGCTGCCAAATAAGTTACAAAGAACAAATAGTATAATTAATAAAATATGGCTTCTTCCAATATATTTCTCAAAAGGCCTGTAACGGCGATCGTCATATCCATCGTGATCGTGCTGGTGGGTACCCTGGCCATTTTGACAATGCCCGTCAGCCAATACCCCGATATTACTCCCCCCACGGTACAGATTACCAGTAATTTTACCGGGGCGGATGCCCAGACCGTGGAGCAGACGACCACCACCGCCATCGAAACACAGGTGAACGGCGTACCGGGTATGGCTTACATGCAGAGCAACAGCGCCAACAACGGACTGTCCCAGATCACCGCCACCCTCAATATCGGCGCCGACCCGAATATCGTGGCCCTGGATATTCAGAACAGGGTAGGGATCGCCACCCCCACCTTGCCCACGCAAGTGCAGAAGCTGGGGATCACCACGCTCAAACGTAACCCCAGCATTCTGATGCTGGTGGCCATTTATTCACCCAAGGGATCGCATACCATCCCGTTCATGGATAACTACGCCAATATCTATGTAAGGGACCAGTTGCTGCGTACTCCCGGGGTAGGGGACGTCTTCAGCCGTGCGGATAACTTCAGTATGCGTATCTGGCTGCAAACGGATAAGCTGGCGCAACTGGGCCTCACTTATAATGACGTACAGAATGCGATCAATGAACAGAACCTCCAGGTGGCTGCCGGTTCGGTAGCCTCGCCCCCGCAGAATTCCTCCTCTGCTTTCGAATTCACTGTCTTTACCAATAGTCGTCTTACGACAGAAAAACAATTCGGTGATATCGTCGTTCGTTCCAACCCGCAGACAAACTCGATCGTTTACCTCAAGGACGTCGCCCGTATACAATTAGGAAAGGTCAGTTATGCCAGCAACTCTTTCGTGGATGGGAAGAGAGCTTCCTATCTGCTGGTATACCAGGCGCCGGGCAGTAATGCCCTGTCTACGGCGGAAGGGGTATACGCGGCCATGGCGAATATGAAAAAGTATTTCCCCGCCGATATCGATTACATGGTCCCTTTCGAATCCGTATCGGTGGTAAAAGTCTCTATTGCGGATGTGGTCACTACCTTACTGATCGCACTGTTGCTGGTGACGATGGTGGTATTCCTCTTCCTGCAGAACTGGCGGTCTACCTTAATTCCGGTGCTGGCCATTCCTGTGGCGATCATCGGTACCTTCATCTTTTTCATACCCCTGGGCTTTACGATCAATACGCTTACCATGTTCGGTTTCGTACTGGCCATCGGTATCGTGGTGGATGATGCCATCGTGGTGGTGGAGGCCGTACAGCACTACATCGATACGGAAGGGCTGTCGGCGAAAGAAGCGACGGCAAGAGCGTTAGCGGATATCTCCGGACCGGTAATCGCCATCGCCCTGATCCTGGCGGCCGTGTTCGTGCCGGTAGGTTTTATCCCGGGCATCGTCGGACGGCTCTATCAGCAGTTTGCCATCACGATCGCCATCTCCGTACTGATCTCCGCCTTTATAGCCTTGTCGCTGACCCCTGCCTTATGTATGATGCTGTTGAAACCACATCATATCAATAAGCAGTCCAAGGGATTGAATAAGTTCTTCTATAAATTCAACGAATCGTTCAGGTGGCTGAACCTTAATTACACTTTAGGCGTGAAGGGATGGGTAAGGAGGGCGCCCCTGGTGCTCATACTACTGGCTTGTATCGTAGCCGGGGATGTCTTTTTGTTCAAAAGCAAACCCACAGGATTTATCCCTACGGAAGATGATGGTCGGGTATATATCTCTTTTGAGATTCCCGACGCAGGTTCCACCAACCGGGCTTTGACGGCCCTGGACAGCATCATGCATTTTGCCCAGACTGTTCCGGGTGTATTTCATACCGCTGCCCTGGGGGGATTGAACATCCTTACCGGCGGTTCAAAATCCAATAGCGGCACTATCTTCCTACAGCTGAAGCCATGGGATGAAAGAACCGAAAAATCGCAGCAATTAATGGGGGTGATCGCCGAGCTGAACAAACGCTTTACCGCGGTCAAGGAAGCCAAGATCGTCGTAATTCCGCCCCCCGCCATCCCGGGATTGGGGAATGCAGGCGGTTTTAGCATTCAGATAGAACAGCGGCAATCCAATGACGATATCAAAACCTTTGAAAGAGTCGTGAATTCCTTTGTGGCGGAAGCTAACAAACAGCCCGAAATAGCAGGGGCCTTCACCTTCTTCAGCGCCCACACACCCGGTTACCAGGTGAATGTGGACCGGGACAAATGTAAAAAACTAGGCCTCAACCTGGCCGATGTCTACAATACTATGCAGATGTACATGGGTAGCACCTATATCAACCAGCTCACCATTTACGGAAGGAACTTCTACGTGGTGGCACAGGCCGATACGGCTTTCCGGAATGACATCGCCAATATCGGCAAGTATTATGTGAAAAATGCCGGGGGTGAAATGGTCCCGCTGAGTACGGTGGTCAGTTACAAAGTGACGGAGAGCGCCCCGCTGATCCCTCACTTTAATATCTACCGGAGCGCCGAAATAGATGGGAATGCCAAACAAGGCTTCAGTAGCGGCCAGGCTATCCAGGCATTGGAAAGGACGGCGGCCAGGATCCTGCCCGAAGGTTACGGGTATGAGTTTTCCGGTCTCAGCCTGCAGGAAATCAAGTCCGGTTCCAGCGCCGTGTACATCTTTGCCTTGTCCATTGTCTTCGTATTCCTCTTCCTGGCAGCCTTGTATGAGAGCTGGTCGGTGCCCTTCTCCGTATTGCTGGCAGTGCCCATCGGGGTCTTTGGCGCCATTCTCGCCCTTACCCTGATCCCAAGACTGACCAACAACGTATATGCCCAGATCGGCTTGATCACCCTGATCGGTCTTTCGGCCAAGAATGCGATCCTGATCGTTGAGTTCGCCAAAGAGAGAGTGGACAGGGGGATGGGGATTGTGCCGGCCACCCTTGATGCCGTCAAGCTGCGTTTGCGCCCCATTTTAATGACCTCCATCGCCTTCATATTGGGCGTTCTTCCCCTGGCCCTGGCTTCCGGGGCAAGCTCCGTCGCCCGTAATACGATCGGATGGACGGTACTTGGCGGTATGATCGCGGCCACCAGCCTGGCGATCTTCATCGTGCCGGTCCTGTTCGTGGTCATTACCAGGCTGACCTATGGCAAGAAAAAGCTCGAAGGACTCCAGAACAAAGAATTCAAGCTGGCGGATTAGAACAAAATCCCGCATCCCGGATTCCCGGTTGCGCAGATTCCAGCGGACATACAATAGTTTGCGAAAGGGCCACTTTTAAAAAGGTGGCCCTTTTCAATTGGCTCTACGATCCCGGAAATACTTTTTGATCCGGAATCGATTTTATTTGAATAGGAATAATATTATTATTTAATTTTGTTTCGAACATCAAAATCAAAAACAGCAAGCACTAAACGCGAAAGCGATACTCGATAAAATTTGGGGGGTAAGATCCCGGCGCATAAGGGCTACTTTTTAAAAAAAGGTAGCCCTTTTTTTATTAAAAAATTTGTAAATTAACTTATAAGTGAATAGCTTTACGCTACAAATCTGGGACGACGAAGCAAGCAAATGCACTTTTTATACGGTGCGATGGGAGGATACCCTGGAAAGCGAAACCGATAAATTCTTCAATAAATATGACGCTATACCCGGACTTAAACGGTCGGCGCAAGTTTTGTTGAGTTTTGTTCTGGATAGCATCGGTGAAGATCACGGGGCTATTGATGCGCTGTTTAACAGATATGAAAATGAGGTGGTCGGCCTGCCTAATAAAGGTAGGGTGAATGTAGGCGAAATCGTATTCCTATACCCCGATTTTCCATTGAGATTATATGCTTTACGAATAAATAACCGTCCTGATTTGGTTGTTTTGTTTAATGGGGGCATAAAATCATCATCCACCAATCAGGGTAGCAAAAGCCTTAGCTTAAAATGGATAGAAGCATGCCGGTTTGCACAACGGATCGAAGAGGCTCTGAGAGATAAAGAAATAATCATCGATGACCCAAACAGGAGACTATTATCTTATAACGGAGAAGAAGACATTTACCTATAAAACGCATTAATATGAGAAGTCCAGTCGCCAAAAGAATACAGGCAGAGACTCCGGAAGAAGTCCGGATCTTTACCCGGCAGTACACCGATATCGTAGTGAGGATAAATCAAATCCTCAAGGCAAAAGGCTATACCCAAAAAGACCTGGCCAGAAAGCTAAATAAAAACCCTTCCGAAATCAATAAATGGCTAAAAGGCAATCATAATTTGACGTTGAAAACAATAGCGAAATTAGAAGCAGAATTGGGAGAACCCATTATTTATACATCAAGAGAGCAAGTTGACCGCGCTCCCGGTTCCCCAGGTTTTTAGCTAACCTTCACATTCCCATCTTCCGGCGCCATCCCCAGGATCCTTCTGGCCGACCCCATTCTACCCCTTCCTTTTCGACTCCCTTTCCTGCCTTTCCAATCTTTCATTTCGAACATCGGAATCTGACCATC
The DNA here is from genome assembly GCA_036394375.1 of Puia sp. Classification (GTDB taxonomy): domain Bacteria; phylum Bacteroidota; class Bacteroidia; order Chitinophagales; family Chitinophagaceae; genus Puia. The sequence continues at coordinate 18,115 of DASWFF010000082.1, forward strand.
AGATCCGATCATCCGGATCTGACCATCCAGGCCTCCCGATCAACACCATCACTTCTCCGTCGCTTCCTCAACCTGCCCTGAATTCATCACGGTCGCCTCCGGCTTTATCAAAACGACCTGCAATTTTGGCAGGGTGGGAGAGTGCTCCTGCCTCCTGGACACCCCTTCACGAGAGCCCTTTTTAAGCCCATTTAAGACGCTGTCTTTTTTTTTGAGGGTAGGAGCCGGATTTTTAATTTTCTCAGCCTGTTGGGGATTTCGTACTTTTAATTTTGGCTAAAATAATTGGCTTCTTTAGGCGTGGAACATTTTCGATTCTCAAAAAAAGAGCGCCAATTTCGTTAGTATTTTAAAAATATATTTAATCAATTGTTTTTCAGTTTATTAAAAGTAGTAGTCGGAAATTAAATTAGATATATTTTGACCCTAATACCCTAACAAAAAGCATCCTTTTGACCAATAGTTAAACAAGAAAACCGTAAGTGTATAAATTATGAACTTAGTAATTGATTTTCAATACTTTCCATCGATTATATTATATAAAAATTCAAATAAATATTCGAATATAGTATTTGAACAATATGAATACTACCAAAAAATGAGTTTTCGCAACCGCTGCCAGATCGCTGGCGCCGGAGGCATGATCAATCTCAGCATCCCCCTGGAAAAAGGACGCGATCAGAAAACTTTACTAAAGGATGTCAGAATTGCCGGCCGGGATGATTGGCAGGGACAGCATTGGAAAACCATTCTTTCCTGTTACAGTCGCTCCCCCTGGTTTGAATTTTACCGGGACGAGCTGGGAGAGCTCTACCGGAAACCCGTTCATTTTTTGCTGGACTGGAATTTGTCCTGCTTTGAATGGTCGCTTGGGATCTTGCAAATGCCTGTTTCATTCTCCCTGACCGAAGCGTATATTAAAAAATATGAGGAGGAAAATTGGACCGATTGGAGGGGGCAGATCCTGCCGAAGAACCTCGCAGGTAAAGACGCATTTAGCCGGCCTTCGGGAGACTTCTCACAAGGTCCTGGCAACCCGGATCCGATAAAATACCGCCAGGTATTCGAAGAGCGGATTGGATTTCTACCCAACCTCTCCATTCTCGACCTTTTGTTTTGCGAGGGGAAAAATGCCCGTTCCTTACTTCAGAAAGGATAGGCCTGGGAACCACTTCAGAAAGGATAGACCCGGCTTAAATAACCACAATCCGGCGGACCTTCCCGGCCCGTTCAAGCCTCCTTTCCAATCCCTGCTGTTTTCGCAGGAATAACTCCTGCAGCTTTAGCTGTTCTTCCAGGATCTGTCTTTGCGCCTGCAGGGCGGCTTGCAGCTCTTTTGATGGTGTCATTTGCAGAACCCGTAACTGGACCTTCAGCTCTTTTTGCATCTTCTTCACAGCCTCTTCCACTTCATGGGAGGCCAGACTTTGCAAATAAGCATATTGCTCCTTGAGGCGGATCGTATCTTCAACATGCTGAAAAGAAAAACTTGAATTAGGAACAAAAGGCTGACGCTGGATGACGGCCCTTTTTGCCGGAGCCGCCAGGGTGATACTGACAGTGGGACTCATAGAATATTCCCGGTCATCCGGTTGAACGACCGTAGCAAACTCCGCCTCAACACCCTCCTCCGATGCCGGGCCTTCATCCGGATCGGCCACCTCCGCCTCCGCTAAAACAGGCGGGTGTTTTTTGGTTGTTTTCGTCACCGGTGGCTTTCTGACGGAAACGACCGAAGCATGCCTGGTTGTCCCCAGGATCGGACCTGCCGGGAAATCTCTTTCTACCGACAGGACAGGGATTGAAGGGGAAGCAGAATTCCCGGAAAGAGAAGGGGTGGTGGTCTCCAGGATAGTTTCGGCCAGCCCCCGGCTACCGGGATAGGCCGAACGGGATACCAGCATAAAAGTTCCGGCCAGGGTGAGCAGGAGGAAAATCAAGGCCCTCGCTCCCAGACGGTCTTTGGTTTCCCCGGGTTGGAGGATCCTTTTTACCCTTTGCAGCAAAAGCCGGTCGCTCCCCCCGGTAGCGGCCAGCGCCAGCCGCCGTTGCGATCTTCCCTGGCCGTTGGCAGTCGCCGTCGCCAGGGCCAGCAGGGCGGATACATAAGTATGAGGATCATAACGGAACTGCATCACCATATCATCACAACGATGCTCTCTTTCCCTCTTTATATCCCTGATCAGCAACCGGGAAAAAGGATTGAAAAAGAACAGCACCTCCAGTACGGTCACCCCCAGGTGTAGCAGATAATCATTTCTTTTGATATGCGCCAACTCGTGTAAGAGGATCGCTTCTACCTGTTGCAGGGACAGGTTATTAGCTGTGGCAAGGGGAATGAGAATAACGGGTTTTAAAAACCCCAGGGTCACCGGAACCTCTATCAGGGAAGACAGCCATACATTCACTTCCTGCCGGATGCCCATTAGCCGGCTTGTCTCCGCTACAAATACCCGAAGCCCGGGCTGAATTTTAGACAAACCTTCTTTTTTTAACTGCATGGACTGAAGATACTGATGGGTATACCGGGTAAAAAGAAAAGCCAACGCCAGCAGATATAGAAAGGAGCAGTAGGGAAGGGCCCCATTGATAAACTCCCTGCCCGCCTGCCAGAAAGAAGTTCCCAAATGGTCTCCTGCCTGGAAAAGACCATCTGGCCAGGGACTGGTCCCCGACAGGGCAGCCCACACCACTCCTGCTCCCAGGACCAGGCAGGCAAGACCATGGCGGGCATGAGCGGATGCTTTGGGGAATATCGCTAATAAAACACGATACAATAGCCATAGCAACGCCATTTGCCAGAAACTATTGAACAATGACCAGCCCAGCGCCTTCAGCAAAGCGGATTGGGTTAGCAGGTGCATGGTTATTGATTTTTCAGATTATTTAATAATTGCTGGATCTCTTCCAATTCCGCCGGGGAGGCCTTGTGATTGCCCAACGCCTGAATGACCAGCTCCGTTGGAGAGCCGCCGAACAGGGTATTGATCATCTTACCCAATAAATGCCTCTGGGTCTTTTCCTTACTGACGGCGGCCTGATAGATATGGGACTTAAACGAATCGTCTCTCTTTACCAGCCCTTTTTCATTCATGATCTGCATCAGTTTGAGCGTGGTCGTATAACCGACATCCTTGGTTTTGGCCAGTTCTTCGTGCACTTCCCGTACACTGGCTGAGACCCTTTCCCAAAGAACCCCGAGGATTTCGAGTTCGCTTTCCGTGGGTTTGATATAGCGCGTCGAAGACATAAAAAGATATTTGAAAAACAAATTACGATAAATTTCGTAATTGAGTGTTAAAAAAAACTGAAATCAGGGGACGATCGGCGCTTCCCCCTTTAGGGGTAACCGAGCGGAGCGAAGGTTACGAACGAGTTTTGAACAGTGTTCAAGACGAAGTTCCGGGTGGATGCTGCTGGTTATATTCTTCGATCAGTTCGGCCGTAGTCTTACTGGATCCGTCATGGCTCCAGCCCGGCGGCCGGATAAAATAAAGGAGGGCAATTTTCAGAGATCCGGCCTTCCCGGCCTTTCGCAGCAGTTCCCCCCAGGTCTTGAAGGCAATGATAAAAGGATTGAAAGAACCGATATTGCGGGTAAGACCATATTGGGGCCTTTCTTCTTCCTGCTTAAAAGTTCCGAAGAGCCTGTCCCATATAATGAGGATCCCGGCATGGTTCTTATCCAGGTATTTCAGGTCGATGCCGTGGTGTACCCGGTGATGGGAAGGCGTATTGAAAATAAGTTCTATGGGACGGGGGAGTTGCCCGATCGTCTCCGTATGGATCCAGAATTGATAAATTAAACTGATGGATTGCATCATCAGCACGATAATAGGATGGAAGCCGACCAGGGGCATCCAGCACCAAAAGACGAAGGCGCCGGTGAGATTGCCGGTCCAGGTCTGCCGCAGAGCGGCCGCCAGGTTGTACTTCTGTGAAGAATGATGCACGACATGCGACGCCCAGAACCAGTTGATGTGATGACTACTTCGGTGAAACCAATAATAAGAGAGATCGTCGGCAAAAAAAGCAAGCGCCCAGTGCCACCACCGGGAGCCATCCAGGGTGAATAGTCTTACTTTGTAAAGGAGCATGAACAGCCCAAAGATCAGGGCCTTCGTAATAAGACTGGTGAGTAAATTGCCGATCCCCAAAGCCATGCTGCTCCAGGTATCCTTCACTTCATATAATTCCGAATGCTCTTTATAGGAGAACCAGGCCTCGATGCAAAGCAACAATACAAATCCCGGAACAGCATAATATAGGATCGGGGGAGGCATGAGGGGCAAGCGTTTTCTACAAGTTAGGCTTTCTCCCCGGATCTTTCCCCTGCCCACGGACGAAAGGGGGTGAAAAATTGATCCTGGGCAACTCCAAATGACTCCATCAACCTGATAAAAACGAAAAAGCCCCGGTGTAGAAACATCGGGACTTTTGGTATTTGGATCTGATTAGTGTTGTAAGTTGATAGGCAAATATAAAAAGCAAAATGATATAAATGATAGTTGCCGGATTTTTTTTTTGTTAAAGCCTTGTTACAACCGGGCGGATCACTACGCTCTTAGCTTCTTTTTTATGAAATAAACCGGCCGCCTCATCCCGGGTGTGATGGATCGACGCCAGGGTAGGGGCGATCACCAACGATACAATGGACATCAGCTTGATCAGGATGTTCATCGAAGGGCCTGAAGTATCTTTAAAAGGGTCTCCCACCGTATCCCCCGTAACAGAGGCCTTATGCGGTTCCGACTTTTTATAGTAGATCTCCCCGTTGATCTCAACGCCTTTTTCAAAAGATTTCTTCGCATTGTCCCAGGCGCCACCGGCATTATTCTGGAACATCCCCATCAGCACCCCGCATACGGTAGCGCCTGCCAGGAACCCGCCTAAAGCCTCGGGGCCTAAAATGAACCCGATGATCAGCGGAGAAATGATCGCAATCGCTCCCGGAAGCACCATCTTTTTGATGGAAGCCTCGGTAGAAATGGCCACACATTTATCATATTCCGGCTTGCCGGTACCTTCCATGATACCGGGAATGGTGCGGAACTGGCGCCGGACTTCTTCTACCATCGCCATGGCTGCCTCCCCTACCGCACGGATAGCCAGGGAAGAGAAGATGAAAGGGATCATGCCGCCTACAAAAAGGCTGGCCAGCACTTTTGCTTTATAAATATCGATCCCCTGGATGCCGGCAACGCCTACAAAGGCTGCGAACAGGGCCAGGGCCGTAAGGGCTGCCGAAGCAATGGCAAATCCTTTACCGCTGGCGGCCGTCGTATTTCCTACCGCATCCAGCACATCGGTCTTTTCACGAACTTCTTTGGGTAATTCGCTCATCTCTGCAATCCCCCCCGCATTATCGGCAATAGGACCGAAAGCATCGATCGCCAGTTGCATGGCCGTCGTGGCCATCATACCGGCAGCAGCGATCGCTACGCCATAAAGACCGGCACAGGTATAAGAACCCCAGATGCCTCCTGCGAGTACCAGGATCGGCAGACAGGTGGATTCCATACCCATGGCCAGACCGCCAATAACATTGGTGGCATGACCAGTGGCGGATTGCCGTATGATGGTCAGCACGGGACGTTTGCCCATGGCGGTATAATATTCCGTAATGACGCTCATCAGGGTGCCCACTACCAGTCCTACGCCGATGGCTCCGAGAACCCCCCATTTGGTGAATTCAAGTCCGCGAAGGGTCATGGTATCCGGTAATATATAATATACCAGCCCGATACAGGCCAGGGCGGTCAGTACGATCGAGCCCCAGTTACCCATGTTCAATGCTTTCTGAACGCTGTGCGTATTGATACCGGCGGTATCGCTTACCCGAACGAATAAAGTGCCTACGATGGAAAGGAGAATACCTACCCCCGCAATGATCATGGGCAGCAGGATCGGCGCAAACCCGCCAAACTGATCCGTTGCATCGGATTGGGTTTCCTGTCCCAATACCATCGTGGCCAGTACCGTAGCGACATAGCTGCCGAACAGGTCGGCGCCCATACCGGCTACGTCACCCACGTTGTCACCCACGTTGTCGGCAATGGTGGCAGGATTGCGGGGATCATCTTCCGGGATGCCCGCTTCTACTTTACCTACCAGGTCGGCGCCTACATCCGCCGCCTTCGTATAGATACCGCCTCCGACACGGGCGAACAGGGCGATCGATTCCGCTCCCAGCGAAAAGCCGGTCAGCACTTCGATCGTTCTGCGCATCTCTTCGGAATCCACGGCGGCTCCCGGAGCGAACACGGCCTTCAGAATGATATATAATCCCCCCAGCCCCAATACAGCCAGACCGGCTACCCCCAGCCCCATCACCGATCCCCCGGTGAAAGAAACCTTGAGGGCATCATGAAGGCTGGTCCGGGCCGCCTGCGCGGTACGGACATTGGCCTTGGTAGCGCTGCGCATACCGATATAACCAGCGGTCGCGCTAAGCACGGCGCCTGCAATGAAAGCCAGGGCAATAGCGGCACTCGAATGTGGATTGCTGTAACCCATAAAGGCCAGTAAGGTCGCGGCCAGGACCACAAAATAGAAGAGGACCTTCCATTCCGCCTTCAGAAAGGCCATAGCGCCTTCTGCAATATACTTGCTGATCTCCTGCATGCGTTCGTTGCCGGCATCCTGTTTGGACACCCAGGCAAACTTAATAAAGGTGTAGAGAAGGCCAATGGCCCCCATGACGGGAACTAAGTAAATCAATTTATCCATAAGTAATAGTCGTTAAACAGGATTTCTATCCGGATAGAGCGATTGGCGCTATATTACCGGATGATTCAAAGGAGGGCAAATATAGGGGAAAAAGTAAAAAATTTACTATATACAAGGCGCAGTATATAAAAAAGAAAGATCCTTTCGCTTCAGTCGAAAGGATCTTTCAGAAACCTTGGAAGTTTGAATACAAGAACAATCTTTAACTAATAACCTACTAATGGCCTTTAGACCTAAAAAATGTTCGCGGGTTGTTTTAAAAATAAGGGCTTAGGGTGTTGGGGGCCGGTGGTTGGTGATTCAGGCCTTTTTGAAAGAAACGAATTGTATGCCAATCGATTAATTTATTAATAATCAATATATTGAATGGCGGTACCTCCAATAATCCTTCCGGATTTTGGAAAGTTTTTCCCGAAATGGATCGATCTTTGCCGATGTATAGAATTTATTAAATAAAGAAGGGAAAGCAACGTCCCGAAAGATACCCTCGTCATGTTGTATTAACTTTACTTATCGATGGTCGTGAAAAAACTGCTTATTTTAGGAGGGATCCTTTTTTCTATCCTGGCGGCGCGGGCTCAATCTCAATCCCCCCCTCCCTGTACCATCCTGGGCCAGACTCCGGCTACGGCTTTTCCGGTATGCGGTACTTCCGTATTTAAGCAGGACAACGTCGCGATCTGCAATAATGGCCGCATTCCGGTGGCCTGTTATGACAACGCTCAATACTCCGATAAGAATCCCTACTGGTATAAATTTACCTGTTTCACTGCGGGAACACTGGGTTTCCTGGTCACTCCCAACACCTTTTCGGACGATTATGACTGGCAGCTATTCGATGTCACCGGTCATAACGCCACGGATGTATATACGAATACTTCTTTATTCGTAAGCGGAAACTGGTCATCCAATCCCGGCCCTACGGGAACTACATCGTCCGGGCAGGGGGATGTCAACTGTGCCGGGCCGACTTACAGCAATAAAAATGCTATGCCTCTCCTGGTGGCAAGTCATCAGTATTTGTTGCTGGTCAGTCATTTTACCGACACTTCCCAGAGCGGGTATTCCCTCTCCTTCGGAGGAGGCACGGCCAGTATCACCGATACGGTGCCGCCGGCCCTTAAAAGCATACAGGCTATCTGCGATGGCAGTCGCATACAAGTGGTATTGAATAAAAAAATGAAGTGCGCCAGCCTCGATGGGGATGGCAGTGATTTCATGGTCAGCCCTTCGGTCGCCCAGGTAGTAGGGGCGTCCGGCAACAGTTGCAGCGCGGGATTCGATATGGACACGCTTACCTTAACGCTCAATGGTCCCCTCACTCCCGGCAATTATACCTTGTCGGTCAAAAAAGGGACGGATCTGAATACCGTACTGGACAATTGCGGAACCGGGATACCGGAGGGGGCTTCCCTGCCTTTCCTGTTGGTTGCTATTCAACCTACCTTCCTGGATAGTATTACTCCCCCGACCTGCGCACCCGACTCCTTGCAGCTAGTTTTTAAGAAAAAAATACTCTGCAGTTCGATCGCTTCGGATGGCAGTGATTTCCGGGTCACCGGCCCTTCTCCCGTAGTCGTCACCGGCGCTGCCGGCGCATGCGACGCGGGTGGAGAAACTTATACGATTCGGGTGCAATTGGCGGGCCCCATCGTCACGGGAGGAAATTATCTGGTAACACTGGCAACAGGCACCGATGGTAATACCCTCATCGATGAATGCGGGCTTTCCACGCCACTGGGCGGGCCCACCTTGCCCTTTACCACCAAAGACACCGTATCGGCCGTCTTCAATGACCAGATTCTGTATGGTTGCAAAAATGATACGATCCTTTTCAGCTACCCGTCGAAGAATGGGGTCAACCAGTGGAAATGGTCTTTTGACGGGGGAGACAGTAGTAGCCTGCAGAACCCGCCGATGCATTTCTATTCTGTCGTTACCGATTCGATCATAGGTCCTAAGAAAGTGCAGCTGATCGTTTCCAATGGCTTTTGCAGCGATACGGCCAGTGTTTCCATTCTACTGAACAACGGGATTACCGCCGCTTTCGAAGCGCCTAATATACTGTGCCCTAAGGATGCCGCCGTATTTAAAAACAATAGTACCGGTGTTACTATCAACTCCTATACCTGGGATTTCGGGGACGGGACAGGCAGCACTGATTCCTTGCCGGCTGATCACCTGTTCCCGTTGACAGGAGTTGAAAAGAAATATGGGGTCATGCTGATCGTCGGGAATAATTACGGATGCCGCGATACGGCCGTCCAGCAGATAGATGTGCTGAGGTCCTGTTATATTGCCGTCCCTTCAGCCTTCACTCCCAATGGGGACGGATTGAATGACTACCTGTATCCCCTGAATGCTTTTAAGGCGGACAACCTGGAATTCCGGGTATTCAACCGTTATGGGCAATTGGTATTCGAATCGAGGGATTATACAAAGAAATGGGATGGAACGATCAATGGTCATCCCCAGCCGCCGGGAGCCTTTGTTTGGACCCTTCAATACACAGACAGGGATTCCGGGAAAAAATTCTTTCTGAAAGGGACCAGCCTCCTCATCCGCTGATTTTGTGGGGGCAAAAGCAAAAGTCCTTCTGCCGAAGCAGAAGGACTTTTGTACAAGTAACACTGTAAGCCTGAAAAAACTGAAAAACCTTTTTTAACTATTGATGGCCGTCAAGTTGTTTGGAAAGGTAAATATCTTTTGTTCTGCTATTTTCGTTATCTAAGTACACCTGGGAAATAACGAAAGGAATGCCAGTTTGTAAAACATTGAAAGATAATCTCTTGTGTGTTGTCGCTCTCTTCTTTTCTTCCAAATTCTGGAAAAAAATTCCGGGATAAGGAAAAGGCAGGTGCAAAGTTAGAAGACGGACTACACAATTTCAGAAGGGAATCGTCGTTTTTTACCTATCCAATATCTGTCAAAAACTAATACTAATCCCTATGATTCCTTACCTCCGGAATAATCAGGACCACCTGGCAGAAGAGTTTCGCCGGGCAGAAAATTATCTTTTACAGGAAAGCAGGATCGCATTGCTTAAAATACAAAGCTGGCAGTTCGCCATGAAAACCCCCGAAGTCGGTCTCCATTATCAACAGGAAGCAGAAGCCATGGTCAAACAATCTCTGCTGAACCTTGTTCCTAACAATTTTGTGCTGAGCGAGGAAGGATATTTTATCCGGCCTGTCACGAACTAGGCTGATCGCCGGCCCGAACCGGCCGGCGCCCATCACGAGCCAGGTCAGCTAAAGCTTACACATTCTTTCAATTCCTTTTCCGTGTAGGCTAATTTATATTGTTTCAATACATCGTCGGGGACTCCGTTCCATTGATTGGGTACATTTCCCATGTAGCCCACATCCTTTTTGCCCATCTCCGTAGTATAAAAGCCGGTAGAGACCAGGTTACGCAGCAAGTTAAAGAAGGTGACGCCCTGGGACATTTCGGGTTTGGCTTTTTTGGGCCAGGCAATTTCATCCACCATCTCCATTTGCTGCTGTGTGCTGCAGGTTGCAAACGATTTTTCAAATCGCTTCAGGCATTGCATATCCAGCCAGCGCAGTCCCCCCCGCATCGGTATCTGGTGCTTGGGCATATCTTTTACGATATACTCGATGAATTCCGGCACCTTCGCATCGGAGGCGCTTCCGCTTATCTCGTCCCTGGGAATGATGATGTCTCCCAGGATAGTGATCGTAGCCATTTCTTCCGGCGTAAAAAAAGTAGGTTTCGCCAGCACCTCTTTCTCATGCTCCGCTTCCTCTTTCATCCGGTTGATCGAATTGGCGGGACCCGCTGGTTCAGCCGCTTTGTCTACAGGCGGCTTTTTATCGTCCGTCTTGCAGGCTTCGACTAATACACCCGCAGATACCGAACCTACGAGTAACGCCTTGATTGATTTTCTTCTGTCCATAACAGTTTCTTTACTCCCCCTTTAGGGGGTGGGGGGTTAAATATTGTTCTTTTTCATTTGATCGATGATGTATTCGCTGGTGCGCATGGACAAGGCCAGGATCGTCCAGGTAATATTCTTATCCGCCTGTGATACAAAGGGGCCGCCATCCACGCAGAACAGGTTCTTACAATCATGGGCCTGGCTCCATTTATTCAGGGGAGAAGATTTGGGATCATCACCCATTCGCACCGTTCCTGCTTCATGGATGATATTGCCGGGAGCATGCAGCCCATAATTATTATGCGGACCATTGTCGTTCCCGTGCATCACGATGGCGCCCATGGCATGCAGGATCTCCTTAAAGGTCTCCTGCATATGTTTGGCCTGATTGATCTCGTAGTCCGAATGACTTACATTGAACTGCAATACGGGAATACCGTATTTATCGACTACTCCATCGGGGTCGATCCTGCAAAGGTTCTCTTTGCGGGCAACAGCTTCTCCGCGACCAGCCATGCCGACATGCGCGCCGAATAAAGAACGATAATCTTTTTTCAGCGAAGCGCCATAACCTCCTGCCTCCTGTTTCTTGCCCATGACATTGAAATCTCCGTTCAGGTTCTCGATCCCCCAGCTAAAACCATAGATCGGCATGCCGAAGCCGCCCCCGTATTCGATATGATAGCCGCGTGGAAAATCCAGTTTGTGTTTTTTATTATCCAGCCACCAGGGACTGTACACATGCATGCCGCCTACGCCGTCCTCGTTGTATCGTTTGCGATCCAGCAATTCGGGGATAATGCCTGACATATCCGACCCGGTGGAGTCATGGAGATACCTGCCGACCGTATCGCTATTATTGGCCAGTCCATTGGGATGACGGACTGATTTTGAATTGAGCATCAACCGGGCGCTCTCACAGGCGCTGGCCGCCAGGATCACCGTCCTGCCATAGACCTGGTATTCCTGCATATCCTCTTTGTGGACATAGGATACGCCGGTGGCAAGGCCTTCCTTGTCCGTCAATACCTCCCGCGCCATGGCGCCGGTCACCAGGTCGATATTGCCCGTCTTCAAAGCCGGGATCACCAGGCAGGAGGAAGCCGAGAAATCTCCGTATACCTTACAGCTACGCCCGCATTGGGCGCAGAAGAAACACTGTCCTCTTTCGCTGTTGATCTGTTTGGTGAGAATAGACAGACGGGAGGGGATCACAGGAACGCCGACACTGGTGCCTGCTTTCTTAATGAACAGTTCATGCAGACGGGGTTTGGGCGGTGGCAGAAAAAAACCATCCGGATCGTTCTCCAGTCCTTCATTGGTACCGAATACCCCCAGTAGCTTATCTATCCTGTCGTAATAAGGTTTTACATCCTCATAACCGATGGGCCAGTCGTCTCCCAATCCATCGATGCTCTTACGCTTGAAATCCCTGGGCCCGAAGCGAAGCGATATTCGTCCCCAGTGATTGGTCCGGCCTCCCAGCATACGCGCTCTCCACCATTCCCAGCTGGTAGTCCCCGCTGCTCCGGAATTAGTATAAGGCTCGCCCTCCACTTCCCATCCCCAATAGCAGCCGTCAAAATCGCCAAAGGGCCTGAATTTGGTAGAGGCGCCCCGTCTGGGGGATTCCCAGGCATTTTTCAACTGGTTGGAATCCGTCTTGGGGTCGAACATCGGACCTGCTTCCAACAGGCATACTTTAAGGCCGGCATTCGCCAGCATATAAGCGGCCATTCCCCCACCTGCCCCCGATCCTACAATAACAGCGTCATATTTTTTTGCTTGTTTCTTAACCTGGAGATCTCCCATATGTAAGTCTGTAAAGTTGAAGCTAAATGTTGAAAAAGTAAATTTAAAGTTTTAGCAGAGTAGCAAACAAATATATTTTATTTTCTCTCCTGCGCAGTGGTGTCGCGGATCGCTCGGAATTCAGACCCCGTTTTCCAACCGGGCCATTCCGTTCCGTAAGCCAGTCTTTTGCCGATCAGGTAAACCAGTTCGATATCTTCCAGCCCGCCGCTAAGATCCCATTTTTTGGCATCGTACTCGTCACTGGGCTGATGATAATTATTGGCCGTATAAGCATCCTGCATCTGCTTGCCATATTCTTTTCCTTTCTCCACATTGTCGACGCCGCCATCGGCTGTCAGGGCGGGCACACCTACCCGGGCGAAATTGAAATGGTCGGAACGAAAATAATGACCTGCTTCCGGATGTGTCTCCGGGGCAATATAACGGCCCACTTTTTTCACTTCTTCTGCGAGGTAGTCTTCCAGTTCCGACTGACCGGCGCCGCTATAGGTGATGTCCTTCGTCCTGCCGAATGTATTAACGACGTCTATATTGAGATTAGCCACTGTCTTCGCCAGCGGGTAAACGGGATGCTGTCCGTACCAGGCGGATCCCAGCAGCCCTTGCTCTTCTGCAGTGACGGACAAAAAGATGACGGTGCGTTCCGGCTTTTCAGACAGGCTCTTGTAGGCCCGGGCCAATTCCAGCAGAGCCGCCGTGCCGCTGGCATTGTCGGCCGCTCCGTTATAAATGGAATCTCCTTTCTGATCGGGCTTGCCGATGCCGAGATGATCCCAGTGAGCGGAATATATCACGTATTCGTCCGGCCTTTTGGTCCCGGTGATCTTTGCAATGACATTGTGCGATTGGTTATACACTTCCTTAACCTGCAATCTTCCCGACAACTTCAGGTCGAGCGGCTGGGATTTGAACCCCGTGTGGTGCGCTGCCGTAAGAAGACTGCTGTCCTTTCCGGCGGCCGCCAGTAATTTTTTGCCGGTCTCTTCCGTGATCCAGCCCTGAAGGGTCAACTGGTATTGAGGGCTCTTGCGCGTATCCAAATGCAGTTTCACTCCGCCATTCGAGCTTTGTACCACGCTGAAAGGGTAGGAGGCGGCGGCCGTGTTGTGGATGATCAGACAGGCTTTTGCTCCCTGGCGGGCTGCCTCTTCATATTTATAGGTCCAGCGTCCGTAATAAGTCATGGTATGCCCCTTGAACAAAGTAGAATCATAAAATCCCGGATCGTTCACCAATACGAGCACCGTTTTCCCTTTTACATCCAGTCCCGCATAGTCATTCCAGTTATACTCAGGGGCTACGACGCCGAAACCGGCAAACACGATGTCATCCTTGTCCAGGGTGGCGACGGAATCCGGCCTTTCGGTCCAGATGACGAAATCCTTCAAGGACTGCAGGTCGATATTACCCTTGGGAGAGGTCACTTTCAGCGAAGGGGCGCCAACCGGGCTGATCTCTACCATGGGCACCTCCTGGGTATAACTGCTGCCATTGCCGGGCTCGAGGCCCAGGGCGGCAAAAGATTTGGTGAGATAGTCCACGGTCCGGGTCTCCCCCGGGGTAAAGGGGCGGCGGCCCTGGAAGGAATCGGAGGAAAGTACCTGGATATGCGCGGCCAGGCTGTCTTTATTAAAAGAGGCCAGCCCGTTCGGTCCGGCCGAAGTTTCAGCCGGTTTGCCCTGGTTATTACAGGCCATCACCCCACCAACCATTCCCGAAAAAAGAAATACGCGGAAGAAAGGATTTGTCATAAGCTGTATTTTATTAAATAGAGAGAACGGGCAAAAATAGGAGGTTTGCCATAAAATACATCCTTGTTACTGAAAAGAGAGGACTCATTTTTGGCGAAGAGCGGCCACGGGCCGCTCGGCCCAACCGAGCGAAGCGAAGGTTGCGAACGAGAAAGAGCGACTAAATGTCGCTCTGGCGAAGTTCTCCCATCATGAGACCCGGCCTAAAAAATGCCGGCATTTTTTAGACCGCTCGCTACGCTTCCTACTGAGTGCGCAACCAGCTCACAGCCGCCGAGCATACGGAGTCCTCCGCAACCGCGCTACCGGCCACGGGATCATCGGGATGAGGAGGGATCAGCTTGTCCGGCAGAATACTGCCCTGACAGATCCTGCCCATAAAATCAGCTTCCTGGCAGACCGTGAGCACCAGCATGGAATGATCCGACAAAGAATAAGTGGCATTGGCGGTGGTAAGCCCGGCCGTGGGTTCGCCGAAAAGCCAGGCCTGTTCCTTTCCTTTAAAAGCCAGGGCAACAATCTCCCCGGCGCTGACTGTTTTACGTCCGGTCAGCACAATAACGGATTTCCGGCTGCATTGCGTGCGGTATCCCTCCCTGCTCACCCGGCAGAGCACATGTTTGCCCTGGAAGGCAGCCCCGTTCCTATACGCGATAGGTATCTTTTGCTCCGAGGCGACAAAATATCCGCAGACGCCATCCCCGAGTAAGGGGCCAATACCGGCCAGCATGGGCCAGCAATTCCCCCCGGAATTTTTCCGCAGATCGATGATCCATCGGGAGATCTTCCGGGTATCCAGCCGGGCGATCAATGCCTGCAGGCTATCCGCAATATACGTGCAGATCAGGGAGTCGGTGGTGCTCACCCAAGGAATGGTAAGATAAGCAATGCTGTCGCTGAGCCATTCGCCTTTTATCTCTCCCACCAGATCGGAAAGCGGCGGAGGCGCCTGCAGGCTACTCGTATCATAATTATACCGGGCCGCCTTTGCAGGAGGCATAATAAAACTATGCTGTTCGTTAAGCTGCCTGAAACACCAGCCGATCGTCTCATAGGCATCCTCGCAATTACCGGATTCCATGAGCCGCATTTTTGCCCGGGTCGTCAGATCGTCCCACTGAATGAAATCCCTGCGATAATAATTTTTCTTCATAAAATTCAGGGCTTCGTCCAGCAGGCTGTCGGCTTTTTGAAGGCAGGATAATTTAGTGGTATCGCTTTCGGGACTACAGCCATATGTAAAATCGGAACTACGTCCATATGCAAGAGAAGAAAAGAACAAGATCACAGCGGGAAGAAAAACAAGAGACCTGCGCATAGGCAACACAATTATTTTTTAATAAAAGGACCTGTACTAAAGATAAAGGATAAAAGATAAGACTAAGATGTGAAATCGGATAAATTCCATAAGCTAAAAAATTCACAAGGTTTTAACGTGATTGGCAAGGCTTATAGGAGGCGGGGTACCGGGCGCGGGGACCCTGGGCATTGTTCTTGCAATACATATTTATATTAATGCTAATTTATGAAAAACAACCTCATTATAATCATACTGGGTATTACCTTATCAACAGGCCTTATCCCCCGGATAGGGCAGGTACCTGCCCAGGCTCAGACCAGCATCAGCTTCCAGGTCTTTTATGATCAGCTCAGCCCTTATGGCACCTGGGTGGATTATCCGGATTATGGATATGTATGGGTGCCTGCAGGAGGCAGCTATTTCCGTCCTTATGGCACCCGCGGGCACTGGGTCTATACTTACGAAGGCTGGACCTGGGTATCCGGTTATAGCTGGGGTTGGGCGCCTTTTCATTATGGCAACTGGTTCTACGACGATTACTATGGATGGATGTGGGTGCCGGGATATGAATGGGCCCCTGCCTGGGTCACCTGGGGACAGTACGGAGGCAATTACTGCTGGGCGCCCGTAGGACCCCGGATAGATATCGGCGTCTCCTTCGGCAGTTACCGGCCACCGGCCAACTATTGGATCTTTTGTCCCCGCAACCATATTACCAATGTCAACGTGAGCAATTATTATGTTCAAAACATCCATACTACGACCGTCATCAATAATATAACGGTTATCAATAATATCAATAGGGGAGGTGGCGGAAGAGCATACCTGCGTGGACCCGCGCCGGATAATGTAGCAAGATATACCCATACCCCGATCCGCCCGGTGGCGATACAACCAGCCGCCCGGCCAGGGACAGCCACCGTTCAGCATGGACAATTAGCCATCTACCGTCCGGCTATTCAAAATAACAATAATGCCTCAGCGAGACCTTCGCGCGTTCAGGACCTGCATGCGTTGAGACCCATTCCCGGGGGGCATCCTGCTTCCGCCAACAGACCCGTTCCGACCAACAGAACACAGCCGGCCCCTCATCAACCGGCTAATCCTAATCCCCGGGAGCATCAGCCCGCCGGCAGCCCCGCCCCCGCACATAATCCTTTGCCCGCACACAACCCTTCACCGGCCCCAAGGCCTTCAACCGCTCCTGTGAACAGGCCCGTCACACCTCCCGGCAGACCTGCTCCGCATCAGCCGGCTCCGAATAACAACCAGACGCCAACGCTCCAGCATAATGCACCGCAACCTCACCCTGCTGCCCAACCGCGTCCTATGCCGCAGCAACGGCCTGCACCTCAGCGGCAGCCAGCGCCTCAACCGCGCCCCATGCCGCAACAGCATCCGGCGCCACCACCACAGCAGCATCCTGCTCCCCAACCAAGACCGGCGCCACAGCAGCATCCGATGCCCGCACCACACCCTGCTTCCGCGCCTCGTCCTGCACCGCCGCCGCCGCATCCAAATCCGGGAAACCCCGAACATCATTGATAGCAATGCGATAAAATAACGAAGGAATCAGCCGGCCCGGAATTATCGCCATTTAAAGGAGATAAATTTATTGTGGTTTTTTCGCCAGCGAAAGCGCATATAGATAACCGTCCGCACTCCCAAAATAGATCACTCCCTCCGCGATAGCCGGAGTCGAAACAATCGACCCCATTTCATAAAATCTATCCATGACCGTCTTATTCGTGCTATACAGCGCCGGATCCATATTCGCAGCCGTATAACCAAAATCCAGTTTCCCTTCTTTATTGAGGATCTTCCCGGCATTTTGTTTAGACACTGCTGTCACAAACCGATCCGCCAGCTTTCCTTCGGATTCCAGATCGATCGCATAAAAGACTCCCGTAAAGTCTCCGAAATAAGCCGTATTCCCCGCAAGGGAAGGGGAGGAATAAACATATCCCCGGGCTTGAAAACGATATTTTTCTTTTCCTGTCTCCCCATCCAGCGCCAGGAAAAGATAGGTGTCCGATGTGCCGATATAAACGACCCCGTCTTTTATCGCAGGAGTCGTAAGCACCCATGAATTATCCGCCGGATATTTCCATTTCAGCAGGCCCGTTGTCCCGTCCAATGCATAAAAATTGCCATCCCTGGCGCCGAAATACACCGTGCCGTCAGCCTGAGCTTTGGATTCTCTGCCGGCAGCATTGTCCGGGGCCCCGGGATCCACGGCCGCCGAGGATTGGATCCCTTCCAATACATGGTATACGGGTTGTTCCCCCGTTTTAAATTTCCATATTTCATGTCCCGTATGGGAGTCGATCGCATAGAAATAAGTGTCCCAGCTGCCTATATAGATCTTACCATTACCGAGCGCGGGGCTGGTATGAATGATGCCTCCGGTCGCGAATTTCCATTGCAGCTTTCCATCAGCGGCATTTAACGCATACAGATGACCGTCACTGCTCCCGAAATATACCGTGGGAACCGATCCTTGCTTGTCAATTACGGGGGAAGAGAGAAAAAAATCATAGAGATCCTCCATATACTGATCGGCAGGCTTCATCGTCCACAGCCCTTTGGCGCCCACTTTCTTTTCGCCTTCTGTCCCGAACTTCCAGACCAGCCTTCCTGAGTGGACATCCACCGCATAATAGAATCCGTCATAGCTGCCAAAATATACGATATGGTTATAGACGGCCGGAGAAGAGAACACCGCTCCGCCGGTAGAGAATTTCCATTTCAGCCTCCCGGTTTTCGTATCGATCGCATACAGCTTTTTATCTTCGCTTCCGACAAAAGCGATCCCGTCGCAAATGGCGGGACTGGAAAATATCTTTCCTCCTGTCCTGAACTTCCAATGCAAGGCTCCAAAAGACCCATATTCCCCGGAAGGATAAACCCCGCTGTGTTTCGCATCGGCATGGAACATGGCTTCGCCCGCGTTCATTTGAGATCGGGCAGGGGATAGCCCGGGGATGAAGGCCACCCCTAAAAGGGGGATTAATAAAAGAAGAGCGCTTTTCATTTTTCGGCCCCCTCTTCAGATTCTTCCTCCTCCTCATCCAACTCGCCTTCGGCTTCCTCCTCCGCAACTTCCTCCTCTTCCTCCGCGACATCCTCCTCCACCGAATCCGCAAAATCGGCAAACCAGCCCCCTTTTTCCAACAGCGCCGCCGGGCTGCCTTCTTCCAGCACCACACCCTCGGAAAGAACGATCACATGATCGGCATCCCGGACCATGGAGAACCGGTGAGCGATGATAATAACCGTATTATTCTTACGGATCTCTTCGATCGTTTTCTTTACTTCCGCCTCTGTGGCATAATCCAGGTTGGCCGTTGCCTCATCCAGTACCAATATGCGGGGTTGGGCCACCAGGACCCGCGCGATCTGAATGCGCTGTCTTTCCCCGACGGATAATCCTATGCCGCTCTCTCCCACAAGGGTCTGCAACCCTTCGGGCAGTCGCTGCAAAGTAGCCTGCATACCGGCGGCCATAGCCGCCTTATATACTTCCTCTTCGGTTGCATCGGGCCGTTTGTAGCGTATATTATCGGCCAGCGTTCCCCGGAATACAGCTCCATCCGTCGATACCATCCCGATCTGGCTACGCACCGAAGAAGCATCCAGTTCCCGGATATCCTGCCCGTCGATCAGAATGCGACCCCCGGAGGGCTCGTATAATTTCATCAGCAGATCCACCGTGGTCGTCTTACCGGCTCCGGAAGTTCCGACCAGCGCCGTAGCCCGTCCCGGGGCCAGGGTAAACGTTACCCCCTTCAGCACTTCCCTTTCGGGGGTATAACCAAAATGTACCTGGTCGAAGTGGATCCTTCCTTCCCCGATCACCAGGCTTTTACCTGTCTTCACCTCCTCCTTGTTATCCAGCAACCGGAAAGCCCTTGCAATGGAGGCTACGTTCTGCTGTAATTCGACCCATAAGCTGGCCAGGGTATCGATGGGACCATACAGACGGTCCAGGTAGGCCACGAACATGACCACATCCCCCGGCGTCAGTTTATTTTGCAACGTGAGATATCCCCCGTAACCAAATACCAGAGCCGTCGACAGATGAGAGAGCATCGTTTCCCAGAAAACATATTTATTGGACAGCCTGGCCCGCTTGATATAATCCAAATAAGCCTCATCGGCAACGGCCTGCAGGCGCCGGACTTCACGTTCCTCCGCCCCGGATATCTTTACCGTTTTGATACCGGTTAGCCCATCCTGGATCCTGGAAGAAACGTCTTCCCACCTGGAATAATAATTGGACAGCCCTGATTCCAGTTTATTGGCCGAACGCCAGGCAATCAGCAGATAGAAGGGGATCGTGATCAGCGCTACGGAAGTGAGCGCCACATTTTGCCAGAACATAATGGCCAGTATACCCAACAGGCTGATGATCTCCGGGAGGATCTGCTGAGAGAATCCATTGACGATGCCCGTTACCTCTTCAGACTGGTCGATCTGCTTGGCAATGGCGGCGCTGCTGCGTTTGCCGAAGAATCCCAGCGGCAGATTGAGCACATGGGCGAACGTTTTTTGAATAAAGCTTTGTTCGATCAGGCAGGAGAGCCGGGTATTGGTATTTTCCCCCACCCGCCAGAGCAGCGTACCGATCAGGTTGATCAGGAACAGAGCCGCTACAGCTTTTAACAAGGTGCTCAGGGTTTGCGCAGGGGTACGGCTGGCGACATGCCCCTGTTTATGTGGCTCCGGTGGCGGCGCGGCAGGCTTTATCACCGTATCTTTTTTGACGATGGGCTTTTTGCCGCGGGCGGATGTCTTTGAATGGCTGGTAACTTTGTTTTTTCCAGCGGAACCCTTGCTCACGGGAGCAACTACGCTCTTTCCTCCGGCGCCCGGACTTCCCTTTACCAGACCCCCGGCCGTTGAATCCCTGGCCGTCGCATTCCGGGCAACCGCAGCGTCCCGGACACCTGAACTTCCTGCTGCTGAATCCCTGGAAGCCGCCGAATCGCTGCCCGCGGGGCTCGCGGCCGCAGAGTCGGGAACAGTACTATTCGAATCGGCCGCCGAAGTCTCGTCCTGGACCATATTCTGGAGGCTCTCTTCTTCATCCGGGTCGAGCCCCAGGTCCTTTTGCGCGTTTACCCTCGCCTGTCTTACGAACAGGCCCGCCACATCGTTAATAGCCTCCCGGTAGATCAGCGGTTCTACCAGGCTGGCGCCCGTACTTAAAAGTCCCAGGGTCACTACCCATAAGAATTTCTTCTTATGTGGAACGATCAGACGGAAAATATTTTTCCAGACATCCTTTTTTATTGTTTTTTCTATAGCCATAGCAGTTCCAGCGTCTTATATGTGCGGGAATTGCGCTTTTTAAAAATTAGCGCATTTCCCGCACAGGTCTAATGTCGGTCCTTCGGACTATAAGACGCTGGAAGCGTCTTAAGCGATAGGGCGGTAAAAATAACGATTGATCTCCGGATAAAATTTATTTGGCGCAGGGACCAAATAAAATTAAATTCGTTCGTAACTAATTCTCCATCAACCGCTCGTTACAAAAATATACCCTGTATGGCTTATTCCCGCAGAACCTTCCTGAAGACCGGCGCCCTGGCTGTTGCCGCCGGCACCCTGCTTTCCGATACCCTCCTTGCCGCCGAAGCCAGGAAAAAGAGGATCGTCGGTATTCAACTCTATACCGTTCGTGAGGAAATGAAGAAAGATCCCGCCGGCACCCTGAAACAACTGGCCGACATGGGGTATCACTATGTAGAGCATGCCAATTATATAGACCGGAAATTTTATGGCTACAGCGCCAAAGACTTTAAAGCCCTGCTGGATGGCCTGGGCCTCAAAATGTACAGCGGACATACCGTCATGGCCCCGCAGCATTGGGATGACTCCAAAAAGGATTTCAGCGATTCCTGGAAGTGGACCGTGGAAGATGCGGCCGTCGCGGGACAGCAATATGTCATCAGCCCCTGGCTGGATGCGAGCCTGAGAAAGACCTATGACGACCTCCTGCATTACATGGAAGTCTTTAATAAGAGCGGGGAATTGTGTAAGAAGTCCGGGATGAAATTCGGCTATCACAATCACGACTTTGAATTCAGCACCGTTTTGAATAATAAGAAAGTGTTCGATATTATCCTGCAGAACACAGATCCCGAACTGGTGGCCCAGCAACTGGATATGGGGAATTTGTATAATGGCGGAGCGATCGCGATCGCCGTCGTCATGCAATACCCGGGGAGATTTGAACTGATGCACGTCAAAGACGAGATCAAAGCTACCTCCGGATCCGAGAAATATGAAAGTACCATCCTAGGGGAAGGAATTGTCAACACCCGGCAGGTGACCGACCTGGGCAAAAAATCAGGGGGCACCCATCATTTCATTATCGAGCAGGAATCCTACCAGGGCAAATCACCGCTCGACTGCGCCAAAACCGACCTGGAAGTCATGAAGAAGTGGGGGTATTAGAGCGAAGGCGCCCCCACATACGTGAACATAGCCTTTTGATCCCCGATCATCACATCAAAATCCCCCGGCTCGGTCACGGTCTTCATTTGCGCATTCACAAAAGCAAGGTCGTTCCTGTTCAGGACAAAATCCACCGTCTTCGACTCGCCAGCCTTCAGGAATATCTTTTTAAAGGCTCGCAAACGACGCATATTGGGAGTAATGCTTGCGTAATGTTCACGCGTATATAGTTCAACGGTATGTTTGCCATCCCGGCTGCCGGTATTCTTCACGGTAATATGCACGGTCAGTTGCTGTGCCGCTCCCAGTTTACCGGTGCTGAGTTGCAGACCCCCATATTCGAACCGGGTATAGCTTAGGCCCCATCCGAAAGGGAAGAGCGGATTATATCCGTTCATTGTCATGTCGGAATTGAAGATCTCCCGGATCTCTTCCGTAGGCTTCCGGTCGTAGAGCACCATTTCGCCCATGCTGCGGGGATAGCTGAAAGGCAACCTTCCGTCGGGATTATAATCCCCGAGCAGTACGTCACTGATCGCTTCCGCTGTCTTTTTACCGCTCCAATAGGCCATTAAAATGCCTTTCATTGATGGGGCGATACCCGAGATGAGACGGGGTCTTCCTTCTGTCAGCACGAGGATGACGGGTTTGCCGGTGGCGACTGCCGCTTTTGCAAGGGCCGTCTGTTCCTCCGGTAAGGCCAGGTCTGGGGTATTGCCCGGGCTTTCCGCATAGGCATTTTCTCCCAGGCATAGGATGATTGCATCCACGCCGGCAGCGGCAGCTTTCAGTTTTACCGTATCATAATTATCCGGGCTGTCAAATCCCTTTGCCGTGGTAGTGGTGACACTGCCCGCGCCCAGCTTGTCGGTGAGCGCTTGCAAAATCGTCTTGCTGTCCTGCGGATACCATTGTTCCTGTTTGCCCTGCCAGGTATAGCTCCAGCAGCCGTTCAGCGCGCTGATGCTCTGCGCCGAAGGACCGGCTACCAATACGCGGGTATTGCGGGCCAGGGGCAGCAATCCGTCCTGGTTTTGCAGCAGGGTCATAGCTTCCCGGGCTGCCTGCAAGGCAATGGATTGATATTCCGGTCTGCCAAAATTCGCGGTGGCAGCCTCTTCCGGATAGGGCTGATCGAAAAGCCCCAGCTTGTATTTGAGGAGCAGGATCCTTTTTACGGCGTCATCGATGCGGCTCAGGGGTACTTTTCCCTTCTGCACCGCTGCCTTCAGCAGATCGAAAAAAGAAAAATCCATGGGAACCATGCTCATATCGATACCGGCGTTGACAGCCATGGCAACTGCATCCAGCGGGGTGGGGGCTACATTATGACGGGTGTGCAGACGGATGACATCCTCCCAGTCCGTAACGATCACTCCCTGGAAACCCAGTTCCTTTCGCAGCACGTCGGTGAGCAGGTATTTACTGGCATGCACGGGTGTGCCGTTGATCTCTCCGGAATTGACCATAACGGTGGACGCACCTGCCTCAACAGCGGCACGGAACTGAGGCAGATAGTATTCCCGCATCTCGATCTCCGGCAGGTAGATCGGGGTCCGGTCTTTTCCCGTCCGGGAAGCGGAATAGCCAAGATAGTGTTTCATACAGCTGGCGACAGCCGTAGGGTTTCGCAGGCCATCCTCTTCATAGGCCTTGATGACGGCCGCGCCCATGGTCTTGCCGATATAGACGTCCTCCCCATAGGTCTCCGGAAACCTCGACCACAAAGGCTGACGGCCACAATCCAGCACAGGGGCGAAATTCCAGCGCACTCCCGAAGCGCGCAGCTCCATGGCAGCCACTTTGGTCACGGCCACCGCCAGTTCCGTATTGCGGGTGGCGGCCATGCCGATATTTTGGGGAAATAAGGTGGAATTAAGCGTATAGGTCTGCCCGTGGATACCGTCCAGCCCATAGATCACGGGTATTTTCAGGCGTGTAGCTTTAGCTTCATCCTGTATTTGCGTGAGCACCGTATGCCATTGTTCTACCGTCAGCGCATGGTTGGTGACGTTTAAGATCGAACCTACTTTATAATCCAGTACGGCTTTTGCCAGCGCGGCCGGATTCAGTACGCCATCTTCCGGGGCTGCCACGACTCCCAGGGTGACCTGGGTCATCTGCCCGATCTTTTCATCCAGCGTCATTCGTTTCAGCAAGGCTTCGGCCTTC
>DASWFF010000083.1:0-44323 GCA_036394375.1 Puia sp.
CGCCAGGAAATCCTTGATATATGCCTTCAGGGAATCATACCGGCTGTTTCTGGGCTCCAGGGATTGCAGCGTGGCGCTGATAGTATGGAACTGCAGGGCCGTGGTAAGGGTCCTGGCATACAGATCTTCCGGCAGTAGGGTATCTTTCCGGAGGGTAACGCTGTCATAATTCAACCGCCCCTGTTTCAGGTGTTTCACCAGGGTAAAAAAGGCATCCGTAAAGAGCAGGTCGGCCCTTGCCCAGATCGCTGCGCTCTTACGGCTGATAGTATCTTCCAGCAGGACCCGGTGAATGAAGGCCAAAGAAGTATAGTGATAGTCGGAGGGAAACAGCCCGTAATCCTTCGCATTTTCAATAAAAGAAAAGAGACTATCTGCCGGGGAGCGCCAACGCTCTTTATTACTCCACAGAGGGGTATAATTATTCCGTTCATAGAGGCTATCCAGCAGTTTCCTGTAATTCAGGGAAGTAGTATCATTCAGCTTATCTCCTTTCTCCGTGGCGAGCTGAAGCATCTTTTTCAGGTCTCCGCCGACCTGCTCGTCCATCTGGGCCGGGGTCTTCACCGTGTCCTTTTCATCTGTAGGGCCGGCCGGGTTATGGCAGGAAAAAAGAGCGGAATGCAACAAAATAAGGAAGACTAACTGTAAACAACGCTTTCGATAATTCATTTGACCGGTATCAGTTTATTTTGCCGCAATGATGCTCGGGCAATATAATACAAGGATCTAATATTTTCTATAGTTATAGCTATTTTTCTATTATTTACGGCTATTATAAGATCGGATCTGCTGCACTCATATTTTCTCTTCCTTAACAATCGCATCCAGGTTGATGGGGCCGTATATATGCGGGAAAGTATCTTCAAGGGAGGGAGACCAGTCATAATACAGGGGGCTCAACAGGCGCTCCGTCTCGATGCTTAGCTTCAAAAGGTCCGTCTTGCCCCGGAAATAGCGATCCAGCACCCCGGGTATTTGTCTCTCCTCGCTGCAGTGAATGAATCCTTCTTCGGTAAGGGAAGGATGCTCATACTGACCTTTAAGCTTAGCCTGAGCCCAGTCCTGCCGGGTAGTCAGGTGATAAATAATTGACATAAGACAGGTTATATGGGTTTATTTAAGGGAGAATTCTTTTGATGTGCTGCTCCAGCAGCAGGAGATCCGCCAGCACGATGGCCGTGACAGCTTCCAGTACCACAGGCACCCGCAAGGCAATACAGAGATCATGGCGCCCTTTCACGGAGAAAGGCTCTATCTCCCCCGTCACCCAGTTAAGGGTCTGTTGCTCCTTGGGGGTGGAAGACGTAGGCTTGACCGCCACCCGAAGGACCAGTTCATTGCCATTCGTGATCCCTCCAACTACGCCACCGGCATGGTTAGTCCTCGTCTTTCCCTCCATATTCTCTATCGCATCATTATGCTGGCTGCCGAACATCCTGGCTGCGGCAAACCCGGTGCCAAACTCAACGCCCCGTATCGCCGGGATGGCAAAGACGGCATGACTCAACAGGGATTCCACGGAATCGAAAAAAGGCTCTCCCAGTCCGACAGGCAGCCCGCTGACCCGGCATTCGACAATGCCTCCGATCGTATCCTTTGCGTCAATCGCTTTCTGTAATCCTGCTTCCAGGTCGCGTTCTCCTCCAATTTCCAGGATCGAAGCACGCACTTTAATACCTGCGATCCTTTCCCAGTCCGGCATGCCAAACGGTCGCAAAGCATCGGGCTCTTCGGTCCCAGCCTGATAGGACTCTCCCAACTCCTGCCCGACGCCGGCCAGTAATTTTTTAGCGATCACCCCGGCAGCGACCAGCGCCACCGTCAGACGCGCGGAAAAATGCCCCCCGCCCCGGTAGTCTTCGAAACCACCGAATTTTTTATGGGCTACGAAATCTGCATGACCCGGCCGCGGCACCGCTCTCTGCTTCTCATAATCCCCCGAGCGGGTATTGTTATTTTCAAAAAGAAGGGTCAGCGGCGCGCCCGTGGTCCTGTTATTAAAAAGACCGCTCTTAAAGAAAGGGATATCATCCTCCTTGCGGGGGGTCGTCCCTTTCTGAATACCTCCCTTCCGTCTTTCCAGATCAGGTAAAAAATCTTCCAGGGTCAAAGACAACCCTGCCGGGCATCCGTCAATATTCATCCCCACGCTCTCCCCATGGGATTCACCGAACATACTTAATCTGAATAAACGACCGAATGAATTCATACTTATTGCATTTTGCCGATGGTGACCTGCACGTTGACAGCAGCGCCCAGCTTTTGTAAGTGTTCGTAAAAATCAGGATAGGATTTATTGATCGCCTCTGCCTCTTCGATAACCACTTCTCCACTCGCCCGGAGGCCCGCCACCGCACAAGCCATGGCTATACGATGGTCATGTCGCGAATGCACCGTAGCGCCCTTGACCCCTTCCCCTCCTTTGACCAGCATCTTATCTCCCTGCAGTTCGACCAATATCCCCATCTTGCCAAATTCTTCTTGCAGGGTCAGGGCCCGGTTGCTCTCCTTATGAGCCAGCCGGCCTACCCCTTCGATCACCGTCGTTCCCTTGCAAAAGGACGCCAGGGCGACCAGGGGAGGAAAAAGATCCGGGCAATCCGTAGCATCGAATGAAAAGGCTTTTAAAGAGTCCGGTGGTCCTATCTCGATGGCTGACCCACGTATCGAAAGGCTGGCCCCGCTATCGCGCAGAGCCTGCAGAATAGCCTTGTCTGCCTGCGTGGATTGAACGTCCAGTCCTTTTATGGTTATTCTTCCCGCGATAGCTCCCGCCACCAGCAGGAAGGCCCCTCCGCTCCAATCTCCCTCCACCGTATAGTGCCGGGCAACGGACGCTCCTTCCGGGCTGGCTCCTGCTCCGGCGTCACCCTGGCCCGCCGGAGACCCCGAAAAATAGAACTCCTCATAATTCCTGTTCTCCACCCTCCAGCCAAAATGGGCCATGACCTGTAAAGTGAGGTCGATATACGGTTTGCTTTTAAGATTATTTACCCGGATCGCAACAGCTGTAGCACCGGCCGCGGCAAAAGAAAACAATAACCCGGTCAGGAACTGAGAGCTCAGCGATCCATCAATATCGATGGTACGCGGCTGCAACGGGCCCTGTATTTGCAGGGGTAGTTTCCCCTTATTCGAGAGAACCCGGATACCCAATTGAGGGAAGATCTCATCGAAGAAATCCATGGGCCGGCTCAGCAAGCTGCCTTCCCCGTTCACGGTGACAGGCTGATCACTCAGGGCAATGATAGGAGCGAACATCCGGATCCCCAGGCCGCTCTCTCCGCAGTTTACTTCCGGACGGTCCGGATTGACCCCCTTGCTGTTTATCGTCAGAGAGCCATCTTCCCCTTTCGTGACCTCCGCTCCCAGTCCACGGATCACTTCCAGCGCCGCCTTATCATCATTCGAATAACCGGGATGCCGGATGACCGTTGTCCCCTTGCTGAGCAGGGCAGCCGCACAAGCCCGCTGCATGGAGCTTTTGGAAGTAGGCGCCTGAATGATCCCTTTCAGGCCCGATGGTGTGATAGTCGTTAACATCAGCGTGCCGTTATAATTGATTGTAGCAGTTTGTCCAATTGTACGATCGGAATGGTTTTCACCACTCCTTGTCCGATCTTATTCAATAATACATAATTCATGGAATCCCTCTCTTTCTTTTTATCCATCCGCAGCACATTCAGGACTTCCTTCGCATTGAATTCAGCCTGGGTAGGTAATCCATATTTTTTGAGCGCAGCGATCACCCTGTCCGTGTCTTTAAAATCGGTCAGCTCTTCGGAAATCATACTGGCGGCCGCCATCCCGATGGAAATGGCCTGGCCGTGCGACAGTTCATAGAGGTTCTCGATGGCATGCCCCAGGGTATGCCCGAAGTTAAGCAAACGCCTGTCCCCCTTTTCGAATTCGTCTTTCTGAACGACCGTAGATTTGATCACCACATTACGGCGGATGAGTTTAGACAGAGCGGCCTTATCCTTCTGGTAGAACGTCGGTTTGTTTTTCTCCAGTTCCCGGAACAGGGCGGCATCCCGGATACTGGCATGTTTGATGATCTCCGCAAAGCCATTGGTCCATTCTTCTTTCGGCAGGGACTTCAACAAGGCCATGTCATACAAGAGAAAATCGGGTTGACGGATCGTTCCTACCAGGTTCTTGTAGACGCCCACGTCGATCCCGTTCTTCCCACCGATCGAGGCATCGACCATGGCCAGTATGGAAGTAGGCACAAATCCAAAGGACAGGCCCCGCATGTAAACGGCAGCGGCATAACCGGTGATATCCGTTACTACGCCCCCCCCTACTCCAACCAGGAAAGTTTTCCGGTCAGCCCCGAAACCGATGAGCTGTTCGACAATGGAATCGATGGTGTCCTGCACTTTAAAAGCCTCGCCTGCCTTGATCACGATCGTATTCCAGCCTCCGAATTTCTTCTGGTGATGGCGGAAAATATTTTCGTCCGTAAGAAGTACAGCCTGCTTTTTATCGACCAGCTTTTCCAGGTGGGCGAACCCGGCATCGAAATAATACGTAGTCGTCTTCCCTGAAAACTTGTATTGCAATTTCTTCATGGTAAAAAATTGTAAGGCCTATGGCCTGGTTCATGACCGGGTTCAACCTGGTGGGGTTGTCCTTAAACCGGGAGATTCAAAGGAGCTTTAAACACCTCCAGTTCGCTCTCCAGTGTCTTTGTTTTATGGTACTCTTCCTGTTTACCAATAAAATCGATCACCTGCCTGAGTCCGCTCGGGCTTACGGAATAGGCGGCATAACTCTCTTCCCATTCGAAGGACGTTGACAGGAATTTATTTTCATTCAGCCAGCGGGAAGATCCGGTCTTAATGCTTTTTACGACCTGGATGAGATTCTGCGAGGGCATCAATTGCACCAGGCAATGGATATGATCTTCCACTCCATTGATCGCCACGATCTTCAGCCCCCGCTCCTCCCCGTCTTTTTGCATGTGCGCAAACAGTATTTTCCGCACCGGCTTGCTCAATAGCGGCTCCCGCTGGTATACGCTCCAGAGAATATGGACAAAGAGATATACGGTGGGATGTTCACTCATGGGCAGTACCTATGAATTCATGATCTTATTCTGGTGGTTGATGGATTCCATGTGTACTGCATCATAATACTTCGTGATGAACTCCTTGCCCAGCCCCAGTTTATCTCCCTTCACGAAAGCTCTCTCAAGGATGGAGTTCCACCGGTTGGTCTGCAGGATCGTGATATTGTTGTCGCGCTTGTATTCCCCGATCTTATCGGCGATCTTCATACGCTGACCCAGCAACTGCATCAGCTCATCATCGATATGGTTGATCTGTTCGCGGAGTTTTTCCAGCGCAGTGATGAATTCCTTCTCCGTAGTGGTCTCATGACGCCATTTGACACTGTCGAGCAATTCGCCCAGGCGTTCCGGTGTGATCTGCTGCTTGGCGTCGCTCCAGGCCTTATCCGGATCCATATGGCTCTCGATGATCAGTCCGTCAAAATCCAGGTCGATCGCCTTTTGCGCTACATCCAGCAGGATATCGCGCCGGCCGCTGATATGAGATGGATCATTGATCATCATCAGTTCAGGATTGCGCCGCTTCATCTCGATCGCCAGATGCCACATAGGGGCGTTCCGGTATTCGGTATTACCGTAGGAACTGAATCCCCGGTGGATCAATCCTATTTGTTTGATCCCTGCCTTGGCCACCCTCTCCACAGCTCCCGTCCACAATTCCAGGTCCGGATTGATGGGATTCTTGATCAATACCGGTACATCTACTCCACGCAGGGCATCTGCCACTTCCTGGACGCTGAACGGGTTCACGGTAGTACGGGCGCCGATCCATAACACATCGATATCGAAATGGAGCGCATCTTCCACTTGCTTACCGGTAGCCACCTCGATGGCAACAGGCAGACCCGTCTTTTTCCGGGCCTGCTGCAGCCAGGGCAATCCCTTGGTGCCGATCCCCTCAAAGCTGCCCGGACGGGTCCGGGGCTTCCAGATACCGGCGCGTAACACATCTACTTTACCGGTGGCAGCCAAACGGGTGGCCGTTTCCATTACCTGCTCTTCGGTCTCTGCACTGCAGGGTCCGGAAATGATCAGGGGGCGTTTACTCCAGGCTGCCTGGGTAATATCTTTCGCATTTTTAGTTGCTGTAGCTTCCATAACAAATATGTTTCAAGTTATAATATACTCAATTCTACCGGCTATTCGCATCGTTCATCCGGATACGCCGGCCCTTGTAGTTCTTCCCGTCGATAGCCCGGATCATCTGTGGCGCCGATTTTTTATCCACTTCTATCCAGCTGTTCATTTCCTTCATATCGATCCGGCCCAACACCTCTTTCCGCAGTTCGCTCATGTCCAGGATGAACTGGAGGAAGCTGGCTTTGTAGAACCCATCCTTCGTGCCCAGGTTGACAAACAGCCTGGCATAATCTCCGCCGCCTCCGTTGAAATCTCTTGCGGTCGTTCTTTCCCTTCCTGCGGGTGCGTCTCCCCTGCGGCCATACTCCCGGCGTTCACCGGTCCCGGCTCCGCGCGGATCGCGGTCCCTCGTACCATATTCACGGGTCCTTTCCCGCACATTCAGGTCTTCCGCATTTTCGTAATATTTCAGGAAACGGTCGAATTCCATAGCCGCCACCCGTTTCAATACGTCTTCTTTACTGACATCCGCAAACTTCTCGGCCAGCATAGGAACATAGCTTTCATAGTCTCCATGGCTGATATCCGTCTGTAACAGTTTCTCCATAAAATGAAAGAACTGCTTGCGGCATACATCCTTTCCTCCCGGTATTTCCATTTTGTGGAAAGGCGCCTGTACGATCCTTTCAATCTGCCTCAATTTGCCTATTTCCCGGCTATGCACTATGGATAAAGCGATTCCCGTATGCCCGGCCCTTCCCGTACGACCGGTCCGGTGCGTGTACACCTCCATATCATCGGGCAATTCGTAATTGATAACATGCGTGATCTCCTTCACATCGATCCCCCTGGCGGCCACATCCGTGGCGATCAGCAGTTGCAATTGCTTTTCCCGGAATTCCCCCATCACCTTATCGCGCTGCTGCTGGGTAAGGTCCCCGTGCAAAGCGTCGATATCATAGCCCTCGCGGGTAAGTTTTTCCGCAATGTTCTGTGCATCGATCTTGGTACGGGTGAAAATGATCCCGTAAATACCGGGATTAAAATCGATGATCCGTTTCAAGGTCTCATAGCGATGGTGCGCATTGGCTACAAAATATTGGTGATCGATGTTCTTATTGGCCGTATTCATCTTGCCGACCGTGATCTCCGTAGGGGTCTGCATGTATTTCTTGCTCACCCGGCGGATCTCAGGGGGCATCGTGGCGCTGAACAGCCAGGTAGCTTCCCTTTTGGGTGTATTCTGCAAAATGAACTCTATATCGTCCTGGAAACCCATGTTCAGCATTTCATCCGCTTCGTCCAGTACGACATACCGGATCTGTTCCAGGTTGATCGCCTTGCGCTCGATCAGGTCGATCAGTCGCCCGGGTGTCGCCACCACGATCTGCACTCCTCTTTTCAGGTCCCTGATCTGCAGCCCGATGGAAGTACCTCCATAAACCGCTATCACATGGATCCCGGGTATGAATTTCTTAAACAGCTCTATTTCACTCACGATCTGCATGCATAATTCCCTGGTCGGACATACCACCAATGCCTGTGGATGCTTCTGCTGCTCATCCACCAGCTGGAGTAGCGGCAGGCCAAAAGCAGCCGTCTTTCCGGTGCCGGTCTGTGCCAACCCTACCAGGTCCTTGGTACCGCTCAATAGAACAGGAATTGCCTGCTCCTGAATGGGTGTCGGTGTTGTAAATCCCAGCGCGTCCGTAGCCTGTACCAGCCTGGCATCTAAACCCAACCCTTCAAATGTCATCATATACTTTAAAAATTTGGCGCAAAGGTACGACTATTAAGCCCTTTGGCCGATTTTAGTTTTCCCGCCCTTCTTTCATAACCCGCTGACCTCTACTTCAATATCCTGCTAATCTTATTGGCATTTTCCATCAATTCCTGCAAATACCCGTAATTCTCTTTTTCCAGGCAACTTTTGAACTTTCTCAACTGGGTAATATGCTCGTTAAGGACATCCAGCACATGCTCCCTGTTCTGCTTGAAAATAGGCAGCCACATGGACGGATTGCTCTTGGCCAGCCTTACCGTACTTTCAAACCCGCCCCCGGCTAATTCGAAAATGGCGCTCTCCTCCTTTTCCTTTTCCAATACCGTATTGGCCAGGGCAAACGAGGTAATATGGGAGATATGGCTGATATAAGCCGCGTGCATATCATGGCTGTCCGCATCCATATAGACCATATGCATCCCCAGGACCTTATAGATCTTTTCCATCGTCTCTGCCGTATCGGGGTCACTCTTCTCCCGCTCACAGATCACACAGGCGCGACTGGCAAAAGCATTCCGTACCGCTGCTTCCGGCCCGCTGAATTCCGTCCCCCACATGGGGTGACTGGCGACAAATCTCCGGCGCAAGGGATGTTCTGAAAGGCTTTCACACAGAGCCTGCTTCGTAGAGCCCGCATCCGCCACGATCTGCTTCTCCGTAATGAGGTCCATGATCTGGCGCATCACCGGCAACGTGGCATCCACAGGGATGGCAACATAAATCAGATCGCTCTTTCTTACCGCCTCTTCCAGGGGCAGGGTCTCGTCGATAAGGCCCAGGTCCAGGGCTTTTTGTATGCTGGATGCTGAATGGCCTACCCCGATCACGTTCCTGACAAGTCCTCTGTCCTTGAGAGCCAAACTAAAGCTACCGCCGATCAACCCTACTCCGACAATAGTAACCGAATCAAACATTATTAGGGATTAATATATTAATCAATAACTTCTTTACCCGATCGATGCTCTCCTGCAATTTCTCTCCGGGACTGCACAGGCTTACCCGGATATACCCTTCCCCGGCCTTACCGAAAATACCGCCGGGCGTGATGAAAACCCCGGCCCCGTAGAGCACCTGGTCGCTCAACTCATAACCGTCCTTGTATTTAGCCGGAATACCCGCCCAGACGAACATCCCTACCTGGTCCCTGTCAAAATTACAGCCCAGCAATTCCAGGAGTTCAAAGACCTTCACCCTTCTCTCCTGGTATACGGCATTCACGCTGTCATACCAATCCTTACCCAGCGAAAGGGCCTTAGCAGCGGCCAGTTGCACCGGCAGGAACATCCCGCTATCCATATTGCTCTTAAACCGCAGCACCTCATCGATCCGGTCCTTGGCGCCTGACAAAGTACCTACCCGCCAGCCAGCCATATTCTGCGATTTGCTCAGGGAATTGAGCTCGATCACGGTCTCTTTCGCTCCGGGCAGGCTTAACAAACTCATCGGGTTATCATTGAGGATAAAGCTATAAGGGTTATCATGACAGATGAGGATCTCATGCTTTTTCCCGAAAGCAACTAATTTTTCGAATAAAGCCCGGTCCGCCAACTGTCCGGTGGGCATATGCGGGTAGTTCACCCACATCAGCTTGACGGCCCCCCGCTTAGCCGCAACCACCGTCCTTTCCAACTCCTCAAAATCAGGGTACCAGTTATTTTCCTTTTTCAGGTCATATTCCACACAGGTGCCCCCGGCCAGTTTCACGGCGCTCCGGTAGGAAGGATAGCCCGGATTGGGCACCAATGCGATATCTCCCTCATCCAGGTAAGTCATGCAAATATGCATAATGCCCTCCTTGGAGCCGATCAGCGGGAGGATCTCGGACTCAGGATTCAGTTCCACCCCATACCATTGCTGATACCAGGCGGCAATCGCATTGCGGAGAAGCGGCGATCCCTTATACGACTGGTAAGCATGCACGTTGGGCTTGGCGCTCTCCTCCTGCAATACGCGGATAACGTCCGGATGCGGAGGCAGGTCCGGGCTCCCGATACCCAGGTTGATAATATTTTTTCCCTGTTTGTTCAACCCCTCGATCTCCCTTAACTTCTGGGAAAAATAATATTCTCCGATTCCTTCAAGCCGTTTAGATGTCTTCATTTCATTTTTTTTATTCCCCCTTCAGAGGATTAGGGACTCTATACCGTTTTGCCTTTTTTATAGATACCGTATACTTTCAATTCCGCCGTGATCGGTTGTATGGATTCTATCACCTTATTGAATTGATCCAGGGTGTCGAATTCCATATCGGCGTGAAAAGAATACTCCCAGTCACTACCCGGAATAGGGAAAGATTGCAGCTTGCTCAGGTTGATTCCTCCCTCTGCAATCTTCGTCAGCACCCGCGCCAGGCTTCCCCGGGAATGGTCCGTATGGAAATTCACGGAGGCCTTATCCGAATCCGCCACCGTTTCCGCCCTGTCTTCCCTTTGCAGGATGAGAAACCGGGTATAATTATTCTTCATCGTCTGAATACCCGGAGCCAATATCTCCAGCCCGAACAGGTCGGCAGCCAGCGTACTGGCAATGGCCGCTACATGTTTGCTGCGGTGCTGCTGAAGATGTTTGGCGCTCAGGGCCGTATCCTCCGTTTCCACCAGTTTCCAGTGAGGGTGCTTCTCCAGGAAGTCGACGCACTGCAATAAAGCCATATAGTGAGAATGCACTTCGCGGATATCCTCCAGCTTTATCCCGGGATTCACCAGCAGGTTCTGCTTAATCTGCAGGTAGATCTCCCCGATGATCCGCAGATTGCTCTTCTGCAGCAGATTATAGTTCGGAAGAATGCTGCCGGCAATGGAATTCTCAATGGCCATCACTCCCCCGTCGCTCTCTTTCTTGCTGGCCGCTACCCGGATCGCCTCCCGGAAAGTAGCACAGGGCACCACTTCCACATCCTTCCCAAAGAATTGCTGCGCCGCCACCTGGTGAAAACTCCCTTCATAACCCTGTATAGAAACTTTTGCCATTTTCTTTTATTCTTTTAAACCTTATTTAACCCTTCTCCTCGTAGGCCCCCCTTAGGGCGGGGAGGGGGTAAAAAAGAAAAGTCCCGGCTTTTGACCGGGACTTCTTATGTTAATTTTTGTTTTTTTAGTTTCTTAACAAAAGCATTCCCGGTCTACCCATAAAGTAGAAAAAAAAGCTAAAGTAAAAATAACGGTATGCCTTTGTTTTGTTCATTTGCTATGTCAAAAGTAAATACTTATCCTGAAAAATAAAATTTATTTTAAACAAATCTTAAAAACGTTGAAAACTGCCTAAACCGGGCGGAGCCCATTCCTTCGCAGGAACTCAATCCAGGCGGCGAAGGATCTGTTCGTCGATCAGCTTGAATAAGTGGAAAGGCTTATAGGTACGCCAGTTCTCCAGTTCGACCAGTTCAATGAAGCGGTTGAGCTTTGCCTTTCTGAAATCATGCTGCGTTTGTTCCGGCATATTGAGACAGGCGATCCACCCCCCCGCATCGGTCACTTCTTCAAACCATTCCTCGTAATAATCCTTATCGCCGCTATGGAAATTGAGGACGTTTTCTGCAATAAGGATGTATTTGGTAATACCGAAATCATTGAACTTGTCCACCACTTCCCTTTTCAGGTTCATGATATCGTTTTCGATCGCATCATTCCATTCCCCAAATAATTCCATGATCACATAATGTTCGTCATAATCGGCCAGCAGTACTTTCATATACAGGGTCCTGGAGCCGAAATCATCCCATTGCGGATGGATATAATAGTTATAGATGGTTTGCGAAAACTCAAATTCCGAATAGACCCTTCCGTAGAAAGGCGAGCGCTCGTCTTCCTCGCTCACATATATGTGACGCCAGTTATAAAAAGGTTCTATCTCGTGCATACGTGTCGATTAACTGATTTCATAGCTGTTGATTAGCTTATTACGGAATCCACCGCCTTTTTCACACTCCCCAATTTCAACAACAACGCCTTCGCCTGTTCATAATCCGTCAGTCCCGTACCTTCCATTACCATCTTAGTGCCGCGATCCACCAGCTTACTATTCGTAAGCTGCATATTCACCATCCTGTTATCTTCCACCCGGCCGATCTGGATCATCACCGTAGTAGACAGCATGTTGAGCACCAGCTTCTGGGCGGTCCCGCTCTTCATCCGGGTGCTGCCCGTAACAAACTCCGGCCCCACCACCACTTCGATGGGATGATCGGCATGCGCGGCCACCGGCGAACCCGGATTACAAACGATACAGCCCGTCACGATCCCCCTCCGCCGGCTCTCCTCCAGGGCTCCGATCACATAAGGCGTAGTGCCGCTTGCCGCGATGCCTATTACCACATCCTTATCATCGACCTGGTATTGCTGCAGATCCATCCATCCCTGCTCCTGATCATCCTCTGCATTCTCGATCGGTTTGCGGATAGCGTCCTCTCCCCCCGCAATCACCCCGATGATCAGATCAAAAGGCATACCATAGGTGGGAGGGATCTCACTGGCATCCAGGATCCCCAATCTCCCGCTCGTTCCGGCTCCAATATAGAACAGACGGCCCCCCGCCAGCATCTTATCCGTAATCACCGCCGCCAGCCGCTCGATCTGCGGAATGGCCTTTTCCACTGCATCCGGCACCTCCCTGTCCTCCCGGTTGATACCCGTCAGGATCTCACGAATACTCATCTTTTCCAGGTCATGATACCGGCTTGACTCCTCGGTCACCTTCTCAAATGTCATACTTTATACGAATTTTGAAATATTTCAATGGATCATTTCATTTCGCTGAACATTCCCGGGATTTCATACCGTCCCGCTATGATATTTAATAAGTCCATCCATAGGTTTTTGCAGGATCTTCCCCAGGTCGAACTCATAAGTTCCGCAAAGCTCTTTTATCACATCCCTGAACCCATAAGCTACCCCCCCTACAAAATGAATGGGCAATTTCCAGCTTTCCCGGTACTTACACAAATGCTGAAAGAAAAAATCATTCAGCCCGTCCTCGATGATATTTTCGATCATATAATGCCCCCTGTTATCCACCAGGAACAGGGCAAAAGAAGCCAGGTACCGGTTGGGTAGCGGGTGCTTATAAACGCTCTCCAGGATCTCCGGGCCCGTAGTGGCATATTTCGCATCAAATTTATATCTCAATTCCTCGTCAAAAGTATTATACAGGTAATATTGTAACACCTTTTTACCTAAGTAAGCCCCGCTGCCCTCATCCCCCAACACATAGCCAAGTCCGGGACTGTTCCTGGCTATTTTTCTCCCGTCAAAATAACAGGAATTGCTACCCGTGCCCAAAATACAGGCGATCCCTTTGGAGTTGCCCGATAAAGCAAGAGCAGCCCCCATCAGGTCATGCGTCACATGCACGGAAGCCCCCGGCCAGGCACGGCGGAGCGCTTTCTGAACGATCTTCCGGTTATCAGGGTTGGCACAACCCGTACCATAAAAGTACACCGTATCCACCTGTCTGTCCTTCAGGGCAGGCAACAACTCCCGGCTTAACACCGCTCCGATCCCGGCCGCATCCAGGAAATAAGGGCTGAGTCCCTGAGTGACCACCTTTTTCTTCTTCCCATCGGATAACCAGCACCATTCACACTTCGTAGAGCCGCTGTCTGCAATCAATATATTCATGTTCGTTCGTTTGATCTCCAGCCGGATTTTCAGCTTTAGGCTGCAAGCTACATGCTTCAGACGAAATATTTAAAAATGGCCGGGAGAATTTACCGGCTATCGGCCCTCTATAGATTTTTCGGCGCCCCCATCAGCGGCCCGGCGGCGAATTCTTGGAGCTTGACGCTAATTGCTTAATTTGCAGCCTTCAGAATTGTTCAAGATAAAAATTCTCCGTTGAATGAAAAAACTACAGGTCTGGCTACCTCTTCTATTCGCAATCGTAATGATCCTGGGTATGGTTATCGGTTTCCGGCTACGTGGCAACATCGCTACGGCCAGTTTTTTTAAAACCCGTAAACAGACTCCGGTACAGGAAGTCATAGACCTGGTGAACATGAAATATGTAGACCCGGTGAATATGGATTCATTGGGTGACGATGCCGTACAGGGCATGCTGACCCACCTGGACCCCCATTCCATCTTTATTCCGGCCGTCGATCTCTCCGAAGTGAACGAAGACCTGCAAGGGAATTTTGAGGGCATCGGCATAGAGTTCCAGATATTTGACGATACCGTCAATGTAATGAATGTCCTGGCAGGGGGCCCCAGTGATAAAAGCGGGCTCCAGGTCGGAGATAAATTTCTGAAAGTAGGAGACTCCCTGGTCGCAGGCAATGGGATCACGACAGACAAGATCCGTAAATTGCTGAGGGGACCGGGATCCAGTAAAGTTATCATCAACCTGTTACGCGCAGGTCAACGCAGGGATTTCACCATTGTCCGCGGCACCATCCCCTTGCCTGCGGTAGATGTCGCCTATATGATCAACAAAGAGACAGGTTATATACGGATCAATAAATTTTCCGAGACCACACACGCCGAATTCGCCCGGGCCCTCATGCAATTACAGGAGCAGGGATTGCAGAAGCTCATCCTGGACTTACGGGGCAATGGAGGCGGTATTCTGCAGCAATCCATAGAAATAGCGGATGACTTCCTGGACGGGGACAAGCTCATCGTATACACCATAGGCGCCAGGTCGCCCAAGGTAGAATATCGTTGCCGGCGGGACGGCCTGTTCGAAAAAGGGAAACTAGCCCTTCTTACGGACGAAGGCACCGCTTCCGCCAGCGAAGTACTGGCAGGAGCCCTTCAGGACTGGGACAGGGGCACGATCATCGGCAGAAGGACCTTTGGTAAAGGCCTGGTACAGGAACAATACCAGTTGAGCGACGGTTCCGCCCTGCGCCTGACGGTAGCCCGGTATTATACCCCCACCGGACGCAGCATTCAAAAGTCCTATGGTAAGGGACACGATGACTATAATGAGGAAGTGTTCAACCGCTTTCATGACGGGGAAGTGTTGCATGGAGATACTTCGGCCCGACATCCCGGGCCGGCCTATACGACCCTGGGTAAGGACAAACGGACCGTGTACGGCGGGGGAGGCATCACCCCGGATATCTTTGTCGGATTTGACACCAGCACCCTGGCTAAAAATATCACGGCGCTCTATGTAGACGGGACGCTCAGTCGCTTCATCTATACCTACTATACCACGCACCTGCCTACTTTTCAAGCTTTTAAAGGCCCTGCCGATTTCATAACCGGCTTCCATGATGACGAACAGCTCTGGAATGGCCTGGCGACCTACGCTGCCAGGGATACGATCGATATCCGCAAGATCCCCGCCCGGGATAAAGAAGTATTGCAGCATCGCATCCGGGCCCTGCTGGCCCGGCAGATCTGGCGGACCCAGGGATATTATGAGGTCAGCAACGCTTACGATCCGGCTGTAAATAAGGCGCTGGAGACTATTAAATAAAAAGATCCCGGATTCAACGGTTAATAATATCCAAAATCCCTTCATTACCAATGATCATCATCCCATGACGGTCGGTACTGATCCCTTTTTCCAAACGATAGGTATATCTTGGACGGGAGCCATCCATAATGGTAGGCAGGTAGCTAAACTGAAGATTGTTTGGCCCTTCCTTCAGGGCCTCCCCTACTTCGGTGATATGCGTAGAAATAACAAACCAACAATTGTTGTATCCGGAGAAAGTTGCCGTCACGGCCAGGGTGGCGTCATAAGCATCTTTAACATTGGTGCCCTTAAAGAGTTCATCGAAAATGACCACCAGGGCCTTCCCGCTGCTGACCTCGGCTGCCACCTGTTTGACCCGCTGTACCTCCGCATAGAAATGACTATACCCAAGACTTAAATTGTCCGGCATGTTGATGGAAGAGTAGAGACCCTCTTTCACAGAGAATACCATTTCCCTGGCAGCAACAGGAAAGCCCATATGCGCCAGGTAGACAGCGATCCCGAAAGCCTTCATCAGAGTGGATTTACCAGCCATATTCGCACCTGTCAGGAAGAGAACATTGTTCTCCTGCCCCATCGTTATCGCATTACCCACCCCTTTGTCCAGGGCAGGATGCCGTAGGTCGACCGCACGGAAGATAGCGTCTCTCTTTGGCAGCGCCTGCGCATAGGTGAATCCCTTTTGCTGGGCTACTTTGCTCACGGCGATACCAAGATCAAGTTCATACAGGATCTCACAAAGATGGCTGATCTCTTTATATAATGCATGCCCAAAGAGATGGTGATATCGGGCGACCATCTGCCAGGACAAAGAGCCGGCGCCCCGATCAGCGGCCAGGTCTGCCAACCGGGGATCGGCCAGGATGCGCCGCGCAGTGCTGAGTTGCCCATGTATAGGGCTGATTTCATTTTCATCGAACTGTCCCAGCCATTGCCGGCAGCCGTGGAGAAAATCCATGGTAGCCTGCACACCTTGTCTGATATGGTCGTAGGTCTCGTCCTTAACAACCGCTTCCATGATCCGCTGGCGCAGGATGCCGGCTGTTGTCGCCAGTTTGCTCCCACCCGCACCCGCATTCAGATACTCTTCTACCAAGCCAAGCTGCCG
Organism: Puia sp.; assembly: GCA_036394375.1. Taxonomy (GTDB): domain Bacteria; phylum Bacteroidota; class Bacteroidia; order Chitinophagales; family Chitinophagaceae; genus Puia. The sequence continues at coordinate 16,474 of DASWFF010000083.1, forward strand.
TCTCGTGAAAGGGAAGTCAAGCGCCTTATCCTGTAAATAAAGGAATAGGCTGCTGCGCCGGTTGATCTCCTGCGGGTCCGACAAGGGTCGCCGGAACATTTCGTCCAGCAATCTCTCTGCACCTTCGGTCTGCACCTGGTTGAAAAAGCTGTAAACAGAACCTGGCTTGTATTTGCCGGTGAGGTTCAGATCGTCCAGCGTCTGTTTATCCGCTGTAAATCCGATAGCAATGCCAGCCGCAAACCCGCCATTACCGCCAGCAGTTTTCGGTGTACTGCTTCTCAGTATATCAAGGACGCCTTCATTATTGATGATGACCATGCCATGCCGGTCAGCTGTGATGCCTTTTTCTAATTTATAGGAGTAGACAGGCCTTGATCCTTCCATCCGGGTAGGCAGATAGATAAAATCGATATTGGGGCACTGCTGCGCCAACACCTCTCCCGCCTCAATGATATGTGTGGAAAGAACCAATATGGAGTCCCGTCTCCCGGCAAAGGCAGCCGTCAGGGCAATAGTGGCCTCATAGGCGTCTTTCACATTCGTTCCCCGGAAAAGTTCGTCGAAAATGACAAAGAGCCTCCTTCCTTGTCCAAGCTCTCCGGCGATTTTTTTAATACGCTGTACTTCTGCAAAAAAGTGGCTGGCGCCCATGCCAAGATCATCCGGCAAATTGATGGTCGAATAAATACCATCCAGCACGGAAAACTCCATCCGGCTTACCGGGACAGGGAATCCCATATGAGCAAGGAACAAGGTTATGCCCAGGGTCTTCATAAAAGTGGATTTCCCCGCCATATTGGCCCCGGTGAGGAAGAGGACATGGTTATCGGCTGTTATATCCAGCGTATTGGGAATGGCATGCTGCACCTGTGGATGATAAATGCCCTGCATACTGACCCGGTGCTCCTCCGCCGCCAGCGCAAGGGGGAATGCGAACCCTCTTTCAACAGCCACCCGGCCTACGGAAATGTACACGTCCAGCTGATAAATGTGCTGCAACAGCCATCTGGCCACCTCCCGGTGACGGAAGCGCAGGTAGTTGTCATAGATCACTACACGGTCATAAGGCAGTTTGCTTTTACGGGGTTCTTTCAGCAAGGCTGGCAGTCCTTCGGCTGCCAGCAGCGTTTCGATAGCCGCCTTTTCGGATTGATAGGGCGAGGCGGTTCCGACCTCTTTCAAAAAAGAGTGCAGGTTCTGAAAAATTTCTATAAGGGCCGTGATCCCTCTGTAGAGGGTCTTGTATTCATTATCTTCCGCTATCAGGCTCGTCAGCCTTTTTCCCAGGTTTTGTGGTTCCCCCGACAGCCGGGTCCTTTCATCGGTGATGGAAAGATATCGTTCGGCAATGTCGAACAACTCCCTTTGGAAAGGGAAAGGAGTCCCGATGGAAGAAAAGTATTGAAAAATAGCGCTGCGCCGGTTGATGGAAGGTGCATCGGACAGCGGATGACGGAACATTTCTTCCAGCAATACCGCTCCATTACGGGTGGCCGTTCGGTCAAAGATGCCATATACCGGGTCGCCTCCACGCCTGCCGAATATATTCAGGTCGTCCAGTGTCTGTTGATCTGTAATAAAGCCCATGTTATAATTTATTTTCTTTTACGCCTGATCAGCAGGATCGCGCCTCCGATCAGCAGCAGACCGGGCAGGATGCCCAGCAGCAATATCCTCAGGAAGGTCAGCCCGGCGCTGGTCAATTCGAGACTGTTGTCTTTTGACTTTGGACGGGAACTGTCAATAGGAAATTCCCCATTGCTAAACCAGCTAAATATAGCGGTGCTAAAGTCAAAGTTGCAGGTCCTCGGACTGTAGCGGCCCAGTTCCGAGTTGCTGAGGAAATCCGCATCACCCGCGACGACAATCCGCTGTTGTTTCCCGTTGATCATACGGGTAAGCCCCAGCACAGCCGGTAAAGGCCCTTTTTGATCCCCGTCCGCAGGAGAATAGGTTATCTCCGGAATGGCAGGTTTCTTCTTGTCCGATACACTTGTCACCATCATACCGCCCCCCATGACGGTGACAGCACCTTCGTTATCCTCCGAGGCCTCGATCTCATCGGCATTTGGCCGGACCTTCTTATTCCAGCTGGATTTTTCATTCGTCATCAATAGCGGGATGACCGTAAAAGGACCATTGTTGTCATAAGAGAGCGCCGACGCTCCGCGAACGGATACAGGCAAGCTGTCTTCGGCATCCCCCTGTAATTTCCTGGTCAGGTTAGCGCCGAAAGTAGTCAGGAACGGCAGTACCAGCTCCGGCGAGAAGTCCTTGCTCTTCTGTACCAGCATACCGTCCAGGAGATGAACCCCCAGTGGCTGCAGGATAGGGTTCAGGATGGCCTGCTTACCCGGCTCCCCGGCTATCAGCAGGTTGCCGCCGGCAGCGATATATCGCTGAATTTTCAGGAGAACGGCCGTATCAAAAGCGACCTTAGGGTCAGCGATGACCAGGGCGGCAATATCCGTCGGGATCTCCTGGTCTTTGAGGGTGAAGGTCTCCACATCAAACCCCTGATTGATGAGTGAATGACGAAAAGCAATCGAGTTGGTAAGCATCTTATAATGCCTGTCTCCCATTTTGTCGATGCTGCGTTCCAGCTCTCCCTGCACAAACGCGATCTTCGGCATTTTAGCCTGCATGAGCCTTTTCAGGGCGGCAGCGGTCTCCGTCTCTGTCGGAAAGACGATCTGATCATCGAAAAGCCGGAGGAAGGTTACCCGGCCCTTGTACTTCAGCTGCATGACATACCGGTTCTGCTCCGGCCGCAGATCGATCAGTTGATGCATCTCCGCAGGCGTCTTAAACTTATCCAGGCTGATCTTCATCGACTTGGCATATTTTTCTGCCAGCGATTTCACCGTCATGCCGGGATTGTATTTAAACAGATTCTTATCCCCGGTGCTGTCATAAAAGTATACATAGTTGAATTTGATATCCGGCTTGAACCGCAGATAAGGTTCCCAACGGTCCATATCCTTATTCCGCTGGTCAGGTCTTCCATACCAGAACCGGCCATCGAGCAGGTTGATATAGGAAGTGACCTCAATGGGCTCGTCGCCTGTCTCTTTAAGGATCTTTTGGGCGCTGACTGCCAGTGTCCTCGTCTTGGTGGCGGTGGCATCCAAATATCCGATAAAGCCGGGGCGGGAAGTGACATACCCCAGCGCCAGCGCCACTACTACAATGAGCACATAACGGCCGGCCTTGACGATCGCAGGTTTTGACTCCCGGTCCGACTGCAGCTTATAAATGCTGAACCCTAAAAAGATAAAGATGATCACAAAAAAATACAGGATATCCTTGGTCGTGATCAGCCCCCCCAGCATATGGTCCACCCTTCCCGAGATGGATAAAAAATACGCCAGGTCCCTTACAAAGTCGATATCCTGCCACAAGGTCCCGATATAGTTCAAAACAGCCAGCAGCACCAGGGTGCTCAGCGCTGCCACTACCTGGTACGAGGTCAGGCAGGACATGAACAGACCGATAGCGGCATACGCGCACAACAGCAGGTAAATGCCGAGCAGCCCCGAGAATAAGAGCCCCGCATCCGCCGCATGGATATTGGACAGCCCGAAAAGCACCAGCAGTAAGAGGGCCATCACCAGCAGGAGGTTGTACACCATCATCGCCAGGAATTTCCCGAAAATGATCTCTTTTATCTTGATCGGGGAAGAATACAACAGCTTGATCGTCCCGCCGTTGATCTCCCGGCTCATCAGCCCCATGGTCAGCAGCGGCAGATAGAGATATAAGTTCCTCACCAGGGAAGGCCAGATGCCGTAGGGCGGCGCAAATATCTTGGAGGTCAGATAAGTCAGGTACCGCAGGTTCTCACCCCCCATTTCCTGCTGTGTCAGGTAATTCTCGATCGAGCCGGTATAAACCAGCCCGCACTGGAACAGGAATGCCACCAACAGGAACCAGGCTATCGGGGAATAGAACAGCTGGGCCAGCTCCGTCTTTGCAATCTCAAATGTCGTCTTCATTAGTTTTTGTTGGAATAATTTGATAATTGGGCAAATATTTCATCGATCGAGCTCTTCTCCAGGTTGATCTCCCGGAGTCGCCAGCCTTGTAAGACGCTGGCGGCCACGATCTTTTCGGTGATCTCCGCGTCCCCGCTGAAGAACAGCCGCAGCTGTCGTTCGGTGAGGAAGTCCACCTTGGTCACCCCTGGGATCTGCAGCAGCTCTGAGGCCGGAGGCGGGTTCTCCAGGTGCAGTAAAATACTGTGCGGTTCCACATAATTATTGAAGGCATCCATGGTATCGGAAAATACGATCTTGCCGTTATCGATCATTTTGATCTCCTTACACAGGACCTGTACTTCGGAAAGAACATGCGAGGAAAAGATCACAGCTCTATCGACAGCGATCTCCTTGATCAGCGCCCGCACCTCGATGATCTGGTTCGGGTCCAGGCCATTGGTAGGCTCATCCAGCACCACCAGCTTCGGCCGGTGGATGATGGCCTGGGCAATCCCTACCCGTTGCCGGTAGCCGCCCGACAAATTACGGATCAGCCGGTTGCTGAAATGAGCGACCCCGCACCGCTCCTTGGCAGCTTCCACCGCCGGGCGGATACTACTCTTTTCCACTTTTCGCAGCCTGGCGCAATAGAGCAGGTATTCATCCACGGTCAGGTCCATGTACAGCGGCGGATTCTGAGGCAGGAACCCCAATTGTCTTTTGGCCAGTTCCGGTTCTTTACGCAGATCGATGTCATTGATATACACGTTTCCCTCCGTCTGGTTCAGTGCCCCGCAGAGAATGTTCATGGTAGTGGACTTACCGGCCCCATTGGAACCCAGCAAGCCTACGATCCCGTTTTGAGTGATCTCGATGTTGATGTCCCGGATCGCCCAGCTGGCGGAATACTTATGGGATAGGTGCTCGATTTTGACAATAGAATGTGACATAATGAGAAATGAAAGGTATGGCCGGTCCCAGGGACCGGCCGGTGATAAAGGAATGGTCGGATTAATTGTACCCCGGATTCTGGGTCAGCAAATTATTCGCTTGTATCTGAGCGAGAGGCACAGGGTATAAAGCCATATAAGGCTTAAATCCGCCTTTTTCAGCGTTTAATACAGTATTAGCAGCTCCCGTTCTGTTCAGGTCCAGCCAGCGGTTGCTCCACTCGCAGAACAGCTCGGTCTGCCGCTCATGCATGATCGCAGTCAGCACGTCGGTCTGGCTGGTCGCGGTGGTGGCGCCCAATCCCGCCCTGGCCCGCACGATATTCAGATCCGATAGTGCGGTGCCCAGGTTGCCCAGTTCCGCCGCCGCTTCCGCGTGGATCAGGTATTGTTCGCCCAGCCGGAAGATCATGAAGTCCTCCACCGGGGTCCCACCGTACAGGTTCTTGTATTTATAGGGATAGTAGAAGGTATTATTGCCCGACCCCGTATTGACAATCGCCTGCCCTGCCCAGTTCTGCAGCCGATGATCGCCAGGCTCGAAGGCATTCACCAAGTAACTCGTCAACGGATAGTGGGGCGTCGTCCCGCCGGACCGGGGAACATAATTTTGCGCTTCCATCGTGCCGCCGAAATTACCGGTGGCGGGCAGCTGCCAGATCGCCTCCCGGCTGCCGTCCAGAAAGACATTGTTCAGGTTCGGCTCCAGGGCGTATACGCCGGATTGGATGATCATGTCAGCCGCATTGTAGGCCGCCTGCCAATTCTTTTGATACAGATAGACTTTTGCCAGCAAGGCCTTTACCGTGTACAGGTTCGGCCGGAGATGCCCCGCAGAAGGATAGGATGCCGACAGCACCTGCTGGGCGGCCTGGAGATCCGTCATGATCCGGGCATTCACCGAATCCACTGAGTTGCGGGCTATCCTGGCGCTGACGGCATAATCGGTGGTCGTCACCACGGGTACGGCGCCGAATACATTCACCAGGTAGAAATTGTACAGCGCCCGAACGAACTGCAGTTCACCCGTCAGCTGTGTCTTCAGGGAAGCTGACAGACCCCCGCTGGCCGTGATACCGCTCAGCGCCGCATTCACGGGATAAATGCCGGCATAGGGGTCGATCCACAGTGAACTCACGAGACCGTTTAAAGGGGTGACGCCATATTGGAACAATTGCAGGGGATCGCTGGCCCCGGTACTGACGCTGAGTTCATCGGAGGATAGACCGGTACAAAGCGAAAGGTCACCGTCATTGAAGGCAAAGCCGGTACCCTGAGGGGCCGGATAGCTATAAACAAACGCCATCGCCGTCATCGTCGTGGCGCTGTCTGCAAACTGCCCCGATGCCGTAATTTCGTTGGGCGGATTGGGTGGGATCTCAATTAGTTTTTTGCAGGCCGTTAGCATAGTCGTTATCGTCGCCAGTGTCAGCCCCATCGTCCTGGCATAATTACCGAAAGTTATATATTTCATGCTGTAATGAATTAGAAGTTAAAATTTAGTCCGCATACGATCGTCCGCTGCACGGGCATGGTGGTATAGTCGGCGAATACTTCCGGATCGGCCACCTTGTAATTCGTGAAGGTCAGCAGATTCTGCGCGTTGATAAAGATCTTGGCGCCGGACATATGCACCTTCTTCATATAGGTCTCCGGCAACGAATAGGACAGGGCCACCGTTTTCAGCCGTACATAAGTGTCGTTACTGTAAGCGCCTGCAGATTGCTGGAAATATAGCGCCGCCTGGGACGCAGCTGTACTATAACTAGTGGTCAGCTTCTCGAAACTGGAATGATCACCAGGATTTTTCCAGTGGTCCAGTACCTCGACGGGGTCATTAGCGATCGAGCGGCCCGGAGTGAATTGGCCGTAGACAGCAGACAGGTAATTAGGTGCCTCCTGGCTGGAGAACTGGAAAAAGACATACATGCTGAAATTCCTGTAGGTAAAAGTATTCCCGAATCCGCCCATGTATTTCACTTCCCGGTCGGCGATCGGTACCTTATCGCCGCCCTGCGACGCCAGTAGATAGCTGGGCGTATTGGTCGGCTGACCCTTGCTGGTCAGGTACTCGAACAGCCCGGTCTGGGGATTGACCCCGTTGAACCGATAACCGATGACTTGGGAGGTCGGTTTGCCCAATACATATTCATCGGCAGAGGAAGAACTCTCCAGGTTGGGAAAGGACAGCAGCTTATTCCGGTTGAAAGTGATGTTGAAAGTGGTAGACCAGCTGAAATTTTTCGTCTTGATCTGGTTGCTGGTGACGCTGAACTCCCAACCGGCATTCTGGACGTCGGCGGGAAGATTCTCCAGCACCTGGGTAAAGCCGGTCTGCGCGGGCAGCGGGTAGCCGCCTAACTGGTTGTCTTCCCGGTCGCGGTACCAGGTCGCATTCAGCAGCACCCGGTCGTGAAACATCCCCAGGTCCAGGGCGATATTCAGCGACTTCTTCAGCCCCCAGCTATAATTGGGGTTGTACAGGTTTTGCGGGGCATTCGGCTGAGCACCCTGGAAGGCGGGCAGATAGCTCAGGGGCGCATAGAAAGCCTGGTAATTATAACCTGCAATCCCGTCACTGCCGCTCGTCCCGTAACTGCCCGACAGCTTGCCAAAGCTTAGGAAGGGGATGGACTTCTTGAAAAAATTCTCCCCGGTGAAGATCCAGCCCACACCCGCCGAGCCGAAATCGCCGAACTGTCTGCCGGGGCCGAAATTGCTCGACCCGTCCCGGCGGCCGGTCAGCGAGAGGATGTACTTCCTGTCATATATATACTTGATGCGGGCGAAAGCGGCGGCGTATTTATAGAGGGTGCTCTTGTCGTACGCGTATACACTCGCAGCGCCATCGATAGATCCCAGGAAATTGTCATTGGCATAACCGTTGCCTGTCACCGTGTTGTTGTTACTGGTGTTTTTCTTATATGTAGCGCCCGCCAGTGCAGTCAGCACGCCTTTCCCGATGGTGGTGGTATAGTCGATCTGCGGTTCGACGTTGATCGTTTCAAAAATAGTGTTGGCGAATTCGGCTGTGCGATAAGGATACAAGGGGGCCTGTGCGCTGGCCGGATTAATCTGGTGCTCGGACGATGTATTGCGGTTGTAACCCATGTTGGCGCTGATACTCAGACCTGGCAGGATCTTGTACGCAAGGCGCATCGTGGTGTTCAGGTTGTAATTCTGCAGCAATTCCGTCTGCTTCAGGAAGGGGTAGAACTGGTATTGATCGAGAGATACCCCCTTATAGCTCCAGATCAGGTTGCCCTTTGCATCCAGCAGGTCGGGCATATTGGGTGGCAGCGCGATTTTCGAACCCGCACCGTTACCGGGTGAATTATTCCGGTCGTAGCCAAGGTCGGTGCCGAAATCGATGGTCAGCCGGTTGTCCTGCGACCCATGGTGCATGGCTGCGTGCAGGGTCAGGCGCTGGTCGGCAAAATTGCCCGGAAAATTGAAGTCGGACCGGGTGAAGCCACCTGAGATCAGAAAGGTATTGTTGTACGTGCCCCCCGAAAGGCTGCCATGGATATCGGTATTGTTGGACGTCTTTCCGTAGATGACTTTTTCCCAGTTGGTGTACTTAGTAGAATCGAAGACCAGCAGATCGGGCGCATAGGCAAAGTAGTTATTGGGATCATTGCCGGGCGTCACGCCGTCCGCTGCAAAGGCGTCGGTGCGCAGCTGCCGGTATTGCGGGGTATTCAGCAGTTTGACATTACGGGCGGCAGTATTGTATCCGGTCGTCGCCATGAGGTTAAAGACGGTCTTCCCCGGTTTACCCTTTTTTGTCGTGATCAGGACCACCCCGTTGGAGCCCTGGGTGCCATAAATAGAAGTGGCATCCGCATCTTTCAACACGCTGATACTTTCAATATCGTTGGGATTGATATTAGCGAACGGGCTGACGCCCCCGGCCACGCTCAGTCCGCCACTGAAATTCGACGCATTCTGAAGGCCGGCCAGTTGGTTGATATTGTTGTTTTGCGGCGCAAAAGGCACCCCATCGATAATGAACAGGGGTTGATCATAGGGCTTGAGCCCGACTATAAGACCCGGCGTGGCGGCGTTGGACACCAGGGTGTTCTGTCCCCTGACCTGGATTAATACCTGCGAACCCGGAACGCCCGAGGTCTGATTGATAGCCAGGCCCGGTATCTGGCCTTCCAGGGCCAGCAGGACATTGGTCACCGGCTGCTTCTCGATAGTCTCTGCAGTAACGGTGGAAATGGAGCCTACGCTGAACCGCCGGGAGGTAGTCCCATAAGCCTGGACAACAGTGGCATCCAGCGGGTCCTGGCTTCTTTGAAGAAAAATGAACAGGGGGGCATCACCGGAAACGGCCACCTCTCTATCCTGATAACCGGTGTAGGATATGACCAGGATAGCAATCTGTTTGGAGCGCCGTAAGGCAAAACTGCCTTTCAGGTCCGTTCTTGTTCCTTTCTTCGTGCCTTTGATAAAGACGGAAGCACCTTGTAAGGGAGCCCCGGTACTGTCCCGTACAACGCCTCTGATCGTATCTTCCGGGATAAGCGGAATCTGCTTCTCAAAATCCGGCACCGCAGCGGGCGCCTTCCGGTTGATGAAAATGGTATTTCCCTGGATCTCGAAATCCAATGGCAGCCCCTGCAGGATGGTCTTCAGCGCCAGCTCTACGGGAGCATCTTTCAAGGACACGTTAATGGGGCTGATGTCCTCCATGTATCTTTTATCGTAGAAGAACACATAACCCGTCTGTTCCCGGATAGCGGACAACACCTTCGGCAGCTCTACAGCCTTACCCGAATAAGTCACCTTTTGGGCGGTGGACCTGGCGGCCACATGCAGGGTGGTGACGAGGATCAAAATTGCTGACAATTTCATCACTAAAATAGTTTTGGTTAGCAGGGACTTACCATCCTTATGGACATAGGACAGCAGTTTGCAAAACGCCTGGATTTGCATAACTTCACATTGTTTAGGTTAATAATAAGCAGTTGGTACACTTCTGTCAATGACTGACCTGAGCGTTAAACCGGGGAAGGGCTTCAATCTTGCTCCCGGTTTTTCATTTAAGGCCAGCCTGAACGGCAACATCAATTTTCTCTGGGTTGATAAGTTCTCTACATAATAAGGAACAGGGGTTTAAGGGGTTATAATAAGATGATTACCTTCTTCAATCCGGTATTGAACACTTTCTCTCGTCAATCCTTTCAATACCTGGGTCAGGGTTAGCGACCGGCCGATCATGCCGGTAAATTGTCTTTCCGGGATCTTCCCTTCATACTTTATATCCACATTGTACCAGCGTGCAAGCTGGCGCATAACAGTCTGTAGATCGGTGTCTGTAAAGTCGAAGAGCCCGTTCTTCCAGGCAATGGCCTGTTCGGGATCTCCCTTAGACACATGAATAGTGCCGGAGACAGCGACCGAGGCTTTTTCACCCGGCTTCAGGACATGCCCCCCCACCCTGACAGCCCCCTCCAATAAGGTGGTTGTCTGCACAGGTTCATCGGCATAAGCGTTGACATTGAATTGGGTGCCGATATCCTCGATGGTCTGGCCGCCAACTTTCACTTTGAACGGTCTCTTTTTATCATGTGTTACTTCGAAATAGGCTTCTCCTGTCATTTGCACGGTCCGTTCATCGCCTGAGAAAGCGGTCGGATAGATCAGGCTGCTGGCGGCATTGAGCCAGACCTTTGTCCCATCGGGCAGCGTCAGCTGGTACTGACCGCCCCGGGGCGTCGTCAGCGTATTGTAAAGGACTGTCGTTTGTTTTTCAGGTGATACATTGTATGCCAGCTGGCCATTGTTTGAATTTACTACTGCAGCATTGCCCTGCCTTGTCAACAAACCGGTATGTACGCTATCGAGGGTAATCGTAGCTCCATTTGAAAGCGTAAGGGTCGCTTTGCTATAACCAGGCGTAACATCCTTTTTGGCAATCGTTCCTTCAGGACTTCTATGCGGTCTCCGGGTTAAAAAGAAATAACCGCCGCCGCACAAAACGATAATCATTACAGCCGCAGCTACCCGTGATAAAGTAAACAGGGAAGCCACTCTACCCTTTCTGCTGCGGCCGGTATCCACGCCCGTATCCGCCTCGCGGCTTATCGAAGAGAGTCGTGAAAGTTCCTCTAACGGCACGACACTGCGATACATGTGCTCCCAATCAATAGCGGGCAGGTTGGCAGGCGCCTGCAACGTTTCCAGATGTTCTTCCGCCATCGCCTCCAGCGCTTGCTTATATGCCGGGTCCCGGACATATTCGAAGAACTCCTGCAGCTCTTCGGGTGTGCAGCTTTTGCTGACGTACTGGCGATAGAGATAGCTCAACCGGTTATCGGATGTCATTAATAGTAGATTAACGGTAATTTATTGTTGGATATGGTTACTATTATACAGACTGTTTCAGAGGATGCTGGTACCGGCTAAAAGGAAACTTTTTTTGACTTGGGCTTAAAATAACAGGGAATAGGTTTGAATCCAGAATACAATTGCCAGTAATTCAGAATGTTGCGCCAAAAAAACCTGGATATGCTTTAATATTTCCGTCACCGTATTCTTGACCGTCTGTACCGACAAGTTCATTTGATCGGCTATTTCCCGGTGACTCAATCCCTGGTTGCGGCTGAGGGAAAAAATGATCTGTTTTTTTTCGGACAATTGCGATACTGCCTGCTGAATGAGTTGCTGGCTTTCCTTCGCCTGCAATAGATTTTCGGTGAGATTATCCGATTGCGATACGTTGGCCCATACCTCTTTGATCATTTGCTCGTCTCTGGAAATTTTAGCCAAAAGGTCCAATGTCCTGTTGCGGGTCATTGTATAAATATATTTCCGCGGAAAGCTGACCGCTGCCAGCATAGCCCGCTGCTGCCATAGCTTTAAAAAAATATCCTGCACTACTTCTTCTGCTTCAACGGCCGAGTGGCACAATTGCCAGGCAAAAGAGAACAGCCGCTCCCGGTACCGGTCAAACAGCACCCGGAAAGCCGTTTCATCGCCTGCCGCGATTTGCAGAAAGAGCTCTTTTTCATCATATTGTATCTCTGGCGGCACGGTTGGTCACTGTTGTTTTGGAATAATCAATCTAAAGGAGCTGGAACCGGATAGGAAGGCTTAACAGATAAGCTAAGATAGAAAAAATAGCGATGTCCTGATTCCTATATCCCGGAAATTGGCAATAACTGTCAATTATACATAAAACATATAGGCCCCCTGCACAGGGGGGCCTAAAATAAGCAAGAGGCCGCCACCAATGTAATTGGGACGCCCTCTTCTTCTTTTTTGGCAGATTCTTTTTTTGGCAGATTTACTCCCGAATTTCCTTATCCAGCAATTCTTTCTTTTCAATGCGATAAGAAGTGATCAGTCCCAGGCCGCCGCCGATAGCGATCAGGGCAAAATAGACGGGCACATTGGCGCCATTATTACCCCAATTATCATGGCTGATCTTATAAAGAACGAAATTGTCCAACAGGTAGGCAATAAAGAACCCTAAGCCGGAACCTACCAATAGCAGCCCCCATTTCAGGTTGAGATAAGGCGTAGGACGGTGCATGGGGCGATAGTCCTTGCTCTTCGGATTCATCCCCTTCTCGATCATAGCCATATTCTGCTTTGTTTTCAGATAGGCAATTCCAAATACCATGGCAAATGCTCCTCCGAACATTACAATGGGTATTAATATTTCCTCGTTTTGCATAAAATTGATTTTATTGTTTTTTTAATTTTTTATCGGTTTACCTATCAGACTACTGTAAAGGACTTCGGGTTACACCTTTTTTAACTTTCAGCAGCTTTTCAGCATCCTTACCCCCTACGACCAATCCGGAGCGGAACAGATTACAGCGATCGCCGGATTTTTGGCGCATCCGGTCTTTAACGCCCCGGTCCAATGATTGATCGTCCTTATATATTATTACATTTATGCGCAAAACCCGGCTTTTGCCTGTAACCTGTTAATCTAAGCCGACGTCTTATTCGAGTGATGAATACCGGACTCACTGATAAAGAGATCATTAGCAGAATTCTGCTGGGGGAACAAGCTCTTTTCGCGATATTGGTCGAACGCTACCAGAATTATGTATTCACCCTGGTATTACGTTTCACCGATAGCCGGGAAGATGCGGAAGAGATCTCTCAGGATATCTTTGTAAAGTCCTATCGTTCGCTGGCAGATTTCCGGGGAGAGTCCAAGTTCAGCACCTGGCTTTATACTGTGGTCCGCACCAGTTGCATCACTTTCTTACGCAAGAAGAAACTGGACACCACTTCTATTGACAACGAAAGGACTTTTTTGCAACTGGAAAACCGGGAATCCGGCTTTAAAGCCAATGCGATAGAACAGAAGTCCAGGCATGCCATGGTCAATGAAGCGATCCGCTTACTCAGCCCGGATGATGCCCAGGTCATTACGCTGTTCTACCAGGGGGAGCAATCGCTGGAAGAAATAGGCCGGATCATGGGTCTGGACCCCAATACGGTAAAAGTAAAGCTCCACCGGGCCCGGCATCGCCTGAAAGACAAAATGGAGAAATACTTTAGTCATGAGGTACGCGAATTACAAGGTGATTAAAAAATTAACAACCGGTCCGGGTAATGGGTCGGAACTTTATTCGGACAATAGTCAATCAACCCAAGGAGGTTTTATGAATACGCAGGAACTGATAGAAGAGCGTTTGTGGGATTATATCGACGGCCTTAGCAGCCCGGACGAAAAGTCTGCGGTAGCAGCATTGATAGCCGCCAACCTGGAATGGCAGCGGAAATACAAAGAACTGCTGGACATGCATCAGCTGATGGACAGCACGGAACTGGAAGCCCCCTCCATGCGCTTCACCAAGAATGTGATGGAAGAAATCTCCAGGCACCAGGTCGCGCCGGCTACTAAAACTTATATCAACAAGAATATCATACGGAGTATCGGCGCTTTCTTTCTCCTGATGATCGGAGGTATCCTTATCTATTTTCTCGGGCAGATGCAAGGGGAGGACAGCGGATCCTCGTCACAGGTGTCCCAATACAGCCAGACATTGCAAAACAATCTGACTAAATTCAACTGGGGAAAACTATTCAACAATACCTACCTGAATATCTTCATAATGATCAATGTGATGCTGGGCCTGGTCCTGGTAGATATGTACCTGCAACGGAAAAGACAAACCCACAGCAATTAAGCGCAGTGGGGCCTGTGGGACTATGCCCTATAATGAGCTTAATGATCTCCGATCATTGAGTCCGGTAGACCTCAATCCTACCTCGCGGAGTATTTTTTCGCCCTTCGCTGAAGAACTCAAATTCTAATAAATCAGGAGATACATCGACAGGGTATTTCTCATATCTCATCGCATAAATCTTTACCGCAACAAATTCGATTCCCAATAAAGCAATAAATCCTAATCCTTAAACTTCTTCTTCAACTCCATCAGCTTCGCCTGGAATGGATCCATAGGCGCGTCTTTTTTGGCGCCCGGCTTTCCGGATCCGCCACTTCCCGGCCGCTCTCCGCCTTTCCCGGCAGCCCCCCCGGCGCCAGGGCCTTTTGGAGAGCCGCTCCTTCCCGTTCCCGCATTCCCGGCGGCTCCGGGCGCCCCCTTCATCGACAAGGAGATCCGTTTACGGGCCACGTCCACTTCCATCACTGTCACCATGACCTTCTGCTGCAGCTTCACCACTTCATTGGGATCCGACACATACGTATTACTGAGCTGAGAAATATGCACCAGTCCGTCCTGCTTGACGCCAATGTCCACGAACACCCCGAAATTCGTGATATTGGTGACGATGCCCGGCACCGTCATCCCCTGCTTGAGATCTTCCACCGTCTTGATGGTCTCTTCAAACCGGAATTCTTCGATCGTGTCACGGGGATCCCGGCCCGGCTTCTCCAGCTCTTTCAGGATATCGTTGATGGTAAATTCACCCACGGTCTCGGAAACGTATTTTTTCTTAGTGATCTGTTTGCGCAGATCTGCTTTGGTGATAAGGTCCGCCACCGAACAATTCAGATCTTTGGCCATGGATTCCACCACATAGTAAGTCTCCGGGTGCACCGCGCTATTATCGAGGGGATTGGCAGCCTCGCGGATCCGTAAGAATCCCGCACATTGCTCAAAGCTCTTCGGCCCCATCAGGCTCACTTTCTTCAATTCATCGCGGGTGGTAAATGCCCCGTTCTTAGCCCGGTACTCCACAATATTCTTAGCCAGGGTGGCGCTTAGCCCCGAGACATAGGTCAATAAATGCTTGCTGGCCGTATTCAGATCCACCCCCACGTGGTTCACGCAACTTTCCACAATACGGTCCAGTTCATCCTTCAGCTTGTTCTGATTCACGTCATGCTGGTATTGCCCCACCCCGATAGACTTAGCATCGATCTTTACCAGTTCGCTCAGGGGATCCAGCAACCGGCGGCCAATGCTCACCGCTCCCCGCACCGTAATATCCTGGTCGGGGAATTCCTCCCGCGCCACTTCAGAAGCGGAATAAATGGAAGCGCCACTCTCATTCACCATAAAGACGCTCACCTTTTTCCCGAAATCGATGCTACGCACCAATTGCTCCGTCTCACGGCCGGCCGTTCCATTCCCCACGCCGATCGCTTCGATATCATAACGCGCTACCAGATGTTTGAGCTCGGCTACACTGGCCTGCCATTCCTGTTGCGGCGGATGCGGATAAATAGTGCTGTTATGCAGGAAATTTCCCTGGGCATCCAGGCATACCACTTTACAGCCCGTACGGAAACCCGGATCCAACGCTAAGATCCTTTTCGATCCCAGCGGAGACGCCAGTAATAACTGGCGGAGGTTTTCCGCAAATACCCGGATCGCCTCCTCATCAGCTTTATTCTTACTGAGCAAACGGAATTCATTTTCAATGGAAGATTTCAGCAGGCGGTCGAAAGAATCATCAACGGCTTTTTTTACCTCCGAAGCGGAAGGCGTAGAAGCCTTTATAAAAATCCTCTCCAGTTCGTCCGTAGCCGTCTGCTTGTCGATATTAAGGTCCATGATCAGGTAACCTTCTTTCTCACCCCGGCGGATCGCCAGGATCCGGTGAGAGGGACAAGCGGCCAGCGGTTCGCTAAACTCAAAATAATCCCGGTATTTCTGCGCTTCTTCTTCGTCTTTTTTACTCGTCAGCACCTTTGAGCTAAGCGCGGCGCCCTCCGTAAATAATTGCCGCACCTTATTACGTGCCTGCTCATTCTCCGCGACCCATTCCGCAATGATATCCCGGGCTCCCTGCAGGGCCTCTTTGGTATCCTTCACCTGGTCGTTGATAAATTTCGCGGCTTCCTCACCCGGCTCGCCGGTCCCCTGCTCAAAAATGAACTTCGCCAACGGCTCCAGCCCTTTCTCAATAGCCGTGGTAGCCCTTGTTTTACGCTTGGGCTTATAAGGAAGATAGATGTCTTCCAATATCGTGGCATCGTAACAATCTTCGATACGTTGTTTCAATTCGGGAGTCAGCTTGCCCAACCCCTCGATGGTCTTGAGCACGGTCTCCTTCCGCTTGTCCAGTTCCGTATAGTATTTGATCAGCTCGACCACATCGTTGATCTGCACTTCATCCATATTGCCGGTCGCCTCTTTACGGTAACGGGCCATAAAAGGGATGGTAGCGCCCCCGCTATGTAGTTCATGCACGTTATTGATCTGGTTTAACCTGAGATTTGTCTTCTCCGCGATCTTTTGAATATAGGTAGGTTCCATATTATGATTTTCCGATATTGAGGACTGCCGAAATTCGCCGTCATTATTCCCGGCAAAACTATTCACAACGGGGAGCAAATGTAAAGGATGAATTGAAAGAAAAAATTTTGATTTATCAACAAGATCCCATTGTGAAGACCAGCAATCCGGATACCAAAACCGGGTGGAACGGGTCCAAAATCATACCTTTACCGCGAACAAACAGCACTATGGACATCAAAAATAATATTCTGGAAACGATCGGGCATACTCCACTCGTCCGTTTTAACAAGTTAACAAAGGATCTGCCCTGTACGGTACTCGCTAAGGTGGAATATTTTAATCCCGGCAACTCTATCAAGGACCGTATGGCGCTGAAAATGGTGGAAGTGGCGGAGCAGGAAGGAAAACTTCTGCCCGGCGGAACGATCATCGAATGTACTTCCGGCAATACGGGAATGGGGCTCGCCCTGGCAGCCGTCGTGAAAGGATATAAATGCATTTTTGCCACCACAGACAAACAATCCAAAGAAAAGATCGATATCCTGAAAGCGCTGGGCGCCGAAGTGATAGTCTGCCCGACGAATGTAGAACCGGCAGACCCCCGCTCCTATTATTCCATCGCCCGCCGTCTGGCCAAAGAGATCCCTAACTCCTTCCATTCCAATCAATATGACAACCTGGCCAACCGGCTGGCCCATTACGAAACGACCGGGCCGGAGATCTGGGAACAGACCGATGGAAAAGTCACCCATCTCGTAGTAGCTACCGGCACCGGCGGAACGGTGACCGGCACCGCCATGTACCTGAAAGAAAAGAACCCTGCGATACAGGTATGGGCGATCGACCCCTTCGGCTCCCTGCTCACCAAATACTTCCGTACGGGAGAGACAGACATGAATGAAGTTCATCCTTATATCAGTGAAGGCATCGGGGAAGATTTTGTACCGCAGAACTACGACATGAAATACGTGGATGTTTTTGAACAGGTGACCGACAAAGACGCGGCCATCATGGCCCGCCGCATTGCCAGAGAAGAAGGATTATTCTGCGGATACAGCGCCGGGACAGCCGTACAAGGCATGCTCCAGTTAAAAGACCTGCTGAAAAAAGACGACCTGGTAGTGGTGATCCTCCATGATCATGGAAGCCGTTATGTAGGCAAAGTATACAACGACCAGTGGATGATAGAAAGAGGTTTCCTGGATGTCAAAACTTTTAAAGATATCATCTCTGGCCGCGGCGCCAAACGTTTGATCACCGTCTCCCCGGAACAGACCGTGACGGAAGCCGTCGAGCTCATGCAGAAATACAATGTGGAAAACCTGCCCGTAATCCGGCAGGGAGAGGTTATTGGCGCCATCAGCGAGAGCGGCTTGTTTGCCCGTATCATGAACAATGGACTAGATATCAAAAACAAAAAGATCGGAGAAGTTCTGGAAAATTCCTACCCGGTGGTGTCCTTCGATACTCCCCTGGAAAGACTCAGCAGCCTCATCACCCGGGAGAACGGCGCTGTGCTGGGCAAGGACGACAGCGGAAACTACCATATTGTTACGAAATATGATATCTTAGGAGCCGTAGGCTCCTAGCGCGAAGCGCAATCATTAGACCCGGGCGCCAAACAGTCCATCTGTTTGGCGCCCGCTCCCCCCAGACGCCGCAGGCGTCTCCCCTCTCCCACACAACAATTCCCCTCCACCAACTCATTAATTATCAACATCATACACCTCATCATCGTAAATCCACCATTCAAATCCCCGAATTTTTACTATCATCATATGCGATGATTACGAACACCTTAGTAAATACTGTCGTAAAAAAATCGAGCAAAATCTCTATTGTCCTTTCAACTTTAACAAATTATTTTTGATTTAGAAGTTGATTGGTAATAACAATCACCCAATATCCAAGTAAAAACCAAACCCAATACCTAAGAGATTCCAAAAAATCCAGTATCAGTCAACTTCTACTTTTTTGTCCGGGACCATTGAAAAACCAAGACCCTGATCCGATTCCTGTTAACCCTCTAACGATTATGCCTTGAAAAAGGCGCGACTGTACGGCGCTGATCCAATAACCTGTTGAGAAACCAAAATCCGGAACCGACCGTTGAAAAACCAATAACCCGTTCTAAGTCCAACGTCGTAAAAAGCTGAAAAACCAAGCACCCGTTCTAAATCCAGGAACTATTGAAAAACCAAAGCAACCGATCCAAAAACCTTTTAAAAACCCAACCCTATTCCTGAAAAAAATGTACTTATCCTAAGAAAACCAACAAAATATCCAATAAAAGACTATCCGAAATCCAACGTCCAAACGAAAAACCAGCAAAGCAGAATCCAATCCGATGCGAAGAAACCATCTGCTTTAACTCCAGTACCCTCCTGCTAAACTCTCTGATTAGTGTGCACGAATTTAGCAGGAGGCCCACGTGGGAGAACTCTCTTTCCCCCTCCCCCACTTAGTTTCCCCATTCTCTTTATCTTGCAGGCTCAATCTTTCTTCCATGCCGCTCTTTACGGATCAATCAGGCAGAACGATCTCACTCGATCGCCCCCCTCAACGTATCATCTCCCTGGTACCCTCACAGACCGAACTACTTTATACCCTCGGTCTGGAAGAAGAAGTGATCGGCATCACCAAATTTTGTGTCCACCCCCAACAATGGTTTCGCCACAAGACAAGGATCGGAGGCACCAAAGATATCCGGCCGGAAATTATACATTCTCTGCAGCCAGACCTCATCATCGCCAATAAAGAAGAAAATGACCGGACACAAGTCGAACAATTATTCCCCCATTACCCCGTCTGGGTCAGTAACGTCGCCACACTGACGGATGCCCTCCAAATGATCCGGTCGGTGGGAGATCTTACCGGGAAAGCGGCCCCCGCTTTATCCCTGGCAGAAGAGATCGTCCGGCGCTTTGCCGTCCTGGATACCCCCGCAGCCTCTCCCCGCACCGCCTACTTCATCTGGCGCAATCCATGGATGGTAGCCGGAGGGGGCACTTTCATCCAGGATATGCTGACCCGCGCCGGCCTTACCAATATCTTCCGGGACCAAAACCGCTATCCCTCTATCGAACTGGAATCACTGGCCCGCTCAGGCTGCGAATTGGTTCTGCTCTCCTCAGAGCCCTACCCCTTCCGGGAGAAACATATCGGGGAGATCAAGGCCGTCCTGCCCTCAGCGGATATCCGTCTGGTGGACGGAGAAATGTTCAGTTGGTATGGGAGCCGCTTGCTGCAGGCACCCGCTTATTTACGACAGATCCTGGATACCCTCCTTCCCTGATTGTCCTATCCGTAGAAGTTGTCTCCCTGCTTCACCGGGATACCCGGTTTGGAGTATTGTCACCTTCTCAGAAAAGCCCTATTTTGTATAAGTTCATTTTGCCCACTTTCACCTGGCAAACTTATAGGCTGTGTTCATTTAGATCGTATTTCTTCCCTGGAATCAGGGCATTCTTCAAAGGTTTTATCTGCATTCTGTTACCCGCCCTATCAAGTCTTCCGTCTATACTGATAATTTATCTCGGCATTAAACCTTAATTGCTATGAGCGCCCCTTCTAACCTGAACACCTCCCTGCGCAAAACGATCAGCGTACTTTTCATTCTGGTGCTACTCGGAGTATTTCTGAGCCTGTACTTTTTCAAATATATCCCGCAGCGGCAGAGCGATTTCCACAGCCGGGCTTTCGGAGAACTGCACCAGATAAATGAAGCTTTTGAAGACAGGGATTCAGCTTACCGGCAGGCTATCCGTAATTTCCTGGAAGGGGCCCCTCGTAATTTCCTGAAAGACCCCCACCGTGCCTTTAACCGTTCCGCTTTGCGTTCCATATTTACGCTTACACAATACCGGGAGAATACAAAAGGTGATTCTCTATTTCACGGGAAAAATTCATATCGCGTAGCCTCTCCAATCATTATCCCCGCCTCCCTGGAAGGGCATCTGCTTAATTATCCTGTTTATACAGTGGCTAAAATACCGGGTGGGAAACCCGGGGATACAGTTTTGGAGCTTTCCAAAAGCCTGGACTCCGTATTAGACTCCGTCATTCCTGCCCACAAGGACATTTTCGATGATTATCTCCTGATCCAGGACAATCATACGGATTCACCCTCGATCCAATCAAGGGATCATTTACATGAGGGAAGGATCGTCTATAATTCCGGGGAATTAGCCATAGATCGCTATGTCAATACGGATACGCTGCTCAAAAAAAGCTATGGGTTCAGTCTGATGAACGTTTATGACATAAAGATCGAAGGGAATGATTACAAACTATTCCTTTGTCCCTTCAATAAATATTCCCAAAACCTGATCCTGGCAGGGCTGATCAGCCGCCCGAATTATACGCAGGCCTATGCATCCATCCCTGTCAACATGCTCACTGCTGCAGGCATATGGCTCCTGATCATCCTCTGCAGCCTGCCATTCTTAAAGATCTATATCATCGGGGCTAATGAACGGATTACCCGATGGGATCTCCGGATGATCATCGGGAGCTATTTTATCGCCGCCTTTGTCCTGATCATCCTGTTTTCCAGGAATTTTTTAGATCATGTCCAGTCCGCCAGGAACAGGTCCGATCTGAATAAACTTACCAGCCGGATCCAGGACAACCTGTCTGCTGAAATAAGTGATATCTGCACGCAACTGCGTAAGTATGACAGTATTGCCTACGATACAAACGCTACGTATGTCAATAAGATCAAAATATTGAAATTCCTTCAGGACAACTCACTGGCTATATTAGATAAAGAACCTGGTCTGGAGAGCAAACTAAATGACGCGCTTAGGCCCGAATTTTATCCGAACCTGGACAATCTATTCTGGATTGACAACAACGGCCAATGGGTGGCCAGGTGGGGATTCAAACGCGATCTCAGCCGGATGCCTTTGATCCATGTCGAAGACAGGCAATATTTCAAGGACGCACGCAACGATGATTGGGATACCCTGAAGGGTCCATTCCCAAAAGATAGTTTTTGCATCCAGCCTACTCTGGGCAAACTGGATGGAGTATATACCATCACCGTTGTCATAAAAAGCCTGGCCAGACAATGGAATAACGGCTCCGGCAGGAAAGATACCCTTCCCATCATGCTGGGCCTATCCGCTAAAATGTACTCCCTTTGTAATCCCGTACTACCACCTTCTTATCATTTCAGCATTATCAATGACGAAGGGCAGATCCAGTTCGATTCCGAGCCTGGCCGGGGACTGCAATCCAATCTTTATTCCGAAACCCCTTACACAACGGAATTACGCCGGTTCGCACTTTACGGTCCTGAACAATTCTTCACTGATTTCACGCTTCGCGGCAAGAAAGTGGCTATGCTGGCCAGACGCCTCCCTGGTCTTCCTTACACGATCCTGACTTATCATGACCTGTCTGAAGACAAAGCCTTTCAATTCCATACGATAGGCCTTTGCATCCTTTTTATGGCCGGTATCCTTGCCCTGCTCTTCCTCTCAGCCTTATGTAATGAATGGTCCAAGGCAAAGCCAGGCTTCCTGAAGATCCCTCCCATCAACTTCGAATGGTTGCGGCCAGTGCCTGAAAAATATGAATACTATCTTCACCTTCGCCGGGGAACGCTGAACTTTCTCGGGATCTATCTGCTTATCTGGTTCAGCATTGAATATTTTTTCAAAAAAGCAGAGTTTTCCCTTCTGCTTATTTCCCTGCTGTTACCCTTCTATATTGCCCTTCATTATTACCTGCTTAGGGAAAAACAGAAAGTGCATGTTAAGCAATTGCCCGAAAGAACACTCCCCGCTGCCTTTTTCTGCGTGGCTTTTGCACTCACTGGCATCAACGTTTATCTATTGTGCAGCTATCTTGATAGTCTCACGATCTGGCTGATCCTGTTTGCTCAAATTTTCTTTGCGGGCACCCTGCTATTTTCGGATGCAAAATTCAAAGAGAACAAATCATCCTCATCCCAGTCTGAACTGATCCGGCACTATAAATGGGCCATTTTGACCGGCGTGTTCATGATCAGCGTAGTTCCTGTGACCGGCATGTTTTTCCTTTTTTACAAAGAAGAAACAAAAGCGGTACAAAGACAGCAGGAAATGTATATGAGCAGGGTCGTTAAAGAGAGAGAAAACAGCGTTCACAAAAGATCGAAAGATTATAATTTTAATCCGGGCAGGTTGCCGCATATTGATTCTCTCCAGGAATTGGCCTTTCAAAAGGGCGTTTATACTTTAGATAAATTATTGATCGATACACCCTCTTTATCAACGACAGACAATTATGTTATTCCCCCTTATAACCGGCTGCGACATCTTGTTTTCTCTTCTTATGACAGCACCGTATTTTGGGGGGAAAAGGCTAAAAAACAGGCCGATAAGCCCAAAACGGTATCTAAGACCGCTGTTGATAGCGGAAATCCCAGATTGATACAAGCGTCCCTTTCCTCTCCGGATTTGCAAAATGCACTTGATCTCGCCACGCAGGATATCCTTTCCCTGGACAATCGGTATACCATCCTGCTGTGCCTGGCTATGATCCTGGTGTTTCTGCTGGCCTCCTGGTTGACCCAATCTCTGGCCAAACGTATTTTTTTGATAGAAATGCTTGATAAATATTATAAGAATAATGCCGAAAACGAAGATAATGTCCGCCATAAAGATACGGGCTGGATCACTCTCCTGGCCGGTCAATTCCTGGGCTCATCCGGGGTCTCTGCCTTGAAGAAGACCAGGGGGGAAATCGTACTCGATAGATCGCATGGAGAAAAACTGCGGGCATATGAAAGCGGGGAAGAGGAAAATATATTAATTGCACAAACTAAAATGAAAGAAGTCTATGAAAACATCTGGGCTAAACTCTTACCGGGTGAAAGACTGCTCCTGTACAACTTTGCCACCGACGGCCTTATCAATTATCAGGCAGGCATGCTGCTATATAATTTGTTGCAAAAAAGGATCTTTTTTGTGGATGAGAAGTATCAATTGCATATCATGACAGACAGCTTCCGCAATTTTGTGCTCAACCAATCGGAAAGCAAAGAGATCGTCAGGCTCATGGCAAAATCCCGGAAAGAGGGTTCCTGGCAAAGTTTCAAGATCCCCTTGCTACTGGGGCTGGGAGGGCTGGGATTATTCCTGTTCTTTACACAGGATGACCTGTACCAAAAAATCACCGGGCTAATGGCATCATTGATTACCCTGCGTCCGTTATTGTCGCCTTTTTTGGGTAAGAGCAAAGGACCGAACGACAAGGGAAGCGGCGGCGAATAAAAGGTCATATGACCTGAAAATGCGACATTTGGACAAAAAACCTTCATGCAGTTCAGTGACAATACCTTCTTTTCCGGAGAACCCAATTCTTCGGGAGAATCCAATAAACCCTCCCGGAAAAAACCCATATTCCCTATCACAGACTCCCTGCGCAACTATCTCAAACACCATGGCCGGGAAGTTAAACTACCCGTTTCCTATAAAGACCTCCTGGGTCATATCACCTACTCCGTCCCCCTCAAAGACAAGAACGGGCAGGACTCCCTCTGGGAGACGGCCCTCTATGACATGCGGCATTGGGATTTTATCCGGGAAGGGCTGGTGCGGATGTATGCCATCCTGAAAACAGAAGGCGATCTTAGCTTCGTCAATCACCTGGACGTAGCCAGGGTCGATTTTTGCAGTTTTGCCAATTCCACCCCTTTCCGGATCCGCATCGTCAATAAATTCAATGACAATTACGATCACTATTATATCAAACAGGCAGACTCTTCCAGGATCTATGGACTGGAACTGGAACACCTGCTGTCCCCCAATCGCATCACCTTCTTCACTCACCACAATACCCTGGTGGAAGAACATATCCCCGGCATTCCCGGAGACCTGTTCATCAAAAATTTTGCGAACGATCCCCAAACCAATAAGATCCGGTTGTCCAAAGAGTTCGTAAAATTCAATGAACGTTGCTTTGTCCGCCTCCTGGGTGATATGCGCTCCTACAACTTCGTCGTAGACATCACCCCCGATATAGAAGACTACCAATACCGGATCCGGGCCATCGATTTCGACCAGCAATCCTATGAAGGCAGAAAAAACCTCTACATTCCCCAATTCTTCAAGGAGAATGTCGCATTTGTCGAGCTCTGCCTCCGGCACCTGAACAAGGATTCCATCGAGCAATACCAGACGGAGGAAAGGACCATGATGGCCTTCCGGGTAGCCTCCTCCCGCTTCCGCCTGATGGAATTACTGAACATCATGGCAAAAGACCGGATCTCCACCCCGGAAAAACTGCTCCAGCTAACAACAGAGCTGAACGACCATTTTAAGAATCCCGCCTTCCTCAAATGCCGCTCCATGGGGCAATTGGTTAAAAGGCAGCTTAAGCAAACCCTCCAAAAAAATCTCTCCCTCATCCAAAAAAACCTGAGCAAATTCGAAGATTGAGCCGGGTGAAACCGTATATTCGCCGCTCATTTAACGGATACATGAAAAAATACAAACCCGGCGTACTTTTCGGTGAGGAATTAGAAGCCTTGTATAAAGACGCAAAAGACAACCAGTTCGCCCTGCCAGCAGTGAACACCATCGGTACCAATACCATCAATGCCGTATTGGAGACCGCAGCCAAGGTGAACTCTCCCGTCATCATCCAGTTCTCCAATGGCGGCGCCCAGTTCATTGCCGGTAAAGGAATGCCCAACGACCAATTACAGGGCAATATCTCCGGGGGCATATCCGGCGCCTTACATATCCACAACGTGGCCAAATACTACGGTGTTCCCGTGATATTGCATACGGACCATGCCGCCAAAAAATGGCTTCCCTGGGTGAGCGGCCTGATCGATGCCGGGGAACAGTTTTTTAAAGAAAAGAAACAACCCCTCTTCAGCTCTCATATGCTGGATCTTTCCGAAGAACCCCTGGAAGAAAATATCCATACTTCCGTAGAATTCTTCAAACGCATGCAGCCCCTGGGCATGGCCATCGAGATCGAACTGGGCGTTACCGGCGGTGAAGAAGACGGCGTCGACAACAGCGGCGTCGAAAACCATAAATTATATACCCAGCCGGAAGATGTAGCCTACTCCTATACCGAATTGAGCAAAGTAGGCCGGCTCTTCAGCGTAGCCGCCGCTTTCGGAAATGTACACGGCGTATACAGCCCGGGCAACGTGGAGCTCCGCCCCATCATCCTGAAGAACAGCCAGGACTTTATCGAACAAAAATTGAAGACCGGTCCCAAACCCGTCTATTTCGTATTCCACGGCGGCAGCGGCAGCCCCCAGCACCAGATCAGGGAAGCCATCAGCTACGGCGCTATCAAAATGAATATCGATACCGACCTGCAATGGGCTTTCTGGGATGGCATCCTGGAATTCTATAAAAAGAACCAGGCCTATCTCCAGGGTCAGCTCGGCAACCCCGAAGGTCCGGCCAAGCCCAACAAAAAGCATTACGATCCCCGCGTCTGGCTCCGCAAAGCCGAAGAAAGCTTCAGCAAACGCCTGGAAGTCGCCTTCGAAGACCTGAATTGCATTAACAGGAACGTATAGAACTAAAACATTAAGCTAACTAAGGGTCGCTTCAAATTATATTGAGGCGGCCCTTTCATTTTAGGGCAATAAATCTTTTCATCTCCTTCGGAAATACTGATAATTAAAAAGCAAACAAAATACCAGCATTGAGAGTTAGTTTATGGGGCATCCCCGGCTGCAGCTTGTAAGGCCTTTTAGCAGCCTGTTTTGTATATTTACGTAATCATAAAATAAAAAGCTAGTTTATGCCTTCGAAAAAACTACTCGACCTTCTCGGCGACAAAGCGGCTTACCTCCTGGAACACAAGCCTGTCGTCGATAAATCCACGCTCAGCGCCCTCCCTTCTCCTCACCATGTGGAAGAGATATGGGTCAACTCCAATAGGTCCAACCAGACCCTTAGAAGCCTGCAGACCCTTATCGGTCATGGAAGGCTTTCCAATACAGGCTACCTCTCCATTTTTCCCGTAGACCAGGGTATCGAGCACAGCGCCGGCGCCTCCTTTGCGCCCAACCCGATGTACTTCGACCCGGAGAATATCATCAAATTAGCCGTGGAAGCCGGTTGCAATGCAGTAGCTTCCACTTTTGGCGTGCTCGGCATCATGAGCCGCAAATATGCACACCGGATCCCCTTCGTGGTAAAGATCAACCACAATGAATTCCTCAGCCTGCCCAATCGCTATGACCAGACCCTGTTCGGAAAGGTAAAAGACGCCTGGAATATGGGGGCTGTCGCCGTCGGAGCTACCGTCTACTGGGGCAGCGCAGAGAGCGATCGCCAGTTAAAGGAGATCTCGGAAGCCTTTGAAGAGGCCCATCAGCTGGGTATGGCCACCATCCTGTGGTGTTATACCCGAAATGCAGGCTTTAAGGTGGATGGCGTGGATTATCATACGGCCGCCGACTTCACCGGCCAGGCCAACCACCTCGGCGTCACTATCCAGGCCGATATCATCAAACAGAAGCTGCCCACCAACAACGGGGGCTACCTGGCCACTAAACATGGAAAGACCTCCCCCTTGGTCTATTCCAAACTGACGCATCCCGATAACCATCCCATCGACCTCACCCGTTACCAGGTGCTCAACTGCTACAACGGCCGCGTAGGTCTCATCAATAGCGGCGGGGAAAGCAAAGGCGCCTCCGATATGGCAGATGCCGTCTTCACCGCCGTCGTCAACAAACGGGCCGGTGGAATGGGCCTGATCCTGGGCCGCAAAGCCTTCCAACGCCCCTTCGCCGAAGGGGTCGACATGATCCAATCCATACAGGACGTATACCTGGATAAGGATATTACGGTTGCGTAAAAACGCTACAAAAAACGCCACGGGCGTTTTGCTCGAAGGGCCATCATGAGATACGATGACCATCTGCGCACGCAGATGGTCATCGCTCTACATACCAACCGACGGTTTATTAAGAAATCATTAACGAGGGACCAACATAACTTTATAGGCCCCATTAGTCAAACAGGAAGATTCAAATCAATCAGGTATGCGAACAAATACAACTTTCAGCAAACTCGTAATCGCATCGGTATGCCTCATACTGGCCTCCTGCTCCAACACGAAAGTCACCTCTTCCTGGAAAGCCGGCAACTCCTCCGCACTCGCCCCCGGAAATAAAATACTCGTCCTGGGCATCATCCGGGAAAAAGACATCCGCCTGCGCATGCAGATGGAAGGCTTCCTCGTAGATGGTCTCAAAGCC
>DASWFF010000084.1:0-3062 GCA_036394375.1 Puia sp.
AGCAGCAGTTGTTAATCCTATAAAGAGTTTGAGAACAGACTGATCCTCGTTATTCAAGCGGAAGTCTATTGTAACGGTCCAATCTATATCGCTGGCCGATGCTTCCAGAACACGCGAACATCTTTTACACTTGTTTTCTTCCGCGCATGGGCCAGATCGTAGTTTTCCTGCGAGTGCAGCCAGAATTCGGCAGAAGTATTAAAAGCCTTTGCCAGCGGGGCGATATTTAGACATTCCATGATCGCGCGGACAGGGCCGGAAACTTTTATTGAGAAATTTTTCAGTTCAACTTCCGTCAATCCTATGTCGGACGGCAAAAAAGAGGCTTGGTGATAATCGACAGTTACTCCCCAGTCATGTTTTTTAACCATAACGGAAGTTTCTCTCCCTTGCCTCCAAAAACTGTCACCCGCTTTGCCACGAGTTCCAGATAATGGGCTTTACCTAAAAGCGATAAAGCTGTTCTACCGCTTTGAGTGTTATAAAAATTTAATAATCAATATTTTATAGTATAAGTACACTTGAACAGTGCAAATCAAACATTTTATGTTATATTTGCATACATGATAAGCCGACGACTTGAAACTAAGGTACGGGAGACTTTAAAGCGAAGCCCATCCGTTGCTTTGATGGGACCACGTCAGGTAGGCAAAACCACCATTGCTCTGAATATCTCCGAAATAATACCCTCTCTATATTTGGATCTGGAAAACCGTCTCGATCTTGAAAAAGTGCGTGATATTGTGGCCTTTCATGCAGGTAATCGGGATAAACTGATCATTCTTGATGAGGTCCAGCGCCTACCGGAAGTTTTTGCACCTCTTCGGGGAATCATCGATCAGGAGCGCCGCCAGGGGAACAAAGCTGGGCAATTCCTGTTTTTAGGTTCTGCGTCGATTGATCTATTACAACAACCCAGTGAATCTCTTGCCGGACGTATTGCCTATCTTGAATTGTATCCTATCGACGTGCTGGAATATGCGGGTGAAAACATAGAAAAGATGCACTTGCTTTGGGTCCGCGGTGGCTTTCCGGAAAGCCTGCTGGCAGCTTCAGAACAGGATAGTCTCGACTGGCGGAGAGATTTTATAAAGACATATCTTGAACGTGATATACCTCAACTGGGCCCCCGTATTCCTGCCGAAACGCTGGATCGGTTCTGGACAATGCTGGCGCATAACCAGGGAGTAGTCCTGAATGCCGCCCATCTGGCAAGAAACCTTGAAGTATCCGCTACCACGGTGGGACGTTATCTCGATCTGATGACTGATCTATTATTGGTAAGGCGCCTGAAACCGTGGACCTTCAATGTCGGCAAGCGCATTGTCCGTTCTCCTAAAATCTATGTCCGGGACTGTGGCATTACACATGCTTTGCTGAACATCGATACCTATAACAATTTGTTGGGGCATCCGGTTGTCGGTGGCAGTTGGGAGGGATTTGTCATCGAAAATATTATGTCAGTTGCTCCATCCAGAGCACAGCCGTTTTATTACGGTACCCCGGGCGGGGCAGAGATTGACCTTATATTGGAATTCTCCCCCACGGAGAAATGGGCGATAGAGATCAAGCGTAGTTCCTCACCGTCTATTTCCAAAGGTTTTCACATCGCTTGTGATGATATAAAACCGCAAAGACGCTATGTTGTTTATTCAGGAAAGGATGGATTTTCACTAGGAGAAGGGATTACCGCGATTTCCTTGTTTGATCTCATGCAGGAAGTCATGCAGCAACAATAAGGGGGACGAACTTCATCGCCCTTGGGCTCATCCCATTCTCTTACGGATCCGGCTGAGGGATTCCGGGGTAATGCCCATCATCGACGCAAGGTATTTGAGCGGGACCTGCTGGAATAATTCGGCATTTTGCGTGAAGAGGAATTTATAGCGTTCTTCGGCACTCATGGACAGCAGGGCAAAAATCCTGGCTTCCAGGAAGCCAAAACAACGGGTGAGTAATTTTCGTTCCAGCAGGGGCCATTTGTCGATTACCCGGGATAGGTTATTGTAATCCTTTTTATCAATCGTATATAGTTCGCAGCGGGACAGGGCCTGGATCGTAAAACGGCTGGGCTCATGGCAGACAATCCCGGACAGGTCGGTAATGAAATTGCCTTTAAAAGAGATCCATTGGGTAATCTCTTTTTCACCATGCGAAGCATAGACCCTCAGCAAACCGGATCGGTGAAAGCTCAATTTTTCGCAGACCCTCCCTTCCTTCAGGAAAAAATCACCCTTTGTTAAGGTATCCTCGCGGAAATAGGATATAATCGCTTTCATGTCTTCTTCGGCAATCCCCATATAGGAGTGGAGGTATTGTTCCAGTTCGGTCATATGGCAAAGATATTGATGTGGATAGACCCCGCCGGAGAATTCTTACCATAGATCAAGTAAACAGAATCGGGCATCGGGTAATTTCGCTGCGTTATCTTAATTAACGTATTTATGGTTATAGGACATTTTGGTTTTGGATTGGGCGCCAAGAAATACGCCCCGAAACTATCCCTGGGAACCCTTTTCCTGGCCGTTCAATTTGCCGATCTCCTCTGGCCTGTCCTGCTATTGCTGAATGTAGAACATGTAGGACTACAACCCGGCAATCCGAAATTCCCCCTGGATTTCACCGATTACCCCTTCACCCATAGCCTGCTGATGGCTGCCCTGGAAGGACTTGGCTTTGGCTGACAGGCTTTGCTGAGGGAATCCTCTTCATCGTCGGTCTCCTGTTTTATCTCCAGGCAACCCAGGCAAAGCGCTCCTCCGGAAAATGGGGCCTGTGGTTGCTGGTCGCTTTACTCGTCATCGGACACCTGGCCGGTCTGTTATCTTCACTCCCCGGTTCTGTCAAAGCTATCGGCTGGGGCGCACAGTTCCAATGGATCTCCGTCTTGCTGGCCTATTGGGTGGATGGCAACAGGGGGCAAAGAACGGGGGAGGGGCTGGCAAATCTTTTCATACATTTGCGGCTACATGGCAAAAGAAAAAAATAAACCCGTGGCGGTACGATTTGACCTGAAGCTTCTGGAAGTGCTGAAGGAGGAGGAGAAAATCGAAACCCCTCAG
>DASWFF010000085.1:0-26203 GCA_036394375.1 Puia sp.
AATATAGCCTGACCGAGTTTGGTAAAAGCCTGATGCCGGTGGTGCTGAACCTTGGCGAATGGGCTGATGCGAACCAGGAAAGATTGCGCGCAGTAATTGAAAGGAAAATCCTGAAAGCTGCTGGCGATAAATGACCTGCCCCTGGTTGTGGCAGTAAATAGTTATAAAAGCTTTATATATTAGCCCTTGGCGTACATATTTCGTCGATCTCTGGTCTTTTGATTGTTCGATACAAAAGTGCCAATCACCTAAATCTTGATAAACAGGTTAGACATCTGTCCTGCTTTCCCGACAGATCATGGGATTCCAAGGAAATACAATTTTGGGCAAGGATTCCATGCAAAGCCTTCGGGTTCAAATCCTGAAGGCTTTTTATTTCCAGATTGCTGCAACTTCCTTTAAATCTTGGATGAAAGAGTTTGAAATTTGTCCAGTTCTGCCGGCCAACAAAATCAGCAAAGCCTCAGCGAAGCGGAGGTTTTTGCTTTTGAGCGAAGCGCGTCGAGCTTGCTCGATCGCGTGCAGCGATAAAAGCAAAAAGGCCCGAAGGGCTTTGCTGATTTTGTTGAGACCCCCACCCTTTGGGATCGCCTGAGCGGAGCGAAGGCAATCCTGTCATCCCGACTTGAGAGGACAAAGCGGAAAAAGTTTCGCTTTGTCCTTTTTCATTTTCCGGCAGCCCCTTGTCCAGCGTGTATATCAGCCTGACTGCTTCATTTTCAGTTTGAATAGCTAAATAAAACGGGCTAGGATCACTGCATAGGGGGTAGCCTGTTAATGATTACATCTTAGTCCATGATTCGTTTGATTTATCGATGCTGGATTGAAATTGTAATATTCCCCGTCTAATTATCGCTAAGGTAAAACTCGTACTGCTTTGTATTCAAGGACATTTATCACAAACGACAAATCATATAGCCCAAAAAATTGCCTTAAAGATTTTTTATTTTATATCGCCACTCAACCCTGCTTTAATTCCATCTTTTCTTTAACCACGCCCTGACAGGTTCATCATAATATTTTAAGCTTAGGTAGGCGAATATGATCGATACCGCGAAAGTTAAAGTGCCATAGATCAGCTTTAGCTCCAGTGGCGCGTGTTTATTGTCACTTATCCAACCGGTATAGATATAAATAAATGCATAATGAGTGATATAAATTGGGTAGGATATATCCCCAAGGAACCTGCAAATTTTATTTTCCTTAACACCCTTAATGATGCCGCTGGCGCCGAGATAGATAATGAATGGAAACACAAAAATAATGCTTAGTGATTCAAATAAACCGTTTAGCCAAGCGTGCTGTGGATCACCAATCCTCGGGACACAAAAGACAACCAAAAGCAGTACGCTGCATAGCAGAAAAGCATTGTTAATGTGACCCGGCTTTACAATTCTTGAAAGCAGCAGTCCGGCGAAAAAGGGGTAAACCAATCGGGTAAACCCGATTCGCAGCTGTTCCTCATTCAATGACCAGCCGCCGGTCAGGTCACCTGACTTACAGGTAACGGAGTACTGGATTAGTACTGCGGCTGCAATCAGCACGAACACTGTTAACGCTGTTTTGGAAAGCTTACGCAAACCGATGGCGTACAGGATATTGGCCACATATTCAAAAAATAACGACCAGCCAGGTCCGTTGAGCGGATGCATTTCCTGCCAGCCGCGGATATCCCAGGAAACTGGAACGGGTATGAGGGTAAACCCGATTAGCATGATCAGCAGCATTTTCCATACCGGTACGGTATGGATCAGCGGCCACATATGAGAGTCACCAAAATAAAAGCAGGCTGCGCCGATAAGCATTCCCATTATAACCATTGGCTGCAACCGCTCCAGGCGGCGTTTAAAAAATCCTCCTATAGTGAGCTTGCCCCATCGGTCATCGTAAGCGTAGCCTATCACAAACCCCGACAGAACAAAGAAGAAATCAACGGCCAGATAACCGTGGTTAATCAGCTGGTCATATGGGCCGGTGGAATTTGCCTCACAAAGATGGAATAGTACAACAATCATAGCGGCAACCCCGCGGAGCCCGTCCAGTATCGGGTAATGTGGTTTGGATTTTATAGAATTTGCGTCCAGCATTTTATTTTTTGTTTTAAATTTAATTTAGGGTGAATAAGATTTTTGTCCAAGATGGAGGTAAGGAGCAACGAGAGGGAAATTCAAGGTGGCTCGGAGGTGGCTTAGAGGCGGCTCAGATCAGCCGGATCCCCAGACCTCTGAAGTCATCGAGCCTGGGGTCATCGGCAGGCAGGTCTGTGATCAATCCTTTGATCTCTTTTAATTCACAAACCTTATAATGCTCTGTAGCATTTAATTTCGCATTATTGGCCAAGGCATAGGTTTTAGCAGAGTTTTTCAGCATTTGCTGTTTTACTTCACCGTCGGATTGAAAAACGGCGGAAATGCCAAGGTCTTTTTGGAGCGCACAAGTTCCCATCAGGTATAGGTCTGCGATGTATTTAGCGGCTTCGCTACAGGTCTGTCCTCCAGTGTTAGCGGCCGTCTCCCGATCATATATTCCCCCCAGCACGATCAGCTCGATATGCCTGAATGTTGAAATGACCGGCACCAGGGCCATATTGTTGGTTACGAGCCTGAACTTCGAATTGGCGGGCAGATGTGACGCCACTGAGCAGATGGTCGAGCCGCCGTCCATAAAGACCGTCTGCCCCTCCCTGATCAGCTGCAGCGTTTTTAAGGCAATAATATTCTTTTCTTCTGACTGGTACCGGGTCCGATCCTGGAAGCTGAGCGGATTCTTTGAAAGGGATATGGCGCCGCCGCGTACTTTCAGGAGCAAGCCGTTATTATGAAGCGATTCTATATCTCTTCTGATCGTGTCTTCAGAGACGTTCAGCTCACCCGCAAGGGATTCGTAATTGGCTTTACCCTTCTTTTTAATAAGGGTGAGGATATGACTGAATCGTTCTTCTTTTAACATCTCGTTTGTTGTGAATTAGACAATAACATTTAAGTCCAGGGCTAGAGAAGACCCGATACATGAAGCTCGTGTCTCAAATCTGTTTGCTCCGTCACATGGATCGTGGAAAAGCCTATGCCTTTTGCGGTATCGATATTATTCCGATTATCATCAATGAAAAGCGTGCTTTTCGGATCTAAATGATAACGTTCTAAGATCACCCTGAAAATCTTTTCATCCGGCTTGACCAACTTCTCTTCGCCAGAAACAACAATGCCATCGAACAATTTAAAAAAAGAAAATCTTTCCAGCGCTATCGGGAAGGTTTCCGCCGACCAGTTCGTTAATCCGTATAACTTATACTTCTGCTTCAATTCCTGCAAAAGTGCAACATTTTCGGGAATCTCTCCCTTGAGCATCTTGTCCCATTGTTCATAAAACAGCTGGATCTTTGAATGGTAATCCGGGAATTGGCGTTGAAGAAGTTCGGTAGCTTCTGCCAGCGACCGGCCTTTGTCCTGCTGAAGATTCCATTCTTCCCATCCGATATGGGCGAGGAAAGCTTCCATTGCGGCATCATCCCCAAATTCCCGGCGATAAAAGTACCGGGGGTTCCAGTCTACCAGGACGCCTCCGAAATCGAATATTATTGTCGTTATTTCCACCTGTAGTCTTTATGCCGAGATTTCTAAAATATTCCCTTCGGGGTCCAGGACAACGCTTTCATAATATCCATCCCCTGTCGTCCTGGGCTCGCCAAAAATGGTATAGTTGTCCTTTCTTAGCCTTTCTGTCAGCGCATTGACCTGGTCTTTCCCGCCAACTGAAATGGTAAAGTGGGCAAGCCCCATATTAAACCCTCTTTTTCCGTCGATAGAGGTAATATCGGGACGGGTCATCAACTCCAGTCGTGTTTTGTCTTCCCCGAAGAGGATAAAATAGGCGGTGAACTGCTTAGCGGGATTTACATATTTTTCTCCCGAGGTCGTATCGAAGTATTTCAGATAAAAATCTCTCATGCCTTCCAGATCGCGGACCCAAAGTGCGAGGTGTTCGATTTGCATAGGTGTTGCTATTTTTTACTATGTTTTGATTATTCGGCGACTATCTTACCCTGCATGGTTCCCCAATGACCGGGGAAACTACAGATATAATCATATATGCCTGGCTGGCTGATCGTAAAATCCACTTCATCCGAGTCCCCGCCGCTGACTAGTTTTGTATGTGCGATCACTAATGATCCCACCGAGGAAGGAACATACTGTTCGTTTTTTGCGTTATGTACCGCATCTGCAAAGTCGGCGATATCGGTTCCTTTCTTTAGAATGACGACATTGTGCGCCATAGCCGTATTCGAGCGGGCGCCGGTGTTTTTGAATATGAGCCTGATCTTTTTTCCTGTTTTGATCTTAAACATCTCTTTGTCGAAGCGCATGTTTTCGTTCGCCTGTAATTCAATGGCATCTGTGAATTCGAGTTTTTCGGCGCCGGGGATTGTTCTTTCGATGTTTTCGCTTTCTGCTGGTTGTTGGGCTTTGGACAGTTCTTTTATCTTAATATTCCTGAATGCTACGCCGTTTGTCCAGTCCTGGACAGCAAGGTGTCCGCTGACGGCAACGCCGAATTCAGGGTATTTACTCAGGGAGCTGAGAGCCACCAGGTTTTTCCATTCAGCGCTTTGCAGGTCGACCTGGACAGTTTGTGCGTCGTTCAACCAGAATGTCACCTTTCCGTTTTGCTGAAGGATACGCGATTGGTTCCATTCGCCGGGCTTCGGCATGGAATTGCTGTTGTTCGGAACTACGCCGAAAATGGCAGCCGCCTTATGTGTCGGGTTCTTTAGATAGTCTGGCTCTACGTTTTTATCGTCCAGCAACTGGTATTCCGGGCCGGTAAAGAAGGTAGTCGCGAGTTCCGGCCGTTCTTGGACATTTATGAACAAGCCGCTGTTTCCGGCCCTCGATATCTTCCATTCGAATCGCAGATCAAAGTCCTGATATACTTTGTCTGTCACCAGGTCCCCGTGTTTTACATCTTTTGCATGAGGATTGCATATAAGGCGTCCGCTGTCGACGGACCAGGCTGAGGGGATAGTACCTTTGTTAAACAGATGCCAGCCGTTCATTGTCTTCCCATCGAAGAGGAGGGTCCAGCGGTCCTTTTTTTCCTGGTCGGAAAGCATATTTTGCTGTTCCGTGGTAGAACAGCCGTACACCGAAAAAAGGATTACTGTGAAAAGTCCGGCAATCGTTAGGTTATGTTGCATCTTTGGCGATGTGCAAATTTAGATACTATTTGCAATATTATACAAATTTGCACAATATTGCAAATAGTTCGAGAATTGTCCTGCCAAGTCGACTATTAAAATTGATTTTCAACAAATTAGAAGCTGTTCGGACATATTTCGGACAGCTTTTTATTGTATTTGGTACCAAGTAATGTTGGTATTTTTCTCTCATTGTTTCAAGTACCGAAGCGCAACACACCCCGACTTAAAAACCGTCGACTCAACAAGTTTTAATTGTAATTTCTCTTGCAGGTTGATACCTTCAAACAACCGTCTCCCTTCTCCTATAACTATCGGGTGAACCACAAAATGATATTCATCAATCAGACCAAGCTCTACAAGTTGTGAAGGAATGGTTACACCACCGGTTAAAATATTTTTGCCTTGTTCTTGTTTCAATTTAAGTATTTCGTCGTGAAGGCTCGTACGAACAATTCTCGTTTTTTTTCCTTCAGGACTGTCTAATGATTGTGAGAAAACAATAATTTTGTTGATGGCGTCAAATGCCTGGGCAAATTCGTAATCTGCTTTTGTCTGCCCGGAAGGGTTTTTCACCACATCGGGCCAATAAGGAACCATCAATTGATAAGTTTTACGCCCGTAGAGGAATGTGTCAGCATCTCGCGTGAGGTGCGTAAAATACTCAAGCGTTTCTTCATCGGGATTGAATTTGGTATGGTCGCAGCAGCCATCTAAGGTCGTGTTGATTGCGAAGATTACATTTCTCATTTGATTGCTTTTTGTTTTGATTTTCCTCAAATTAGTAAATTTTCAAGGTTAATTTTTATTGCCTGTTTAACTACCCAATAGGATCGGCCTTGGTGATGCTGATCATTTTTCAGGATTTTTGACTATAAAGATAAAAACCGCTTCGCTTCAATAAAAGGGCAGAATACGGCATTGCTAGTCGTTTCAGGTCAGTAAAAAAATAGCGGTTCGAGAATTGTCCTGCCAAGGCGACTTTATGACTTGTTTTTCAATTAATTAGAAGCTGTTCGGACATATTTCGGACAGCTCTTTTATTTTGTAGATTGTCTTTTGTATTTTACTCTTGGTCCGGGGTATCATTTCTAAACCAAACTTTCTCGTAATGGATACATGTTTTGTAATTCAACCTTTTGATAGAGATAAATTTGACAAACGCTTCGATGATGTTTTTGAACCGGCAATTAGATCTGCCGGTCTAGAACCCTACCGTTTTAAAATTCTGGCGAATTGATAGCCAAAGCCATCAAGAACGGATAAGTGTAATATAGCATCGCGTAATTTAGCAAATAAACCGTACCAATGAACGACCAGCATTTTCCTCCGGACAACCAGTATCTTCCCTGGGACGACGAAGACAACTTGTTCTCTCCCGGGGAGGACGACAATTACTCTCACATCGACGACGAGTCCTTTCCCGTCACCAACCAGGTCTTTTCCATCTCCGGCAATAAGATCCACTCCCTCCTGCTCAACGACCAGTCCCTCCGGTTCTCGAGCGGGCGGTTCAAATTTTCCGAAGAATTTGAAGAGGCCTGGCATAAGAAATGGTCCACGGCCACAAAGCTCGAGATCAAACACAGTTCCATTCGGTCGATCACCAAAGAGGACCAGGAATTGAAGATCAGGATCGTTTACAAAACACGCATAAGGATTCCCAGCGAATGCGAATTCAGTTTCTTCGATGCGGGGATCTGCGCCGCATTCCTTACCTATATGGAGAAAGAGCAATATTTTGCCCACACCCACGAAAGGATGCCCCCTTTCAAGGCAGTTTCCCGATATATCCTGGGCTTGATGTTTACGATCGCCATGACCTGGCTTTCCTGGTACCTGGTGGCCGACCAGAAGCACGGCGGAACGGACGAGGGCGGCGATGCCAAAGCAAGACTCTTCCTTTACCTGCTAAACCTACTCGGCGAAAAAGGTGTCCTCGCTATCGGCATTGGTATTTGCGGATATATTGGCTTCAAGATCTGGAAAAGGGCCAGTAACCCTCTCTACCGGGTAAGGCTGGTCAGGGTATGAACATGATTTCGATGAAATCGACAAAGGACTTGATTACACAAATGCTCCTAACATTTTTTACCTTTTTTCAGACCATTCCCGAGAAATAAAATCAAACTCAAAACCTTGGCTCTCAAATCGCTAGAATCGCTAATCGCCTCAAGTCATCGACAAACCGGTTCGAGAATTGTCCTGCCAGGGCGACATTGACAAATAGTAAATTGCAAAGCGAAATTTATTCGGCCCTTAAACTTTTCACAGGGTTGGCAACTGCTGCTTTGATTGCCTGGAAACTAATAGTAACAAGTGCTATCAGCAAACAAATAGCGCCGACTGCCACAAACATCCACCAGCCAATACTGATTCGATAGGCAAAATCCTGTAGCCATTCGTTCATC
Source organism: Puia sp. (assembly GCA_036394375.1). GTDB lineage: Bacteria > Bacteroidota > Bacteroidia > Chitinophagales > Chitinophagaceae > Puia. The sequence continues at coordinate 7,606 of DASWFF010000085.1, forward strand.
GCCCACCATGCAATAGGTGACGCAATACAAATGGACAATAAGAGTAGTTTTATAAAATCTTTGGACAGCAATGTAAAAATATCCGTGATTGGGGCTCCCAATACCTTTCGAATGCCAATTTCTTTTGTGCGCTGTTCTGCCGCGAATGTGACAAGGCCAAATAGACCCAGGCAGGCAATAAGAATAGCAAGGATTGAAAATAGCAGGAAGGTCTTTCCCGTGCGCTGGTCTACGCTGTACTGTTTATTGAATTCCTCATCCAGGAAAGTATAGCTGAACGGCTGGGAAGATGCCATTGACTTCCATTTGGCTTTTATTTCATTCAACAAGCCGGGGATATCGCGCGTACTGATCCGCACTGCCATGCCCCCATTGTCTTGTTGGAGGTTTAATACCAATGGCGCTACCTGGTCATGCAGGGAGTTGAAATTAAAGTCCTTTATCACACCAATAATATTGTACGCAACTAATTTTCCTTTAAGATCAGCAAGAAGATAGAGCTTTTTGTTTATAGGATCTGCTCCCCCAAATAATTTTGCCGCAGTTTCATTGATAATTACAGCAGTGGAATCGGTTGGGTACTGTGCAGAAAAATTCCTTCCACTTTTCAATTGTATCTGGAATGTAGGAAGGTACCTTTCATCAACAGGCCATGCTTGCATCAGTGTAAAGTTTTTGCCATCGAATTCGGGGACCGTGATGAAACCCTGAGAAGTTCGAGACCCAGTCACAGGCAAAAAACCGGAACTGGTTACATTTTTTACCTCTGGCATCCGCAACAATTCGTTTGTGAAAGCCTTTGTATTGTTATTCAGTGCATCTGTGTTTTGCAGGATCAATACCTGTTCTTTGTTAAAACCTAAGTCTTTGTCCCTGACATATTGGAGCTGGTTGTAGATCACAAGCGTCCCGATCATCAATATGACGGAAATGGTAAATTGGAGAACCACCAGCGTGTTTCTCAATGCCGAACCCTTAAAGCCCGTCGAAAGATTGCCCTTCAATACCTTTATGGGCTGAAAAGAAGAAAGAAAGAATGCCGGGTAGCTGCCTGAAATCAGGCTTACCAAGATCAGGAGCAATAAAATACCCAATAAAATGGGCCCGCTTAATAACATGGATACATGGATCTGCTTGCCGGCTAACTGGTTAAAAAAAGATAAAAGCAAGGCGGCGATCCCGATGGCTATCACGAATGACAGAAAACAAGCCACTAAAGATTCTACCAGGAACTGGGTGATTAGGTTATTTTTCAGGCTACCCAATACTTTTCTTATGCCCACTTCTCTTGCCCGGTTGGCAGAACAGGCAGTTGAAAGGTTCATAAAGTTGACGCAGGCAATCAATAAAATTAAAATCGCAATGGCTGAAAAAATATATACATACTGGATGCTTCCATTGATCCCAAGTTCGTAGGCGAGATGTGAATAAAGGTGTATGTCCGTAAGGGGCATCAGGCTACACTTTATGTAATTGCCGGCTTTCTTGAAATCATCTTTGCTCATGTTCAACTGTGTCCTAAACTGTGGGGATAGATATTGCTGAAATGCCGTGTTCAACTGTTTTTCAAATTCCCGGACATCAGTGCCTGGCTTCAATAGCAGGTAAGTCTGGAAGTTGTAATTGATCCAACTACTGTTCCGGCTTTCCTCCAAATCGCAAATGGGCATAAACAGATCGAAATTGAAATGGGATTGCCTGGGGATATCTTTGATAACCCCGGTAATTCTATAATTAGTATTACCATTTACCAAAACCGTCTTTCCTATAATATCGAAGCCGGTGAAATATTTCCTGGCGGCGCTTTCGGTAATCACCAAACTGTGCGGTTCTTTAAGCGCGGTTTTTTTGTCCCCGGCGATCATATCTAATGTAAAAACATCAAATAGGGAGGAATCAGCATAGACGGCCCTGTCCTCCCGAATGCTTTCGCCGCCCTTCTGGATAACAACGCCGGAGTTATATTTGAACCGCGTATACTGCTCAATCTGCTTAAAATCCTTAGCAAAAGCGGGGCCCATTATCGCCGGCACCCATGTTCCATTGTAATTGAAATCGCCGAATTTCACTTGTTCATCGATCCGATAAATACGGTCAGCCTGGGTATTAAACCTGTCATAGTTTAATTCATCCAGAACGTATAAAGCTATCAAAAGGAAACAAGCCACGCCAATTGATAATCCTATAACATTTAGAATGGTAAAGGTTTTGTTTTTCCTTAAACTCCTCCAGGCAGTGTTGAAATAGTTTTTGAACATAAAGCTATTTTTATTAGTTGACGTTGACCTAAGATTTATTGCTGACCGCTTTTTGCAAATCGACTAGCTTTCAGAAACCTGCCCTTTCAATATCCACCAACTGATATAGTATAGCCGGTACCAGCTTTTGGTAAGATGCAATTTTGGTCGCGGAGGTTACACTATTGCCACATTTATGCCCAAAAAAGACTAATTTCCCAACAATTTACGTCGTCAATGCCAATTATGACCGACGATCTCACCATAATACGGGAATACAAGGAAGCCTTCCGGAAATATGCTAAGGAAGGGATTATCGATTTGGACAATCGGTTGAAATACAAATTTGATTTCCAGATCCACCGATTGGAAGAGGTAGTAAAAGAATTAAAAGGAAAGGTACCTCCCAACCGGCAGTCGCAATATTTTATCACGTTGGTCAGGAATGGGTCCGGCCAGAAGTCCATAGGGCATTACGATTTCCCCATCAAAAAGAACACGTTGATGGTCATTCCTAAAAGAGTGATGCATTCGAGCAGCTACTGGTCGATGCGCTGTTCAGGCTATGTGCTTTCCTTCAATATCGATTTTTTTCTTCAAAATGCGTTTCCCAGGAAACATATCATCGGGAAAAAGATCTTCAAAATATCTTTGAAACCCTTTCTGACTATTTCCAAAGAGCAGACGGGCAAACTGGCGACCATTTTCGAGTTTATCATTAAGGAACACCGGGAAGGCCGAAATCCAAAAAATGAAATGATCGCTGTTAAGATACTCGAACTGATGATACAATGCGACCGGATGTATACGGAGGCTTCGACCCTCGGCGATAACCATATCTATGATACAAATTTTGAGCAGTTTACCGAACTTTTAGACAAACATTTCGCCGACCAGCGATCCGTCAAGTTCTATGCGGATGCCTTGAAGGTCCACCCTTATCACCTTAATTTCCTATCGAAAAAGCTGACGGGTGTCTCAGCAAAGGAAGCCATCAATAACCGGATCCTTATGGAAGCGAAATACCTGTTGACCTCTACTACACTAAGCATAAAGGAAATCGCCTACCAATTAGGGTTTGAAAACCCCGAATATTTTTATGTTTTTTTCCGGAAAGAGATAAATACCACCCCATCCACGTACAGGGATGAATTTAGTTGATATTGGATTTGATCAGTCATTTGTTTGTTTTGTCAAGCCGGCTAAATTCCGGATTCCCCTACTTTTGCTTTCATTATTTCGCACTATAGAATTATTGATAAGCGGATGTGTATGCACGTTATTTCTGAAATTGATCATTTTTTGGCCTTTCTCCAATCGCCCATCCGTTCGCGTACCAATGAATTTATCGCATTCGAACTGGAAGACTATGATGAGAAGCCTCATATCCATGCCATCGACGGGGTAAAGACCTTATTTTACCGGATTTCGATCATCAAGAATGACTCGGTGGATTTCAGTATCAATAATGGAATCTTCCAGGCAAGCAAATCGTACACCCTTTGCTTTTTTTCCCCGTTTCACTATGTAAGTGTCCGGCAAAAATCAAATTTGCAAGGGCAGAGTCTCCAATTTTCAGAATCGTTCGTCCACTGCGCCTACGAAAGTACCCGGTTCCACAAAGATTTCCCCTTTTTCTGGAGCGACGATAACTTCTTTTTTATCGGCGAACAAGAGGCCCGGACCCTGGTTCAACTGGGGGAAAAGATCATCCATGAATACAATACCCCCTCTCGGTTTTCAGAGAATATCATCCGTGATTACCTGCACATATTCCTCCTTGTGGCGAAGGAGATTATTGGGATAAGAGACGTGGTGCAAGATAGTTCGGCGGATTATTCACTATTCCGTCAATTTTTTATGCTGGTGAATAAGTCCCGGCCGGTCATCCGGACAGTCGAGCAGGCTGCTACGATCCTTGCCATAACCCCGGCGCGTCTTTGGCTGATCGTCAAAAGACTCTCCGGCCAGACACCATTGGAAATCATAAATCAAAGGGTGCTGAGAGATGCGCAGGCCATGCTGCTGAGTGCTGATTTAAATGTTTCAGAAGTTGGGTTTCAGCTGGAATTCAGGGAAAAATCTCATTTTACGCGCTTCTTTAAAAACCTGACCGGTCTTAGCCCTTTGGAATACATCCGGCAATCAGGGTTTAGAAATAGGTAACAATAGGCGAAGGACTGAATAAATTGAAAGAATTAGATCGGAGAACCCTGCTTCATTATTTATCGAAAGGATAATTTATCCAGCATTTCCCTGATGGCCGCACAGATCCTGTCTCTTTCATTAAAAGCGATCAGGTGACCCCTTCCGGGGATCATCCGGATATCCAAAGAGGGGACATTGGTCAAATGAGCTTTGGCAAAACCGGCATTGGACGTAGATACGAGGCCATCTTCCATTCCCTGGAGATAAATTACAGGCGCATGAATACGACCCCAAAGAGGGAGCATTTTAGTCAGCTCTTCCCGGTGGCGTACTTTTTCGCGATTGGCCGACTGCAGCATCGGAGGGACTACCCAGTGGATGAGCGGGTTCTCTACCAGATACGTGAACCAGAAATATCTTTCCCGCCCAGGCCCCAGGGGCGGAGCCACTAAGATCAGACCATCTACCAGCTCCGGATAATCCATAGCCAGGCGGCTTGCGATAGGAGCTCCATAAGATACCCCGACCACGACGATGGGATGATGAGCCTTGTGCAGACTGTCCAGGACCAATTTTAAAATGGAAGCCTGCGTTGCGATGTCCGGCAGAGGATCCCCCAGTCCGGAATAACCGTAACCCGGTCTGTCTACCGCATACAGGCTGGCTCTTTCCAGCAGACTGCTATCCGACAGATACCCTTTCCAGTAGCTGAGCGAGCTGGGAGCGCCATGAATGAATAAGACCGTCGCTTTTGACTGATCGCCTACTTCCAGATATCGGACCGTACGCCCTTTGGATTGATAATAACTAATATGTGGCTGCAGATTCTTTGCATGAAAAAAGGCATTGAGGCCTGCATCATCCATTCTGAACTCTACCAGCCGGCCTAAAATAAGAACAATAATAATCAGGAATACCAATATAACGATGAATGTCCTGAGCGTGATCCGGCCGATTTTTGCGATCATATATTAAAAATAGGAAAACCCACCCGTTCTGACAACGACCAACCTGTTAAATTCTCAATATATAGAATGGTTTCAACAGAATAAACCCCGGCCTGATCATATTTTATCGATGCGATCCAGCTTTTCCCGTAATAATTTCTTCTCTGCAAGGGAGGTAGTAAGTTCATGCGCTTTTTGCAGGTGCCGCCTTGCTTCGTCGGTATTACCCGCCTTGCCATAAAGATCTCCCAGGACGGCGCTGAAAATATAATGGCGTTTTAGCAACTCTTCAATCCCGGGAATATCGAGTATGGCATCGATCGCTGCAGGGAGGTCCTGCAACTGTGCCAGCAGGATGGCCCGGTTGAGCTGTACCACAGGAATAGGCTTGCGTTCCAGCAGGCAATCATACAAACGCAACAGGGATGACCAGTTGGTGGATTCGAAATCGGGCGCCAGGCAATGCTCGGCAGCGATAGCGGATTCAATATGATAGACAGATAGCTGATCGCCACTGGAAGAACGGTTGAGATAATAATAGCCTAAACGGATCAGACCCTGATCCCATTTACTCCTGTCCTGCTGCTGTAATAAAATGATCGTATTATCGTCCCCTATCCTGCTATTGAAACGGGAGGCCTGGAAACACATCAGCGACAGGAGGGCAAAAGTCGGGGGAACGCTGCCTACACGATGCTCTTCCAATAACTTACACAGGCGCATGGCCTCTGCGCATAGATCGTAGCGTATCAACTCGTCGGCTTTCACAGAATTATAACCTTCATTGAATAAGAGGTAGAGCACGGTATAGACGGAATCAAGCCGGTCCTGAAGGGATAATCCAACGGGGATCTCAAAACGGATCGAATGTTTTTTGATATATTCTTTCGCCCGGTATAATCTTTTTTGTATGGCGGTCTCATTGGATACCAGCGCCTTGGCAATCTCCTGTACGCCAAAGCCCGATACGGTCTTAAGGGTTAAGGCTACCTGGTCCTCCGGATTGAGCGCCGGATGACAGCAGGTGAAGATCATGCGTAACTGGCTATCGGCTATTTCCGTGTCCAGGAAGAATTGCTGGATCGTATGCTCCGTATCGGATTGCAGACGGAAAGCCAGCTCTTCTGAAATGTCGGATAATTTCTGCCGGCGGCGTATGAGATCGATCGTTTTATTCCGGGCTACCTGCATAAGCCAGCCGGATGGATTGTCGGGCACCTGGTGGTATTTCCATGCCTGCAGGGCTTTTAGAAATGTCTCCTGCACCGTGTCTTCAACCAGTTCCAGGTTGTGGATGCCGAAGATACGCGTCAACACGGCGATCATCTTTCCCGCTTCGTGACGGAAAAGATGATCGACCAATTGTTGAGGAGATTCACCGGAAGGGGCGTTCATGAGGGCATCGGTATTTTCATGACTTCCCGCACTTCTACCGATCCCTGCATTTCAAAGTCGGGGAAGCCAAAGGCAAGCTCTGTGGCTTCTTCCAGGGATTCGGCTTTGATAATAAAATAACCCCCCAGCAATTCCTTGCCTTCTGCAAAAGGGCCATCCGTGGCTACAGGTTTTTTCCCCTGCACCAGTTTCCCTTCTTTTAAAAGAGGATCGCCTCCTACATAACGGCCTTTGGCGCTCAGCTCGCCGATCCATTCAAACCATTTTTGCATGGATGCCTGTGATTCTTCGGGTGTCAATTTCAGATCTTCAGGCGTAGGTCCCCGGAAAATGAACATAAAATCTTTCATAATTGCTGTTTTAAACGATTAAAAATTGATTTTCGGAACTATGACGAACGGGAAAGAACGATTAGGACAAAAAGACGATATTTATTTCAGAGGGGATTATAACCTTACTATGTCATTGATAATCACGGGAGGATCGAAGGATTGATTGTTTTCCGGGCGGGCATAGATATTCCGGACGATATTCAACCCCTTTACCACTTTCCCGAATGCGGCATATCCCTGTCCGTCGGGGTTATTGTCCCCGCCGTAATCAAATCCGGGCTGGTCGCCTATGCAAATGAAGAATTCGGTACCGGCGGTTCCCGGAGCCGTCCGCGCTAACGAGATCACCCCATCTTTATGAAGAATATGCGTCTGTTGCGTTGTTTCATGGGGAATGCTCTGGTGCGCTACAGCCTTCTTATAATCCGTCCTCCAGATCCCGCCCTGTATCAGCTCGGATTTAGGGGCATCGGAGGATTGGTTGTCATCATTCAGTACCCTGTAAAAAGAGCTGTTGCGGTAGAATCCGGAATCAATATAAGACAGGAAGGCCGTCACGGTCTTGGGAGCCTGGCGGGGATATAGCTCTACCTCAATTTCTCCCGCCTGGGTCCGGATAAGGATATGCGGGGTGGTAGGATTGGACGAAGAACAGCCGGACAACAAACCGGTGAGAACGATCAGGGCGATCCGAAAATAGTTCCTGCGCATAGGTGACTTTATGAAGCACAAATTAGCTAATATTGTTCATGCAATTTGACTTACCGTTCCTGCATCTTATTTTCATCGGCTTCCTTTCTCTTTTTCCTGCCGTTAACCCGGTAGGATCGGCTTTTATCGTAGACCCCCTCCTCAATGGGCTGAATCTTCAGGAAAGAAAAAAAGCCGCCAAAAAAGTGGCTTTTTATTGCCTCGCTATCTGCACGGTATCTGCGTTGATCGGGAGCTGGATCCTGAAACTGTTCGGTATTTCCATTCCTATCGTTCAACTGGCGGGGGGCATCATGATCTGCCGGATGGGCTGGCAATTGCTCACTTCGGATGACGACATTAAAGGTAAAAAAGAGACAGCCCAGCCCGATCGCAGCGCCGGGGATATTGACAACTTTTTATTCTATCCCGTGGCATTCCCCATGACTACGGGAGCCGGCACTATCTCGGTGCTCCTCACGCTCAGCGCCCATGAAAATGAAAAAGGCCTTATGGATCATGTCCTGAACCTGGGCGCCCTTTTTATCGCCATCGTGCTGATGTGCCTGCTGATCTATATCTGTTATGCCAATACCCCCCGGATCATCCACCGCCTGGGTCCCCGGGGCGAACAAATCGTCAACCGGCTAAGCGCCTTCCTTGTCTTTTGTATCGGCATGCAGATCGCTTCGACTGGCATCCGGTCTCTGCTAAAGGCCTGACCAGGCCGGCACCCGGTTTCAGAAACGGACGGTCCCGGATGACGGATGGACCCACTCAATAAGACCTTTCGCGGATAAAACTGATGGTGATTTGCTCACAGGCAATCTTTTATTTCCCGGATCGTATCTGCGAATGCCTTCATCTGGCGCACCTCCTTTTCCCAGGCCAGCCCCCGCTCGATCAGGTCGATTTCCCTGACAAGGGTCGACCCTTCCTGTCCGGCCTTTCTTCCCAGGATGAATACGGTATCGGAAATGGCCACTGCAGTGGTAATGTCGTGCGAAACAATGATCAGGGTCTTCAGCTCATCGGATAAAGATACCTGCAACAATAGCTCCACGACCTTGTCCAGTACACAAATATCCAGCCCGGAAAAAGGCTCGTCCAATAAAAGGAAGTCGGACCCTTTCAGTAGTTGCTGAATGATGCTTACCCGCTGCTGTTGCCCTCCCGATAGCTGGGATGGATACCGGTGAAGCATCCCGCTCAGCTCGAATTGTTCGGTATACCGGCCGATAGCTTCTTCTTCCTTTCCGGTCAGGGCCTTATTCTGACGGGCTGCCAATAGCAGCGACTGCCCCACTGTCCTCCACCCGAACTGATAATAGTTCTGAAAAATGACGCCCATGTCCCCCGGCTCTACCGCCCGCTCCCGGTACATCTCAATGGACCCGTTGCTATTTTCGACCGGCTTGCGCTCGCGGATCGTAATACTGCCCGAGCTGGGCTTTTGCAACCCGGACAGGACACGGAACAATTGGGTCTTCCCGATCCCGCTCCGCCCGATCAGGGAAACGACCTGTCCCTGTTGAAATCCCTGCCGGACAATATCCTGTATACTGAAATTAATATCATGGAGGATACATTTATTGTCATAAGAAAGAGAAAGATTTCTGGCCTGCAGGAGTACTTCCTTTTTGGTATAGGGTATCATAATATTCGTTTTAATTTTATAGAATAATCCCGCAAGGGGGAATCCCTCCGTAATGGGTATAACTACAACCTTGTATAAGGGAACAACCAGTTTCTCAGGGTTCCCAATAAATAGTCGAAGCAGAGCCCGATCCCGAAGATGATTCCCTGCAGGGCCAATACATTGGTAAGGTCATTGTACTTATTGTATTTGATCAGCAAGGCGCCGATGCCTCCCTCGCTCATGCTCAACCCTTCGACCATCGTGATCATCATCCAGGCGATGGCAAAGTTCTGTCGCACGATCTCGAATACCTGGTCGGCCTTACCCACGATGATCACTTCATACAGGGTCTGCCACCGGTTGTATCCCAGGGTCTGGCAGAGTTCGAATTCCTGTTTGTCGATGCGAAGGATCACGGACAGGAAAGAGGTAGTGAAAAAGGGAACGATGCCGAATATCAACAGGGATAATTTTAACTGGCTCCCATCTTTCGTGAGCAGGGTGAAAATAAAGATCAGCCCGGTCAGGGTCAGATACCTGCATTTTACGATGAATTGCGCGATGGGGGTGAAAAATGGAATGACCGACAGATAAGTAAATGCCAGCGTGGCCAGAACGGAATAGACCAGGGCCTGTAAGGTCAGCAGCAGGCTTACCAGCACATTATCCAGCAGCAGGCGTGTCGTGAGCAGGTGCCCGAAAGCGTTTATGATCTTCAGGGGCTGAGGGATCAGTCCTCCCGGACCCGATTGCCATAATACCAGCGTCCCTATGACTTGCAGCAGGACCATGATCCCAAAGGTCCGGCGGCTGATCTTTTCAAATGGTTTGAACATGGTGTAGGTGTTTTAAGAAGGAGGGGCTCCGCAACCCTTTGCCGGTGAGCAGACCAGCCCCTCCTTATGTGATAAATAATTGTTTACTCTCCCAATACGATCTCTACCCGTCGGTTGCGCCGACGGCCGGCTTCAGTGTCGTTGTCGGCTATCGGTTTGGAAGAACCAAAGCCTTTTGCTTCGATCCGTCCGCTCTTAAGCCCTTTCCGGACCAGGTAGTCCTGTACAGCGGCAGCCCTTTTCTCCGAGAGCGGGATATTCAGGGCATCTGCACCGCTGTTGTCCGTATGTCCGTATATGCCTAGTTTCAGGCCTTCGGCTACGACGGCCGATTCAAAGATCTCGTCCAGCATCTTATAAGAGGAGGGCCTGATGGTGGCAGAGCCTGTCTCGAATTCAATGCTATAGGATTTGGAAGAAACGGCTTCCGTGATCTGGTCAGCATATTTGGTCTCGATGGCTTTTCCTTCCAGCAATTCCGGGTGATTCGAGATCACACTCAGCAAAAAGGATTTATCCACCGCTTTTTCATAGGGCATAAAACTCGGCATAAGAGACGGGTACATTTTTACCATCAGGTTACCGAAGGTGTTATACACGGCTTTATACCGGTCGACCTTGTCATTCCCCAGCCCATAGGTATTGGCCATATCCGGAAGATTGAATACCGCGGAGCCGCCCAGGTTCACTTTCAGCCCCCTGATATCCTTCTCTTCCACGCCATTATAATATTTCAGCCAGTAACCAGCGTTCTGTTCCTGGTATACTTTGGCGCTGACTTCCGCAGCAAATTGTTTTGCCTCGTTGAACGAGCGTACCTGGTCGCCGGCCTGCGCCAGGGCAATGATCATGTTCTCGATATCGGTACGATGGTCGTAGGCCCATTTCTTAATGACGATCGTCTGGTTCGGCATCTGGGACGCGTATTGCCGGGTATTGGCAATCGTGGTCAGGCCTCCTTTTTTAGTGGCTACGTTCACGTCACCCGGTGTCCAGGTAGCTACGGCATCTACGCCTACAGTGGTATCGTGGCCCGTGGTCTTCCCGTTGGAGATGATCTTTCTGTTCTCCGTGTAACCGGTGATATACTTATTCGGCGCATCCAGGAAATCGCTGGCGGCGATCAGGTTAATAGCGGCCGGATCATAGGTAGTCTCATCGGGGTTGACTTTTATACCGTTGTCGCCGGCCCATTTAAGGAGGATGTTTACGTCTCCGTCCCGCAATACGCCGGCCACGCATTTACCGATGGCGTTATGGGGATCCTGTTTCCAGGATTCAGGGCCCATCACCTGGTCTTCCCCGTAAGATTTACCGTGCGCGACCGGTATAATAATGGGCTGGTATTCCGCACCGAGGGGCTCCAGCTCTTTTGCCAGGGAGGTCATGAAGGCGGGCATCCCGTCACCCATGAAAGTGATCAGCACACCGGCTGTGTTCGGGTTCGTCTTATACTCCCCTGCGAATTTTACCAGGTCGGCCATTTGCTTGTTACAATCGTCCTGACGGAGGTAGGTGACGTCCAGGTGAGCTTTGTCGAATAAAGAACCTTTCGTCGTGCGCACTCCGCCGTTCGCATACATACCGGAGAACTGGGCATTCCAGGCCATCCGTTCCCAGGTGATCTGGGTACCCCCATTTACGGCGGGGGCGTCGACCGGCAAAGGCAGCAGGACGGCATTCTTACTCAGGGATGCCTCAGGTGCATCGGGCAGGATCACTTTTCCCAGTTCAACGGCCTGCCCGGCTTCTTTCGGGCGAGCCTGGTACCATTTTACACTCAGGATGCCTGCCGTTACAACGGCAGCGATGATGAGAATTTTTCCGGCGGGTTTTACTTTGATTGACATATGTTTAGGTTTTATTTGGTTTAAAAAAAATTAGTTGTCGGATCATTCATCGGGTTCATATTGGATTTGATAAGCTGGACTGGCAGACTTTTTAGTCGAGCAATCCTTTATAACGGTCAGGAGGATTGACGCCTTTCAGCCTTCCTGTATCCTGGTTGTCCTTCAGCGCCGTATTGGCATAGTGGAAGTCTTTCCCCAGATCGAACTGACCGATCAATTCGAGAGCTTGCGCGGACTTCGCCTTATCTTCCAGTACTTTGTCATCCATGAAACGGGAGGTGACATCGATAGCGGACTTGATATGTCCGATCTTCTCCCCGATCCTTACTTTCAATAAAGCGAGGGCTTTTTCCGCATCCTGGTTCAGCTCGTCGTCCCCCTTAAAGGCTTTCATGGCGCTCGTTACGGCTGACAGCCCGGTGGTGACGGAGTAATAGAGGTCTTTTTTGGCTTCAAGGTCGAGCCTGGCGTCTTCCAGCATGATCCCGCTCTCTTCATAGGCGGCATCGGCAAAGCTGATCAGCTTATTCAGGTCGCCTACGATCGGGGTGACATTGTCGATATACTCACGGCAACGAAGAACGTTGTTGGCGTACAGGTCGATCTGCCGGTTCTTGCCCTTTTCGGACTGCAGGATCTTTACTTTCCGGATATTTAATTCCAGCTCTTTTTCTTTATCGCCCAGTTTATCCATCAACTCGCTTTGTTTTCCCTTCAGGCGGGCGGATTGCTTATACAAGGTGTCTCTGTCCTTGTAGCCCTGGTCGATCTTTGCCTGCAGGATATTGAAAGGATTCAGCTCGATGGCCAGGCCAATGGAGTAGTTGGCGATGAATTCTGAAAAGTATTTCAGGGCTCGCCAAAATTTCCTGCTGGATACGATCATCAGCAGGAAGCCCATGACTACGCCGCCGATCACCAGGTTCACCAGGCTCCAGGTCACTTTTACCAGCCAGGGTAACACATAGGTGAGAAATCCGTAAGTAAGTCCGGCCAGCAGGGACAGGACGATAATAGCGGTGGCTATGTTTTTCGGTTCGCCCCACCACCCCGGGGTTTTTGTTTTTTGGATGAGATTGCTCATGATTTGGTCGGTTTTTAGTGTTAGTGTAAATAATGTTTGATCTTTTCTATATCGGCCTGTATCCGGGCTGCCCTGCGTGCGTTCTCCGTCCTATAGCCCCCGGTGCTGGCTTCTATCTTTTCCTCGTTTTCTTTTATCTCTTTCTGCAGGGCGGCGATCTGGTTTTGCAGATCGCTGATTTCCCGCGAGAGGGCCTGGATACGCTCGCTTTTTTCGCTCTCTTCCGCTTTCTTGCTTTGCACTTTTTCCTGCATAGCGGTGTCCGCGGTCGTCTGGAACTGCTGAGCGTCTGTCTCCAGGATACGGAGGTACTCGCCTGCGGTGGACAACAGTTTGTCCTTATCTACTCCCTGGGCATACAGCCCCGCGTATGCGGCGTAGTATCTCGATTGTTCGTTGGCGATAGCTTGCATCGCCTCGATCATTTTCGAGAATTCATAATAGTCCGGCCCCGGGATATTCGCTTCGCTGAACAGCTTGTCGAAGTATTCCGAAAAGCGGCTGTCTGCCGGGGGGGCCGGATCGGGACCCTGGTTAACGCTTACCGGGCGTACCGGGGGGCTGCTGTGCGCATAATTCTCCGTTTTCTGTGGGGAGCTCTTCGTCTCCTTTGAGGGGTTTCCTGTTCCGGAATCGCTTTCCGGATTTTCTGTCGTTTTGGGGGGAGTCGGAGTCACCTCCAAAAAAGCAGACAGAATTTTTCTGCCTAGTCCTGCCATAGTTGTATGTTTTAAAGTGTGCCACGGGCCCACTGGCCGAAGGCCAATTATGAGAGATATTTCTCTGCACGGCTTTGCCGTGCAGAGAAACCCGGGCATAGCCCGGCCACGTACGGCCACGGATACACGCTCGCGGCTATGCTACCTTTACAGAAACCTTGTGGACTATTGGAACAGCATAGAACTCAGGATCAGGTTCTCCTGCATGATTGCGGGAACGGATACTTTTGGCTGACCGATCCTGACAGGGCCATGGGCCAGCTGACGATAAAGAAAGAATAGGGCAACGGATAGCAGGATGGCTATCACACCTATTATTTTTTTCATTTTATAAATGATTAAAAAATATTACAACTAATGGTAATTGTGAGAAACTTATTTCCGGGGATTTCAGCGATTGGAGATTTCCGGTGGTCTTACCCCATTAAGAAAGCGGGTCGACAAAAACTCCATATATGTGTTCATTTTGGTTGGGAGACTGGCTCCTGTTTGATTTGATAGAGTAAAGATATAGCAGGTTTCCCCCGGCCGTTAGCAGATCCGGCATGGGCGGTATTTTTCATTTAATGGTCGGCAAAGTATGTGTGATAAGCGGCAAAATAGCTCTCTAAGTGTGAATATGTGAGGATGATCGGTGTGTTTCGACTTGCGAGTGGTTGCAGGGCCGTATGAGTGGCGAAGAAAAAAAGCTATCGGTGTTAGATTGTTACGGCGTTGCAATTAGTAGCCGTTCCGTAAGGCATCCCATAAAAAATAGTAACATTGTAGCGCCTCGCTTTGACGATTTAAAATCAGTAAGTATGATATCTAATAATACAACTACCGGCAAGCGCCTTGTTTTTTATCTTGTCTCTTTTCTTATAACTGTGGGAGGCTTTGCCCAGGACAGTCCCCGGGTGGTGCATCTCTGGCCTAACGGAGCGCCGGGATATGAGAGCAGGCGTAACGAGCCGGAGGAAGCAAAGGATTATTGGGTAAAGAATATTCATAACCCGTCGGTCACGGTCTATCTTCCGTCTAAGGCAAAAGCGACAGGCGCCGCCGTTGTCATCTGCCCCGGAGGCGGGCACCGGTTGCTCGTATATAATGCAGAAGGACGGGACGCCGCCCTTTTCCTGAATAGTATCGGTGTGGCAGCCTTCGTGTTGAAATACCGGTTGTTTCGGGAAGAGCATTCTCCCTACACCCTGGAAAAAGAAGTGCGGCAGGATGCCTATCGTGCGTTGCGGCTGGTTCGCAGCAGGGCCAGAGAGTGGAATGTGGATACCAGCCGGCTGGGGATCATGGGATTTTCTGCGGGGGGAGAAGTGGTAGCGCAGGTGGCCTATGCTTCCGGCAAGGGAGATCCCCATGCTCCTGATCCTATCGACCGGCTGAATGGCAGGCCCGATTTTCAGGTGCTGGTCTATCCCGGTCCTCTGGGCATACCGGATGTAGTTCCTAAGGATGCGCCTCCGGCCTTCCTGATTGCGGCCAATGACGACGAATGCTGTTCCGTTCCCATCGTTAAGTTGCTGGAAAAATACCGGGAAGCCAAAGTCCCGGTGGAAGCACATATCCTGGCACAAGGGAATCATGCTTTCAATATGGGCTACCGGTCTAACCTGCAGTCGGTCAGAGCATGGCCGCAGCGACTGGCTGATTGGCTGAAGGATATGAATATTCTGCGACAGCCTTTGCAATAAGAAGGAATAAATTTTTGGATCCCGGGGTTAAATTTGCAAGGAACCCCGGACCCAAAACACAAATCCCCGGTAAGAATACCAGGGATTTACTAATCAAAGTGTTTTAACCATTAAACCTTATCCTATGAAAAGACAAAGCTACGCCGGCAACAGGGGATATAAGAATTCCTGTGCGTGATAATTAATATTTTAGGATCAAACCCTACCTAAACATGAGTAATACCCTTAAAATTCACTTCTTTTTGGAAGTCGATTTTTTGGTGGCGGCAGCAGCTGCCGCCTGCTGCTGAGCAATTTCATCCTGCTCCGAAAGGATGGAAGGCTCGGGAATAGCCATATCCCCGAAAACTTCGGGGAAAATATAAATGATATTAGCGATTTTATTAAAGCTCAGGTCAAAAAGCTTCCAGGTTTCTCCTTCATCTTTAGACTGACCGAGAAAGTAAGTGACCTGGTGGAATTTCTTTTCGTCCTTATGAAAGAAGCGGGATATCCGGACCAGGCACTGCCATTGATCATTGACTGTCATCAGGCTCATAATCTTTAGTTCCGGATAATCTTCGTCCTGGGTACTGTGGGTACGCTGCCTGTTTGTCTTGACATGTTCAATATAGCCGTCTTTTCCTCCATAAAACTTAATGACACTGAGTGGGGCGAGATCTGCATAAACCGTCCAGCTTTGATAGGCATCTGTTTTAACAAGGCTGTCTGCATAGGACAGGACTTTTTGGCTGATCTTTGCGGAGTCTGGCTGCGCGTAAACGGTGGAATGGGTCAAAAAAAGAACGAATCCGACCAAAACAGGTGTGAGGATTTTCATTGGGTATAGATTTGGTTGCCAATATAATACAAAAAACCTCCGGCTGCAAGCCCGGCGACTTCTAATCCCGGTTCCGGGTCCGGCGTAATAGTTATAAATAATTCTTAAATCTATAAGTTTCTGGCTTTAAGCGGGTCTCTTACTGTCAAGGGGCCGTCGTTTTCGACCCGGGAATGCCTTTTTTTTAGTACCTTGACCCGCCATAATCGCTCATAACAACATCTATGTCACAGAAAACTGATTTCATTTACTCAACCAAGCAGGAGCCCCACCGTCAACGTACCCGGCAGATCCTCCAGCAGCACCCGGAAGTCCGGAAACTGATAGGAAAGAATAAATATACTTTTTTTGCCATATTGGGTATCGTCAGCTTCCAGGTCGTGCTTTCCTGGCTGGTAAGTGAGCAGTCCTGGTGGATGATAGTAGGCGCAGCCTATTTATTGGGAGCTTTTGCCGATCATGCCCTCTTCGTTATGATCCACGAATGTGCTCACCATTTGTTATTTAAGAGCCGGGCCGCTAACCGTCTGGCTGGAATCCTGGCCAATTTGCCCCAACTGTTTCCAAGCTCAGTATCTTTTGAACGTTATCATATCAAACATCACTCTTTTCAGGGAGTGCATGAATTGGATGCGGATCTGCCCAATCGCTGGGAAGCCCGTCTTATCAATAACTACTTTGTCGGGAAAGTCCTCTGGTTATTATTCTATCCTGTATTCCAGGTGTTCCGTATTTCCAGGCTCCGGGAAATTAAGCCTTTTGATAAATGGGTGGCGATGAATTTTGCCGCGGAGGCTCTTTTTATTACCGCCATCTGGATGGCTTTCGGTCCGAAAGCTATTGTATATCTCCTGCTTAGTTTTTTCTTTTCCGTGGGATTGCATCCGTTGGGAGCACGTTGGATCCAGGAGCATTATCTTACTCATGATGAAGAACAGGAGACATTCAGTTATTATGGCGTATTGAACGTCGTTGCTTTTAATGTGGGTTATCACAATGAACATCATGATTTTCCTTCTATTCCCTGGAATAAGCTTCCGCAGATAAAGAAGACAGCTCCGGATTATTATGATAGCTTATTATCTCACCGTTCCTGGACGAAATTGTTCTTCCGCTTCCTGTTCGACCGGGAAATATCCTTGTTCTCCCGTATCGTCCGGAAGGAGAGAGGAAAAGTAAAACTCACGGATGAGTCAAGGCCGGACATGGATATGGTCGCCGCCGAACACACCGGGAAAAAGCAGGATCTCGTAGTCTGATCAGATGAACACCCGCGTTCCTAAATTGAAGTTCTCCCTGAATTCCTTGGGAGTACAGGTCTTTTTCTTTTTAAAGATCCTGTTAAAGTTGGAGATGTTATTGAAACCGCAATTATAAGAGATCTCCGCAATGGAATGCGTGGTGTCGATCAGCATCCTGGAAGCATGCCCCAGCCTTATTTCATTTAAACTGTCGATAAAAGTATTTCCCGTTCTTTTTTTTATGAACCGGCTGAAGGAAACTTCCGTCATGTTCACCAGCTTCGCTACCTCGCCGAGGCTGACCGGCTTGTCATAATTGCTATTCATGTATTCGAATGCCTTCTCGATGCGCCGGCTATTATACGTAAAATGCTCATTGGTGAAAGAGACATCCGATAGGGTGCGCATGTTGCGGGAGATCGACAGATCATGCAGGATAGACATCAATTCCAATACGGAGTCAAACCCATTTTTTTGATTGAGGGATAGGATGCGGGGCGCCAGCGCTGCGGCTGTCTCTGCAGAGAAGAGAATCCCTTTCTGCGATCTTTCTACCATACTGCGTATAAAGCTCAATTGATTCCTGCGAAGCAGTTTATCGTCAAAAAGATCTTTGTGCCACTGGATCGTCACTTCACGAATCTCTTCGCTTTTACATTGGTGTGTAAACCAGGCATGATAAAGGTTAGGGCCAACCAGCACCAACTCCAGATCGCTGATAGATTCGATATGATCGCCGACGATCCGCCTGGCGCCTTTGGCATTGATAATTAAATTTAATTCCAGCTCTTCGTGGTAATGGAGCGGGAAGGTGAACTCTTTTTTTACGCGGGAAAAAATAGTAAAACAATCGTTCTGTGTCAGGGGGGTAATCTCCCTAATAATATTCGTACTCATATGGCAGCAGTTTTATGACCTTATAAATGTACACCAAAAACAGTCCGATTATTACAAAAATGAGATAAAAAAGTATAA
>DASWFF010000086.1:0-167645 GCA_036394375.1 Puia sp.
CCTGTGAATGCATATAGGTTGTTATTCAATGGACGACTCAGTTGTAACCCTACCGGCACCGCTAAAAAGCTTGTGCTGCCAGGGAAAAAAATAGAACCGGCGGAGAGGCCGGCATATTTACTAAAATACCATTTGTGATCTAAAGGACTACTGGCAACTGGCTGATTGTAAATGGGGTAGGGCTGCCATTGTGTAAAATTCAAATGGCTGACGGGCAACTGAGGCGTCTGGGCCTTTGGTGACAGGAAAAATATCGATGTAAATATCGTCAGTAGTATACGCATCCGGTTAGATTATGTTATAAAATTACTGATTCCGCCGCTAAATACAGTTAATTTTCACACCTAGGCAAACATTGTCACTTTGCCTGCTCCCAGGTGATGTATGTCTATATAAAGACTGGATTCTTTACCAGCTTGGTTATGACTGTGTTTTTGCAAACTGCTCAATGATTTCTGCAACCGATCAGTCTAATTAGCCAACTACTCATTCATCTTAAATATACAGGGCAGCTGAACTAAATTTGAAAGAACCTATTGTCATAAAAATCACTTTATTTAGCTAACTTTAAAAGGCAGATACGGGAGAAAAGAGAGAATAATTCTTACCAAGCCTACCGATAGGGATTGGGATAGAATTTGAACTATGATATAAGCAAAGCCCACGGTGGTTAAATAAATAATGATATGAAAATTCATCATTTTCCATACATTTTTATTTTTCTTCTATTCAGTATAAGAAATTGCCCCGCACAAACCCAGCAGATAAAATTCAATCTTGTTTCTGGTTCGAATGGAGTTTCTTTAGGAAAAATCAACGGCATTACCCGGGACCAGCAGGGTGTTATGTGGTTTTCGGATCAGGACCACCAATGTATAATCCGTTATGATGGTACTCTTATGACCAGATACCCGTATGATCGTAAAAATCCCAACTCACTCGGCGGCCCGTACCCTGAATGTTTAATTGCGGATTCCTTCGGTAATATCTGGATTGGTTTCATTGGATCGGGGCTTGATCGGTTTGATCCCGAGACCAACACATTTACTCATTTCCGTCATCAGGCAAACGATACGGGCAGTTTAGCTAATGATACCGTTTCCGCGTTACTGGTTGATCACCTGGGAAACCTGTGGGTAGGTAATAATGGCGGGCTGGATCTCTTAAATCAAAAACCCGGCAAATTCAAACATTTCAGCAATAATGAACTTGATTCAACAAGCCTCAGTTACAATATAGTGCGAGCTATTTATGAAGACCACGAGGGCACACTTTGGATTGGAACGGGGTTTCCGTGGGTGGAGCCCGTTAGCAAAGGCGGCTTAAATCGCTTTAACAGGGGAACAGGAACTTTTACGCGTTACCTGAATGATCCCAAAAATCCGCATAGCCTGATAAATAATAAGGTAAGAGCCATCTTTGAAGACAGCAGAGGTGTTTTCTGGGTAGGCACCGGAGGAGACGGTTTGCATACGATGGACAGAAAAACCGGGGTATTTGATCGTTATACTTATAACCCGGCGAAGCCGGAACAGCTTAGCCGCCCCCCTGTTGTTGATAATATTGGTGATCATATCACATTTATCACGGAAGATGCCATTGGAGATTTATGGATTGGAACTTTGCACAACGGGCTTAACCGGTATGATACTTTTTCAAAGAAAGTAACCCATTATGGTAATAATGCTGACAGATCCGGTACTTTCAAGGATAACAGCAGCTGGTGGGCATATGCTTCAAAGGATGGCCAGTTTTGGTTGAGTACCGAGGAATCTAACCTTTACAGGATTGACCTTTTCACAAATAATATCCCCCGATATGAAACCAATACCGGTGTAGTACATTCTTTTTATGAAGAAACGCCAACTGTTCTCTGGTTCGGTGCTGAGAGTGGACTTATACGTAAAGATCTTAAAGACGGAACTTCCCATCGCTTCTTAAATGATCCGTTAAATCCAAATAGTTTAGGTAACAATACAGTTGAAGCAATAATTAAAGATGAACTGGGAGATTTTTGGCTGGGTACTTTGGGAGGAGGAATTAACCGGTTCAACCCAAATGCAGGGATCTTTACCCGTTTTCAGCATGACCCCAAAAATAATGAAAGCTTAGGTAATGACAATATATGGATAATTTATGAGGACAGAAAATTAAATTTATGGGTTGCCACTGATGACGGATTGGACCTGATGGATCGAAAGGCCGGGAAATTTGCTCATTATCAGTATATTCAAAATGACACCAACAGTATAAGCTCAAATGTAGTGACATCCATTCTTGAAGAAGAATCGAATGTGCTTTGGGTAGGCACCTATTATGCTGGCATAAACAGAATGAATCTGCAAACAGGAAAGTTTAAACATTATCTTCCCAGCGTATTCGTTACCAGCATATATAAAGACGCAAACGGTATAATTTGGGTAGGTGCGACAAATGGGCTCTATCGGTATGATAAAAAATCAGATGGCTTTTCATTATTTGGTGAAGGAAATGCCGGATTTAGAATTAATAGCGTAATATCAATAATTAGTGATGATCAAAATAATCTATGGATAGCTTCATCGCCCGGAATTTACAGGATCAACCAAACGAGGGATCAGATTATTATTTATGACAAGAAAAATGGCGTAGATGGATTCTCCTCCCAAATTAATTGGGGGGCATCCGCATATAAAGGGCAGGATGGAGAAATATTTTTTGGCACTTCCTCAGGCTATTACGCTTTTTATCCTGATAAGCTTAAGGTAACTGCCTGTGTCCCGAAAGTTGAGTTGACCAATTTTTGGCTGAAAGGGCTGCTTGCTAAAGCCGCTCCGGATGGGCTTCTGAAAGAGCCACTTTCAAGGACTAAAGAGATCCATCTTAAACATGACCAAAATATGTTTTCCCTTGGCTTTACTGCAATAGATTATGGCAATCCCGGGGATAAAACATTTTATTATAAACTGGAAAATTATGATGAGGATTGGCGACCATCCGGGGCTGAAGAGAGAGCATATTACTTTAATGTACCACCCGGCAAATATGTCTTTAGGGTAAAGGCTTCAAATAGTACCAATGGTACATCGGCAGAAAAAGAGATTGCTGTAATTATTTCTGCTCCATGGTGGAGAAGTTGGTGGGCTTATTGTATATACTTTTTGTTCTTAGCTGCGGGTATATTTATATTTGAACGGGTGCAGCGGAGGCGGTTAATTTATAAAGAACGGGAGCGTGGCATGCTCAGGGAGCTGGAAATGCAGGCGTTGCGAGCTCAGATGAACCCGCATTTTATATTCAATTGTCTGAGTTCTATCAACAATTTCGTAATGAAAAATGAAACAGAAGAGGCTTCCGATTATCTAACTAAATTTTCCAGACTTATAAGAACTGTATTAAATAATTCAAAAAAATCATACGTCCCCCTGGAAGATGAATTGGAAATGTTAGGATTGTATCTTAAAATGGAAAAACTCCGGTTTAAAGATACTTTTACTTATTGCATTCATATAGATACAAATATGGATCCTTCCGCCATTTTCATTCCTCCCCTGCTCTTTCAGCCCTTTGTAGAAAATGCGATTTGGCATGGGTTGTTGCATAAAGCAGATCCTGGCAGGCTGGATATCTGCCTTGAAGTCGAAAAAAATATATTGATATGCATTATTGAAGACAATGGAGTTGGACGCTCATTCGCCAAGACATCTGAGAGTAAATCTGTTGAAAAAAAGAAATCAATGGGAATTCAAATAACCAGGCAGCGTTTGGCACTAATTAATGGGAATGCTGGAATTGCAGGAAATGACTTTGTCATTGAAGATTTGTTCGATGATATCGGGCATGCGGCAGGAACAAAAGTCTTATTGAGAATAAAATATAAAGAAATCAATGATGAAATAGTTTAACGCCTAAACTTGCCAAGCTATGTTAAAAGCAATTATTGTAGATGACGAACCGAATTGTTCCGAATCATTAGGTACCATGCTTGGGCGATATTGTCCGGAAGTGAAAGTAGTTGCCATTTGTGCTTCTGGAGCTGCGGCACTGAAGGAAATCCCGTTGCAAAATCCACAACTGGTATTTCTTGATATTGAAATGCCGCATATGAATGGATTTGAGCTGATTGAAAAATTACCTTCCTTAAATTTCGAATTAGTATTTACTACCAGTTATGACCAATACGCTATTAAAGCCATCCGCTTTAGCGCTTTGGATTATTTATTAAAACCCATAGACCGTGAAGAATTACAGAAAGCGGTGCAAAAAGTAATTCAACGACAACATCCACCATTGCCACAGCAGTTGGAAATATTGCTTCAAAAAATACATCAGCCGGTTACTCTTATTTTAAAAATCGCTATGCCCACTATGGAGGGCCTGCAAATGATCGCAGTTGAATCCATCATTAGTTGCGCTTCGGACAGTAATTACACGGTTCTTTTTTTAAAAAATAAACAGAAAATTATTGTTTCGCGGACTTTGAAAGAAGTGGAAGAAATGCTTGAAGATCATGCTTTTATGCGGGTACATCATTCCTACCTCATTAACCTTAACGAAATTAATAAATACGTAAAAGGCGAAGGTGGTTACCTGCTAATGAGCGATGGAACCACTGTTGATGTATCTCGAAGCCGTAAGGAAATGCTTTTAAAAAAGCTACAGCCCGGCCGCCTTTAATTTTTAAATACTCACTCTATCCTGTCAACTATACCCGTTAAACCGCAGTTTGATCAATCTGCCTGGTATCCGCCTCATTTGCATTATAGATTTGTTCCTGTAAACAGTAAATAAACAGAAAATCTATAACCATTAAAAATTGGAAAAATGAAAAAGTTATTCTTTCTCGCAGCAATTTATTCAGTAGCAACATTTAATAATGTTCAGGCGCAAACTGAAATGAATACTTATGCAGTGAAAACATCAAATACCGGATCGAATATTATGGGCGTTGGCAGCAATGAAACCGTTAAAACGATCAATGCAAAAGCTATTAGAAATTTTTCAAAAGTTTATCATGAAGCAACAACAGTAGAATGGTCTCAGTTAAAGGATAAGGGGGTTGTGTGCAGGTTTTCTTATAAAGGAATTTTGAACAGAGCTTATTACAACAGCAATGGCGGTTGGCTTTTTACTATTGCCAGCTATCAGGAACCACAATTGCCAAAAAATATCAGAAGTATCGTTAAAAGCACCTATTATGATTATGCTATTACATTTGTGAATGAAATTAATTTAAGTAAAAACAGAACGATATACCTGGTACAGGTAAGGGATGGGAAAAGCCTTAAAATTTTACGTATCGCCGATGATGAAATGGAGGCAATACAGGAATTTGAAAATTAGTCAACAAAAATAGTCATCATGCGAGAATGATGGTCATAATCAATGGCGGGGCCTTTTTCTAAAGGCCCCTTTTAAAATCGTCAATTACGAAGCAATACTATTAATAGATAAAGAGCTATTACATAGGAGTTTGCGACCTCAGTTTGTGTTGCAAATATAAATGTCGTCTTTGTGCTATGTTTTATTACTAATATTAGTGACCTTCACATAACAAAAGAACTTAAACTGATCAGTTGGCCGGATTGACCGGCAAATTAATTCCACCCAATTAATTCCGCCCAATACTCATTGGCTTCTCCTGAGTTCAAGGACTAATAATCCCATTGCATGTTACCCGTTCAAGGTGCTATCTCCATGCCACAGGTCTCATTATTCATTTAACTCAAAAAAAGCATTTTATGAAGCAATTTCTACTATGGCCGCATGGCCGGTCAGTAAATCAATTCCTGATGTACCTCGTCATGGCGATTGTATGTTTCACAAGTTGCAGGAAATCAGAGGATGGTTTCCGGGATGATTTCAAGCCATCCTCGTTTTCGTCCGATGTTATCGATAAATGGTTCACGCTGGAAATCCGGTTATTTAAAGATGCGAAGGGTATTTCCAATAGTGCTTTTTCACGACCCTTCGCTTATTCCGGCATTTGTGCTTATGAATCGATTGATCCCGGGTCAGATTCCTGGAAGAATAAATACAATGGGCTTTCAGGCTTGCCGGAAGCAGACCAGGATAAAAAATATTACTGGCCTTCGAGTGTAAATGCATCTTTAGCTGAATTTAACAGAAGTTTTTTTACAACTGCCAATTCAAATACGACGGATATTGCTGCGATCGATTCACTCGAAAATGCAATAAATTCAACGTTCATCTGGCTGCCTCACCATGTAGCTAACCGCTCAATTGGTTTTGGCAAATCCATCGCTGACGCTGTTTTTGCATGGTCCCAAACAGACGGGTATAATGAAAATAATGCACTACCTTATACCTTGCCCGTGGGTCCGGGCCTGTGGCAACTGACTCCGCCGGCTTTTGCAAAACCTATTGGTCCTTTTTATGGGAATGACCGTCCTATTATTGCAGGCAGCGGCGATAACGCACAGCCGGGTCCGCCCACTTCGTATTCTGAAGACCCCAAATCTGCTTTTTATCAAATGGTTAACGATCTGTATACTGCTTCAAAAAGCCTGACAACCGATCAAAAGAATTGGGCATTATTCTGGAGAGATGTGCCTGGCGTTACGTCACCCGGCCACTGGATGAGTATTATCCAGCAGGTGATCAGGCAAACACATAGCCATCTCGACAAGGCAGCACTGACATTTGCGCTGGTTGGAATATGTTTGAACGATGCAGCTATCAGCGTGTGGAAAACCAAATACACATATAACCTGGTCAGGCCAGTAACCTATATCAGGAAAGTATTCGGAGATGCCAGTTGGCTTTCTTTTATAACAACACCGGCGCATCCGGAATATTCATCTGCACATGCTGTTATTTCTGCAGCGGCTTCAGAAGGACTAACCGCCATATATGGGAATATTGGGCCTCTCACCGATCACACCTGGGATTATCTCGGCTTCCCTACCCGCACATTCAACTCATTCCGGGATATCGGAGTGGATGCAGGTAATTCCAGGTTTTATGCTGGAATTCATTACCAGCCTTCGATAGATACAGGCCTGAAGCAGGGACGAACAGTTAGTGGAAATATCCTTAGTAGTCTTGGTCTATTTTCAGAAGTGGAGAAATAGTCTGGCCATAGAAGAAGGTTACCCGGGAAATGTCCGGAATTTGAAAGCTTTTGTCCGGATTCTGATAGGGTTTCCCCTGGCAAGCACCGAATTTAACAGCAGGAAATTCAAGCTGTTATAACCGGCCTGCGTTCCACTTCCCGACACCATCTTCTTAACTCCTAAAATTGCAGTATGAAAAAGTTATTCGGATTAATCATTTGCTCAGCATTATTGTTTTCCTGCACCAACAGCCCGAAAACGGAAGAGAAAACCGAGTCAAAGCCGGGCTTGGATTCAGCTACGGCATCGAGAGATTATGAATTTGCCGATGCCAAATATGTTGACATCGCAAAGAAGCACCAGGGCTACCTGGAAAGCGGCGATATCGACGGCTGGATGACCCAATTCGCCGATAATGCCGTATATCGCTGGAACAATTTTGACAGCCTGGTCGGGAAAGCTGCTATTACCGACTATTGGAAAAAAAGAAGGACGGATGTGATCGATTCGATGTCATTTACCAGCGATATATGGCTGGCGCTTAAAGTGAATAAACCCCAGACTCCTGGCCAGCTGACAGGCAATTATGCATTGGCCTGGTATATAACAAGCGCAAAATATAAGACCGGTAAAAGTATGAGGCAAAGGATACACACGATATTCCACTTTGATGCCAACGACAAAATAGACAGGGTATACCAATATCTGGACCGGGCCCCGATCCTGGCCGCCATGGCAAAATAATAGCAGGTTGCCCTGTGTTAGCGGGCTACAGCAAAATAATCCCTGGGTGAAACACCGTACTGGTCCTTGAAACACTGGCTGAAATAAGCCGGTGTTTCAAAACCGACCATATAAGCGGCTTCAGATACATTGCGGCCTTCTTTAAGGAGGATCAGGCTTTTTTGTAACCTGTATTGCCTGATCAGGTCGCCGGCTGTCAACCCGATCGTGGCACTTAATTTTCTATTCAGCGTACGCAGGCTCATGGCATTTTTTTCAGCCAGCTTTGACGCGCCGAATTGCGAATCATCGATCATATCATCAATGATCGCATATATATTTTTGAGAAATGGATTTTCGGTTTCATTCGTCTGCGAAAATGAGTCCTTCTGCTGTAATTGTGCCCGGTAATAGGCCCGCTGCTTCTCCTGGTGGTCTAGTAAATTATGGATACGGGTTTCCAGCTCGTCAAAGTGAAAGGGTTTGCTGATATAATCATCGGCGCCTACCTGCAATCCACCCAGACGGCTTTCATAAGATATTTTTGCCGTCAGCAGGATCACTGCTATATGACTGGTGATAATATCTGTCTTAAGGTTACGGCATAATGCATAACCATCCATTTCCGGCATCATCACGTCACTGATCACCAGGTCGGGCAATTCTTCTTTGGCAAGCTGAAAAGCGGATACCCCATTGTTTGCAGTAATCAAACGGAAGTTTCGCTCAAAGCTTTCGCACAGGAAAGCCAGCAATTCCTCATTGTCCTCCACGAGTAGTAACAGCGGAAAACTTGTTTCCGGCCTTTCTTTTTTTTCACCGTTGGCCTGGACGGCTCTGTTATAAGGCAAATGAACAATGTCCTTCTCTGTTTCTTTTTGCCAGGACGGGGCATTGCTGCTGCCTGCTTTTTCAGCAGGAAAAATAAGGGTAATTGAAGTCCCCGCATTTGGCCGGCTTTCTGCCGTAACCGTTCCATGCATCAGTCCCACCAGTTCTTTTACCAGGGCCAAGCCTATTCCCGTTCCCTCGTATAAACGGATGCGGGAATCATCTGCCTGGAAAAATCGGTCAAAAATAAAGGGAAGTTTATCCGCCGGTATGCCGATACCTGTATCCCGGATCAATATCCTGATCTTTTTGTCTTCGTCTTCTGTTCCGGTGACAACTATCTTGCCGCCGGCCGGTGTAAATTTCAGGGCATTTGAAAGCAAATTAAAGAGGATGGTTTTTAATTTGTCTGCATCGAATAAATACTCCTGGGAAAAATGACATTGACCGGTCAACTCAATTTGTTGCCGCTCTGCCAACGGCAAAAATAAGCTCACCATCTCCTCTATGAACTGGTCCAGCCTGCCACGGAAAAAATTAAGCTGCATACTACCCGCGTCCAGCTTAGAGAGATCCAGTAATTGGTTTATCAGCTGCAGGAGACGATTAGCATTGCCTTGTATCGTGGATAATGTCTTACTGGTCTGCTCATCCTTTGTTTCACGTTGCAGTTTCTCTATAGGGGAAATAATAAGGGAGAGCGGAGTACGGAATTCATGGGTGATATTGGAGAAGAAACGAGTTTGTTTTTCCTGCAAGATCATTTTCTGTGCGAGCCTGATCCGTCTTAAGCGGTAATGAAAAAAAGATGCTATCAATCCTATAGCGATCAATATATAAATTACGTATGCCCACCAGGTATGCCACCAGGGAGGTATAATAACCACCTGCAGTGTTTTTATTTTATTGCTCCAAATACCGGAGATATTGGAGGCATTGATCTCCAGCCTATAGCTACCCGGTGGCAACTTGGTATAATTGGCAAACCGCTCATTGCGGGTGTATACCCAACCGTTGTCAAAATTTTGCAGCCGGTAGCGGTAACTGATCTTTTGAGGGCGGTTGTATTCATCGCTTGCAAATTCAAAGCTCAGGAAGTTTTGATCATAAGGTAAAACAAGCTTGTTCAAAGCATTCAGGCTGCTGTCAGTAACTGATGAACTATCGGGTAACGACCTATTGTTGATCAGCAGGTCACTTAAAAGTATCCGCGGCTGGAACTCATCATCCTTAATATCGGCGGGATTGAAAATAGTATAACCTGTCATTCCGCCAAACGCAATCCTGCCATCGGGCAGTTTAAAGCAATGCCAGCGATTAAACTCATTGCCGATCAATCCGTCAGCCATGTCGAAATTCCGTATAGCATGGGTAATGGGATTAAATAGGGAGATGCCTTTATTGGAGCTAAGCCAAAGGTTATTGTTATCATCAGGAACAATGGCGTAAATGGTATTATTGGGCAAGCCATCCTCGGTGGTAAAGGCATGGGATTCACCTGTTGTTTTGTCAAATCTTATGAGCCCATTACCGGTAGTGCCGATCCACAGGTATTTCTGATTGGAAGGATCGTTGATCATCATCAGCAGGCTGGAAGACGGCTCGGCGTTATCGGGTATAAGCGGATGACAAATCACCTGTTTTGACCGGAGATCTATCGACACTAAAGTCCATGTACCAAAATCAATACTCGCATTGCTTGCCATGACCCACATCCTATCTTTATCCACTACGGGGTTAATCGCAACTTTTCCGGCTTTGAAAAGCGAGTCGGGCAGCAGCGGAGGGATATTAATTAATTGTTCGTCCGGAACTCCGTTCATGTAGTTTATTTTGACGGGGTTCCAGGTGTTAATCCCGATGAACCATGTATTGCCGGCATTGTCGCTGTTCACTCCGACTTCGCCATCCTTTGCATTCGATATATTTTTTGTTAATATTTTTTTTGAACCCATATCATAGGCCATGAGTTTTGGTATATAGCGGCTCATTAAATAATTCTGTATCCAGATCACTTTGTTCGTTGCATCAACGGCCGTCCGAAACATATAGCCAAAGGCAGGATTGTCAAAGCCAGGGGGGAGGTCGCGGGGGCTGACCCCCAGTTCATTAACCAAAATATCCGTTTCAAAATTGGCATACACATATTTTTTTGAAGTAAACCCGGGAGCATCCAGGTTTATTTTGCATAACCCCTGCGCATTTTTGCCAAACCATAAGTTGCCCGAACGGTCAGCCAACAATACAGAAGCGTCCGGTGTCTGTGGATGAGAGGGGTCCTCTAGTTCAGCAATCTCATCGGTCCGTTCATCGATCCTGAAAATTTTGCCGTTGCAGGTAAACCAGCGGTCACCATTACCAGACATCACCGGGTTGGTATTCCCAAGCCCGGCATCGTACGGGATACGCTTTTTCGCCGTGGCTGTAATTGTTTGAAAGGAGTTATTTACAGGATCGTATAGTAAGATAGTCGAATCGAGTGAGGTTACCAGCACCTTGCCATTCTTCGTTTCGCCAAGGCCCAGTTTATAATTCCTGCCGCTATACGTCTGTCTTGTACTTAGCTGGTAAGGGATGTTTTTTACCCGATCACTGGAATAATCATAGATGAAAAAGCCTGTCTGTGTCGCCATCCATATTTTACCCAGGTGATCTTCCATAATACCCCGGGGGGTAATGGCCGGCAGCGGGGTAAAAGGGGAAAGTTTTTTGGAACGGATATTATACCTATAAAAGCCTTTATTTTCGGTAAGGAGCCATAGGTTATCATGCTGATCCACTAAAAGTTCATATTTCACTATCTGTGATCTTATCGTATCCCAGGTTTGCCGGTTGGAGAGGTGGTCGAAGATCCCGGTTGAAGGATCATAGCAATCAATAGCGCGGTTATCATACTGGATCCATAAATAGCCGTGATGATCGGTATATAGATTGGTAATATTATTGGCAGCCGGGGTGTGCAGGGAGTCTTTTCCGTGCCGGTAAATGGCAAAGCGATACCCGTCATATCTCGCCAGCCCGTCTTTGGTGCCTATCCATATAAACCCGGCGCTGTCCTGGCCGAGCCCTAGTAGATAATTCTGCGGAAGGCCTTCATTAACGGTAAATACCTGGTATTGGCTGCTTAGCTCCTGAGCGGGGCATGAAAATGCAGTAATGCCTGATAATATGCTGAAAACGAGCAGATTCCTGGTAGAAAAATTCATAAGCAATACATAATGCACTGGAAATGTCCAGAATTTGAAAGCCTTTGTCCGGAATTTGGTTGTATTCTTTTTGCGATGGTCAGACCTTCATAAGGAGAATTTGGCCCGGGGGCCCATGCTATCCCTAAATATATGCTAAATAATTGATATTCAAAACATGGATACACACGCCCACCACCTGCATCATGCGCCCGGGAAAAGGATCTGGCATTATTTCTATGAGTTTTTAATGCTTTTCCTCGCTGTTTTCTGCGGATTTTTGGCGGAGAATTTCAGGGAACATTGCCGATGCGAGCTTAAGGCGAATGTATTGCTGCAGCAGATTCGGATATATATGTTATAAAGCAGGTTGCAAATTGATAAGATAAGTGCCCATAATAGGTAACTTTTAGCCAATGCATAGATTGTTATTGCCGTGAAAAAGATAAACAATGAAAAATGAAATTTTTCGAACAAATATGTTTGATAGTATTGCAATAATCAGGTGATCCATGAGGGTAACGTCAATCAGCTTCAGTGCCTTGATCTTACGGGTTTTGTAAATATTTGGATATTACTGGCCCGAGAAAAAATTTCTTTCTCCGATTATTTTTTCCACATAATTTGCGCAAGTGAATACTTGCACATATATTTGCAAGCAAATACTTGCATGTTATGGAAGCCAGACGGGATGTATTTCAGGCAATAGCCGATCCGACAAGAAGACAAATAATTAATATGGTTGCACAGCAACCGCTTAACCTTAATTCGGTGGCAGGGCAATTTAACATGAGCCGCCAGGCAGTTTCACTTCATGTAAAAATTTTAACTGAATGCGGGCTTATCATCATTAAGCAACAAGGCCGGGAAAGATATTGCGAAGCAAAATTGGACGGGCTTAATGAAATTTCAGCGTGGGTAGAACAATACAAGAAGCATTGGGAAAGTAAACTGGATTCATTGGAAAAATATCTGTCTAAAATTCAAAGCACAAAAAAATATGCCAGGAGAAAAAAGTAATACAGCCGGGAGAGAGATTTCAGATATGTTGCGACTATCTCTTTCGTTTCAGCATCTTCCAATACATACACTCCGTCCATAGCACCCATAGATCCCTTATGCGATCGGACGTATTATAATTATAATAATAATATTCGTTTATTTTTTTACCAAGATTCAGTGGCCATAAAAACAGTTTTTTCCCATTTTCATCTACCTGCTTGGTAACATAGATATATCCCTTGTCATGATAAACGAATCCATATCCGTCTATGTCTGTGGGAAATAACCAGGTGCATATTCATCCGTCGCCCTGCCGTTGAATGTAAAAAGAAAATACACCACCGAAAAAAATAAAGCTTGCTTCATGTAGTTTACCGCATTATTGGAGAATTTATCCGGAAGAAAGGATAGATTGAGCAGCCGGGCTATCCATGCAGAATAACAAACTCTGCGAAGTCGGTATCTGGCAAAGATCGACTGATCAGATGGGTGACGATGGCATGGCTTGGGCCCTTCCGGCACCAAGTGACGAATTGATCCAAAGCTGCCGCTTCCCCGGTTGCCGTGATTTCAACGTGGCCTTCGGCCGTATTCTTAACCCAGCCGGTGAGGGAAAGGCGGTCAGCCTGCTCTTTGGCAGAGGCGCGGTAATTGACGCCCTGGACTTTTCCTTTGATCAGGAGATGGATGGTTGGCATTTTGATTATTGTGGGTGGCTCTCTCTATATTGTTGCAACAGCTTTTCCGTGTGGAGCAAAGACAGCTTGTCTGTCCAGTCCAGATGGCCTGGGATGACGAAAGCCGGATCGGGGAATTCCCTCATGACGCGCCTGACGGATGCGGGCCATTCTGCGAGATCGGCGTCCGCCAGGTTACCCAGGTCCGGCGCCTCTGTGCTCTTGACAAAACAGCCTCCGTAGAGTACCTTATCTTTCATCAACCAAATGACGATGTTGTCTTTCGTATGTCCTGCACCGGGATAGAAGGTACGGAAGGAATAGTTGCCGACTATAAAGGTGGTATCCTGTGTAAAAACATTAGCGGCCTGGTTCTCATGGCGCAGACGACATAGATCCCGGGTCATGGCGGATGACCATGTCGGGATACCCTGTTGCTGCAGGAATGCCAAGCCGCCGGTGCGGTCGCTATGGAAGTGGGTGGAAATACAAAGGGCGACACGCTGGTGATGACGGATATAGATACTGTCGAGCAGCGGCTGATACTGGGTCGAGTCCCAGGGGGTGTCGAACATGACGGCACCTTTGCTGGTGAGCAGGTACATGCTGTTGGAGGGGTAGGGTGCGCCGCCCGCCTGGCCATATGTCGTATATAAGTAGAGATCACCGGTAAGGTGGGTGATAGCAAGGGCCGGAGCAGCCTGGCGGATGGAAAGGGATGTTTGCGCGGGCAGAGAGGAGGCATAGGCGGCAAGCGATAAGGCGAGTAGGAAGGTTCTCAGGATTTTCATGGTTCAAATGTAGCCGATTATAAGCAATCTTCCCTTTATAAACCCGGTCAACAAGCAGGCACAGGCTAGAGCAATTCACGTCCCGTCATCTATGATGCCCACTGCCCGGTTCAACCTTAAAATAGGATTTGTACTCAGCGAGCCTTTTCAACAAATCTTTACCATCTTCAACTATTATTGTCTTTTCTGTTTCGCTTGCGGGCACAATGATGTAGCCAAAGGGTCCCTTTCCTTCCCCCAAAACCGAATTGCCCGGATTGGTCAGGATCAGTCCCTGAGTACCCGGTTTGAAGCGGGCGTCCTCATCGGTTAAATACGGAGCATAAAGCATATAATGGGGCATGCTTATCGTAATGGGCTCTTTAATATCCGGCGTCCCTGGGTATACACGCATAACAGGCGCCAGCATATATGAAATACCTGGTTTTGAGGGCGCTTTGTATACTCCGGTAATGATCCTGTTCATTATTGAATCTTTAATCTGTGCAGCCTGGTATTTTCCGGAAGCCCTCATCGCTGCCACAGCCATATAAACGGGAAAAATCGACCTGACGCCTTCGGCATCATAGCTAATGGGCGTACAAAGATCGTTCCTGAATTCACCCCATTCCCAGTCCGTCCGTGAAACGAAGCATATGTATCCATTCGATCCCTGATGGGCCACATAATAGCCTTTTTGGGGATCCAGCAAATAAACAGTGGCGTCATTGCGCAAATGTGGAGGGAGCGCACTTAGTGCGTAGTCGGTCTCCAGATCAGCGGGCATTTTTTCAAGTTGCCAATCTGTAGTCCCTTGAGCAAAATTCTGCGTAGAGATCAATAGGATGACGGTGAACAATAATGTCCTTCTACAATTTTTTGCCGTCTTGGTTGTGCTAATCATATTTCAGGGTTTTATTAAGTACATTAGGAAATGCCGTCCAAATCATTGTCCTGTTGCTATCGATAGTAATTCCTTGTCTGGGTGATTTTTGACCTGGCATTTATTATCAAAGATCATCGTTGCCCCATTGGTAACAGTATACCCAGGCCAGTAGGGCAGTCCTTTGTGGTTAGGGTTCCCGTTTCGGGCAAATTGTATCCATGCTTCACTCATCTTATCCGCCAGCAGGTAAGCTTTTTGCCCACCGCCGGTCATTTCTTCGCATCTTGAAATATTATTGAAAACAAATGGGAGGTCCATACAATGAAAGGCTTTGTATGCGCCGTCGAATACCGGGGATTGCCAGGTAAAAAGATAAACATATACGGGTGCGGCGCCAGTTAATGATTTTTGATTGGCCTGTTGGATGACCAGGGGCCTGAAAACAAGGTCAACGTCGATATAATCAGAGGGTTTAATGGTTTCGGGATATGTTTTTTTTACGGCCGACATATAGGCTGCTGCGTTGTCGCCATACTTTACCTGTAATTTGGCTTTGGCGCTGTCCATTGAAATGTCTCCTGAGCCGGGTATAAAGGGCGTGAATTCGTTCTTGCAGGAGCCAACCAAAAGAGGGATATTTTCTGAAAGCTTATTGGCGGGCGGTTCACCCTGTTGGTACGGAAGAAAATGACCATCCTGAACTGGCTCCCATTCAAGACCAAAAATGGGGGCCTCTCCTGGTTTCAGCGTTTGCTGTACGATCTGTAATGCTTTCTGTCCGGCAGCATCCAATCTGGCATAAGGCAGGGTCTGCAATGAATCAGCCTGATCGGGCCGTAGCCCTAATTCTTCCAATAATGCCGATGCAATTCTTTTTGAGATCGCAGGGGTTATAAAATGTTTGAAATAACTGCCACTTTGTATGATGGCCTTATGAAATAAACCTTTCGCCGATGGAGCATTCATTAAACATATAACCTTCGCTCCGCCGCCCGATTGACCGAAAATTGTGACATTTTCCGGATCACCGCCGAAATTTGAAATATTTTCCCTGATCCAGGTCAGGGCTGATACGATATCCATGACACCGACATTGGCCGAATACTTATATTTATCCCCGTAAGCCGATAGGTCCAGGAAGCCCAATGCATTTAAGCGATGATTGATGCTGACGACGACTACGTCCCCGGATCTACTGAGGCTTTCCCCATCAAAAGCTGGAAATTCCATAGAAGATCCCGATGAAAATCCGCCGCCGTGAAGCCATACCATCACCGGTTTCTTTTCAACATCGGTTACTTTCCTGCTCCATATGTTTAAGTTCAGGCAGTTCTCATTGGTATAATATCCGCGGGAACGGTTAAGAGGGAATTCAAATTCATCCGGTAAAACATCAAACTGGCCAGCCGGGCAAGTCGGCCCATAAGTCAGAGAGCTGCGAATATCCTTCCACGATGAAGGTTTTTCTGCCGGCATAAAGCGACTTGCTTTTCCGTAGGGGATTCCTTTAAAAGTATAAATCCCATTATGAATATAACCGCGTACTTTCCCATATTCTGTCGGAACAATGGCAATATGTTTCCCCGCAACAATAGCAGGGTTTTCCTGGCCATCAACTGTTAAAGGCAGTAGATTAATCATATAAAGGTTAAGAAGGAAGAAAATTATTTTCATCG
This sequence comes from Puia sp., assembly GCA_036394375.1. Taxonomy (GTDB): domain Bacteria; phylum Bacteroidota; class Bacteroidia; order Chitinophagales; family Chitinophagaceae; genus Puia. The sequence continues at coordinate 16,806 of DASWFF010000086.1, forward strand.
GAAATGATTTAGGCTGATCCTTTTAGTTTATTAATCATGTTTTGAATAAAATCTTTTTCTTTCGTAACGTCTGTTTGATGATAAGCTTTAAGCAGGAATTGCCTTGCCAGGGTGTCGTTACCTTCCAAATGGTGGAATTTTCCAAGGGCCATGTTCAAAAGATAATATTGATTTAAAAAGGCATGGCGTTGCAGCTCATTTAATATTTTAAAGGCAGCCTGTTTGTCTCCCGCGTAAAATAGTGCGATGGCATAGTTTAGTTCAACAAACGGATTTGCATTGATATGTAATAACCTGGCGTAAAGATTAGCTATCGTTTTCCAATCGGTGGATTCAAAACTTACCGCCACGCAATGTAAACAGGCAATGGCTGCTTCCAAATGGTACTTGGAGATCGATTCATCCTGTGATCGTGTTAAAAAATCATGTGCCAGCAAAATCAGATCCTGGTTCCAAAGGGATCTGTCCTGGTTTTCGAGGTCTAAGAGTTCTCCCGAAGTTGCAAACCTTGATTTAAACCTTGCACAATTAAACAGTATCAATGCGTGAAGCGCTTTCGTTTCTTTGTTTCCTAAATTACTGTCCAAAAGCGCTTTATTCAAAAGCAGCGCTTCTTCGCAAAGCTCTTCCCTTAAAATTTCTTTTCCCCCTGATGATTTATAACCCTCGGTAAAAATGAGATAAATTATTTTGTGAACGATAGAAAGCCTTTGTTTTAATTCTTGTGGATGGGGTTCTTCTAAAATTATTTTTTCATCTTTTATTTTTTGCCTTGCCCGTACAAGAAGTTTATCCACGCCGTCGATCGTCATTCCTAAAATTTTGGCTATAGCCTCCACTCTTAGGTTTACAACATATTTTAGGGAGATAACTACCTGCACCTTTGGAGAAAGATCAGGATGGGCACAGGCAAATAATAATTTCAATTGCTGATCATCAAGTATCGATTCGCTAAACTTGACCTCAAACGATCCCTGATCTGTTTTTTCAGAAAGCGCTTCCAGGCGTTTATCTTTCTTTATTTTATTCAGTGCCTTATTCCTGCAAACTTTGTATATCCACCCTGTGGTGTTTGCAGGGATCCCCTTCTGCCTCCAGTCGGTAAGGGCCGAAGAAAATGAATCCTGTACAATGTCTTCAGCAGTTTCAGGGTCGATATCCCGCGAAGAATAAAGCAAGGAAGCAACCATTTTACCAAAATGTTGCTTATAAAGTTTATCTACCTGCTGCTGTACGTTATCCATTATGTATGCATGGGCCACCAATAAAATAATTAAAAAATTTATTACGGAGTCTTAGAAACAAACGCCTGTATTGGCCTTACTTCCCTTACTGCCAGGCCCTGCATTACCATGGGGCAGGTTTGCGCAATGGCAACCGCCTGGTTTATATTTTCAGCCATAATAATATCGTAACCACTTACGCCTTCCTTTGATTCAATAAAAGGGCCATCTGAGAGCACTTCGTTTTTACTTACATACCTCCCTGTGATTGCCAGCGGCTCCCCGCCAATATAATTTCCCGATTCGGCGATCGACCTGACCCAGTCCAGCATAGTGGGGAAAGTTGAAAAACGTTCTTCAGGAGTAAGGCGACCAATTTTTTCCAGGTCTTCTCTTACTATCAGCATAAATTTTTCCATGGTCTTAATTTGTTTATTGGTTTTCAATATATTATGCTCGGTAATTAATCTTAATAGGGACATCCAAATCCCGTATAGTACATCATGCCTGCGGCAAAGCACTCAATGAAATTAGAAAAAATGGTGTGAATAGTCACACTTTCATGATTAAAGACAATCCCGGTTTTAAAATCCGGACATCCGGTATCAAAATAGTTTCCCTCCTCAAGTATGATTACTGGTTTAAAAACGGACAACAAGGATGAAGTATACAGCGCTCAATTTGAAATGGAGCCGGTTGTTGAAAACAATAAAGGTTCGGTTGAGTTAAAGCACGGCTAATCAATTAGTTTTGGGTTTTGTATCGGGAAGTAACCGGTGCAGGCTGCCCGCAGGTTTGATGCGGGAAGATCAGCATGGAATACCAGTGAGGTAGATCGATGCGTTTTTTTTAGTTTGGCCATGCCTGATTTTGAAGTAACTTTAATAAGTTTTTTGTTATACTTCACTTTTTGGGAAAATTTCACCATAACAGTTAGAAACCGTTTTTATGGCTGAAATGAACTTGACGAGAACACTCAAACGATCTGGCCAGACAGACCGGAAGGATGCCTGGTGGGCCTATCCTTTGCTCGTCTTTATCGCTTTGCTTTCATTTGTCATATATCTTACCTGGGCCGCATTCCAGGGAGAGCACTATTTCTTCGGGTCTTATCTCTCTCCACTTTATTCTCCGGTGCTGTTTGGGGACTCACCGCATAGTTGGTTTGGCCCAAAGCCGGTGTGGTGGCCGGCAATATTGCCCTGGTCGCCAGCTATACTCATATTATGGGCTCCGGGTCTTTTTCGTTTGACATGCTATTATTACCGTGGAGCGTACTATAAAGCTTTCTGGGCTGACCCGCCTGCCTGCACTGTCACTGAGCCGAGGAAAAAATATTGGGGAGAAAATTCTCTTCCGTTGATCATGCAAAATATACATCGTTATTTTCTTTATATCGCCTTGTTCTTTTTACTTTTTCTTTCTTATGATGTATGGAAGGCATTGTGGTTCGCCGATCCGGCTACAGGTGGAAGATCTTTTGGTATTGGTGTGGGCACCCTGATTTTAGCCATTAATGTGATCTTCCTGGCAGGGTATACGTTCGGCTGTCACTCATTACGTCATTTGATCGGAGGATTCAGGGATCGCCTTTCATCCTCGCCTATCCGGCGGAAAGCATACCTGTGTGCAGGCTGTTTTAACCGGAAGCACATGCTATGGGCATGGATGAGCTTGTTTTGGGTTGCATTTTCGGACATCTATATACGATTGTGTTCCATGGGTATCTGGAGTGACTGGAGAATTTTGTAATGCCATCATACGACACATATAATTACGATGTGCTGGTCATTGGCGCAGGTGGCGCAGGCCTTCGTGCTGCCATAGAAGCTTCTGCTAACGGAGTTTCTGTGGGACTGGTTTGCAAATCCTTGCTCGGGAAAGCCCATACAGTAATGGCAGAAGGAGGTATTGCCGCAGCGCTTTCCAATGTCGATGACCGCGATAACTGGAAAGTGCATTTCGCCGATACCATGCGAGGGGGGCAATATCTCAATAACTGGCGCATGGCGGAATTGCATGCTAAGGAGGCCCCCGGCTGCGTGCGGGAGCTCGAAGCGTGGGGCGCCTTGTTTGATCGCACAAAAGACGGCAGGATCCTTCAGCGGAATTTCGGAGGGCATAAATACCCGAGACTTGCTCATGTGGGCGACCGGACGGGATTGGAAATGATCCGCACTCTTCAGGATCATGGCATTTACGAGGGAATGGAAGTCCACATGGAATGTACCATCACTAACCTTCTCAAGGATGATGGACGCATTGCCGGCGCATTGGGATATGAAAGGGAGAAGGGGAGATTCATCGTGTTTCACTCGAAGGCTGTGATACTGGCAACGGGCGGCATTGGCAGGGCTTTTAAAATTACGAGCAATAGCTGGGAATATACGGGTGATGGCCATTCCCTGGCCTATCATGCAGGTGCAGAGCTCATAGATATGGAATTCGTTCAATTTCATCCAACCGGAATGGTATGGCCTCCGAGCGTCCGCGGTATCCTTGTTACAGAAGGGGTTCGTGGCGAGGGTGGTGTCCTGATCAACAAGGAAGGCCGTAGGTTTATGTTTGATGATATTCCGGAATTATACCGCAATCAAACTGCAGACAACGAAGAAGAGGGTTGGAAATACACGCAGGGCGATAAAAATGCCAGGAGACCTCCGGAGCTGCTTACCCGCGATCACATAGCACGTTGCATTGTCCGGGAGATCAAAGAAGAAAGAGGAAGCCCGCATAATGGGGTATTTCTTGATATTTCCTGGATCAGGAAAAAGCTTCCCAATGCTGCAGAACATATAAAGAGGAAGTTGCCGAGCATGTACCATCAATTCATGAAACTGGCAGATATTGATATTACCAAAGAACCGATGGAAGTAGGGCCTACTACTCACTACATGATGGGAGGCATTCGGGTTGATGCGGATTCGCAAATGTCAAAAGTACCCGGTCTTTTTGCCGCAGGGGAATGCGCTGCGGGTTTGCATGGAGCAAACAGGCTAGGCGGAAATTCTCTCTCCGACCTGCTGGTCTTTGGGAAGCGGGCAGGGGAATATGCGGTAAAATTTGCCAGGGAAAATGGAACTGGCCGTATTAATGAGCAGGAAATCGAGATGGCCATGAAACAAGCGCTGGAGCCATTCGACCGGACGGATGGGGACAACCCCTTCCAGGTGCAATACGATTTACAGGAAATGATGCAGGACCTGGTCGGCATCGTAAGGAAAGAAGAAGAACTATTGCGGGCGATTGCAGCATTGAAAAAAATACGGGAACGTTCATATAAGGTAAGAGTAACGGGTAACCGGGAATACAATGCCGGATGGCATACCGCGCTTGACCTGCATCATTTACTCACCGTGTCAGAAGCTATTACCAGGGCGGCAATTGAACGAAAAGAAAGCCGTGGGGCGCATTTTCGTGAAGATTTCCCCTACAAAGAGGATAAGAATGGCAATTTCAACCTTGTTATTTCAAAAGGAAACGGTGACGAGATGCAGGTAAAGCGGGAAGCACTTAACGAAATGCGCAGCGACCTGAGACAAATTATTGAGGAAATAAAATAATGTCCATAGCAACATTCAAAATATGGCGCGGAGACGCATCGGGTGGTAAATTTGAAGACTATGCCACCGAAATAGCCGAGGGGATGGTAGTGCTCGATGCTGTACACAAAATCCAGGCAGAGCAGGCCAACGATCTGGCTGTCCGGTGGAACTGTAAAGCAGGCAAATGCGGTTCCTGTTCGGCGGAGATCAACGGTATGCCGAAGCTTATGTGCATGACCCGCCTCAGGGATCTCCCTCTTGACAAGCCGGTGCTTCTGCAGCCAATGAAAGCATTCCCGGTGATAAGGGACCTGGTAACCGATGTCTCGTGGAATTTTATGGTGAAGAAGAGAATCAGGAAATTCAAACCGCGGCCGCCAGACGCCGAAGACGGAACATGGAGGATAGCTCAGGAAGAGGTTGACAGGGTGCAGGAATTTCGCAGATGCATAGAATGCTTTCTTTGCCAAAACACCTGTCATGTGCTACGTGAGCATCAGCTGTACGACGAATTCATCGGCCCGCGCTTTTTTGTATATGTGGCCGCTTTGGAAATGCACCCACTCGATGTGGAAGACCGGTTGGAAGACCTGAAGAAGGTGAATGGCATCGGCTATTGCAACATCACCAAATGCTGCACAACAGTCTGTCCCGAGGACATTACTATTACGGACAACGCCATTATTCCCCTTAAGGAACGAGTGGTAGACAGGTTTTATGATCCAGTAAAAAAACTATTCAGGATCTTTCGTTCGAAGAAGGCTTCACCTTAAAATAACATAGTATCGAATTTTAATTTTCGGAAATCATTTAAATCCAAAATTTATGTTTCAGCTTAAGCCGATCTCCAGGGAGAGTGTCCCCGGGGCGCTTGAAAAAGCGGAAAGATACCGCCTGCTTAATGAACCCTGGCAGACAGAAAGCATCTGTTCAGACATTCTGGATGCTGATCCCGGAAATGTTAAAGCCGTTATCACCCTGCTTTTGGCAATCACTGATCAATTCGATACATCTTCCATGGGGGATGTAAAGAATGCAAAGCGACTGCTCTCCTCTATTCCGGATGGTTATGAACGGGAATATTATTCAGGTATAATCTGCGAGCGTAAGGGGAAATCTTTTCTGAGTATAAGCAGGCAGGAGAGTGATTTCATTGCATATGAGTGGTTGCGGGATGCCATGGATCATTATGAGAGAGCGGAGGCTATTCGCCCACCTGGTAATGACGATACAATCCTTCGCTGGAACACTTGTGTCCGCCTGATCACGCATCACAACCTGGCGCCAAGGAGGGAGGAGTATATCGAGCCGCCGCTGGAATGATTTGCGGAGTTGCCTGGTCATGAAATAGTAGGCCAGGTTACCCAAATTGGCGACCATGGTATAAACAGGCATTTTTTTCGGTTATCCTCAAATGAACGATCAATTTCTGGCTGGATTAAGGAATCCGATCAGGCGCGGATCGTCGGCGGACATGGCGGGAAGCCAGACGTCGCCAACCCGCACTCGATTCCACCAGAGGCCGTCGGGATTCCCCGGCTGTGCAAAGCTATAGCGATATAGGACCGCCCGGATATAGTGCGGGGGCTTGTCGGGGAAGGGATTGTCGGCGAACAGACTGACCGCGCCGGGATCGTTGTGAAGGAGTTTCGAGACGAGGTTTAACGTCCATGGGTATTCCTCGGGTGAGGACATGGCAGCGAACCACATTTGCCAGTCCAAACGCAGCTGGTAGGGGGCAATCTGCGGCGGTTGTTTATCCAGGGCGACGGGTAGGCCTTTGTAGTGATAGGCTTTCCAGTTCGCCTTGTCGTCGGGTACCTCATCCATCGTTCCTTCGAATACTACGTTCAAACGCTCGCGTCCCACCGATCCGAAGGCACCATAGGTGTTTACGAGATTGAGGGGATCGAACGAGGTGTTCATGATCTGTCGGGGAGACAGCATGTTGAGCGCAGGCCGGATACTGAGGAGTGCGATGACAACAGCGACGGTCCAGGCGGTGGCCAGCATGGGACGAGATGGCTCGACGCGGGCGCTGGCGGCTTCCGCCCGGCGGACCAGCGGGCGGGGAAGAAGCTTCGACCAGAAGTCGTCGTCGAAACATGCCAGCGCGGGAACGATAGTCAGCCAATTGAGAAACGAGAGGTTGCCACTGAGAACGAGGATGATCTGTAAAATCACGATCACGGATCCCGCTATGTGACGCGCGAGACGTGGCCAGAAGACGAACCATGGCGCGACGAGCTCGGCCAGGAAATTATACCAGACCCCAAATTTCAAAACCGCGCGGGGCAGAAAATGGAACCACCGGCTCAGCGGACCGGGCAGGGGCTGGGTCTCGAAATGGTAGTAGAGTGCGGTCCCATTGCGCCACACATCATCGCCTCGAATCTTGATCAGCCCGGCGCCAAGCATGATGCGGAAGATGAGCCAGCGGAATAGTCCGATGATCGGCATCGGTGGTGCGCGCCTGGGAAACGGGCGCAGGTCGAGCAGGGGGCAGAGGAAGATCGCGAGAAATCCGGTTTCGAGAAGCTGGATCTCCCATCCGTATCCATACCAGTCCTGCCCGACGTTAGCGAAGGACATGTAAAGAAACCAGAGAACGGCGAGCAGCAGCGCATTCGCGAAGCCTGCCACCACGACGCAGGAAAGCGCGAATCCGATCCACGCCGCAGTCAGGAGGGCCGCGTCGGAATGGGCGAACCAAAAAAGCGATGGCAGGCGCACGAAGCCGGCGCCAGGCGATCCGAGCGCGTCGCCGACGCGCTTCAGAAACATCCCGACAGGAAGGAGACCATTCGCGCCGATCAGGGGAACGATCTGATTGATCGCCGCGAGAAAGGCTACCGCATAGATCGCTCCCAGCAGGCGAAGAATGAGAAAGCGAGTGAGCCAGTAGGTTGGGCGGGCGTCCTGCGCACGGGAAACCCTTCGGGATATATTGTCCAAAATTATTGCTTTAATTAATTTTTGACGAGTATCTTACAATACCAGCCCTATTTTCCATAAAAAGCCTGACCTATGCCGCTATTCTATATTGTATTTTTATTTTACTACGAAACACTCTTATTATCCTGTCTTCTTATTGGCTGCCTGCTTGTCCGGAAAAGCTGGCCCCTGGAACATAAGTTGCTGGTCATATTGTCCGGCCTGACTTTATTGGTAGAGACGGCAGTGACTCTATATATAGTTCATCGGATCTACAATCGCTGGTTGTATACTTTTTTTGCCCCTGTGGAATGCGGCTTCATAATATATATATTGTACAGGGCATCGGTACATCCCGCTATTAAACGCCTGAATGCCATTTTGCTGGGTTTCCTGCCGATAAGCATTGGAATCGCTTATTGTCTGCATCCGGCCTTTTATAGATTTAACGATATTGCCGGCCTTTTTTACCTTTTTTCAGAACTACTAGCCGCTTGTTCTTTTTTGGTTGACGTTCTTCTGAATAAGTCGGATACACCCCCGGGCCGTCAGCCTCTCTTCTGGTTGGCGTGCGGCATGCTCTTTTATTGCAGCATATACACGCTGATAAATGCCGTATCGGATCATATAGTTAAATTTTCCTATCAGTTCTACCTGCTGTATAGCATCGTTGCCAATACGTTTATGTATACCGGCTTTATCGCCTGTTTTATCTGCCTTCATCGGGCACGCCGGGGAAGTTCTGTTACTAGTCCCGCGGAGCCTCATTGTCCTTCAGTACCCGGATAAAATTACCACCCAATATGTTTATGATATCCCTTTCTTTGTACCCTCGCCTGAGCAACTCCCGGGTGATCAGCGGATAGGTCGTAACATCGTCAAGCTGCTGCGGCGGAGACTCGATGCCGTCGAAATCCGAGCCCAGCCCCACATGATCCGGTCCGATCAGCCTGACGATATGGTCGATATGATCGATCAGCAGCGAGAGGGGCGCCCGCAGGGAATCCGCTTCCTGCGGATATTTCTTCGCCAGGTATTCATTGACCGCATAGTCTGGCGCCTTCGCGGCGACCATAGAATCCATTTCCGGCTTATGCCGCAACAGGAACCGTCCCATTCGCGGCACATAGTTGCTGTCCAGGAAGCCGGAATAGAAATTAACCTGGATGACACCCCCGTTGATCCCAATGGCCTTGATCTGCTCGTCGGTAAGGTTACGGAATACCGGGCACAGTGCATACGCACTGCTATGGCTGCAGATCACCGGCTTGTCGACGGTATGGATGGCGTCCCAGAATGTCTGCTCGCCAACATGCGAAAGATCGACCAGCATGCCCAACTCGTTCATTCGCCTGACAATAGCCCTACCGCGATCGGTCAGCCCATAAGGCGTGACCGTAAAAGCTTTGGACGTTTCGTCCCGTGCTGAAGTAGCCCAGGGGGTGCTGTTATTCCAGGTAAGAGTCATGTACCGTACACCCCGCCGGTAGAAGCTATCCAGGTATGCCATACTGTCTTCGATCATATGGCCGCCCTCAACGCCCATCATGGCCGCCAGTTTATGATGTTTCACCGCTTGCTCCAGTCCGGCTGCATCGGTGACGATCTCCATCTTATCCCGGTTGCGTCCGGCAATGGCATACAGGCTGTCTATCTCGCGATTGGCTTCACGGTAGGCGCTGCCCACGCCATAATGGTCGTCGCAAAATATGGAAAAGACCTGCACGTCCACCCCTCCTTTCCGAAACCGCTCCAGGTCGGAATGGGTTTTGCCGGTCAGGTTCGTGCCGATGTCCATCCCTTTGAGGGTCGCTGTAGTCAGCACATCGTTATGCGTGTCTACGACGATGGCCTTGTCGTGCAACTTCCTGTAGGGCTGGGCGTTAGCGGTCCATCCGCCTGTTAACGCCGTCATTAGGAGCAGTGGAAAAAAAATTCTCTGCGGGTGCCGGGTTGCGTGCGTATCGTTGCTTTTCTGCATATGGTTGTTTTAGGTTCGATCAGCTCTCCATATCTTATTGCCGGTGAAAATCCAGGTCCTGGAAGTCATAGCTGAAATCCGTCAACGGCGAGACCGGTTTCATCCGGATACCGGTCGCCGACCCCCGCTCGTCAAGGCTGAAGAGCACATAGGCGTCGGCATTCATGCTCCGGTCCCGCCATTTTACGATGAAGCTATTGCCTTTATAGGGCAGGAGTTCTCCCGTCAGCTTGGGTGATCTTTTGGAGTCGAACCAGGGTTTGCCGTTCCTGACCGAGATGACCACGTCCCCGAGCCATGCATCCCTGTAGGTGCCGGTGTATTTGGAAAGATCCGCCGGTGTGGCAGGACGGGTCCGGAACAGCGTTACCTCCCTGCCTATTGAATCCGTGAGTTTCTTCTCTTCATTCAGCTGAGCTTTACGCCGGGCTGCGTACTCGGTGACCCGGTCGGTACCGGTGATGCCCAGGTAGGCGTCCTTTATCTGGTTGGTGATGGCTGTAAAAGCCGCACCCTCTTCCTGGTTGGTCAGCACAATGATACCCAGCTGCAGCTCGGGGATCATCGTGATCTGTGTGACCATGCCTTCGAGGCCGCCGGTGTGGCTCACCTGCTTATATCCTTTGACATCGGAGATACCAAAGCCCAACCCGTAGGCCTGGAAATGCGTATTGTAGGGGCCGGGGCCGCCAAGCGGGATGATGGTCTGCGGGGACCACCGCTCGCGGAGCACGTTCGCGGAGAAGAGCTGCTGACCATCGCCATATTTGCCATCTGCCAGGTGCAGTTGCACCCATTTGCTGAGATCGGCGATGCTGGAATAAATCCCGCCGGCTGCATGATCCACCTTCGACCGGCTCCTGGCGATGACCTGCACCTTACCTTCCACCCGCGCATGGCCGTCGATCACATCAGCAGAATCGCGCAGCCGGTCGTAGCTGGCCGCACTATGGGTCATACCCAGGGGACGCAGGATCTTATTCTCAATGAAGTCCTCCCAACTCATGCCGCTTACCCTGGCGACGACCTCACCCGCCACGATATAGAGGTTATTGTCGTAGGCATATTGCGACCGGAAACTTGTCACGGGCTTGAGGAATGGCAGGTTATGAAGGATATCAGGAATGGTGAAATCGCTGGAATCAGGGAAGAACATCAGATCGCCGGCCCCAAGCCCCAACCCGCTTCGGTGGCACAACAGGTCTCTGACCGTAAACTCCTCGGTGACGTAGGGATCGAAAAGCCTGAATTCAGGGATAAATTTCCTCACTTTGTCGTCCCAGGCCAGTTTCCCTTCATCGACCAGCATACCAAGGGCGGCCGTAGTGAAAGCCTTGCTGTTGGAAGCGATGCCGAAAAGGGTCTGCTCATCCATGGGTTGCCGGGTATCCAGCGATCTTACCCCATACCCTTTGGAATGGATGACCTTACCGTCCTTAATGATGCAGACTGCTATGCCGGGCACTTCGAAGGTCCGGAGAGTCCTCGCCACCAGGCTGTCGATGGCGGTGGCATTCATTGGCTGGGCCTGTCCGGTGGTTATGATCAACAGCAACAGAAGGGCGAAAGGAACAATTCTCATGCAGTTGGGTTTTCACTAAAAGTAAGGAAAAATCAGCCTTATTTACTCCGTACGCTTATGGAAATCCTTCTGTCCAGCCGCCTTTCTTCATCAGGTGCGTCCATAGCCGCTTTGGCGAATTGGGAACCGTATCCTTTTGCTCCGGCTAACCGGGTGCCCGCAGCCCCCGTTTTCTTCAATGCATCCAGGACCGACTCGGCACGCTGCTGTGACAACTTCATATTTTCCTCTTCCTTGCCGGTTTTATCGGCATAACCGCCTATTTTAATGCTTACTTTCGGGTAGGCTTTCAGGATAGCGGCGATATTCTGCGCCTGCTTCATACTTTCGGCAGTGAGCTCTGCACTCCCGGTTTTAAAATTCAGGTTATCGAAATCGAACCAGCGACTATTGCTGATGCTGTCTGCCGGATCGGTAGAATTCAAATAAGTTACCAGTTGGTCCTCGATACCTCCCTTATAGGCATCCAATTCGATTCCATCAGGGAGTTGCACTTTGATAGATACAGGCTCTGCGCTGACCGGCATCGGGCTGTTACCGGAAGTTGTATCGGTCCCGGGGACGTTAGTGGCCACCTCTTTATCGCACCCTTTTACAAATAACCATACCAGGGCTATGATCACTCCGGCGAATACTATAGGTAAGCTCCAACGCCTGCTGTCATCTGCCTGCTTTTCCGCATAGACAGCCACGGGGGGAATGGAGTTGGTGGTCTGTTTAACGCTGTCTGTCAGAGAGAGGACCATGCTTCCCTCCGGGCTCAGACCTGTTAAGCCTGCCAGGGAGCTCAAGCCTGCCGGTAATGCGGCTGCCATGGACGCCTTCTGACTGGAAAGCATATTGGACAGACTGCTGGGAGTCAGATCATTTTCTATTACCTGTTTACCTAAAATGCCTAATGCCGCCGGCGCCGTCATAGCCATCAGGGAAGGAATGGAAAATTCCCTGATACCCGCAAAGCTGGAAATCATACCGGTGATGCGGCCCATTTTATTGCCCAGCAGCCATTTGGCCATATCAACGCCATTGGAGACTAAATTGGCGCTTCCACTTTCTCCAAACATATTTCCCAGGTTACTCAGTAATCCCGATCCGGCTACTCCTTTAGCCAGATTCAGAATATTGCTGGCCCCGTCAATATCGGAGGTAGCTTTGGAAATGATACTGCCCAGTACCGATGGTATAATACCGGACATAGCTTTGGAGATGCCTGCTTCACTTTCACCAAGTGAAGAAGCCGCTTTGCTGATCAGGTCACTGGTGAAAAGACCCTTCACCGAATGGAGGAGATCGAATGCCATAATAAATAAAAGATTTTAATGATTAAAATACGGGATGACCTCCATTATAGATGGAGGGATCATTCCAGCGAATACGAGCTGGGTATGCTCACAGGTACAGGCAGGCTGGGAAGGCCACAAAAAGGTAGAATTCGTCTTCGGGATTAAGTGTAAATACTTATGCGAAATAAGGGTTTATTTTAGGTAGCCAAAATTATTTTAAGGTGAAGGCTGGGTAGTATAATTTATCTACCATTGCTCTTGTGCCTGTTGGGCGTCCTTTCAGTAAAAGCACAGCCTGACTTTTGGAACAGCCCTAACGCCTGCCTGGGCCAAAGACCGCCATCGGATACACCCCGATTGTTCGCCCGGGACCTGCTGGCGAAAAAGGACACTTTTGCACTCGACCGCGTGGCTTTTTCGGACGACGGAGAGGAATTTTATTATCCGACCAATAACACCTGGTACGACAGTAAAAATGGAAAAATAAGAACCTTTAAATATGAAGGCGGTAAATGGAAGGGCCCCTTTATTTTAAACGAGCACTATTATGCCCCTACCTTCTCCATGGATGGGAAGACCCTTTATTTTTTGGGCGGCAAGGGAGATGGCATTCATTCCAATAGGCTTCTCCGGCCTTCACGTAGACCGCGTCCTGGAGCAGTTTGCCATTAACTTAAAGATTGAAGATTATCCGACTCCTATTTAAATTTCCGCACGAAAAAATCAGCGACGGCGCCATAGACTTTTACGGCATTTGCCCAACGCATCAGGTGGTGGGTGTCATCCACGATCATCAGGGTCTCGACGGGCACACCCTTCTTTTCCAGCCGGTTGATCAGGTCAATGCTTTGGGCGAAATGTACATTCCTGTCATCATCCGCATGAATGATCAATACCGGTGAAGTCCAGGTATCGATAGAAGATACCGGTGAAGAAAGCCAGGCTGTCTTCACGGCCTGATCATAATCGGGCGCTTTGTCATACCTGCCGCTGAACGTATTGAGGAGCGATGAATTGGTGACCCAATCGTGTACGCCATGGATATCTACCCCGGCCGCAAAGATCTTCGAATCTCTGGCCAACGCTATCGCCGTTAAATAGCCGCCATAGGAACCGCCATAAATACCGACTCTTTTTGCGTCCACAAAATCCTGTTTTTGCAGCCATTCACCGGCCGCTTTGATGTCCTGGTATTCGGCAGCGCCCCAGATACCGGCATGCGGCGGCTGATGGAAATCATAGCCATAGCCGATTCCCAGTCGATAATTCACTGCTAATACGACGAAACCGAGGCTGGCCAGGTATTGATTAGAGGCATAGGCGTTGGAATAATAGTCGGAATAGTTCCAGCCTAATAACATTTGCCGGGGAGGCCCGCCATGTACGTAAACGATAGCCGGCTTCTTAGACACGCCCCCTTCCGGCAGAAAAAGATCGGCATGAATGCTAAGCCCGTCTGCAGAGGGAAAGATCACTTGTTTGGGCGTTATCAGTTTTTGCTGTGGAAGTTCGGCGGGAATCAGGCTGGCTCCTATCAGCTGCATTTTAGAGTCGCCGTTCAATTTCAGGATAGCTGGTGTCGGACATTGCTGTGCTGTTGCACTGATGAAGGCCACCGTATTTCCATCCTCTGTCAGAATGGGAGCCCATTCCAGGCCGGTGCCGGATGTGAGCGCCTGCATGTTGGCGGCATCAATATTCACCTTAGCTATATGTCTCCGGTCGATATCCCATTTGTCACTCCCCGTATTGGCGCTGAAGATCAATTGCCTTTTATCGGCGCTTACCTTAATATGCTCGCACATAAAATTGCCCGGCGTGAGCAATTTTTCCTTTCCGCCCCCTGCGGGGATAGCATATAGATGCGGCCAGCCGTCCTGGTAGGATAAAAAGATGATCTTGTCCCCGGCCGCCCAATGCAGGTTGGCGCCGCCATCCGTGGTAGGCACGGAACCACGCAGGGTATAGGGCGCTTTCCATAAAAGAGTTACCTCATCGGTAGCGATATCCGCAATACAGATGCTCCAGGGCAGGATCTTTTTAACCAGCAGGGAATCCGGCGCGCCTCCGGATCCTGCTCTTCTTATAAAGACGATCTTGTCGCCATTCGGGGACCAATGCGGAGAATTATCCCAGCTGAAGGAAGGCGCAATCCATTTAAGCGGAGAGACAGAATCGGTATAGATGCCAATGGCCGAATGATCACCCCGGGCGGATGCAAACAGCAGGGAAGACCCGTCAGGCGCCCACTCCAATGACCCCATCGTACCTCTGGCCGTGAATAAACGTTTGGCAGCGGCCGATCCATCCACGGGTGCCGACCATACCTGCCCCCCTTTAATAAAGGCAACCCATTTTCCGGTTGGAGAGATAACGGGGTCATCCCCTTCTGATAAATATTTCGGTTCTCCTCCGTCAAACGGGATGCTGGCGACCTGGACCTTAAAGGGCTCCAGCTCGAACCCAGGGTCCGTAGGCAGATCGGTATCCCAGTTGCCGCTATGTTCGCCGCCCCGGACAAACACGAGCCATTTACCATCGTCAGAAAAAGAAAGACTGGTGATCTCCTGGCCATCATCTTTCGGATAGTGGGTCAGTTTCCTTGGTTTATAGTCCGGCCCTTCTGCTACATACACATTTCGGCGGCCTTGCTCATCCAATGCCCAGGCTATCCTGGAACCTTTTGCCGCGGCGGTCAACTGTGTAGGAAAAGGGTAGCTCTTGAAAGCGGAAATAGGAATGTTCTGCGCCTGCAAATAAAAGGGCAGCAAAAGAAGTAGTAGCAGTTTTCTCATATACCCCTAAAAATACTAAGATTGGAGCAAACTTCACCGGGCGCCTTTTGGGGAATCCTCTATTGCACCTTCACTCCCACTTCGGCCACGGCTACCCCATTCCCGCTCACGACGTGTACAATGGAGAATTTGAAATATTGGCTGCTTACCGGATGGGGGAGGGGCACCAGCTGTTCAAGGGGGTTGGACCTGATATTCGCAAACTCCCCTTCGGCAATCTTTTCCCAGGTTACTCCATCACTGCTGCTGTAAAAGATATAGCGGTCGGCAATACCTTCCGTCTTTTTATCCTGCCGTGGCAGATAGGTGAAAGCCTTTATCATTTGTGGCTTACCCATATCGATAGAGATATCCTGCGGGAATTGTCCCATAGCCGAGCTGTCTTTTTGCAGCGTACTCCATAGTGTTGTCGGATCTTCGTCGATAGCGTTGTGCGCCGTCGATCCCTCCTTACCAGCCGATCCCGGGTTTGCGGGCGCCGGGTCGAGCACCCGCCAGCCTGTCTTCGACAGGCCCAATGCCCGGGCGGTCACTTCGCTGGCCTGGTTATCCGCTTCAAAACAGCGGGCTTTCACGGTGCCTCCCATGGCCAATAAGAAAGGTCCGTTATAGATAGGGGATTTCAAGTCGGGCGTCGTTCCGTCCAAGGTATACCGGATACTGCTGACCGGAGCGCTGGCGCTTATGCTGACCATACCGTTTTTATCCCGGCTGATCAGGGGGGCCACCAGGTGTGCAGGTTCTTTGAACAAACCAAAATCACTTAAGGCGATGCAGGTGGCGGAGCCGGTGATGGATAGCCTCACTTTGGCGGCCACCACGTTTTGGGGCAGCCGGATGAGGCGATTGGCCCCGATGCTGGTGCCGGCCCCGATCTGTTTCCATTGCCCGTCCTGGTAGGCCTCTATCGTAAAGGAGCTGATGCGCTGTCCCAGCTTAATATTCTCCCGCAGCCGTATCACATTAAAAGTGGTTGGTTTGCCCATATCGACGACCAGTTGCGGCTCCGTGACAGCATCGTCGGTGGCCCAATAGCTATAACGATCCTTATCGACCAACCGGGCAGGACCATATCGTTGGCTATCGTTTCCGCGGATATCGCTGGCGGTAAATGTCGCGCCTTCAGCCAGGTTGGTGGAGAAGGTCTGTTTTAACAGATCGCCGAATGCCTGCAGGGAGGCCACATCCTGCTGATCGAGCAAGCCTTTCCTATTGGGGGCAATGCCCAGATCAAGGTCGGCGCCCCTGCCCACGCTCTGATAATAAAGGTCCAGGAGCTGGTAGGGGGATTTTACCTGTTCGTTCTGCGAGGCATGATAAAACCATCCCGGCCGCAAAGGGACATCGCATTCTGCGGGCATCCAGTATTCACCATTGCGGGTGCCTTCGGTAGCTTCCCAATATTTATTATAACCATTGGAGGGTCGCTTACCGGGATCAGGGGCGTGCGGGGTATAGGTTGCCCAGCAGGTAGCGCCGGCATGTCCTTCTTCATTGCCTACCCATCGTACATCGGGGCCGATATCCCCGAAAATGGCTGCAGTGGGCTGTAGTTTGCGGGTGATAGCCCAGTTGGTATCCCAGCCATAGTAGGTGATGCGGTCGATCTTTCTGGTTTCGCGGGCGCCGCCATAATAGCCATCGCCTCCATTGGCTCCATCGTGCCAGGACATGAACAGAGGACCATAACCCGTGTAGAGCTCTTTTAGTTGCGCCCGGTAGGTTTGCACATAGGCCGGCGTGCCATATTGGGCATCGTTCCGGTCCCAGGGAGAGCAGTACAGGCCCAGCCGCATACCCAGCTTATCACAGGCCAGCTGATATTCTTTCACCATATCGCCCTTGCCATTCTTCCAGGGGCTTTGGGTGATATTATGTTTGGTAGTCTTCGTTGGCCATATACAAAGGCCATCGTGGTGTTTGGCAACGATCACGACTCCTTTGAATCCTCCTGCTTTCGCGGCGCCGACGATCTGCATGGCATCAAAATCAACGGGGTTGAGGATGGCAGGATCTTCGTCGCCAAAGCCCCATTCCTTGTCCGTATAAGTATCTACCCCGAAATGGATGATGCAATACATTTCCGTCTCATGCCAGTTAAGCTGTCTTTGGGTGGGCAAAACGCCATAGGGCTTTGGCGGCGGGGTAGAGCGGGCGGCTGTTGTGTGGCCGGAGGGAGTCTGGGAAAAAGCGGCGCTGGCGGCCGCCAGGAAAAAAATACCGGCGCTGAGTCTGCTCAGAGCGCCCAATAACATTCGTTGGTTCATGAGAGGATCACTTAATTTTTTAACCATTGCGCAGGAATTTCCCTGGGCTCCGATCCGTTAAAGCTATATTTTAATTGGAGCGTATAACCGCCGCCGCCTTCAATAAAATCGAGGGCGATCTTCTGATACCCTTTTTTTAGCGCCACCTGTCCGTTCTTCTCCAGAGGCGCATGGTTGCCATCGTTGTCGACTACCTCTCTGCCGGCGATCTTCAAAGTGCCGCCATCATCGCAGGTAAAGTAAAAACTATAGATCCCATCCTGTGGAATATCCAGGTAACCCCGGTATTTCAAGCCGAAAGCTGGGGCTTCCGCTGCTTTGGGGACTTCGATGGATGGAACGGTTAATACCGTATCCGGCTTGCTATCGGGCATCTGCGTGGTCATCCTGAATGAACCCTTGTACTGGCTGCAGACGAGTCCGCTGCCTGTCGGGGTAATTGCCGCCGGTTCGGCAAGCGTTTGTTTTTGATATTGCAGGTTATAGATATCTCCCCTGGAGCCGTTGGCCCGGAATGCCGCCACGCGGACGAATCGCGATTGACGGATGATGAGCGGTGTGCTCAGAACGCTGGAATGAATAGTAGGTGCGCTGCTGTCCGTAGTATATCGAATCGTCAGGCTATCCAGCGGTTTTTCGATCCATAAGGTATCCTGATCGGTGAATGCATTGGACAAAAAGAGACCTGGCAGGTCAGGCAGGCGATAATGCACGTTCAACAGATCGAGTCTGCCGTAGTTGGATTGTAAGCGCCGGAGGTAGGATTCGTACGCTTGGCGATGAGTCCAGAGGACTTCGGCCAGCGCCGTCATCCGGGGCATATACATATAGTCGGCCCGGGCTTCCGTAGGGATATTTTCCGTCCAGATATTGGCCTGCGCCCCGATAATATTTTTCGCTTCGGCGTTCGTCAGCCCTTTGGGAATAGGGTCGAAATGGTAAACGGCCGGCAAGGAATTTCTATCCGGGATCGCGTCAAAGTATAGGGGATTGCCTGGCGTCATGATAACGGGGTTGCCATGTTTAGCGGCTTCGACCGGGGCTTTCGGCACCCAGGTCCGCCAATACATAATGGCTGCCGTTTTGCTGACGCCGCCTTCCAGGATCTCATCCCAACCGATCATTTTCCGGCCCCGGGCGTTGAAGAACTTCTCCATGTTGTTGATGAAATAACTCTGCAGCTCGGCTGTATTTTTAAGTCCTTCTTTTTGCATCAGGGCCTTACACTCTTCCGACTTTGCCCATAAGGAGCGGTCTACTTCGTCGCCGCCGATATGGATATACGTGCCGGGAAAAATGTCCATGATCTCGGTGAAGACATCCTCTGCAAACCGGAAAGTAGAGGGCAGGCAGGGGCAGATCGGGGTGGAGAAGAGCTGGCCGAAAACACTGCTCCCGTCACAGCTTAAATAGTTATATTGATTGATCGCGGCCATCATATGGCCCGGCATGTCGATTTCGGGGATGATATCGATGTGTTTGCCGGCGGCATAGGCTACCAGCGCCTTCATCTCGGCCTGGGTATAAAAGCCGCCATAAAGGGTACCACCGTCTTTTTGAATGATATGGGCCGGATCGATAGTGAAATCCGGGTTGTCGGCGGCCCGTCGCATGCAGGCTGAGTCCTGGTTGTTAAAAGTTCTCCAGGCCCCGTACTCCGTGAGTTTGGGATATTTTTTGATCTCGATCCGCCAGCCCTGGTCGTCCGTGAGATGAAGGTGAAATTTATTGAATTTATATAAGGCCATCACATCGATAAACTTTTTGAGATAACCGATAGAAAAGAAATGCCTGGATACATCCAGGTGCATGCCCCTCCAGGAGTATGCCGGTGCATCCTGAATGGTGACGGCAGGTAAGGTCAGCTGTCCGACCGGATGAGTTGCCGGATCCTCTGTCCGTGCAGGCAGCAATTGCCGGATGGTCTGCACTGCCATGAACATGCCTGCGGCTGTCCTGGCCGAAAGCTGGACCTGCTGCCGGGTAATAACAAGCTGGTAGCCTTCTTCCGCTGTTATGCGGGCATCGTATTTCAGTTCTATGAAGGGTTGGGGGGCTGCCGGGGCTTGTTTCAGAGGTTTGCCGAAGCTGTTCGTAAAGAATTGGTTCAGAGTGGCGGCCTCCTTTTCAAATAGCTGTCCGCCCGGCAGAACGAGCTGTGTAGCCGGGGTAATTATAAATTCGCCATCGGCCGGGGTCAATGAAGCCGGATACGGTATAAGGGGATAGCGGGTGTCTTGCGCCGAAGCGACGTCGCTGCCAAGGATAATGCCGATCCATACGATCCAGGAAAGGGATATTCTTTTTATTTTCAAAATTTCTAAATTTTTCACGATGGGTTGAACCCATGAAGGTAAAATTTTGCCGGCTGACAGACAAACTTCAGGCAAGGCCCGTGAAACCCTCGATGGGAGCGATTATTATTCTATCTTGCTGTTTGACCTATCCCTTTTTGATGCATAACGTAGAAAAATACATCGGTTTATTGGCTGGAATCGTGATCGGTAGTGCGCAGGTCATCTATTTACTCAATACGATAAAAAAGAAGGTTAGCCCCAGCGTGCTTTCCTGGTTGGGATGGGCCTTCCTGATGGGAACCAGTCTCGTTTCCCAGATAATCGGCAAGGGATGGCAATGGAGTATGACAGGTATTCTTTGTTCGACCATCGGCTGCTTTACCATCGCGACTACCGCTTTCCTGAGTAAGAATTTCTCCTTCCGGAAGAGTGACCTGAATTTCCTGCTATTCGGATTGGTCTGCGTAGCCATCTATCTTTTGTCTGATAACCCCTGGATAACGACCGTCTTCGCTGTCATCGCGGATGCTGTGCTGGGTATTCCCACCATTCGAAAAGCCTATAAAAATCCGGCTTCAGAAAAATCTTCCGCCTGGATACTGGGAGTGATCTCCTCTACACTGGCTCTGACCATCTGTATTCATCACGATTTCATTTATGTCCTGTTCCCCGGTTATTTGTTCCTTTTCAATGGAATGATGGCCTGTATCACCTGGATAAAGGATGACGGGATTTTACCTCCACAACAATTAAATTTGTAGATTACAGCAATGATGTTGCGAAGAATTTCAATATCGATCCTGACTGGAGTAAGCCTTTTCGCCTGTTCGGTCAAGCATGATCCGGAAAGAAAAAGCAGGGTCGAAAATTTTAAATATGGCGGCTTTGGCGATACGATCTATGCTTTGATCGATGGTAGTATCTACGAAACAGACTTGCTGCATCATTTTTCGGACTCGATACCAGCGGGGGATTTATCATCGGGCTACCCAAAGGCGTTTATAGTCTGCTCATAAGTAAGGAAGGTTATCAGTCGCTAAAGCTCCTAAATTATGTTTCCCGTCCGGACCAGATTTCCGGGACAAAAATTATTCTGGAAAAGGGGGAGGGGTGCAGCTGTTTAAGATCCCTGAATGGGGGAGATGATCTATCCTCCTTCACCGGCTCAGCCGGTATAACAGCAAGGCGGCGCGCTGGATGAGCAAGGGATATTCTTTCAGGTTGATGGTTTCGCCTGCTTTGTGTGCTCCGTTGCCGGAGGCTCCCAGTCCGTCCAGGCAGTCCATATATTGAGCGATATCGGAGATATCGCCGGCTCCTCTTGCGCCAGGGTCTCCAGCCACGGTGTTACCGATACCCATGTCTTTTGTCACTTTGTCCACTTGCGTTACGAGACGGAGATTGCCGGGGGTAGGCTCCATGGCGGGGAGGCCGTCGGAGAAGCGGATGGTAGCATGCGTACCGGGCAGGCTGGCCGCTACGATGTCCCGCATTTTTTCTCGGGCGGCATTTTTCTGTGCTTCCGTCAGGAATCGCAGGTCGCCCGTCACCCTGGCCGAAGGAGAGATAATATTCGTCTTTCCCAGGGCCTCGCCCCTTGCATCCTGTGCGTCTATCTTTATTTCGGAGCCACCGACGATCAGGCCGGGGTTGAAGGTGAGGTATTTTTCGGAGCTCAACTGTTCCCTGAACGTATTGAGGATCCGGGCTGCTTCATAGATAGCGCCATCTCCGGCAGCCTCTGTAAAGACGCCGGCTGAATGCCCCGTCCTGGCAGTGATATCCAATACCCAGCCGCTGGCGCCCCGACGGGCGGCGGCCACCGTGTCGAGGCCCTTGGCCGATTCGAAGGCCAGGGCTATATCGCAGGTCCGGGCTCTTTCTATAAAGTCCTTGCGGGCGATGGTATGCGGACTACCCGATCTCTCTTCGTCGCCGGTAAAATAGACGATGCAATTCATATCCTTCAACTGTCCCGCAGCCTCTAAGGCTTGTAGGGCGGTGATGATAACCACATCGCCTCCTTTCATATCGTTGACGCCCTGACCGGTCGCCGTCGAATCATTCAGGACGGTAAAAGGGCCGGCGGGCATATCGGGTTCGAAGACGGTGTCGAGGTGACCGATCAGGAAGAGTTTTTTACCTTTTTTGCCGGTATGAGTAGCGACCAGGTGACCGGCGCGGTGCAGCGAATCCGGTTCAGGTACCCACTCAATGGTAAAGCCCAGCTTTTCCAGCTCATGCGCATACAGGGCGCCGACCTTCTTTACACCCTCTATATTCAGCGTGCCGCTGTTGATATTGACCGACCCGATCAACAATTGCATAGCTGCATTCATATGGCTGTTGATATAGGCGATAGCCTTCTTTTCCGGAGCAGTAAGCTGGGCATGGGCGGACAGGCCGAGGGCCGGCAATAGCCAACAAAGCAGTAGTTTTCTCATGTTACTAAGATAAGGAATCCCGGGCGTATCCGTTCAGTATCCCGCTGACGTAAGCGGATGTAAATGCCGGATGGAATTAAAAATATATGTATATTCATTTCTTCTTCCAACATAAAACGGATTAAATGAAAAGGATCTTCCTCCCTGTCATATTCTTATCAGTAGCTTCCATCGCAATAGCCCATCCTTTGCGGTTAGAGAAACCCGAACCTGTTTCCATCGAAGGGCGCTGGGATATTACCGTGCATCAGCCGGGAAAAGAGGTCCCCTCCTGGCTGGAGATCACGCATTCGGGATTGAGTACGCTGGTGGGCCGGTTTGTTGGCGGAGGAGGCAGTGCCCGCCCGATCTCGAAGATCAACTATAATGAGGGAAAGATGAGCTTTTCTATTCCGCCTCAATGGGAACGGGAAAACCGCGATCTGTCCGTCGAAGGCAGCCTTCAGGGGGATAGCTTGACGGGGACCCTGATCACCCCCGGTGGAAAACAATATCAATGGGTGGGGCATCGTGCTCCTTCCCTCCGGCGGAATGCAGAACCGGTATGGGGCGCCCCGGTCAGCCTTTTCAACGGCATCGATCTGAAAGGGTGGCATGCCCTGGGAGACAATCAATGGAAGGCGGAATCCGGCATTCTCCGCAGCCCCCATTCCGGCGCCAATATTGTTACGGATGCAAGTTTTACCGATTTTAAGCTTCATATCGAATTCCGGTTGCCAAGCGGCAGCAACAGCGGCGTCTACCTGAGAGGGCGCTATGAATTGCAGATTGAAGACGGTAAGGGAATGGAACCCCAGAATGATCAGCTGGGAGCAGTATATGGGTTTCTTCCCCCGACTGAAATGATGGGCAAGGAGCCAGGCGAATGGCAATCCTACGATGTTACCCTGGTGGGAAGGATGGTGACGGTAGTCCTAAATGGCAAGACGGTCATCTGCAACCAGGAAATACCCGGCATCACCGGAGGAGCACTTGACAGCAGGGAAGGAGAACCGGGACCTATCTATCTTCAGGGAGACCATGGCCCGATCGAGTTCCGCAATATTGAGATTACAGCAGCCAAATGACCGACGAAATCTCCCTGGTCGGAGGATTCATCCTGCACAGGAGGGCATGATATTTGTTCTTGTATTTATTGATTTATGTTTTTATATTGCAGGATCCAACTATTATATGAAAAGACTTATTCTTAGCGCTTTATTGTTACCCTTTGCCGGTAAGGATGGGTTTAACAGCGCTCATTCATCAGACAATTTAGTGGAAGTACGTTCGGGACAATGGCCGATCAACCTGGAAAGGAATACAGACCGGTCAGGCACCTTCTACTCCCTTATATTCCGGGACCAGCAGGTTATGAATGGAGAAGTGCTGGATACGCTGGTGTTTTCGAACCTGGAGCAATTGAAATATTTTGAAAAAGCGTTAACGGTTTTGAAAACAGGCCATACCGGGGATATTGCCAGATTTAAGGATTATACACTCAAAAGGGCAGATAAGAAATATGATGGCGTCTGGTATATATTGCAACCAAAATACGGGACAACGGATTTTCAGCAACCGGAGGCCGATATAATGACTAAGACAATCAGAGGGTTATAAACTTTCCCGGTCCGGATTTTTTGGCGATTAGTGAAGCCCTGCGGCATACTAAATTTTACATTTATTCGTTAAAGTAAAATTGAAAATAGACCCCAAAATCGAATTCGCTAAATTTTTTTAAACATTCCCGATACTCAGAAAAGCATCATCGTTATGAAAAAACTGATTTTCTTATTCTTATTCATACCTTTTATTTCAAAGGCGCAGTTCACCATCACTAATACATCGACCATCCCTCTTGTCGAGCTGCGTTCAGGAACCTGGCCTTTAGAGCTGGATAGGGTTGTAAAAGAATCGGATACAATCTATCTGCTTCAGTTCCGCGATCAGCAATATCAAAATGAGGTAAATATGTCAAGCCTTAAGTTTGGCAATTTACAGCAATTGAAATATTTTCAAAAGGGGCTGGCCGCTCTAAAGAATGGTTCCAATGGGGACGAAGCAAAATTCAAGGAATATAGCGTCAAACGGGCCGATGTGAAAAAAGACGGCATCTGTTATATTCTGACCGGCTCGCTGGGAGAGATCATAAATTTCCGGCAGGCTGAGGCCGATAAATTGATGATTACGATCAAGAGTCTGTAAGCCCGGGATGCAAGGGGCTCCGGATGGAAGGGGGCGCGCCTTTACCATTAATATCCAATTTCTATCGTTGTTTTATACGTCGCCTTATTGGCTATGTTATTCACCATAAAATGAGCGACTTCAGCTCTTGAAATGGTTAGGCAATTTTTTAGGAAACTGTTGATGGCGATCCGGTAATGACCGGTTACCGGTTTATCTACCAGCCTGGGCGGGCGCAAGATTGTCCAGTCGGTATCATTTTCTTTTATCAGTTGCTCCATTGCTCTCAGGTCGGCATACATATTCCGCAGTAATTTCTGTACAATATATTTTGCGGCCAATCTTACAAAGAAGGGTAGTACGGGGCTTATTTCAATGGCAGATGCAGAAATAAAAAAGGCGCGTCGCACTCTCCTTTTCTTCATGGCCTGTAAAAGATTAGCGTTGCCCTGAGAATAGAGGGTGGTGGGCTTGTCTCCCGTTAACCCGCCCCGGACCCCGATGGCAGATATGACTACGTCTTTGTTTTCCAGGTGCTTTTCGAAGGTCTCCCGTTGCATGATATCGCCCTTTATGACTTCCAGGTTGGGATGTGTAAGGGGGAGGTTAGCGGGATTCCGTAAAACGGCCGTAACCCGGTGTCCTGCTTTCAACGCTATTTCTACCGCCTGTCGGCCTATACCGCCATTGGCGCCTATGACCAATATATTAAAGGAAGGGTTCGTTTGCATATAATAAATAATAGGGATGAATTAAAACCGGAAAACGCTTAATACAAAGATGGAAAGGAACATCAGTAATTGAGTTATCTGGAAAAAGCTCATCTTATTCGCCAATACTTCTATCGGGCCGTTGTTTTCACCGGCTTTTTCCGCCAATAGTATTTTTAGCTTTGCTGTATTTTGTCTGGGTATGATAGCGCCATTGACCAGGATCAATAATACCAGGACCATTTTTATCCTGAACCACAACATGCTGGTAACGGCGCCCTTGAATAAGAGAACCATCCCTATGCCTGTTGTGAGTAACAGAAGGGCGCCGATGCCCATTAAAATGGGCAATCCCGTGGTGCTCTCCAGAATGATCAACGCCTTTGGCTTATCTGTGGTCAGGTATCTATCCAGTTTCCTGTAGATGGAGATGTTAGCGATCACGGTGCCTGCCATCATCGTAAATCCGGTAATGTGGAGCACAAGGAGCAATTGTAAGGTCATAAGAATCGTCTTTTATTTTTTAAAATGTTTCAGCTTGTCAGGGTTAGACTGTACGTAGATGTTCCGGATCCGGTCTCCGTCTGGTTCGAGAATGGTCAGGCTGACCGGGGAGTCGCCCGACCAGGAGAGGATGGAAGGTAATCCGTTAGCGAAGGTGAGTTCCCGATGGAAGTCCGGAATAGACTGCTGGAATTTGGGCACGACCGTAAGGAGGAGCTTGCTGACATGCTCTCTGCCATAGATGGGTTTTGAGAATGCCGTGAGCCGCTGGCCGTTGATCAGGAAAGTCCTTCCCCCGCCATCTCCCAGCAATTGAATATCCTCCTTTAACAGATCGATAAGGTCTTCCATGTTGCCTTCTGAGAGGGCCTGGAGGAAGTTGTTTAGTATTTTTTCATGGACTTTCATATCCACTTCAAAGCGCCGGACGTCTTTTCCGAGGTTGTCTTTGGCTCGTTTGAAGATCTGCCGGCAGTTGTCGGTCGATTTATCGAATATTTCGGCCAGCTCGAAATAGTCATAAGCGAAAATTTCTTTCAACAGGAAGATGGCTCTTTCCTGGGGTGTCAGCTTCTCCATGAGGACCAGCATGCCGATGGACAGGGCATGATAGGTCTCTATTTTCGCATGGGTTTTGTCCGGCGTGTAGTTCTGCAACGGTTCGGGCAACCAGATCCCCACATATTCCTCGCGTTTGATGCGGGCGCTATGAAGGTAATTGATGCATTTGTTGGTGACGATCTTAACCAGGAACGCTTTGGTGTGCGTTACGGTGTCTGAGGGTATCTCCATCCATTTCAAAAAAGTGTCCTGTACGATGTCTTCTGCCGCATCGATATTACCGAGCATATTATAGGCCATGGAAAACAAAAGGCCCTTGTATTCCAGAAAGATTTCCGTTTTATTGATCATGCCGGGCGGTTTTTTAAAGTCTCTTAATATTAGACAATTGGCATCCCTCATTTGTGACAGGGTAGGGGATAAAAAAAACAGGGAAGATGAAATTGCTTTCATCTTCCCTGTAGTATAATATATCTATAGACCTTAGGCTACTCTTTCTGCCAGTTCTTCTATTTCTATCTCGGCGGTCTTTACCGTTTTGATGATACGGGCGGCCACTTTATAAGGATCTGCAGCGCTATTGGGCCTGCGATCTTCCAGCCAGCCTTTCCATCCTTTCTCTACGGTGCCGATCGGTATCCTGATCGAGGCGCCTCTGTCGGACACGCCATATTTGAATTCGAAGATGGCGGCTGTTTCGTGTTTGCCGGTGAGACGGAGGTGGTTATCCGGGCCATACACTTCGATATGTTCCCTTACTACGGGGCGGAATGCCTCACAAACCTTCTCATAAACTTCCTGGCTTCCGCAGGTTCTCAACACGGAGTTAGAGAAGTTGGCGTGCATGCCGCTGCCATTCCAATCCAGGTTACCCAGGGGTTTGCATGTCCAGTTGATAGCGATACCATATTTTTCTCCGATCCTTTCCAGTAAATAGCGGGCTATCCATATCTGGTCGCCGGCTTCTTTGGCGCCTTTGGCGAAGATCTGGAATTCCCATTGGCCGGTAGCCACTTCGGCGTTGATGCCTTCTACGTTCAGACCTGCTTCCAGGCATACGTCCAGGTGTTCTTCCACCATGTCACGGCCATAGGCGTTGAGGGCGCCTACGGAGCAGTAATAAGGACCCTGGGGTCTTGGATAGCCGCCTTCGGGGAATCCAATGGGTTTATCGGTCTCGGGGTTCCATAAGAAATACTCTTGTTCAAAACCGAACCAGAAATCGCTGTCATCATCATCGATCATGGCCCTGCCATTGCTGGGGTGAGCGTTGCCTGCGGGAGTGAGTACCTCACACATTACCAGGTAGCCATTTTTGCGTTGTGGATCTTTTGCCAGGAATACTGGTTTTAAGATACAATCGGAAGACCCTCCGGGAGCCTGTTCGGTGGAAGAACCATCGAAGCTCCACATGGGGCAATCTTCCAGTTTACCGGAGAAGTTTCTTTCAATTTTGGTTTTGCTGCGCAGACTTTGGATGGGTTGATATCCATCAAGCCAGATATACTCCAATTTAGCAGGTGCCATAACAAGTTGTTTTTATAGTGATTAAATGATCGCTTGTCCATTTAAGAAATACAATCAACGATGATCGGGATCCGGGGCTGTTGTCAGCGGGTCCGTTTTGTTTTCGGTATTCAATCAGGGATATTGGAGACGTGTTACGGATTGACGGTAAAAGGTACTGCCTGGGGCCACTTTATAGGTGGGCGACAGCAAGCAATACCTTTTCGTTAATTCTTTACAGCAGTACGAAAATAGAGAATATTTTATAGATAATAAATAACTATTAATAATAATATGAAAGCGCCTATATTTTTAAGCTATTTTATGTCAGAAAAATAAAAAAAATGGGAAATAAATAATCTTTTTAAGAATTTCAGTCAGATATGACGGGCAAAATTATGATATATAAAAAGTGATAATATGATAGGGTTGCAGGAGCTTTCCGAAAAATTTAGGAAACTATGTGCGTAACCAAATGGTTTCTTATATATTTGGTTACTAACAATGCTACTATGCAAAAGACCACCACCTTCCTACTATTCAACGGGAAAGCCGAAGAGTCTTTCGAAAAAGTAACGTCCGCTTTCGCTCCCGTTTTTTTGTTATCTTTCACAACTAAAACTTGCTATATGAACAAACTGATTGCACTGACAGCATTATACCTGTCGCTTTTTACTTTTGCAGGGTCTCCGAAAATTCACGCCCAGGCACTGAAGGCGGAAGACATGAAAGCGCAAATGGTAAAAGATTGGGAGCGGGCAAAGGCCTACACGATCGACTACCTCAATGCAATGCCCGCCGATAAATATTCTTTCAAGGCCGTGGACAGCATCCGCAGCTTTGCGCAACAGATGCTGCACCTTTCGCAAGGCAATATATTCCTCATGTCCAAAGCGACCGACCAGAAGCCACTGGCTTTCGTCATGTCCGATTTGGAACACAGCTCCGCCGCACAGCAAAAGGACTCCGTCATGTACTATGTGACCGCCAGCTATGATTATTGCATCGATGCCGTTAAAAGCACGGACGTAAATAAATGGGGCGAAAAAAAGAAATTAGAAACATTCGAAGCAACCTGCTGGGCCCTGATGATGAAAACATTCGAACATCAGACCCACCACCGGGGCCAGGCCACCATCTACATCCGGCTGCAGGGAATCAGACCTCCGCAGGAAAGACTGTTCTGATTATACTATTCACAAAGGACAATGATTATACTATTCACAAGGGCGATTTCTTTTCTCTGTGTATTCGCTTTGGCAGCTTCGTCTGCCTTTGCTACGGGGCCGGTCTCTGCCTGCGCCGCCGGACCTGTCCCGGCCGGGAAGACCATTGACCTGACTTCACCGGACGGGCATATTCGTTTTTCTTTTCAGGCCACGGCCAGGGGCCTGGATTACAGCGTTTCTTTCAAAGAGACAAAGGTTATAGATCGGTCTCCGTTAGGATTGTCTTTTCAGGGAACAGGTGATTTCGGAAAAGGACTTGTCATTCGCCGGCCCGTTTACCGGGAGGGAGAAGATAAATACGACCTGGTCGTAGGAAAGAGCCATTCGGTACATGATTTTTACCGGGAGGTGGAAATACCCCTCGAAGAGCAGGCCGGGCAGCGGCGCCGGGTCAATTTCCTGGTAAGGATCTTCAATGATGGGCTGGCATTCCGGTATGTATTTCTCCGGCAGACGATTAATGATGGGAGCTTCACCCTGACCGACGAAAATACCTGTTTTCGTTTGACAGGCGATCCGGCTCTGCTGGCTTCTTTTCTGCCCGGGTTCACCAGTTCCCATGAAGGAAGATATACCCACCTCCCGTTTAGTAAGATTAAGAACGATACGCTGATGGATATGCCCGTCTTTGTGGAATATCCCAACAAGATCTATATGGCAATTACGGAAGCGCAGTTGGTGGATTATGCCGGCATGTATCTTGTAAGGCACGATGGCTATCTCAAAAGTGAATTGTCGCCCCTGCCATCGGACCGATCCATAAAAGTAAAAGCAGACCTTCCCCACCGGACACCCTGGAGGGTATTGCTGATTGGCGACAGGCCCGGGACCCTGATCGAATCGAATATCCTCACCAGTCTTAACGATCCCTGTGCTATCGATGATGTATCGTGGATCCGGCCGGGTAAGACGGATTTCCATTGGTGGAATGGCGATATAGTCCCTGACACTACCTTTGCTCCGGGTATCAACTTCGAGACCAACCAGTACTATATCGATTTTTGCGCCCGGAATGGACTTGAATATCATACCATCATAGGATATGGGGGCATTCCCTGGTATAGCAACGATGGCGTCAGCTATCAGCCGGGACCTCATCCTGACGTGACCCGTCCCGTACCCGGACTGGACCTGGCGCAGATTTCCGATTATGCGGAAAAGAAAGGAGTGGGGATCCGGGTATGGGTGCATTGGCAGGCGTTATATCCTGTTATAGACAAGGCTTTTGAGCAGTTTGAGCATTGGGGTATCAAGGGGATGATGGTTGATTTTATGGACCGTGACGATCAGGAAATGGTGAATATACAGACGGAAATATTGCAGAAAGCCGCCCGCCATCATTTGCATATCCAGTTTCATGGAGCCTATAAGCCAACCGGGCTGAGCCGTACCTGGCCCAATGAATTTACCAGGGAGGGCACCCTTAACTATGAAAACGATAAATGGAACAATCCTATCACACCGGAAGATGATATTAACGTCGTTTTTACCCGGTTGCTGGCCGGGCCGACAGACTACCACCTGGGTGGATTCAGGGCAGTGACTGCCGCCGGCTACATCCCGCAGTATACCCGTCCCCTGGTATTGGGTACGCGCTGCCATATGCTGGCGATGTACGTGATCCTGGAAAGTTATTTGGGAATGGTCTGTGATTATCCTGCCGCCTATGAAGGTCAGCCAGGGTTTGATTTTATCAAAGCCGTGCCGACGACCTGGGATGAAACCAAGGCGCCGGAGGCCGTCCCGGGTCAATGGGTCACGATCGCCCGGCGTAAGGGGGCGGAATGGTTTGCCGGAACGATCAATAACGGAGTAGGACGGTCAGTGACGATCCCGCTGAATTTTATGCCGCCAGGTCAATATCGGGCCACCATCTATAGGGACGCCGGAGATGCCGCTGAAAATCCCAATCATCTTATCCTGGAAACGCGCTCTGTTCAATCCTCCGACTCATTGACGCTTACGCTGGCTCCCGGTGGCGGCCAGGTCATGCGGTTAAAAAAGATAGATTAGCTCTATAATTTATACGGCCCACAAATTCCATTATTTTTGTCACTATGGAATTATCATTGACCGTTACCAAAGCCTCAAAGGAAGATATAGCTGCCATTACCCGCCTGATCAATAGCGCATACCGGGGAGAGCCCGGCAGTAGGGGATGGACCTCTGAAGGCGCCTTCATGGAAGGTGAAAGAACATCGGAGGCCGGGCTGTCAAGCTTTTTTGACCAGCCGGAAAAGGAAAATTTCAAATGCTGCACACCGGATAATGAGATCGTGGGTTTCATGTCCCTGGAAAAAAAGGAGGAGTCTCTCTACCTGGGTTTATTGTCCGTCTCTCCTAAGGCCCAGGCGAATGGGGTAGGCAGGCGGTTGCTGGAATTCGCCGAAGCGCATGCCCGGAGCGTTCGGAAACCGGCGATTGTCATAACGGTAATAGATATTCGTACAGAACTGGTTGCCTGGTATGAGCGAAGGGGGTACCTGGCCACTGGCAAAACAACCCCATTCCTCGCCCCCGGATACGGCCCCGCAGTCCCGCTGCACCTGGTCGAAATGAAAAAGGAAATCCGGTTATAGGGCCAGTTGCTCCAGGATGTTGCGGTGCATTTCATCCGGGCGGAAGGGCTTGTGCAGATAGCTGTTGAATCCATGTTTCTGAAGGTCTGCATACATATTCTCATAGACGGCGGCGGTAAAGGCGATGGCGGGAATATCCTTATTGATATTTCTTATTTGGGCCAGTAACTGCTTGCCATCCATCAGCGGCATTTCCAGATCGATGAGCAGCAGATCGTAGGGCTGCTGCTTAAATAATTCCCAGGCGATCTTCCCGTTCTCCGCCGTATAGATAGTGGCTCCCCAGCTATTGAGGAAGCGTTGGGCTATCTTCATATTGACGGCGTTGTCTTCGGCCAGCAGTATTCTGATGCCGGTAAGGTCCTTAAGACCCCGCTGGGGCTCTTTCGGCGTCCTATTTGCCTGCTGTACGAAAGGCAGTTGGAGGGTGAAATAAAAAGAGCTCCCTTTATCCGGTTCGCTCTTCACCTGCAGGTTGCCTCCCATTAACTTTACCAGTTCCTTGCAGATGCTGAGGCCCAGCCCGGATCCCCCGTATTTACGGGTCGTCTCCGCATCGGCCTGTGTAAAACTTTCAAAAATGAGATGAACTTTCTCCGGAGCGATGCCGATACCGGTGTCGCTTACCTCAAAATAGAGTTCGGCAGCCGTCTTCGTCAGGTTCCTGAGTTCAGCCTGCAGGGTCACGGACCCTGTTTCCGTAAACTTGACGGCATTGGACAATAGGTTGAGAAATATCTGTTTCAGGCGCATCTCATCCCCCACCACTTTTTTCCCACCCGGCAGGCTGTCGATCTTTATGAGCAGCTCTATGTTCTTTTGTTTTATCAGGGTGGCAAAAGAGTCCGCCGCCTGTCGCAGCATATAGCTAAGATCGAAGGGCTCGTTGATGAATTCCAGCTTGCCTTCATCCAGCTTGCTGAAATCCAGCACTTCATTCACCAGTTGCAGCATGTGCTCCGATGAATTTTTCAACACTTTAAAGTGATCGGTATGCTGCAGCAATTCATGGTCCTGTATCAGCAGATGGGTCGTGCCGATGATGGCATTGAGCGGGGTTCGCAGTTCATGGCTCATATTGCTCATGAACCTTGCTTTGGCGGCCGCCGCTTTATGTACTTTCTTTTCCTTGGCATCCAACAGGCGCAGGACAAAATAGAAAAAGATAATGACCAGTAAAAAATTGACGATGATATTCAGTACAAGATGATTGTAAGCAACGGCATTGGGCACCGGTTCGAAACGGGCCCGATAAGGGAAGGCCAATACGATCACCAGCAGGTTTAGCGTGGTGGCAATGATAAAAGTGGTTACGGCCCAGTCATTCTTGCGTACCCGCAAAAAGAAGATCATGGCCATGACGAAGGGGAATAAATACAAATAGGCGCCCTGGTTAGTGCCCTGCACATAACATAGGGAAAGAGAATGGCCGTTTACAAATATGATACTGAGAAGCTTGGGAGCTTCGATGAACCCTTTGAGGTTACAGAGCATAAAAAAGGACAATATGACAATCCCGGAGACTTCGATGGCGGCGCTCTTCGTCATTCCATCCGCTGCATAGTAAACGAAATTGATCAGGTTACAACCCATTGCCAGCACAATAAAGGTATTCATCTGCCAGAATCGGGCATGAGAGCTGGAGGTAGAGCGGGGTAAGGCCTGATTGTTAGGGTGGTCCACAGAGGAATGTTGGATGATAAAGCGAAATTTATAGTAAAATCCAGGAAAATACAATAGGAAAATAAAACAATTGTATTTACGTTGTAAGGGTTATTTGCCAGAGCTGTAAGGCCAATCGGGATTCCAACTACAAATGATTCCTTTATAGATCGGCAGACGAATCGGCGCTCCCGCCTCCAATCCTTGTATTTTTTGCAACAACTGCATTCTTGTTAATTCTCTGCTGTAGCATCAATTTTTCTCCGGCTATTTAAAAATAAGTATCTTCGTACTAAGTAATTTAGTATTTGATCTCCTCCTCTTTGGCGATTAATAACATCCTTTGGTAGTTAAAGGGCCAAATGATCTGCCGGATTTATCTGAGTTGTAAGGCCTTGTTTATTAATCTTTAAAATTTGTTTTATGGAAGGGAATGGGAATATTGTTTTTTATCAGGCTGAATCTGGGAATAGTCAGATAGAAGTTAAACTGGAAAATGACACTGTTTGGCTTAGCCTGACTCAAATGGCTGCATTATTTGATCGAGATAAATCTGTGATATCCAGGCATTTATATAGTGTATTTAAGGAGAATGAGTTGGTTAGAGCTTCAGTTGTTGCAAAAAATGCAACAACTGCCGCAGATGGGAAAAAATATCAAGTCGAATATTTCAATTTGGATGTTGTTATATCAATAGGCTACCGCGTCAAATCTCTACGCGGAACTCAATTCCGGATTTGGGCCAACCAGGTACTAAAAGAATACCTGGTCAAAGGTTATGCTATCGACAAAAAACGTTTTCAGGAGCAATCCCGCCAATTGGAGGAATTAAAACAAACCGTAAAGCTTCTGGGAAATGTGATCGAAAGCAAGACGCTGAATTCGGACGAGGCTACCGGATTATTAAAAGTAGTTACCGATTATGCGTACGCTCTCGATGTACTGGACCGATATGATCACCAGGTTTTGGAGATAGAAGCTATTTCCCCAAAGGAGCTATTCCAGATCACCTTTCCGGCTGCTATGGCAGCTATCAAGGGCTTAAAGGATAAATTTGGGGGGAGCAGCCTTTTTGGCAATGAAAAGGATGAATCCTTTCAGGGATCCCTGGCAGCCATTTACCAGACTTTCGGCGGTAAGGATTGTACCCTAGCGTAGAAGAGAAAGCAGCCAATCTTTTATATTTTGTCATCAAGAATCATTCGTTCTCTGACGGCAATAAGCGGATCGCTGCTTTTCTGTTCGTATGGTTCCTGGAAAAGAATGGAATCTTATATCGGCCCGATGGCTCTAAAAAAATAGCGGACAACGCCCTGGTAGCATTGACCCTAATGATCGCCGAAAGCAAGCCCGAAGAAAAAGATATGATGATCAAGGTAGTGGTGAATTTGAGCAATCTGAAAAATTGATCTCACTTCACAAACCCCTCCATAACCCGCATCACCTCTGCTCCCTCCTCCCCACTGCAGGGGTTGGGCCCTTCGCCTAAGAAGTATTGCACGGTTGCTGCGATCATAGGCTGCTGGACATGCTGCAAGGCATCGAAGGAATGGGTGGTAAGGACGCCCCCGGCAAGCACTGTAAAGCTGGTGCCGCTAAAGATGCTGAAGCTTATTTTACCTGCTGTGCCGATGATCTCACAAAAGTCATTGGCAGTTCCGGCAGGGGCATTGAAACACCAGGTGCCGCTGAAAACAACCCCGTTCTCAAACAGGATATTCCCGGCCACCAGGTCATCGGCGGCATAGAGCCCTCCCTGGTTGGTGGCTAAACCCGTTACTTTTTGCACGGGGCCGAAAAAATGGTACATCAGGTCCAGCTGGTGAGGAGCAAGGTCATGAAAGAGGCCGCCACCGGCTATGGCAGGGTCGACCCGCCAGGCGACCCTGGGATCTGCCAGGTCTTCTTTAGTCAGGGGAGGTTTGGATAATTCAAGTCTTGCCAGTAAGGGTTCGCCGATGACCTTGTCGTCGAGCAGTTGCTTTATCTTTTTGAAGAGGGGCTGCTGACGACGGTAATGTGCTACTACCAGTTTGATATTCTTTGCTGCGGCAGCATCTGCTATCGGACGGGCGGCTGAATAACTATTCGCCATGGGCTTTTCCACATAGACCGGCTTTCCGACATTAATAGCCGCCATCGCATATTCGGCATGCGTAGAAGGAGGAGTGGCAATATAGATGGCATTGACCTCCGGATCGTTCAGGAGTTTGCCGGCATCATCATACCACCGGGGTACCTGATGCCGGCGGGCATAGTCTTCCGCTTTGGCCGCATCACGTCGCATGACGGCCACCAGGGAAGAGTTGGCTACTTTATTAAATGCAGGACCGCTTTTTAATTCCGTTACATCCCCGGCACCAATGATACCCCAGTTGATTTTTTTCATGCCTCTAAATTATTGCTTTTTGCAGGAATAAACCGGGACTGTTCGTCTTCAATTTCTTTTATTCCCTGGTGAGAGGAAAGAAGGTGGCCGGGCCTCTTTAGATCGCTGGGAAATGGCTGGGCCTCTTTAATTCTTAAATATTAGCCGGTTGACGGTGTCTATTTCGTGCTGGCTGATGGTATGACCCATATTCTCATAGACTTGTTCGGTGACGTTGGCGTTCAGCTGTTTCAACAGGTCAGCCGTTGCATGCACCCTATCTACCGGCACATGCGGGTCCGGATGGCTCGTTCCGAGAAAGACTGGGGTCCCCTGAAAATCCCCTTTATACTGATCGGGGTAAACTTTATCTCCGATGAGGCCGCCGGTCAGGCCGACGACGCCGCCATACTTTGCCGCATTGCGGGCGACGAATTCCAGGGTCAGGCAGGCTCCCTGTGAGAATCCCAGGAAAAAAATATTTTCGGAGGGGATGCCGGCAGCTTCTACATCGGCCACTAAATCTTTCAATACCTGGAGAGCCGATGATAAGTAGGGCTCGTTTTGGGCAGGAGGGGCTAAAAAGGAATAGGGGTACCAGGAATTACCTTTGGCCCGGGGGGCCAGCAAGGCATAGCCTCCCACGTTCAGTTCGTCAGCCAGGAAAAGAATATCCTCCGGACTTGCTCCGCGCCCATGAACCAGGATAAGGGCTTTGTCCGCCTCTGCTAAGTCTTTACCGGCTGTTATCGTATTCTTCGTGTTCATATTCTTCATATTTGCGAGACCCGGCCGACTTCCATCGTTTTATGGAAGTCGGCTAGCCTGTCTAATGTTGTCTTATGCCTGTTTGATTAATTGTATTTCCGCATTTATCTTTATTTCATCACCGGCCACTACACTTCCGGCTTCTGTAACAGCGCTCCAGGTAAGCCCGAATTCCTTACGGCTGACCTTTCCGGAAACGGTGAAACCTGCCTTGGTCTGACCATAGGGATCCGTTGCGATACCGCCGAATTCCACTTTCAGGGTGATCGGTTTGGTGACACCTCTAATGGTCAGGTCGCCATGCAATTTGGCAACGTCGCCATTGGTCTCATATTTGGAGCCCTTGAATTCCAGCTGAGCGTGCTTGTCGGCGTGAAAGAAATCTTCTGATTTCAGGTGGGCATCGCGTTGATCGTTATTGGTGTCGATGGAGTCGATATCGGCCGTGAATAAAATTTCAGAGGCTGTATTAAAGTCGATGCCATCGGTCACGACATCCAGGTTGAACTTATTGAAGTGACCGGTAACGGTGCTGATCATAAGATGCTTGACTTTGAAATCAACTTCAGAGTGCATTGGATCGATGGACCATTTTACTTTAGACATGATAGTTATTTTTTAGTGTTAAAATTTATAAAACAAAACTACGCCATCAGGAGGGCCCTCTCCATTGACCTATGATAATAAATGGAATTGATCTACATCACGCTGAGCTTTTTCCGACGGCCAGCTCCCTGCGCAGGCGGCTGAGGGTCTCCCGGGTGATGCCAAGATAGGAAGCGATCATATGTTGTGGGACCCGTTGTACACTAGCTGGATACAACTTGATGAAATTCAGGTATTTGCGTTCTGCTGTCTCGCTCATGGACTCCATCAGCCTTCTTTGTGTGGCAATCAGGCTGTTCTGGATGAGGATGCGAAAGTAGCGTTCGAATTTGGGGATTTGCTGTAGTAGGGACTCCCATAAAGGGCGGGTGATCAATAATACTTCGGCATCTTCCAGGGCTTCGATATAGAAAAGGGAGGGCTCGCCGGTAAAAAAACTATACAGATCTGCCGTCCACCAGCCTTCCAGGGCAAATTGGAGGATGTGTTCGACGCCTTTGTCATCGATCGTATAAGACCGTAGCAGCCCTTTGGTAACGAAAATATTGTATTTGGACAGCTCTCCTTCCTGTAGCAGAAATTGCTTCTTACGAAGCTTTTTGGGCGTGAAGAGACTTTTACAGATATCGAACTCTTCCTCTGTTATGGAGATCTTTTCAGTGACCTTGCTATGGAGCAGTTCAAACATAGGGTCAAATATAAGCAAATAAAAAAGGGGGTCTCAAAGGCCCCCTTTTTCCGGGGTACGGTCTATTATCGCCTGTTAATCTAGCTATTTATTAAGCTCATTATTATTTTTCGTACAACTAATATCGATTTGCAGGATCTCTCCGGCGCCTGCAGGCGCACCGAAACCCCAATTGGAAACATATAATTTCTCATCCGGTCCGAATGTCAGGGCTGTGGGCAAATTGAGCCCGGAGGCAATAGTCGACCTTCCTCCCCTGGGGTCAATCCTGATAATATCTCCGGTTCCTGGTGTGGGAAATGGCTTTCCGGTCGTATTCTCCAGCACATACATCCCTCCTGCTTTGTCAAACTCAACTCCCAGGATCGTAGAGAATCCCGTAGCAACGACCTGGATGTCGCCACCGAGTGAGATTTTGTAAATGCTGGACTTTCCGGCTATAGGGAATGTATTCAGGTTACCAACATAGAAATGGCCGTCATGAAATATCATAGCCGTAGGGACAATATGCCCCTGGCTGGCGGAAATATCGATCACCCGGCTGAGATTACCTTTAGAGGTAATCTTATCCAGCTCTCCGTGGTTGGGTTCTACTGCAAAAAGATTGCCCCCTACATCGATCATACTATACCATGTTCCGTCTGGTTCAAAATCGCCTGGGTTCGGATTCTTTACCGGATGGGTCATTAGATAGGAACTAAGATCTGCAATCAACTTCCAGGATTTGTCCGGGTTTATTCTAAT
Source organism: Puia sp. (assembly GCA_036394375.1). Taxonomy (GTDB): domain Bacteria; phylum Bacteroidota; class Bacteroidia; order Chitinophagales; family Chitinophagaceae; genus Puia. The sequence goes on from DASWFF010000086.1 coordinate 55,245, forward strand.
TACTCCGTTAGGGATGGACGAAACTCCATGCGAGCAACCGGCACCGGCCAACAGGGCATAAAGCGTATTGTTGATGAAGGCCACATCTGCTACGCCGCTAATTAAACTACCCTCGGCAGGACTTGTTTGACTGGAGGGCAGATTGTCCACAAAAGTCGCACGGGTACCATCCCAATTGATCCTGGAGATCCGCGACCCGGTCTTGCTGCCCCTGTAGGGTCCGACGGGGGGAATTACCTGCACGCAAGTAGTGGAGTCGGCGCCGCCAATTCCGCCTTCTGCTACATAGAGGTATCCATCAGGACCAAATTTGAGACCTCTCGGGTCATTCAATCCGCCGGAGAATACAGAGACGGTTCCGATATAATCATCCGGCTTGCAATCACATAGGGATGGCCCGGATTTTTTGCAGGATGAGAGGAACAGAACAAAGACGATGATAGCCGCAGGTTTTGCGTAAAATGGTGTTCTCATAAAAAACCTCCTTTAGTTTTTGAGTAAAAAATGATTAAGACCAAAGAGTTTGCCCTTACTCATGGTTTGTCCATCCGGATGAACTAGGGGGTTATTTAATGCGGAGGAGAGATAAGCTGATAGGATCGAAATTCATAGCACCTCTATTGATAAATGAATATCTTTGTGGATGTCAAGAAGCTTATGTATTTGTAATTTAATAATATTTTAATTAATATTAGAAAATATCTTCATTAGTAGGCCCGGCAGCCCTCCGACTGGCAAATAAATTGTTAAAAATCGACCGATTTTGGTCTTGTATGTTAATAGTAGTTTAGTTTCCGGTTGTAATGCATACCCCCAAACTTTTGCAAAAGATCATAATGGCGGCGCTGCTGGCCCTGTCCTCCCAAATGTCCATCGGACAGGTGCAGATACGGGGAACGGTATATGACCGTACCCGGCAATTTGCAATGCCGGCAGTAAGTGTTCTGGGAACCTCGGGCGTCGGAACGGCAACGGATTCAGCGGGGAATTACAGCATCCGGCTGCGTGTCGAAGATTCCATTTATTTTTCCTACCTGGGCAGGTTCACTATCCGGTTTCCTGTAAAAAATATAAACCCGGACCAGCCATTCGACATGAGCCTGCAGGTAACCGTCGACTCCCTGCCCCTGGTTGTCGTGCGGCCCAAAGATTATCGCACGGACTCCGCGCAAAACCGGGACGAGTATCGTAAAATATTTGAATATGGGGGCGGTGATTATTTAGGTAACTCTAGCGGGGCTGGTGTGGGCGTCAACCTGGATGCCCTGTTTGAAATGAGGAAGATCCGTAGAATGGAAGCTTTCCAGCGCCGGCTGTTGGAGGAAGAGCGTGAGAAATATGTTGACCACCGGTTTACAAAGACCCTCGTCAGAAAACTCACCGGGCTGAAATCCCCCGCCCTCGATACATTCATGCGCGAATACCGGCCCAGTTATGAGTTTATTCAGAACTGCGAGAATGACTACGAATATTACAAATACATCCGCGACTGGGGAAAATATTTCGCTGAGCAGTGGAAACAGGATCATCCGGAGTGAGGGCCTGATTTAAATATCGCATTGAACTCCGAATAAGGCATCGTTCCCGCCGCAAAAGTGAACATTCCTTTTTGCCGGATTTCTTCGGCGCCCCGGAAGAAAGCGCCGTAGGCGGCACGGGCAAGGGAAGATCCCAGGCTCACCCGCTTCACTCCAATGCCAGAGAGCTCCTCTAATGTGAAAGTAGCGTCATTTAATCCCATGACTACATTCACGGGTTTGGGGGCTACCGCCCTGACGACCGTGGCAATCTCTTCCCTGGTCTTCAATCCCGGTGCGAAGAGTACGTCGGCGCCTGCCTCGGCAAAGGCTTCCAACCGCCGGATCGTATCTTTCAGATCGGGCCGTCCATAGATCAGGTTCTCTGCCCTGGCGGTCAGGGTAAAGGGAATGGAGAGACTGCGTGCGGCTTTCACGGCGGCCCGGACACGTTCTACCGCCAGGTCGAAGGGATAGATCGGATCGCCGGGGCGCCCGGTAGCATCTTCGATCGAGCCACCGGCCAGTCCGGCCCCGGCTGCCATCAGGATAGTCTCGGCGCAGGAGGCAGGATCATCACCGTATCCGTTCTCCAGGTCGGCTGCAACAGGAAGAGGGGTTGCCGCCAGGATGATACGGGCATTCTCCAGCGTCTCTTCACGGGTGACCGCTCCCTCTCCGTCGGGTTTTCCGAGCGAAAAGGCCAATCCTGCACTGGTAGTAGCGAGCGCCTCAAATCCCAGATTGGCGAGCATCCTGGCAGAGCCTGCATCCCATGGGTTGGGGATAACGAAGATGCCTGAACGCTCATGGAGCGCTTTGAAGGATTCTGCCCTGACCAGTTGTGAAAGATTTGCGGATGTTGTCATGTTTATTAAATAGGAGGTTACTCATTTTGTGTTGTGAAAGCTAAGTTACATTTAAAAGGACAGATGAAGGCCGATATAGATCCCGTAACTTTTCGCATAGGGGTTGTTAAGATGGGTAAACCTCCTGTAATAATCTATTGAGATCAGGTGAAAAATATTATCGATGCCGATCGCGCCTTCCATAAAAGGAGTACTGCCTACCAGGTTGAAGTTTGATTTTCTGTTGTAATCCCTGTTCTCCTGCGTCATGTCGCCCCAATAGGCATTAAAGGAAATAGTCTCCCTCCAGCCCAGTTGCTGCAGGAAAGGGATCTTGTCGAATAGGGCGCCTCCCAGTGATAACCTGGTATGGAGGCCGACATAACGGTCGGCGGCAAATTCATAAGGCGTCATCGTATTGAATGCATACCGGCTGGATACATAGTATTCATTACCGACAGGAATATTCAGCAGCAGGTAAGGGATCGTTCCGAATACTTTCCCGGCATTCAATTTAAAATAAAGAAGGCTCTTTGGCGGCAGCCTTAATTTCTGTTCTACGCCGATCGCTATTTTATCATAGCCGAAATGTGTTTTGGTAAATTCGAAGCCATGGGTATAGTTCAACGTAAAGATGGGGCTGAAGCTTCCCAGCCGAAGCTGATCGTAATTGAGGATGGAAGTCCTTTCCTTATGGGCATAACGGAGACCAACGGAAGCTTCGGCCGCCGGTAGTTTTTTCAGGAAAACGCTGTCAATCGGTTTATCCAGCAAAGGATTAATGGGGTTATAGCTGAAATCGAACACAGGGTTCAATTCCCGGTATCCTATAGAGGCAAGGGCACTCCAGTCGGGGGAAAGATATTGTTCATGGCTTAGGGATACCTGTTTTATATAGGTACGGGTGAAAGGGATACGCTTGCGCAAAAACGAGCTGATGAGATTATCCTTATCCAGCTCATCGTGCTGGTCGACAATAAAGTCATAATCGCTTCCTGACCAGAGGGTGGTCTTTGTCCATTTTTTTTCATTCCATACGTATTTTAAACCCAGGCCGCCTTTAAATTTATGATCTTTCAGGCCATACGCCCCATAACCATAGAAATTCAGCCGGTCGCTGACACCGTGCAAAGTCCAGAAACCGACGCGAATACGCCATCCTTCTATAGGATTATGGCTGATTAAAGAAGTATGGGGACCTATGCGAAGGCTATTGCCGAGATCCCAATACCCCGTACCTGCAAAAGCGATCAATTTGATACTGCGTTGGAACTGTGTGTTTTCCTTCAACGAATCCACCATCCGGTAGATGTTTTTTTCATGGTTGGTCAGGGAGTCCGGCCGGTGTTTGGCCCAGTAGCTTTCCGGCCTTTCATAACCTAGCGCAGTTTTACTCTTTATCAGGTTACTGATCACCGAAGCAGGTCCATTGGTATTGATCTTTATTTTATCCAGTACGGTGGTGCTTTTAGTGATCAGCTGAACGCTTTCTTTGCTGTCCGGAACAGGTATGCCCAATAAGGAAAGCCCCGCTTCGAATTTCACTTCGGAAAAATACCTGGAAGGCATATAGACCATTTTATCCGTCGTGGAATCGTAGATCTGCTTGTATTCCTCGCTATAAGTAATGTCTTTGACAAAATTCAGGTTAGCTGTTTTTGTCAGGTGCATATCCACCGATTCCACGGCATAAGTGCTGTCATTGATCCATAAGGTCCCGGTGAAAGATTTTTCATAGGCCCGTAACGGCACAAACCTGATCTGCCTTATCCTGCTGTTATTTTCGACAATCGTATCACCCAGGAAGAAGCTGTAATAGCTGAAGGCTTTGTCGTTCAGCGGGCTCACATAGGTCTGATCGAACACAGGTATCCAGTTATCATATACGGAAAAGTAGAAATAAAATTTTTCCAAATGCCGCAGCAGCTCATCTGTTTTCAGGCCCAATGATTTTTTAGCCAGGATATTCTCCTTTTCGATACGGGGGGAAACGGAATGGTAATTATCCGCAAGGGTCTCGGAAAAATAAAGAGGTAATTCTTTATCCTGTCTGCTGCCTGAGTCCAGGCCTGAATAGACCGATGCCACCAATCCCTTCAATCCTGTTCCCTTTATTTTTTTATAGTCCAGGTTGTCCAGGTCCAGCTCATTACGGGAATACCGCTGGTAGCTGTAACTGTGGAACCGTTCGGGGTCGTTATAGGGCTTGTTCTCTATTACTTTTTCCATGAATGTCTTGCCCGGCTTTTTCGCTATGCTTACCGTAACCGTTTGCAGGCCGGTTGCAGCATTTTTCATTTCCAGGACCAGGCCGGCGCTATGCCCTTTCTGGAGGAGCATTTTTAATGGCTCATACCCAATGCTGGTGATTTGAAGACTATCATACCAGGCATCCGCCTTTATGATAAAGGAGCCATCTGCCTTAGTGAGGGTGTTTCCCGCATATCCTGTTAAATGGACGGTGGCGGATGGCAAGGGCTGTTTTGTGGCTGCATCGATCACTTTACCGGATATCAGAAAGGAATTTTGCGCTTTCATTACGGGCGGTAAGGAAAGCTGTAGTATGAGAAGAACTAATAATTTAGTCAGCGGATTACGCATGCAAATAATTTAAGTTTCTCCATCGGATGACCCGAGCCGATTCGTTATTGCGGATAATAAAACAGGTAGGGCGGGCTATATACCCATCCTTTAGTCCCGGCAGTATGCGAGTAGGCCGGTTCCACCGCAATAATGATTTGCTGCCCTTTCAGTCCTTTGCCTGAGTTTTAAAAGGACCTGCCGGCACCGGTAAAGATGACAGGTTTTGAAAAAGGGTTGGGTGGCCATAAAAATTTAAGTGTGCCGGACCCTGGCATTCCGCCGGGATCTACGGATCCCTTTAAATCCAGAATTCCCGCAGATTAGGCTTATAAGTTTGTGTTTTCCGATTGTGGCTGAAAAATTTTTTTCGGCCACCCAACCATTCTCCTTTTACTACCTATCTAATAGCTAAAATATCACCTTTTGCCCGGTACGGAACATCTTATAATTAAGGGCTGTTGCACAGGAGATCGTTCTTCCCAGACGCGGTTGTATGAGCTGTATGCGCCGAAGATGCTGATTGTTTGTATGAGGTATGCAAAAAACAGGGAAGAAGCGGAAGAGATATTGCAGGAAGGGTTTTACCGGGTGTTTAAATACATTTATCAGTTTAACAATACTGGCTCGTTCGAGGGATGGATACGAAAGATCATGGTGAATGCGGCTTTGCAAAAATATAAGTCAAAATCGCACCTTCATCCTGTTATCCATATCGATCAAGGAGACAGGCATCTTAGCGATGGCACGGATATCTACTCAAATTTGCACGTTAAAGAATTAATCCGGCTGGTGCAATCTTTGCCCGCTGCATACAGGCTCATATTTAACCTGTATGTATTCGAAGGGTTCAAACACCGGGAAATTGCAAAAATGCTCGATATTTCAGAAGGGACTTCCAAATCCAACCTGTCGGATGCACGGGCTATTTTGCAGAAAGCGCTGGTAAAGGAGAAAAAAATGATCAATACTTAAATATCAGCCTGTGAGTAAAAATTTACCTCATATTGATGAAATATACCGGGATGCTATCGATGGGTATGAAGAGCATCCTTCACCGGATGTATGGAGACGATTGCAGGCGCAATTAGACGAAGAAGATGTGGCCGCTTACAAAAAGAAATATATCGCAGCCAGACGGGCTGCTATCAGCCTTGCCATTTTATTATTATTCCTGGTCATTCAGGAGACCGGCATTATCAGGCCTGCCGTTTCGCTCCCCATCGGGCCAATCAGGTTAAAGAACGACCTGGCAAATGAAACGGTCAAGGATAATGCGGAAGGCAAACGGCCGCAAAAGATTGCGGCCGGAAGAAAGCTATTGGTCATTCAGCCATCCGGTTATATCACGGACACCTGCTGTATAAATGGGAAACCTGGTAATGCCGTACCCTGTGTAAAACTATTAGGACCCGATTCACTGAACCGAATGATGGCCCATACTGCCGGAGTTGCCGATACTGCCGGTGCTGCCGGCGCGATCAGGCAAAAGGCGAAAGAGCGTAGACCTTTCAAACCCTACTGGTCAGTTACTGTTCTCTCCTCCCAGGAATGGGCACAATACAGGCTGGAAAATGGGGGGAATGTCAGTCAGGACGAATCAACGGATATTGCACAAAAAGAAAGGCATGAACCTTCTTTTACGGCAGGGGCATTGGTATTGTATCAATTTAAAAGAAATTGGGGCATACAGGCCGGGCTGCTTTATTCCGGCACCTCGATTGCCATCGACCCGCAGGAAATATATGCTGTTAAAGCGCCTGATGGTGCGATAGCCTATAAATACAATTCGTCTTCCGGTTATGCATTTGTAAAACCCGGCTTTGGATTGCCGCCGGCAGTCGGTGACAGCCTGTCGGCAGCCAGCGCACAGCATAACCTCCAATACATCGGTATCCCGGTTACCTTGCAATATAAGATCACCAAAGGCAGGTTTTCCTTTTCCCCGGGCCTAGGCGTTTCCTTTAATTTTCTTGCCGGCGCCCGGATTAAGACCGAAGTAGAAAATGCCGGGAACCGCGAAACTGTAACCATCGATAAGTTGCAAGGGACGAAAACATTTTACCTGGGATTAATGGCCAATGCGAACCTGCAATATGATTTTTCCAAAAAATGGGCGCTGACTATCCGGCCGGGATTCAGCTACGCGCTGACGTCTATTACAAAAAATAATGTAGTTAAGACCTATCCTTATAGCTTTGGAGCAGCTGCCGGTCTTACCTATAAGTTTTAGGTTCTCCGGTAAGTTTTAGGTTCGCCAGCCGATAATTGCATTATCCGGCACAGAGCCTTAAATTTACAGACCATCAAAATGCCGAGGTTTGAAAAATACTTTATTTCCCTTGCTGATTGCCCTTTTGGGCAACAGTATCCTGGTGAACAACTCTGTGATTGCCCAGCCCACGATCCTTCAATACTTATCGGGCATCGATAAAGATCATACCGTACAGTGGGATTTTTTTTGCACGAAAGGACGTAACAGCGGTAAATGGTCAACCATCGCCGTTCCCTCTGACTGGGAACAACAAGGCTTCGGGACCTACAATTATTACAAGGACCTGCAAAACCCGGACGAGCAGGGTCTATACAAATACTCTTTCAACGTAGCGCCCCAGTATAAAAATAAAAGGATCTTTATCGTTTTCGATGCTGCCATGACCGATGCGGAAGTGAAGATCAACGGCCAGCTGGCGGGCCCGGTGCATCAGGGCGGTTTTTATCAGTTTAAATATGATATTACCGATCTTCTGCGATTCGATCAGCCCAACCTGCTGGAGGTTACCGTCAGCAAGCATTCCTCCAACGCATCCGTCAACGCGGCAGAGCGGAAAGCCGATTTCTGGCTGTTCGGCGGCATTTTTCGCCCTGTATACCTGGAAATAGTGCCGCCTGTATTTATCGACAGGGTGGCCATCGATGCACAGGCGGATGGAGATTTTAACATGCAGGTATTCAGCAATGCCGGCAGGAGCCAAACCGTAGAAGCACAGGTTTATGACTTGACTGACCAGGCGGTCGATCCACCTTTTCAGTTACGGGCCGGCGACCCTGTCATGTCCCATCATTTTGCCGGTATTAAATGCTGGAATCCGGAAGAGCCCAATCTATACTATGTGAAAGTATCCATTAAAGAAGGAGCTAAGATCATTCATACGATCGATCAACGATTCGGCTTCCGGACTGCCACGCTGCGGCCGCAGGACGGGTTCTATGTCAACGGCGTAAAAGTGATCTTCAAAGGCGTATGCCGGCATAGCGAGTGGCCGGAAACAGGGCGGACCCTAAGCCGGGACATTCACCTGCTGGATATTCGCTTAATAAAGGACATGAACATGAACGCTGTTCGCATGAGCCATTATCCGCCTGACAAGGAATTTCTGGACCTCTGCGATTCGCTCGGTCTGTTCGTACTGGATGAGCTTACCGGCTGGCAGGCCGCTTATGATACGGTGACAGGAAGACGACTGGTGAAAGAGCTGGTGGTCAGGGATGTGAATCATCCTTCCGTTGTACTATGGGATAACGGCAATGAAGGTGGGTGGAACCGGGCCCTCGATCACGACTACGCCTTATATGACCCTCAAAAAAGACAGGTGATCCATCCCTGGGAACGATTCGATGGCACCAATACCAAGCACTACCCCGACTTCAAATATATCCAAACGGAAGTAGCCAATGCAAAAGAAGTTTTCTTTCCGACGGAATTTATGCATGGCCTGTTCGATGGCGGGCAGGGCGCCGCGCTGGAGGATTTCTGGAAGGAGATGATGAAACATCCCCATGCGGCAGGTGGCTTTCTGTGGTCCTTTCATGATGAGGGCGTAGTGCGGGGTGACCGGCATGATAGCATCGATGTTGCCGGCAACCAGGCGCCGGATGGAATCGTCGGACCGCATCGCGAAAAGGAAGCCAGCTATTATACGATTAAAGAAATTTGGAGCCCTGTGTATGTTGACCCGGGCTCATCGCTTTTGCCTGCGAGCTTTGACGGTAAGATCGCCGTAGAAAACCGGTACCTGTTCACCAATCTCGGTCAATGCCGGTTTGAATGGAAGTGGGTTATTTTTCCTGCGGCAGGGGAAAAGAGATCCGGGATGAAGATTTTACAATCAGGATTGATGAAGGCCCCTGTGCTGGCGCCCGGCGAAAAAGGGTTCCTGACGATTCCTTTGATGGGAAGCAGCAAGGCGGATGCGTTGTATCTATCGGCCTATGATGCCAAAGGCGATACGATCTGTACCTGGAGCCAGGCGCTGCATTCGCCCGGGGAGGTTGCCCGGAAAGCAGCATCGGTTGCATCGGCCGTAAAAACCGCCGGGATAGATGTCACGGAGAATATGGATGCTTTTATCGTTGCCTGTGATGGCATTAGCTATCGATTTGAGAAAGAAACGGGCTTTTTGGAAAATGTTGTTAACGGCAAGGGGAAAATCTTTCTGAACGGTGGACCGTCTTTAGCCGGAAGCGAGAGCCCGCAATCATTGGAGCAAATCCGGCATTTCCTGCAAGGGAATGAATATATTATCGAACCCATCTACAAAGGAGATAGCCTGCGGGTAAAATGGATCTTTCAGAACGGCCGGCTTCCCAAACTGGAATATAGCTATCTCGCCAGGGATACGGTTGATTTCATGGGGATCACCTTTAACTATCCGGAAGAGGAAATAAGGGGCATGAGGTGGATGGGAAGGGGCCCTTACCGGGTCTGGAAGAACCGGCTGAAAGGACCACAAATAGGCGTCTGGGAAAAAGCATATAACAATACGATCACAGGAGAGAGCTGGGGCTATCCGGAATTTAAGGGCTGGCACGCAGAACTCAATTGGGTAACCTTGCAGAACAAAGAATCCGATTTTACCATATACACCGATCAACCGGATATTTATCTCGAAATGCTGAAGCCCGAAAAACCAGGAGCGGCGCCCAATAATAATACCAGCCCCCCTTTCCCCGATGGGAATATTGGATTCATGAATGCCATTTCCGCCATTGGCACCAAGTTTCAACGCCCGGAAATAATGGGCCCGCAAAGTCAGCGGACCCTTCCGCCGAAAGGGGGGCGGGTATCAGGAGCTTTGTATTTTGACTTCCGGTAAATGTGGGCTTTTAGAAAGCCTGCAACGCTTTCAGAATGCGGTCGTTTGCTCCGGGCTCCTCTTTATTGCCGGGCGCCGCGGCTGCCGGTGGGGGAGGCGACCCCCCGAGTTTCTCATAGGCCCATCCCGTGATGACCGCATTGGCCGGGATGAAGTTGGGAACGGTGTTGTCTATCGCAGGCCGGAAGCGGAGGATGCGTTGCAGGGCGGCCGTCGCGGCTTCATGCTGATGAAGGGCCGTATAACAGCGATAGCTCATCCAGTCTTCCAGTCGCAGGTCCTCATTCTCCGCATAGGGTTCCCCGACGCCGAGATTTTCCGGCCATTTTTTTGCCTGGCCGATCCAAGCCAGGGCTTTTTTGTACTGCTGTTGTTTCATGCTTTGTACAGCCTGCATGAGTTTAGCCTCCCGGTATAATTCTCTTCCGGTAGTGGCCCCTTCGAAAGGAATGATGGCCAGGCGACTGAGCAGCCGGTCGCCTTCCGGGTACTTATGATTGAGCAGGAGGGTCCTTGCGTACAGCATTCCCATGATATAGGATTCGGGGTGTGACCGGTAGAACCCGCCGGCTATTTCTTCGGCCCGGACGGAATCGCCATGCGCTATTTCATATTCGGCTAGCAATTTATGATATCTCCACTGCGGGTCGAGTTGCAGGGCGCGTTGCAGGTCATGGATGGATTGGGTGTTGCTGACGGCCGCCCGCATCGCATAGAAGGGCGCGAAGTCCGGCTGATCTCCGCATGACAACAATAATTTTTTACATTCGGCAATCCGGTTGCGGTCTTTATAAATAAGGGCCAGCTGGTATTTGAGAAACCAGTGGTCGTCTGTCTTTAGCAGGTCTTCGAGCAACTGCCCGGTCTCCGACCGGAAAGGGAAGGACCGTACCGGATCGATCTTCGTCCAGTCGATAGACTGGTGGGTCAGCCAGGCGATCCATAGATTGATCTCTGCACAGGCGGGGCTCAAACGGAATACCTGGAGCGCATCTTCCGGAAGCCCGCAGCTATAGTACCAGATACCCAGCTCCAGGAATGTCTCCTGCGGCAGTTCATTCCGGATCAGGGAAAGGAACCGCTCTTTATTCTCCGCCGAGGGCTCCGCCAAATATTTTTCAAATCGTGAAAAATGATTCAGCGGGTCTTCGCGGTCGATGGATGCTAAGATCTCTCTGGCCGAACCGCGCGCGCATACCGCCTGCAGCTGAAGCGCCTCCACATTGTCGCGATTATTTACCATCGCCTTTTCTGCATAGACCCGGGCGCGCTCTGTGTCTTTCTCCCTTAAGGCTCCTTTTGCCAGGCGGGTATAGGCGGCGCTGCGATAAGCGGGATCCAGGCTGGCAATGTCGAAACCGTCTTTTGCATCCGTCCGGTTGCCCAACTGCTCATGGATCAGTCCATAGATAAAGTTGGCGCCGCCGTCTTCCGTATGGATGCGAAGGGCCCGGGTGGCGTATTCCAGCGCCTCCTCATAACGCATATTGCGATAGAGCAGTTCCGCCATTTTCACCAGCGCCGGTCCATAGTTAGGATCTTTGATCAATGCCTGACCGAATGCCGCTTCCGCTTCGGGCATATTTTTTTGGTCCAGGGCTTCGCATCCTTTCAGGCAGTTGCCATATGCGGAGCCCCAGTCAAAATCAGCGGGCGCCTCTACCGGCCGGGACAGGTTGTCTGCCAGGGGAGAAGCGTCATAACGCAAGTGGTGGTCCCCGATGGTAATGACGAGATCGCCGGGGAGGGTGGGTGTGGCTACTGAATCCACAAACAACTGCAGTGGCGCGAACAAACAATCTTTTTTATAAATCACCTTCCCGGAAACGGTGATGGATAGAGTATCCCGGAAATTTTGAACGGGGGAGAAGAAGACTTTCAGCCAACCGTTTTCCCGCCGGATATTTAATGCCCCATATTGATTCGCCGCCACAAAACCCCGGGTGCCCAGTACCGGGTACCAATCTTCCTGCCAGGTATCCGTGGCATAGGGTTCAAAGGCCCGGTGCTTGAAAGGGGTACGACTGCTCCCCTCGGCATTCTGGTTAAAGAGGCGTCCTGATTGCAGTTCTACATATTGGCCATCGGTATCGGTCAGCAAGCGCTCCCAGATCATGCCCTGCCGGGAGAGGCCCCAGATCCAGATCTTTTTTCCCGCTTTGTCATCGTGGGTTCCCCAACGGACCATTCCCAACTCATCCTTGTGCCAGTAGGCTCCGCTGAACTCCGTGTATTTGCCAAAGACATGATAGGACTTATATCCGCCGAAATCATTGTTCTTATACCAGGAGATCTCTTTTCCATTGAGTTTATTGACAGGCCAGTCCGCATATTCTCCGGAATGGCCCAGGTAACGATTGCCGGGATAAATGAATTCCAGGTCATCGCCTGCCTTCAATCCTGCATTCATCCAATGGTAATAAGGTTGTTCCAATGCCGTGGTGTTATACCAGAAGGAGCGGGTGCTGAAAAGGGCCTGGTCTTTCGGGAGACGGATCTCCATGCGCCAGTAACTACGGGACAGCAGGTCCAGGGTACCGATCGTACAGCTGACGCTGCCATCTTCGTTGATCCGGGTAACATAGTCCACCGGGGTGGCGCAATTGGGCGTATGCCCGATGATGCCGTAATTGGCTTCCAGTCCGCCGCTGGTCCAGGGTCCCCGCATGGCGATGTCCCTGAACTTCACGGCATGATTATAATATAAGAAAGGACGACCGGTGGATCGCTCTATCGCGGTCCAGATCTTTCCGCCGATCTCCGGGAGGATGAGCAGCCGGATATAGTCATTTTGCAATTCCACCACCTTCCAGGATTTGTCGACGGCCTTATCGGTAAAGCCATCGTACCGGAAATAAGGATAGACCGGCGTGAGCAGCGGGACCGGGCTGGGATCCGAAAAAGGATAGGTGGGGAAGGATTGCTGGTATTCTCTAACCGTGGCGGCATGATTTGCCCCGGTCGCATCCTTCACAGTGGCTTCCTGCCCCAGACTACACAAGGTCGAACCAACCGTCAGCAACAGTACATAAAGAGCGGGTAAATATTTCATAAGCGCCATTTTGGGGAAAGATTTCAAATATCCTTAAATCCAGGGAGTTTATCTATTCTTAAATCTAAGGAGTTTATAAGGAGCCTGATCACGCAAACGATTGAATAAAAAACCGGCGACTTTCCTGACCGTGCGGTATGGGCAGGCGTTGATGTATAATACCGCCTATTATATCGGCCCCCAGGGTGTGAATGGAAAATACCTGGGCAATAAAATGAATTGCACGAATTGTCACCAGAACGGCGGGACAAAATTATATTCTTTCAATCTCATCGCCTCTCATGCCAACTATCCCCAGTACCGGGCGCGGGAAGGGAAGGTGCTTACGCTTGCCGAGCGGGTGAATAATTGTGTCATGCGGCCGCATAATGGTAAGCCGCTTCCCCTGGACAGTAAGGAAATGATCGCATTCCTGTCCTACCTGAAATGGATCAACAGTTTTGCCGGCGACCGGTCTTTCAAAGGGGAGAAGAATCTGACAGTGACTTTCCCCAATACGGCCGCCAACCCGGAGCGTGGCAGGCAGCTCTATGCCGAAAACTGCGCGCGTTGTCATGGGGCGGACGGAGAGGGACAGCTTCGTTATGACAAGGTCACCTATACCTATCCTCCCTTATGGGGAGCCAGTGCCTACCAACCCGGCTCCAGCATGCACCGGATCATCAAGGCGGCGCAATGGATCAAGGCCAATATGCCTTATGATAAAGCTACCCATGACAAACCCTTCCTCACCGACGATGAAGCCCTGGATGTGGCGGCTTTCGTGAACGATGACCGGCAGCATAGCCGGCCTACGGCAAAAAGTTATGATTATCCCCATCCCGAAGAAAAATCCATCGATTATGATCATGCTCCTTTTGCGGACAGCTTCCCGGAGAGCCAGCATAAATTCGGGCCTTATCCGCCGATCATCGAAGACTGGAAGAGAAGGGGGATGAAGGCAGTCTACTAGGGGCGGTTTCAGAAGCCATAGATCTTCGCGGCGCCATCATTCACGCCGAATACCAGCTTCTTCGAAAGGACCGGTGCGCCACTCCTCAGTTCCACACCTCCCCGGATATCGTCCCGCAAATGGAGCCCGCTCCGGTATTGGGGCACATAATTAAATCCGCCTTTACCGTCATTGAGCAGAAGGACACCATGTCCGGCCCGGTAACGGCCGAAGCGGATCCGGGTCCATTGGTTACCGCCGGCCAGCACCAGGTCCTTCTTCCCATCTCCGTTGATATCTTCCGCCAGGATGGCATAGACAGGGCCGTACTGGGCTTCCTGCGGCAGCGCCCTTTCCAGGAAGCCGGAATCCCCCCTGTTCTCCAACCAGACGGACTGAAGGGTTTCCGCTTTCAGAAGACCCGCATCCTTCAGCTCGTCGTCGCTGAAAAGATCATGGATCGTAGCATCCGCATAAGTATGATATTCGATGAATTTCTTCTTGAGGAAAGGTAGTTCCCCCGTCAGGTCATCCCGTGAAGCCGCGGGATAGGATACCCCTCCGATATAATAGCAGAAGATGGGATCGACGATCCCATTGTTGTCAAAATCTTTATAATAGAGCGTCAGCGGCTCCTGCTGGCTTGCCCGGAACTGGTTATTAAGGCCCTGGTTGCCCAGGATCAGGTCTTCGTCCCCGTCTCCGTCGAGGTCGGCTGCCGTAACCCGGTTCCACCAGCCGGTAGAGGGGAATTTGATATATTTAGCAGAGGCGTCTTCCAGGTGACCATTGCTGTTATGAAATACGGTGACGGGCATCCATTCTCCTACTATTACCAGGTCAGGCCGCCGGTCATGATCCAGGTCGATCCATACCGCGTCGGTGACCATGCCCAGCCTGGCAAGAGCAGGGGCTATCCGGGCCGTCGCATCGCTGAAATGCCCTTTTCCATCATTCAATAAGATCCTGCTTCCGGGCGATAGCGGGTATTTTCCCGGGATCACCTTTCCCCCGATGAACAGGTCCAGGGCCCCGTCCCCGTCCAGGTCTGCCGCTTTCACGCAGCTGGCGTTCAACAAAAAGGCAGGCACGGCGCCTTCGGCGCGGCTGAAGTGCCCCTTTCCATCGTTCAGGTACAGGCGCCCCTGCAGCTGAGGATCCTGCTCCCCGCAGGTATAACAACCCCCCGCCACATAAAGGTCAGGATCTCCGTCGCCATCGGCGTCGAAAAATTCTGCGGCGCCATCTTCCGCCAGTGAGTCTTTTACAAAGGCAGGTTCAGGAAAAGGGATTAAATCACCTGAGGCCGACTGCACCCATAACTGCGCCGGGTGTCCCTTCGATCCCCCGATAAAAAGATCCTCCCGGCCATCCCCGTTGATATCCGCCTTCGCCATACAAGGTCCGCTTCGGGATAAATAATTCAACAAAAGGGGCTGGAGATCGAAATCGGAAAAATTGTTTTGGGTATGTACAGGCCCGGGTGCGGCAAATGCCGTCAGGAAAGTAGGGGACGAGGTGGCAGCACCGGCCGACAGCCAGGTAGCCGGCGGGCCGGAAGGACCGGCAGGCGGGGCAGACCCCAATGGGCGGCCGGTCTTATAATTCCAGACGCCGGCAGCGTCTTTGAGAGCCACTTTTAATGCCTGGTCAGCCTTGACCGCTCTGAGCACCTGGAATTGGTCGTTTGGCCAGATGACCAGCACCGAATCGACCACCAGGTGGTCGCCGACCCCGAAATTCAGGACGGGGTCTACTGATGATTGGAATCCCCTGACGGGGAAGGCTTCCTGGTAGAAGACCGTGTCCCGGCAGAACAGCTTCACTTTGGAGCCGATCCCCGTGCTGTTCTTCGGATCTCCCTGGAGGACGATCTTCAGGTAATGGCCCTTGCCCGACTGGCGGTTGTTATTCCGGTAGATGCCCGCATATTCATTCGTGTTATTGATGACGAGGTCCATGGCCCCGTCGTTATCCAGGTCCGCATAGGCGGCGCCGGCAGAAACCGTCTTTTGGGTAAGCCCCCAGGCTTCATTCATTCGGGAAAAAGTATTGTCGCCGTTATTATGGTAGAGATAGCTGGTTCCCGGGCTGGAAGGCATTTGGCTGATCGTTTCTTTAACGGCCTCGTCTTTGGACCCTTCATTTCCACGGACCGATTTGTCGGCGGAATATTTCAGGAAATCCATATCGGTATAGTCTTTCACATAACCATTGGTGACCAGCAGGTCCTTATTGCCGTCATTGTCGAAATCCGAGAACAGAGCCGACCAGCTCCAGTCCGTGTTGGAAACGCCCGCCAGCTGGCCGATTTCGCTGAAAGTGCCATCCCCGTTATTTTTTTGCAGCATGTTGCGGCTGTATTGGTAATAGAATCCCCGGTGGAAGAGCTGCTGGAATTTATTAAAGTTCTCCGAGCCGCTATGCATTTTTTGCGTATGGTTATCTTCCGGAAGCATGTCGAGGGTCATGAGGTCGACCAGCCCGTCATTATTGAAGTCGGCGGCATCATTGCCCATGGAATACAGAGAGGTCTGGTCTATGCAGTCAGCAAGCCGCTCGGTGAAGGTGACTTCCGGCTTGCCTCCGGGGGATGAAGACCCTTTGCCTCCGGGGGATGCCGGGGCAGTAGGGCCATTGTTCATGAAAAGGTAGTCGGGTTCGTTGAAGTCGTTGGAGACATAGACATCAGGCCAGCCGTCATTATTCAGGTCCGATATGGCGATGCCCAGTCCGAAGGTGAGGACATCCGAGTGAATGCCGGCTTGTGCCGAAACATCCGTAAAGACCGGGTGATGCAAAGTCTCGTTCCAGTCGTTGCGGTATAATTTACATTCGAAGGCCGGTTGCCCTTCCTTTCTCCAGCCGGGATTGTCTACGGCGCCGGTGGCATATTTATGAAGGGAGTGATTGATGAGGAACATATCCAGGTCCCCATCCTTGTCATAATCGAAAAAGGCGGCCTGGGTGGAGAACCCGTCATTGTCCAGCCCATATTCCGCTGCTTTCTCGGTGAACGTCAGGTCTCCGTTATTAATGAAGAGCAGGTTTTTTCTCCGGGCGGGATTGGCATCCGCCGAACGGCAGATATAGATGTCCATTTTACCATCGCCATTGATATCCACCATGGTGGCGCCGGTGCACCAGCCTTCCTGCGCGGCGATGCCGCTTTTTCCCGTAATATCTTCGAATTTAAAATTCCCCTTATTGAGGAAAAGCCGGTTGTGCACCATGTTTCCTGTGAAGAGGATATCGGGCAGCCCGTCGTTATTGATATCCCCGATGGCGACGCCGCCCCCGTTGTAGAAATAAATATAATTCAGTACGTTCAGGGATTCGCCGTCGAAAAGCGTATTCTGGAAGTTAATCCCCGTTTGGTCCTTGTCAAGCTGGGTAAAGAGATGGGAGGGCTCTTCCCTACCGCAGCCGGATGCCAGGAGGAGCGATGTCAGCAGCAAGGACAGGTAGAAGGAACGCGGGCAGGAGGGACGGGGTGGAAGAGCCATAATGGAAGAATTACGGTTAAAATAATAGTCGGTACTTACAGCAACAGAGCAATTTAAACAAAAAATCCATCCTGAAAATTTCAGGATGGATTTTTTGTGAAAGGAAATTTTTACTAAATTTTTTACTAGTTCTTATCCCACCACAGCGGGGTCAATACATTATCCGCTCCGCCGAGCAGGGCCGTAGCGGCCGTGACGGCAGAAGCGTTGTTTCGTTTTTCCGAATCCAGGAAAGGAATTCTCCGGAGCCACTGGGTGCTGGTATTGGTTATCAGCGGATTATCCGAGTTGACCACCGGGTACAGTTTGAGTACATGGCTTCTGCGATAGTCCGCCCAGGCTTCCATACCGTCCGGATACATGGCCAGCCATTTCTGGGTCATGATCTGTTCCAGCGCGCTGCCGGCAGCATATTTTACCGGGATATTCGTCATGGCCGGCGAGTTCAGATAATCGCCTGGGGGTATCGGGGTATTGGTACTGTTGATATAGTTCTGAATGGTCGTCGCATTCGTAATTCCCCATTGGGTCATAGAGTTCGTAATACCCGCATTATATAATTGCTGTGCGGTCGGTCCGCCCATATTCCATCCCAGCAAAGCCCCTTCGGCACGAAGGAAATAGATTTCCGCTACACACATCATGTTCTGGCCGGTGGCCATGGAAGTAGCCGATCCGGTAACAGCACCGTTCAAGTCAACGATATTGGTAGAAGACCAGCGGGTGCCGACATGGGAATTATTATCATGGTTATTCAATGGCAGCGTCAATTGATTAACGGAAAGACCATTGCGCAATCCATGATATTGTTTGGTGGTTATCGAGGTATTATAGGTGGGCAGGAAATACACGGGGAGGCGGGGATCCTGGTATCCATTTAATACGGAGGCCATGGAGGCGCTCATCCTGAATTCATTCCAGTCCGACATGGATTGAAGGCCATTGCCATCGGATCCTTTTGCGCTTCTCTCGACCAGGGCATCATCCCCGGAAGTTTGGGCAGTTGGGTCGGTGATGACTGCGCTGGTGGTCATTACCCCGCCGGCTACGGCTGCTTCGGCTTCTGTCTGGGCCCTTGCAGGGTCCACTTTAGAGATCCGGAGCGCCAGGCGTAAGCGAAGGGAATTGGCAAATTTGATCCAACGGTTCACATCTCCGCCATATATCAGGTCATAAGAACCATAGTGATTTTCCCCGGCATGAGTCTTTAAAACAGCCGCCGCTGCCGCCAGCCTTTTAAAGAAATCATCATAGATCTTATCCTGCGGATCGTATGCTACCGCGCTATCGGGAACACCCGCCTTGAAATAGGGAATGGGTCCCCAGTAATCGGTCACCCGGTGAAAGGAGTATACCCACATTACACTGGCCATGGCATATTCTGCCGAGGCGGGATCCGAGTTTTTGAAAATGGACTGCAGCTGGGGAACAACGTCCGTATAGATCGGGTTGAAAGCCGCTCCCACCCAATCCTGCCGGATGACGAGGCGATCCGAAGGGAAATAGGTCGCTTCACAGGCAAAATACTGCGCATATTGGTCCGCGAAGAGATTCTGGGCGATCTGGTAGTTATAATACGTTACGGGAGCTGAAGATTCAGCCTTAGAGAAAAGAAAGGGCAGGTCGGCCGGCCCGATCGTGGCAATGTTATTCTTATCGAAGTTGATATCACTGAAATGTTTGGTACAGGACGCGAACAATAGAAGACCGCCGATCAACGCGGCGTGCCATCGGGGATGGATGAATATTTTTTTCGTTGTCATATAAATTCTTTTTATATAATTTAGAACGTAAGTTGAAGATTGAATCCATAACTTCTGGTAGAGGGCAAGGTACCATAGGAAATACCCTGGTAGATGCCATTTCCTAAGCTCATGTCGGGATCGAAAGTAAACTTACGCGTTCCAATGCCGGGTACATCCAGTATGGATTTTCCACGGTATAACCAGAACAGGTTACGGCCGACGGCGGAAAGACGGGCTGATTTAATAAACCCAAGCGATTGGATGGGAAGATCATATCCCAAAGAAAGTTCTCTCACCCGGAAGCTGGTGGCACTATAGGCAAAGAACTGACCGACCCCATACCGTTTTCCGGAGGCAGTCTGCCAGAACTGTTGAGCGGTGATAGAGGTGGTGTTTGCATTACCGGCAGCATCGACTCCTCCAAGAACCAGTCCGCCTTCGCGGAATTTGCTGGTAGCATCGGGTATCCCGCTGAAAGCCAGGTTCATTTCTGTACCATCCACCATAATGCCTCCGATGCGGCCGTCGGCCAATACCCGCAGGTTGAACCTTTTATACCGGAAAGTATTGGTCAGGCCCAGGTTTTCTTTCGGGTTGAAGTTACCGATAAGTCCTTGTTGCTGGCCCAGGATATCGGTCGTAAGCGGGGCGCCCTTTGCATTTACTTCATATTGTCCTTTGACGTTCTTGGCCCATTGGTAAGCGATCAGGTCGCCAAAACTTCCGCCTTCGGAGACCTGGGGTGTGGCCGAACGATTGTCACCGCCACCGTAATAAACGGTTTTAATTTTATCGGCCAAGCGGATGACCTTGTTCCGGTTCAACGCAAAATTCAAAGCAATGTCCCAGTTGAAATCCCTGGAAGTCACCGGAGTTGCATTTATCACTATTTCTATACCCTTGTTCTGGATATTTCCCGCATTGATATATTGGTCATTATAGCCCGTGGGAGTGGGCAGCGGGATCTTCAGCAATTGGTTGTACGAATTGCTTTTATAGTAAGTGAACGTGAAGCCCAAACGATTTTTCAGGAATTTGGCTTCGATCCCGGCTTCCGTGCTTTTTACGATCTCTGGCTTTAATGTTGGGAAAGGCAGGGTGGTGCCCCGGCTTAAAAAGCCATTTCCGGAGCCCTGGCTATAACTATAAGAACTATTCAACAATCCGAATTGCCCCCCGTTACCTACTTCGGCATAACTAAGACTTGCCTTCAGGAAAGAGATGGGTTCCGGGAGGGTGAACAGGTCCGAGAATACAGCCGATCCCCCGATGGAATAGTATTGATAAGTGTAAGGCTTAGGCAGGCGGGAGTCCCAGTCATTCCGGAAGCTTCCGTCGACAAATAAAGCGTCTTTGTAGGAGAAGCTGGCCTGGGCAAAGGCGGCATGGGTCTGGATTTCATTGCCTGAGGAGTAACTGGAAGGGTTGGTGGCATAG
This sequence comes from Puia sp., assembly GCA_036394375.1. Classification (GTDB taxonomy): domain Bacteria; phylum Bacteroidota; class Bacteroidia; order Chitinophagales; family Chitinophagaceae; genus Puia. Next base: position 75,957 of record DASWFF010000086.1, read on the forward strand.
TTCAGGCTGAATTTATTGGTAACATTCAGCCCATTCGCGACATCCAACGTTGAATTGTATTGCTGATCCTGGTAAATGGCTCCCAGGTGGTAATCCACTTTCAGGTCCTGGGTGATCTTATTATTACCGTCGACGATCAGGTCAAACCATCTTTGCGTAGTGGTAATAGGGTTTTCGGAATAATACCCCCCTGACGAATTGGCCCAAAGCAGGGTTTGCTGGAAGTATTGTTGTTTAAGCAGGTCGAAGGTTTTGTCCAGGTTGGCCCGGCCGGTCACTTTCAACCAATCGGTGATCGTGAATTTCGCGGAGACGAATCCCATAATGCGGTCCCTCGATTCGGAGATGGCCGTATTATTGAGCATCCAGTAGGGATTCTGGTAAATTGAGCTTAGCGTGGAAGGAAAAGGCGTGGGAGAAGGAACGCCTACATTATTGATCACCTGGTACTGCTGCGCCTCCGCCAGGCTGACGTTCCGGGGGATCTGGTAGATATCGATGACCGGCGCATTTTCCTCACCGGTGCGGGGTTTGTTGGTGATATCCTGTTTTATATAGGTAATCTTGGCATCCGTGGAGAAGCGTTTGCCTACCTGGTTGGTCAATCGCAGGTTGAAGGTATGGCGGTTCAGGCCATTTCTTGAAACGATGCCCTGGATAAGATTATTCGTATACGACAGGTAGGTCTGGGCTTTTTCGGTACCGCCGGAAACATTGATGGAATTGTTAACGCTGGTCCCGGTCCTGAAAAAATCCTTGACATTATTGGGCTGGGCGGAATAAGTGGTTGATTTACCGAGATAATCGGTAAAAGCCTGCCCGGTCATTTTGGGACCCCAGCTATCTCCGATGGAGGAGTCGGCGATCATATTATTCCCCTGGCCATAGGTATTCTGAACTTTTGGCAACGCCCAGGCGGATTCGAAAGCAATCCCGGAATTCACGTTCACCGTTACTTTATCCTTGGCGCCTTTTTTGGTGGTGATGACGATTACGCCATTACCGGCCTGGCTGCCGTAAAGGGCTGCCGCAGAGGCGCCTCGCAGGATATTCACCGACTCGATATCGTCCGGGTTGATATTCGAAGCCCCGTCCGAGCTCTGCACGGAACCGAAATCGCTTCCGGCCGCGCTGTTGGTGCCATTGGTGATCGGCACCCCGTCCACTACGATCAGGGCATTGCTGCTTTGACTGATGGAACGGTTGCCCCGGAGGACGATCCGCGCGCCGCTGCCCGGACCGCCGGAACCCTGCGTGATGACCGCATTGGCCACCTTACCCTGCAAGGAGTTCAATACGTTATTGGGATCTCTGACACCCGTCAGTTCCGAAACTTTGACGGTTTGGGTGGCATAAACCAGTGATTTGGCCGTGCGGTTAATACCGAGGGCCGTCACCACCACTTCACCCAATTGGCTGGAAGAGGTGCTCAGCGTGATGGCCAGGTCGCCGGAAGAAGCTGATGCAACGAGTTCTTTGGTCGCAAAACCGATAGAAGTAATAACCAGCGTCACCGGTCCTGCCGGAGCCTTGAGGCTGAAATTGCCTCCTGCATCGGTGGTCACCGCTTTTCTGGAGCCTCTAATACTGACAGTAGCCCCGGCTAAAGGCGCTTTTGTCGTTTCATCCGTAATTTTCCCTGTAATCGTCCGTTCCTGTGCGAAGGCAATGCAAGAGCATAGTAGCAGGAACAGGAGCAAGTGTAGTTTTTGCCTGGTCATAAGCAGTTTTTAATGTGTAATAGTATGTCGTTCTGGTCTATACTTAGTAGGTGTCCCTACCGATGTATATATACAAGTGTACCTATAGGTACACTTGTAATGTAGTTTATTTAGCAAATATTAACAAAGATTTGTCCTCACAAACGATTGCTTGATTTTTACATCCCCCGGGGCTACCTTGGCCTTTTTTTGTGAACGACCAGCTGGCCGTTGATGACGATATTCCGGAAGGTCTCCGGGACGGGGGAAGGGCCTCCCAGGGGGTGCTGAAGCAGCTCCATCAACATAGCCGCCGCCTTGGATCCCTGCTCGAAGGGGTATTGTTCTACGGATGCCAGCGGCGGGGTTTCCAGGTAACCGCTGATCCAAAGATTGACATAGCTGACAAAGCAAATGTCTTTATTGACCTTTAATTTCATCCTGCGGGCATATTGCATGGCATCCAGGGCTACATAGTCGTTAATGGCTACCACGGCTGTGGGTCTTGGTTTCTGGCTCAGCAGCGTCTTCATGGCATCATAAGTGCTTTCCGGGGTAAGGTCCGTGGAGACGATCAGGGAGAGGTCTATTTTAAGTCTTTTTTTGATCAATAGCTGTTTATAGGTCTCCGTCCTTTCACTCGAAGAATTCATTTCATCCGGCCCGTTGATGATGCCGATACGGCGATGTCCCCGGTCGATGAGGAATTCGATGGCTTCCCGGGTGCCGCTGGCCATATTGAAGGATACTTTATTAAAATCGGGCAGATGGGGTACCCGGTCAAAAAAAACAACGGGGATATTGTATTTTTCAAGGGCGGTGAAATGATCGTAGGTTTTAGTGTGTTTGCCCAGAGAGACGATGATGCCGTCCACCCGGTAATTTTTCATAGTGGTAATGATGTGCTTTTCTTTTTCCGGATCATCCTGGGACTGCCCGATCAGCACACTATATTTATTTTGGGTGGCGATCTCTTCGATTCCGCTGATAGCCTTGGAAAAGAACTCTTCTTTCAGGTTGGGCAGGACGACCCCGATGGCAAAGGTCTTTTGTTGTTTGAAGAAGATGGCGCTCTGATTGGGCTCGTAGTTCAGGTCCCGGGCCAGTTGCTGCACCCGCATCTTGGTACGCAGCCCGATACCGGGATGATCGTGTAAAGCCCGGGAGACGGTGGAGACAGATACATTCAGTTGTTTGGCGATTTCCTTGATGGTCGGGAGCCTCTCTTCTTTCATTACCTAAATATAATACTTATAAGGCTCTAACCCAACAGCCTCTTCAGTACCTTCCAAACATTCTCTTCTACTATTTTATGTCCTTTCGGAGTAGGATGGATGCCATCCTGCTGATTCAGTTCCGGCACACCTCCTACGCCTTCCAGGATGAAAGGGATGAGCTGTACTTTATTTTTTTCCGTCAGCTGCCGGAAAACCTCTTTGAATGCGGAAGTATATTTCTCTCCCATACTGGGTGGTATTTGCATGCCTGCGAGAACAAGTTGGGCGGAAGGGTATTTTGCTTTTACGGAATCCAGGATGGCTTGCAGATTGACGGCCGTTTCAGATACCGGTATTCCTCTTAACCCATCGTTGGCTCCCAGCTCCAGCACAAAGATATCTACAGGTTGACGGAGGACCCATCCGATCCGGCTTTTGCCTCCCGCCGAAGTCTCCCCGCTCAGCCCTGCATTGATCACTTTATAGGGTAGCTTCAGCGAATCGATCCTCCCCTGGATCAGCGCCGGGAAAGCTTCGGAGGGATTCACCCCATACCCGGCCGTAAGACTGTTGCCAAAGAACAGGACGGTCTTGCGGGCGGTGTTGGCATTGCCCGGCTGCCCGGAGGCGGGCGATGGCCCCTGAGTAGCAGGCGCCGACTCCGGCTTGATGGACGGCGTGTCGGGAGGTTGGACGGATGAATCCTTGTTCGTATTGTTATTACAGCCTGTGCTCAGCAGCAGAACGGCGCTCAGCCAGCTTACTATAGAAAATTTCAGCATATGAATATTTACGATAAATTAAGCAAACCTACGCAACATCTTTACATAGATAGTTGTAATTTATCGCGTGAAAACAATTCTGAGCCTGGAAAAAATGAGAACGTGGATAAAAAACCGAGCGTGGAAACAATTCTGACTATCCGCAATGTAAGTAAGACCTATCAGGGAGCCGGCCGTGCCTTAAACGTGCTGGACAATATTAATTTTTCGGTGGAAGCCGGCGAGACGCTGGCCATCGTTGGGCCTTCAGGCAGCGGCAAAACGACCCTGCTGGGTTTAAGCGCCGGGCTCGACCGCTCCACTACCGGCACCGTGGAACTGAATAATATTTCCCTCGATAAGCTGGACGAAGACGAGAGAGCAAATATCCGTAACCGGTATGTAGGGTTTATTTTTCAGAACTTCCAGTTGCTACCTACCCTTACGGCTTTGGAAAATGTGATGGTGCCCCTGGAGCTGAGAGGAGAAAAGAATATCCGGGCGCGGTCGAAGGAACTGCTGGATAAGGTCGGTCTCTCCGATCGTCTTCATCATTACCCCGCGCAACTTTCAGGCGGCGAACAGCAGCGGGTATCCCTGGCCCGGGCCTTTTCCAACAATCCACGTATTTTGTTCGCGGATGAGCCCACCGGCAATCTCGATGCGGAGACCAGTGAGAAAGTGGTGAATCTGTTATTCGATCTCAACCGGGAAGCGGGTACTACCCTGATCATCGTAACGCATAACGCAGAACTGGCGGATCGAACGCAACGTATTATCCGGATAAAAGGGGGGCATATCGTTGCAGATGAAAAAAGATAAACAATTCCCTGTCTCCTGGCTTTTTCTCATGGCCTGGCGGGATAGCCGCCGCAACCGGAGCCGTCTGTTCCTGTTCATATCTTCCATTGTTCTTGGAATTGCTGCGCTGGTAGCTACTTTGTCTTTCGGATATAATCTCCGGGACGATATCGACGACCAGGCGAAGGCCCTGGTAGGCGCCGACCTGGTCATCCGGAGCAACCGGCCCGTATCACCATCCATACGCTCCTTGCTGGACTCGCTGCACAACCGGCATTCGCAGGAATGCAATTTTGCCTCCATGGTCTATTTTACCAAAAGCCAGGGCACCCGACTGGTGCAGGTGCGGGCATTGGACGGGGACTATCCGTTCTATGGCGCTCTCGGGACGACTCCCGCCTCTGCGGGACGCAGCTTCCGCAGTGGAAGACAAGCCCTGGTAGACAAAACCCTCCTACTGCAATATGGGGCGCAGGTGGGGGATTCCATAAAGATCGGGGAATGCAGTTTTGCTATTGCAGGCGTCTTAAACAAAGCTCCGGGACGCAATGAGATCTCTACCACGGTAGCACCACCGGTTTATATTCCATTCCGGTACCTGGCGAATACCCGGTTATTGGAAAGAGGCAGCCGGATCGAATACCAGTTGTATTATCAATATGATCCCGGGGTAAACGTAGAAAAGTTTGCCGACGCCATCCGGCCGCGTCTCGAAAAATCCCGCCTGGACGAAGAGACGGTCGAGTCCAGGAAAAAGAGGATGAGCCGGGCTTTCGGGGATTTTACACAATTCCTCACCCTGATCAGTTTTATCGCCTTGCTACTGGGTTGTATCGGAGTAGCAAGCGCCGTGCATATTTATATCCGCGAGAAGATCCCTGCGATCGCTATCTTACGTTGTCTGGGGGTAAAGGCCCGGCAGGCTTTTCTGATCTACCTGATACAGGTAGCGGGCATTGGATTGATCGGATCTGTCATAGGGGCGGCAGGAGGCCTGGCCGTTCAGCAGGTATTACCTGCCGTGCTGAAAGACCTGTTGCCGCTGGAGGCAAAGATGGGGATATCCTGGTGGGCGATCGGGCAGGGGATAACGGTAGGCCTGATCGTGTCGATCCTGTTTGCCTTATTACCCCTCCTGACGATACGAAGTATTTCGCCATTATATACGCTGCGCATGTCGGTGGATCCCTCCCGGAGGGCGCCTGATCCTTTGAAGGGACTGGCGTATGCGGCTATTTTATTTTTTATCGCCCTCTTTTCCTTCCGGCAGATGCATAGCTGGAGTAAGGCGTTGGTATTTACGGGGAGTATTTTTGCTGCTTTTTTGTTGCTGGCTGCTATGGGACGGCTGTTGATGTGGGGGGTGCGCCGCCTGTTCCCTACCTCCTGGAATTATTTATGGAGACAGGGTTTTGCCAATTTATACCGGCCGAATAACCAGACCTTGATCCTGATCATTACGATTGGTCTGGGCACTACTTTTATCGGTACTTTATATTTCGTCCGGGACATGCTCATCGACCGGGTCACGGTCTCTTCCGCCGGCAACCAGGGCAATATGGTGCTCTTCGATGTCCAGACCGGGCAGCAGCAGGCTGTCATCAACCTGGTAAAACAATATCAATTACCGGTGTTGCAGCAGACACCCATCGTTACCATGCGGATGACGGAAATCAAAGGCTTGACTCCTGAGCAGGCGGAACGGGATAGCGGGAGGGGGCGCGCTTTTGAATCGGAGCTGCGGGTCACTTACCGGGATTCGCTGGCGGCTTCGGAAAAAATTATCGCCGGAAAATTCGGACCGCTCCCTGCCGGCGGATCGGCGGGTAGTTCCGGAAACGCGCAGGCCGGCGGATCGGCGCAGGTCGGGTCGCCCGGGAGCCCCGGAGCCTCGTCGGACCTTGGATCGGCCCGGAATCCTGTTCCTATTTCTTTGGAAGAAGAGTATGCCCGGCGTCTGCATGTGACCATCGGGGACCCGATCGTTTTTAATGTACAGGGGGTGTCGATTGCCACCGTGGTCGGAAGTTTGAGACAGGTGGACTGGCGAAGGATACAAACGAATTTCCGGATCCTGTTTCCTTCCGGCGTACTGGAATCAGCGCCACAGTTCCATGTACTGGTAACGAGGGTGCCTACTCCGGAAGTATCTGCCCGTTTTCAGCAGGCCGTAGTGCGCAACTTTTCCAATATCTCCGTCATAGATCTGGGACTGGTGTTGAGCGTACTGGATGAGATCCTGGATAAAATTGGTTTCGTTATTCGATTCATGGCTGCTTTCAGTATGCTGACCGGCCTGGTAGTCCTGATCGCTTCCGTGCTTATCAGCAAATATCAACGTATCCAGGAAGCGGTGCTCTTGCGTACTCTTGGCGCCAGCCGCCGGCAAATCCTGGTCATCACTGCCCTTGAATATTTTTTCCTGGGGGCCCTGGCTGCCGCTACCGGTATCCTCCTTTCCCTGGCGAGTAGTCTGGCCCTGGCAAGATACAGTTTTGAAAGTGCTTTTTCTCCGAATTGGGGACTGGTCGCTTTGTTGTTCGCCGCTGTCTGCGGGCTGACGATCCTGATCGGGTTGTACAATAGCAGGAGCGTCCTGAACAAGCCTCCCCTGGAGATCCTGAGAAGTGAAATATGAGGACGCCTGATACAAACAAAAAAATAAAAATTGAATATGCAAACACGGATCGCAACGATCATTCTTTTAGCGAATATATTATTGAGCCGGGCTGCCGGAATCGCGCAGCCGGCAACAGGGAGTGCGCAGCCGGCAACGCCCTACCACATGACCTATGATGACAGTACCCTCCGGATGAGCGGTCCGCTGACCCTGATGCCTTTCAACAGGCTGGTGCAGTCTGCCGGAAAAGTGGTGACTTACGGCGATCCCAAACTGGAGAACCATACCCTGGACTTCGCCATCCTGCCGGGCGAAAAGAATATTGCCGTGGAAGACAGGTACGGTATTGCCATACTGGATGTGGCTACCCGGCAGATCCTGCAGCACTGGAGCTTTGCCGAAGACAAACAGTACAAGGATTTGATGAGCACCTATTCCGGTATAAAGGCTTTTCCCGATAACGGGCATATTTACATAACCTGGGGCGCGGGGGGAAGAGATAACCATAGATCTGCCGTAATGATCGCCGAATGGGATGAATCCGGCATTAAGAATGTTACAGGTATACCGGTAGATGCCGCTCCGCCTGCCGATGCCGCTTTGCCAAATGATATCGCCGTACAGTTCGAATCCGGCATTCCTTACCTGTACGTGGTACTCAATGGGAATAATCAATTGCAGAAGATACGGTTTACAGACAGGCAGGTAATATGGTCAGCGCCGACCGGCGTCGCCCCATTCGGGTTGCGTATTATCGGCAACAAAGCCTATGTCACCAACTGGGCCGGCCCTCTCGTCACCGATAGCACGCTGGAATATGCCGGCACCCCCTGGGGCAGCGCGTATACCAACCCGGCTACAGGCGCTACGGCAAGAGGCAGCCTATCCATTATCGATATACAGAGCGGAACCCCACTCAACGAGCTGCCCCTTGGGCTGCATCCCAACGCCATCGCTGCCGGCGCTGACAATCGTTACCTGTACATAGCTAACGGTAACAGCGATTATATCAGCGTGGTGAACGTAGAGCAGGAGAAAGTTACCGATTCCATCCCTGTGGGCTTATTTTCAGCCGGCGTTGCCTACTATGGGAGCAGCCCCAATGCCCTTTTGCCCGACTCAACGGGCACAACGCTGTATGTTGCCAATGGATTGGACAATGCACTGTGTGTAGTTAAACTGGGGGAACAGGCCTCCGCAACCGGTACAGGCGCCAGCAGTGTAAAAGGTTACATTCCCACGGAAGCTTATCCCGGCGGAATCGCGTTGTTGAATAACCATTTGTATGTGGCTAATATCGAGGCAAAAGGTTCGCGGGTACTGACCCCGGAAAAGTCATACACCGTCCACCAGGAATTAGCTTCGCTGAGTATTATACCGCTCCCTTCCACAAAGGAATTAAAGGAGTATACCCAAAAAGTAAAAGAGCAAAGTCTTTTCTTCCGGATTGCCCTGACCAACCGGGTGCCGCGAAAAAATACCACTCCCCGGCCGCTGCCGGAGAGAATAGGGGAGCCCTCCGTTTTTAAGCATGTGGTATACATTATAAAAGAGAACAAAACCTATGACCAGGTGTATGGCGACCTGCCGCAGGGCAGGGGCAGGGCGGATCTGTGCATTTATGGCGACAGCGTGACGCCCAACCAGCATAAGCTGTCAACCGACTTCGCCTTGCTGGATAATTATTATGCTTCCGGCAAATCATCGGCGGAAGGACATCAATGGGCGGATGCCGCCATGGTGTCGGATTATATCGAAAAAAGCGTGAGGGCCTGGTTTAGAAGTTATCCGCACCGGCAAACTGATGCATTGGTGTACAACAAGAACGGCTTTATCTGGAACAATGCGCTGGACCATGGAAAGAAAGTACGCATCTATGGGGAAGCCTGTACGACAGGATATGATAAATCCGAGAAGTGGCTGGATATCTATAACCGTTACCTGGAGCATAAGGACCAGGGTTTTACCAATACCACGACCATCGCGAGGATCAGGCCTAACATTTCGCCTGCTTATCCTGATTGTGATAACCTGGTCTTTACCGATCAGCTACGGGCGGAAATTTTTATCAATGAATGGCGGCAGCATGAGCAGGAAGCCGGTGACAGCCTGCCGGACCTGATGGTGCTTTCCCTGCCCAATGACCATACGGCCGGCACATCCCCGGGTTTCCCCGTTCCCAAGGCCATGGTGGCGGATAACGATCTGGCCCTGGGCAGGATCATCGAGGCCATCACGCATAGCCGGTTCTGGGATTCCACCGTAGTGTTCGTAACGGAAGACGATTCGCAATCCGGCTGGGACCATATCTCTTCCTACCGGACTACCGGCCTGGTGATAAGCCCTTATTCCGTATCAGGCAGGGCCATTCATACCAATTATAACCAGACCGGCATGGTGAGGACCATCGAACAGATCCTGGGTTTACCGCCGCTGAATATTATGGATGCTACCGCGCTCCCCCTCTTTGATTGCTTCGGGGATAAAAAATCAACCTATGCCTATACGTTTCTGCCCAACAGGGTCCCCCTCGACCTTATGAATAAATCCTTTAGCGAATTAAAAGGCAAGACTTCCGGCAAAGCCCTCCATTACGCCAGGCTTTCCGCCGAAACGGTGTTTAAGGACGTCGATGAGGGAGAAGATGATCTGATGAACAGGATCCTGTGGTTTGACGCCCGGGGCACCGCCAAATATCCGGTAAACGGAGCCGCCAAACATCCGGCAAGCAGCGCCCGGCAGGCATCCGGCAGTGAATAAAGCATTTATTGTAATTTCCCTTTACCATAACCAAAACAGTTACTCATGAGAAATCTTCTCTTTTTCATTTGCCTGCTTCTTCTTTCATTAACAGGGGCGGCTCAAAAGAAACGGACCGGTAAACCCTCCCCGGCGGAAGCCGGGGCCGCTGCCGTCAATGCGGAGCCTGGCTGGCTGAAAGACTCCGTCAACCCCCTGAAATGGCGTAGTATCGGGCCTTTCCGCGGCGGACGTTCCGTGACATCCTGCGGAGTGGTAAATGATCCGCAGGTATATTATATGGGCACCACAGGCGGCGGCTTATGGAAAACAGAGAATGCCGGATGGACCTGGTCCAATATTTCGGACGGATTTTTCAAGACCGGCTCCGTAGGCGCCGTGGCGGTGGCGGAGAGCGATCCGAATGTCGTCTATGCCGGCATGGGCGAACACGCTCCCCGCGGCGTCATGAGCTCTTACGGCGATGGGATTTATAAATCCACCGATGCAGGGAAGACCTGGAAAAAAATGGGCCTCGACCTGACCCGGCATATTGCCAACATACGCATTCATCCGCAAAACCCCGATATCGTCTACGTGGCGGCACAAGGAGCCATGCACGGCGCTACGGAAGATCGCGGCGTCTACCAGTCCGCAGATGGGGGACTTACCTGGAAAAAGGTTTTATACGTTGATGAAAATACAGGTTGCGCGGATCTGAGCATGGATAGAAATAATCCGAGGATCTTATATGCGGCTATGTGGGATTACCAGCGCCTGCCCTGGCAAATGCGCAGCGGCGGCAAAGGCAGCGGTCTGTATAAGTCTGTCGACGGCGGTCAGACCTGGGCCAAAATGGAAAAAGGGTTGCCGAAAGAAATGGGCAAGATGAGCATTGCGGTCTCAGGCGCTAATTCGGATAAAGTCTACGCCTTAATTGAAAGCAATACGGAAAAGGAGCAGGGAGGCTTATTTGCTTCCAACGATGGCGGCAAAAACTGGACCCGTATCAGCAAAGATCATCGCCTGGTCCAGCGGGCCTGGTATTATATTGAAGTGTTCGCAGACCCGCAGAATGAAAATGTCGTGTATGTGTTGAACTCTCCCGGATTAAAATCAATCGACGGCGGCAGGACCTGGTCCAATATTTCCGGCACTCACGGCGATTTTCATCAGCTATGGATCAACCCCCGCAACGATAAGAATATGATCATATCCAACGACGGGGGAGCGGCCATTACCTTCAACGGCGGCGCCGTATGGAGTACCCAGAACAATCAACCTACCGCACAGTTTTACCGGGTGAATGCAGACCATCTTTTTCCCTATAACGTATACGGAGGCCAGCAGGACAATACTTCGGTAATGATCGCCAGCCGTAATACCGCCGGCTTCAGCATCGGGGATAAAAACTGGTTTTATTCAGCCGGGGGCGAAAGCGCCTTCCTTGCTTTTAATCCTGACGATCCCCGCTATATCATGGGCGGCAGCTACCAGGGCACCATCGAAATATTGGACAGACAAAGCGGCGAAGGCAAGCCCATCATGATCGCGCCTATCCAATACCAGTCCCTGCAGCCCAGGGACATGAAATACCGTTTTAACTGGAATGCCCCGATCATTTGCTCCCAACACGAACCCAATACTTTTTATCATGGAGGCAACCGTCTATTCAAGACATCTGACATGGGCCGCACCTGGGAGGTGGTGTCGCCGGATCTTACCCGTCATGATACTTCACGTATGGGGCTGAGCGGCGCTCCCTACACCAATGAAGGGGCAGGCGGGGAAAATTATTGCACGCTCGCCTATATCAAAGAATCCCCTCATGAAAAAGGAGTGATCTGGACAGGTAGCGACGATGGTATCGTAAGTTTGACCAAAGACGGCGGTAAGACCTGGAATAATGTTACCCCCGCCGGATTGGACGAATGCCTGATCAACTGTATCGAAGTTTCACCCCATGATAAGGCAACCGCTTATATCGCTACCACCCGCTATAAGTTTAATGATTTTACGCCAGCCCTTTATAAGACCACCGATTATGGAAAAACCTGGACCCGTATTAATACCGGTATTCCCTATGGCGCCTATACCCGGACGCTGAGAGAAGACGATAGCAGGAAAGATCTGTTATATGCGGGAACGGAAGCCGGGTTTTATATCTCTTACGATGGCGGCCGTCACTGGCGGCAACTGCAACTGAACCTCCCGGTCACTCCCATCACCGACCTGAAAGTGCATAAAGGCAACCTGCTGGCTTCCACCATGGGCCGCGGCTTTTGGATACTGGATGATCTGAACGTCCTGCGTCAATATGATCCTTCCTCCTCCAAAAACGATTTTATAGTTTATACCCCGCAGGACGCCTATCGTGTCTCCGGGGCCAGCGCATTGGACAAAGCCGTTGAAGATGAAGACGATAATGTACAGATCGCTACCACCTCAGGAACCAACCCTTCCACCGGCGTAGTACTGTATTATCAGCTACCCGAAAAAAAGGATACGGCTGCCAGCCTTACACTCGATCTATTGGATGAAAAGGGGAATACGGTCCGCCATTACTCTTCAAAAGAAGAACCCGGTTTTGTCTCTTTTCCCGGCGGCCCTTCCGCCGATCCCGTACTGCCTAAAAAGAACGGGCTCAACCGATTCGTATGGGATATGCGCTATCCTACCTTACCCGGCGTGCCCACCGTATTCATCGAAGGGGCTTATGAGGGAAGGAAGGCGGCGCCCGGAAATTACAGGGCCCGTCTGAAATACGATACGATGGAAAAGACCGTGCCTGTTAAAATATTACCCGACCCGCGTCTGAACGCCACCCCGGCGGAATATGAAGAGCAGCAGCAATGGGCGGCTAAGACGGAAGCGGGCATAAAGGAAATTCATGAATCCGTGCTGCGTATCCGGAAAATCAGGAAGCAGGTGAACGAAATAGTGGACCTGGTAGACAGTACGAAAATGAAAGAAGTAGTGGACAGCGGTAATAAACTGACAGCCAGGTTATTGAAATGGGAAGAAGAACTGGTGCAGAATAAGGCGCAAAGCAACGACGATATCATCAACTTCATCAATAAGACCAGCGCCGATTATATTTTCCTGAAAGGAGAAATGGACGCCAATATTCCCTATGTTACCAACGGACAAAAACAACAGTACGAAATCCTGAGCGCCGTCTGGCAAAAGCAAAAACAAGCGATGAATACCCTGCTCGATAAAGACGTAGCCGCCTTTAATTTACTCTGTAAACAAAAAAATATGGAAAAGGTGATCGTGCCGGGAGAATAAGGAGCGGCGCAATCGGCCCCCTTAAATGTCGTTTTTGCACCTCCTCCAAGCCAGCCAGAGTGTCCATCTTTGTAGTACTAAACTATCAAAGCATGGACACTCTCGTTAAAGAGCAATTGCGTATGGAGATCAGCGATACTTTTCAGCAATGGATCGATACCTTATCTCAATTTAAAGAAGAACAATTCAATCTTGTTCCCTTCGAAGGAAGCTGGACGCCGGGACAGATTGCAGAACATCTGATCAAGGCGGTTTCGGCTATACCCGATGAACATACTCAGCCTACTTTCCGGCCTTATGATGCAATGGCAACTCCGATCGGGGATCTCTTTCTGAATTTTTCGATAAAGATGCAGACCCCGGATTTTGTACAGCCTGGTAATTCACCGCAGGATAAAAAGGAAGTCCTGGAAATCTTTAAGGGCATAAAAGGAGATCTGGAGAATGCTGCGCGAACCACCGACCTGGAAGCGACCTGCGTGGACTTCGAACTGCCCACCTTCGGAGCGCTGACCCGGTATGAATGGATAAAATTCTTCGTTTTTCATACGCAAAGGCATACCCGACAATTGAAAAATGTGCTGGCGGTCTTCAATGGGAAATAGCGTTTTCGTTGACGGGCGACCCCTTTGCCCATTTGCGCCAAAGGCTTGTCATTAGGCGCCAGGCTATCAATAAAAGGAGGGAGTCTTTTAATTTTATTCCCGAAAGAGATTGAATTTATTCCCGGAAAGGAATTGAATTAAAACGTAAAGACCTCAGTATGAAAAAAATTATTTTCTCAATCATGACGACAGCGATCTTTGGAGTAGTATCCGCGAACTATGGCAGGGCTGCTCCTGCTGTTCCCGACATCGATTCGGTAAAAGCTGCCCTTGCAAGTGTCAATAAGATGTATGGGGAAGCGTATCGTAAGGGAGATTCCTCCCTCTTCCTGGATTGTTATACCCCGGACGGATCTGTGATGGCTGCGAATGCGCCGATCCTGGGCGGCCGGAAAGGGCTGCTGCTGTTCTATAAAGCGGCGTATAGGACAGGCATCCGGAATGTGCTGTTCACCACGGTGGAGCTATATGGGTTGACGAATGAATATGTTACCGAACAAGGGGTGTATGAAATGTTCGATGCTAACGATCGATCCCTGGGCAAGGGTAAATATCTCGTCCTTTGGAAGAAGACGGCAGCGGGTTGGAAGATGCACCGGGATATGTTCAATGGGGATGCGCCGGGGAAATAGCTGTAATAGAGCAACGGAAATGGGTTTACGCCGGCGAAATAGCCGGGCTCTTCCGGAATTGCTGCGGAGTCTGTCCTGTCCATTTTTTAAAAGCGCGGCTGAAAGCGCTCAGCTCATGGTAGCCCAGCATATAGGATACCTCTTTGATCGGGTAATCTCCCTGGTTTAAGTAATGAATGGCTAGTGACTTCCGCACGGATTCCGCCAGCTGCTGGTAGGAACTGCCTTCCTGTTGCAGCTTTCTTTGCAGGTTTCGGGGGCTCATGTGAAGGTTGGCCGCAATTTCGGGCAGCGTGGGGATCCCTAAATAGGTATTGTTCCTTAACAGCCCGACGATCTTGGAGCCCAGGGATTCCTGGATATCCATTCCGTATTGGATCCTCGACATTTTTTCGAGGAGCAAGGCCTGCAATTCGAAGTTGGCGGATATGATCGGTTCCTTCCAAAAGGTATTGTCAAATTCCAGGATATAATTTTTCCCGGTTTTTATTTTGTGGCAACGCAGGACCCTTTCGTATTCCCGGATATCTCCTCCTTCGTAGGGGAGTTCTGCAAAGAGGGGTTTTATTTTAGTGAACAACAGCCCGTCCAGCTCGTGTAAGACAAAGGCCATGGACAACTCCATCATCTGTCTGCGCAGGACCGGGTAAGCAGCCAGTTTGTCTTTGGAAGGCGTGAACTGTACCGTGAAGCTGTGTTTCTTATTCCGGATGCTGGTGTCGAAAAGATCGGTCGCTGCCTGGATATAGGCGACACAATTTTGTAAGGCTTCTCCCGCCGTATAGCTATTCCGTACGACCGCTCCGACAATACCCAGGGCTGCCAATTGCAGGGCCTCTCCGAAATGTAATCCAAAAAGAGGATCTCTGCTTAAATGAATGGCGTTTTGCCAGAGGTCATTGAATTGTCTGATACTGACCGACCCCTTTTTGTTGTCCTTTAGCGCCGCCAGGTCTATTCTTGCAAGGCCGGCCAACTGGTCGGATGGAATATCTTTCTGCGCGGCATAGGAGATGAGGTAACGGGAGAAGTTTTTCAGATAGTCGCTCATAAGATGAAGGTAGAAAAAATCCTTTTGCGAGGGAGGGGGTATGGCGCGAAATGGTAAATGATTGTCGGGAATGGGTAAATGGCGGTTATTCTGAATGTAGGCTATCCGCCGGGTTGACCACCGCCGCCTTGATGGATTGATAGCATACTGTCAGCAACATGATCATTACCAGGGATAAGCCCGCCATGACAAAGATACCCCATCCTATGTCGATCCGGTAAGCAAAGCCCGCCAGCCAGGCATGCATGAGCCACCATGTGAGGGGAAAGGCGATCAGCATGGCAAGGATCATGAGGCTGATAAAATTTTTCGAGAGCAGCACGGTCACACTCCCCACGGATGCACCCAGGATCTTGCGGATGCCTATTTCCCTGGTCCGGGACTCCGCATTAAAAGCCGCCAGTCCGGAAAGCCCCAGGCAGGAAATGAGGATGGCCAATCCGGCAAAATACCGCGAAAGGATCGATACCCTTTGTTCGGAGACATACAACGACTGGAAAGCCTCGTCCAGGAATTTATATTCGAATACAAAGCCCGGGTTAAACCGCTTGTACAGCTCTCCCATCCTGGAAAGCGTCTCCTTCTCCCTTCCTGCCCCGATCCTTGCCATTACCAGGGAAGTATGACCGGGATTAAAATAGAATACCATCGGCAGGATGGGCTCATGCAGGGAGGTCACGTGGAAGTCCTTCACCACCCCCACGATCGTCTTATCCTTGCCCCACATACTGACAGTAGCCCCGATAGGGTTTTTCAGGCCCATGACCCTGACGGCTGTTTCATTGCATAATAGATGAGCGGAGTCCTGGCCAAATGCCGGGGAAAAAGTACGCCCTTCGCTGACCTGGATACCCAGCGTCTCGGGCAGACCATAATCAAGGGCCCTTACCCCGAAATTGATTTCCACATCCTTCGGCTTGCCCGGCCAGGAAATGCCATAGGTAGACGATCCCAGGTCAGCCTGCACGATGTTCTGCTCCATGGTGGAAGCGCTCACGACGCCTGGTACTTTCCTTAATTCTGTAAGAAAGGCCTCCTGGTTTTGAGCCACTGCCCCTTCCTTATCGAAATAGACGACATGGTCTCTGTTGTATCCTAAATTCTTGGACTGCACATAGGCCACCTGCCGATAGATGACGATCATCGAGACGGTCAGCACCAGGGAAATAGCGAACTGGAAGACCACCAATCCCTTTCGGGTCAGCAGTTCTACAGTGGAGTTGCGCAGCTTGCCCTTCAGTACGAGAATAGGTTGGAAGCCTGATAGGTAGAAGGCCGGATAACTGCCCGCAAGGATCCCTGTTAGCAGGGTGATCCCCAGCAGGATGGCCAATACTGACGGAGTAAAAGTTACATCAAGGCGTTTGTCCGTCACCTGGTTGAAGACAGGCAGCAGCATAAAAACTATCAAAAGGGCCAGCAGCAGGGAGAAAAAGGCCGTAAGGGCAGCCTCTCCCAAGAATTGGTATACGAGCGCCCTTCTCGAAGAGCCCATCACTTTTTTTATACCTACTTCTTTCGCTCTCCGGGAGGCCTTGGCCGTAGAAAGGTTCATGAAATTGATACAGGCAATTACCAGTATAATGATGGCCACTACGGAAAAGATACGTACGTATTCGATTCTTCCGCCCGCTTGCACGCCATTCTCATACCTGCCATACAGGTAAGCGCTGGAATAAGGCCGAACAAACAGGGAGAACCCTGTCTCTTTATGATAGCGCCGGATGAAATCGGCAATTTTAGTATTGAAGGCAGTGATATTCGTTCCCGGCTTCAGCAGGAGATACGTGGAAGGGCCTTCGTTCCACCATTTCAGGCCATTGGTCCAGATATCGTTGATCAACAGATCATGAGTGAGGATGAAGTCGAATTCCATGGAGTTGCCCGATGGCGGAAGGGCGACAACCCCTGTTACCATGGATTGCTGCTTTTTCCCGAACATATCCCAGGATAGGGCATGCCCCATGGCCTGGTCGGGACTGCCGAAGAGATGGGTGGCCAGTTCTTCCGAGATGACAATGCCGTTCTTGTTTGCCAGTACCTGATCCGGCTTACCACGCAACAGGCTAAAGGAAAAAAGGCGGAAAAAATCCTTGCCGGCAAATATGCCCGTGGCCTTCACCACTTTGTCAGGCGTCTTCATCTGCAGATAGACCCCCACCTCCTTCAGATGCATGACGGGAACGGCAGCTTCCACCTCCGGCAGGTCTTTCTTCATTGCCGCAGCCAGCAGGCCCTGGGTCCCCTCCTGGACCTGGATCTCGGCATTTACCTTGTTCTTCTCCATTGCCTGGTACAGCCGGCTATTGTTTGCATGGAATTTATCGAAATGCCATTCGTCGTCGACCCATAAGTAGATTAGAAAGGCGCAGGCCAGTCCTGTGGATAGACCGATCAAATTGATCAGGAAGGAACTCTTGTGTCGCTTCAGATTCCTAAAGGCAATGAGAAGGTAGTGTTGCAGCATTGATCCGGGATTTATATTTTTTGCTGCCAAAGCAGTGCCGGTCTTTTATGTAATTGATAACCAAATATATGAATTAAGCGTAACCCATTTACATTGCCCGTTTCCGGACACCTTCCGCCCTGATCCGGTCACTCATGTCCTCCTGGAAGTTCTCCATTTATTAAGAAAGGGATAGGCACCTATGGCCGGCCGGGAGGGGATCACCCCTCTTAAACAAATAGAGCATAAAGCTAATATGATTTCGGGCTTCTGTGGAAAAATGTTAAATTGGTGAAGAATGTTATGCCCACCCGTATAGTAATTTTTGAGGACGATCTGAGGCTCCGGCAATCCCTTAAGGTATTATTGGATGGCGTGGAAGGGTATTCTGTATGCGGCGATTATGGGAATTGCCGCAAAGCCATTGCGGTGGTAGAAGAACACCGGCCGGACGTGATCATCATGGATGTCGATATGCCCGGGGCGGATGGCATCGAAGGACTGCAGATGATAAAAGAGCATCGTCCGCAGACCCATATCATTATGCAGACTGTATTCGAAGATGAAGAGCGGTTATTCCAATGCCTCTGCCTGGGCGCTGATGGCTATATACTCAAAAGCACCTCTTCTGTCAGCCTGCTGGAAGCCATCGATAACGTATTGCATGGCGGTGCACCGCTCTCTCCCACCGTTGCAAAAAAAATACTCCAATCCTTCCGGCATAATCCTCCCGGTATTTTGCAATACCATTTGTCAGAACGGGAGACTGAGATCATTAAGAATCTGGTGAAGGGCTATAGTTATAAAATGATCGCCAGCGCCTGTCACATCAGTCTGGATACAGTAAGGGGGCATATTCGGAACATCTATGCCAAGTTGCAGGTGAATAGCGGCCGCGAAGCCGTGGTCAAAGCCCTGCGTGATAAGATCGTATAGCATGAATATGCCATTGACAAGCCCAGCCCCTCCGGCTAATTTTACTCCAAAAGCTATTTATGGAAAAACGTGACGATCATAACGGCACTGACCGCCGTAAATTCCTGGGCCAACTGACTGCCGGCGCAGCCACCATGAGTATCGCCAGCCTGCTGACTCCCTTTCAGTCTTTACAGGCCGGCGCCGGTGTCGCCTCCGATATGCCCGAACCTGATGAATGGTTCAAAAAGATAAAGGGCAAACACCGGATCGTTTTCGATGTCACCCGGCCCCATGAGATCATGCCTTTTGCCTGGCCAAGGGTGTTCCTCCTGACCAACCAGGCCACCGGGACTCCTGCCACGGATTGCAATGTGGTGGTAGTGTTGCGGCACGATGGCATTCCCTATGCCTTCCAGAGCGAGATCTGGGCCAAATACAATTTCGGGGAAGTATTCAAAGCGGATGACCCGGCCACTAAAAAGCCATCCATGCGAAATCCCTTCTGGAAGCCGGCCAAGGGTGATTTTAAAATACCCGGGTTCGGAGAAGTGGAGATCGGCATTAATGAATTACAGGACAGCGGCGTCATGTTCTGCGTATGCAATGCGGCCATGACGGTGTATAGCGCGGTAGTGGCCGACAACATGAAAATGGACGCTGCGGAAGTAAAAAAAGAATGGATAGCCGGGCTGTTGCCAGGTATAGAGGTAATGCCTTCCGGGGTCTGGGCGGTAGGGCGTGCCCAGGAGCATGGTTGTACCTACTGTTATGCGGGCTAGGATCATAAAGATGTTCGGGCTTAAAAGGTTATGGGGCTGGGTGATGATAGTGGGGCTCGTAGCGGTCTTTGCAATCGTAATAATAATGCCTTGGAAAAAGGTCCCGCCGGTCACCTGGCAGCCACCCGACAGTTGCGACATTCCTCCCGGCGCCGAAGGCGATCTGATCCGCTACGGGGAGAACCTGGTAGCCAGCACCTCCAGGTATCTCGGGCCCAGGGGGACCATTGCCGCCCTTTCCAATGGAATGAATTGCCAGAACTGCCATCTGGAGGCTGGTACCCGCTTGTATGGCAACAATTACAGCGCTGTATTTTCCACCTACCCGAAATTCCGGGAACGTAGTGGGACCGTGGAAAATATTTATAAAAGAGTCAATGATTGTATCGAAAGAAGCCTGAACGGGAAGGGGCTGGATACCGGCAGTCGTGAAATGCAGGCTTTTAGCGCCTATATCAACTGGCTGGGACACCATGTCCCCAAAAACAGTAAACCCGCCGGGGCGGGGATCCGGGACCTCCCGTTCCTGGCAAGGGCGGCCGATCCTGAGAAGGGCCATGCTCTTTATTGGGAGAAGTGCCAGCGCTGTCACGGCCCGCAGGGGGAGGGGTTACCGGCTGCAGACAGTGTTGTCTATACCTATCCTCCCTTATGGGGCGGGCATAGCTATACGACGGCGGCAGGATTGTATCGTATCAGCCGTTTGGCAGGGTATATAAAAGACAATATGCCTTTCGGCGCTTCGTACAAGGCCCCGCAGTTGACGGATGAAGAGGCCTGGGATCTGGCGGCCTTTGTAAATTCACAACCCCACCCTGAGAAAAAATTCAGGGAGGACTGGCCGGAACTATCCGGTAAGCCGGTAGATCATCCTTTCGGACCCTATGCTGACAGCTTTTCGGAAAGACAGCATAAGTTCGGCCCCTTCGGTCCTATCCGGTCAGCAAGGCAAGCTCACACAATAAACAAACCTAAAAAACCGACAGCATGAAAAAGCATTCCCGCACCACCCCCCGCCTTTTAATCCTCGGCATCGCGCTGCTGATGGCTGTTGCTGCCAGCGCACAGGCAACCCCCTATAAAGTCGTCTTCGATATGACCAGTAAGGACACGATCAATCAGCAGTCCCTTATCCGGGAGTTGGGATTGATCCTGGGCGCTAACCCCAATGCCAGCCTGGAAGTAGTGTTCTATGGGCAGGGGCTGGACCTGGTCGTAAAAGACCGGTCGGCCCAGCAACCCGCTGTTCAGAAACTGATAGCGGATAAGAAGGTGAGCTTCAAAGTATGCGCGATCTCCATGAAGCGGCAAAATATCGATAATAGCCAATTGCTGCCTGGCGTGGAAACGGTACCGGATGGCATTTATGAGCTTATCTCCAAACAGCACGAGGGCTGGGGCTATATAAAAGTGGCGCACTGACTCCCCGTGTTAAGCCTGATTATTTGTATCTTCATTCCATCATGTTATTGGAGAAAAGGATTCCCGCCCGGTATTTCCTGCAAGCTATCAGGATCGAATTGACGATCGTTATCCTGCTAAGTCTTACCATCAACTTTATCACCTGGAATTTCAAACATCTTTTGCCAGATATGCCGCTGGGCATTCCCGCCTTCCTGGGAACGGCCATCTCTATCCTGCTGTCTTTTAAATTAAATCAGTCTTACGACCGGTGGTGGGAAGCCCGGAAAGCCTGGGGGTCGATCGTGAATGACAGCCGGAGCCTGGTGCTGCAATTACAAACGCTGGTGAAAGACGGCAATGCGCCGGCCACTAAAGACATTGCCTACCGCCAGATCGCCTGGTGTTATTCGTTGGGACAGACCCTGCGGGGACAGGACCCCCTGGCGAATACAGGGCTTTACCTGACCGATGGAGAGCGGGCATCCGTGGCCGGCTATTCCAACAAGCCCCTGGCCATCCTGCAGTTGAATGCTGCTGCGATCAAAGGGCTGAGAAGCCGTGAACAATTAGACGCCTATAGTCATATACAACTGGACAATACCCTGGTAAGACTTGCTGAAGCGATGGGCAAATCGGAGCGGATCAATAATACGATATTTCCCTCTACGTACCGGATGCTTTTGCATTTTGTCATTTATCTTTTCGTGGTGACCCTTTCCATTGCTTTAAAAGACGTGGGGTCTGTCTTCGCGATTCCTCTGCTGATCCTCATCTCCAGTTGTTTTTTCCTGTTGGAGAAAACAGCTTATCAGCTCAAAGATCCTTTTCGCAACCGTCCCAGCGACACTGCCGTCACGGCCATCACCCGGACCATCGAGATCAATATCCGCCAGCTTTTAGGGGAGACGGAGACGCCTGCCCCTGTTGTTGCGGAGGCTTTTTATATTATGTAGGATTGGGGGCACTCCGTTTGCAGCGAATCTACCGGGTTGGCCAAGCTGTGCGGTTATTATCAAATGATCCATTCCAGGTAATTATCCTGGTGAATCGCTGTGAAACCGGCTTCCGGATAGGCTTTTGCAAAAGCGGCAGGAATTTTAACCTTCTGATTCTGCCATTTGCATTCGAATGCTTGCAAATGTTGTTTATTGTCTAGCTCTAACAGATCAATTTCCTGTCCATCATAAGTTCGCCAAAAAAAATATTGTGGCTGATGGCCCCGGTAGCTGTTATGCTTCATTCTTTCACCTAATATATATTGTTCCCATAGTTGACCAATATCATTCCGATTTTGCACCGGGCTAAAATTATTTATTAATGCGTTACGGATGCCATTGTCGTAGAAATACCATTTTTTACTTTTACTTACTTCTTTTCGCAAATTGTTACTGTACCCATTCAAAGGAAAAATGACGAATACCTTGGATAGTAAGTCCAAATAACGTTCAACTGTAATTTTGTTCAATTGAAGGGTATTTCCCAGTTCGGCAGTACTTACCTGGCTACCCACTTGCCAGGCAAGTAGTTGGAGCAATTTGAACAGGACGTCAGCGCCTTTAACATTTTCCATCGTCAATAAGTCTTTTAGTAAATAACTATTGACCATTTGTTTTAAATAGTTCTCCTGTTCCTGCTGATTGGTAAGATGCCATAATTCCGGATAGCTGCCATAAATTAATCTTTGTTCAAGATTCCGAAGGGTAGTAAGCTTGTCTTCGATAGTAGATAATTCAACCTGGGCGATGGGATATAAATGATATACTATATTTCGCCCAACCAATGGTTCTCCGGTACTATAGACCAGATCAAAGCTACTGCTCCCGGTTGCAATAATGGTAATGCCTTTTACACTATCTATCATCAGCTTCAGGATCTTTCCAATTTCCGGGATAGCCTGGGCTTCATCTATGATCACCATTTTTTTCCCTTTGGTCAATTGGCTATAATTGGCTACTGTTCTCTGCTGTAATAGCCCTGCTATCTGCATATCTTCTCCTTGTAGCAGAAGTACGTCATCACCGTGTTGGCCCGCTATATTTTCAATAATGGTGGTTTTGCCTGTACGACGTGTGCCATATAACATGATCACTTTTTGCTTGCCGATGTCATTTTTGATTTGTTTTTCTATGATCCGTGGTATATCCATAACTATAAATTAGGTCAGTTAAGTGACTCAATTTACATTAATTAGGTCAGTCAAGTGACTCAATTTGTAAAAAATTGGATGATTTTTCTTTAAAAATCTAACCAATTGATTATCAATTATTAAATTGCAAATGGTTTTATTGCGAAACCCTTCCTCTTTCCCGGGTATAATAACATTGGCTCCGGTATCCTGTCGTTACCCGAAAAAATGGGCTTAAAATTTCGTTTTGAAACGACAGGTTTGACTTAAATTTTCGTTTTGGACCGCGAAATTGGGCTTTTTTTAGCTTCTATCCTATCAATCCTCCCGTAGCCGCTCGTCGGTGTAGGTGATTTTTGTCTTCCCATGGGGAACAGGAACTCCCCGCTCATCCACGCTGACGAAGACGATCTTGTCGATGGTGAGGATGCTTTTTTGGGTGATCTTGTTGCGGACTTCGCAGGTCAGGGTGAGGGATGTGCGTCCGAAATGGATGGCTTTGATGCCCAGCTCAATGATGTCGCCCTGCCGGGCGGAGTTGATGAAATTGATCTCGGACATGAACTTGGTCACGCAGCGATTGGTTCCCAACTGGATGATCGTATAAATAGCAGCTTCTTCATCGATCCAGCGGAGCAGGCTACCTCCGAATAGGGTACCATGTGCGTTCAGGTCTTCCGGCTTTACCCATTTGCGGGTGTAGAAATTCATAGATTCGTCGTTGTGTTGTAAATGAATTCGTCGTTCTGTGTGAATAAGGGGCGAAGTTAGAAAATCCCCGCCGACCACTACGGATATTCTGAGCAGAGGTCTGGACCAATAAATTTTCGGGATGGACGATTTTGGCCGTACTTTCAGGGTGTTGATGAGCCTCTTTTGGGATTGAAAAATATTATATATATGAAAAATGTGATCTCCTTCTGCGCTATGAGCCTTGGTCTGTTAGTCCTTTCCGGATCCGCTCATGCCCAGTCCGGCGGCTGGATCTCCTTATTCGACGGCAAATCCCTTAAAGACTGGAAGGTGGGAGAAAATGCGGAGACCTTCAAGGTAGAGAACGGAATGATTGTCGTCAACGGCAAGACCGCCCATCTGTTCTATGAAGGCGATGTGAAAGGCCATAGCTTTAAAAATTTCGATTTCAAGGCCGATGTAATGACCGAGCCTGGCTCCAATTCGGGAATCTACTTTCATACGGTCTACCAGGAAGGCGGATGGCCGGCAAAAGGATATGAAGTGCAGGTGAATAACTCCCATACCGACTGGCGCAGGACCGGCAGCCTCTATGCCGTAGTGGATGTAAAAGAGCAACTGGTGAAAGACAATGTATGGTTCACCGAATCCATCTCCGTGCGGGGTAAAAGGGTCATTATCAAAATAAATGATAAGGTAGTGGTGGATTATACCGAACCCGAAAACCCCGAACGCCCCAAGGGAATGGAAGGAAGGCTGATCTCCAATGGAACCTTTGCCCTGCAGGGACATGACCCCAAGAGCAAGGTCTACTTTAAAAATATAATGGTGAAGCCCCTGGCGGATTAGTATGTCCGCACAAAACGTTCGATTCCGGACATTTACCTTAAAAAAAAATTCATCAACCGGCTGACCGTCATCACTTTGTCTCTGGCATCTTCCTTGAATCCTTCTATGCAAATTACTCCAGCATGGACAGGGATCTTCCGGATCAGTTAAGAATAAAAAGGAAAAACAAAACCATCCTCTTCATCGGGGGGGCCATTCTCGTCCTCGTCCTGCTCGCGGGCTTGCTACGTGCCGCGCTGAAGACCTCTCTGAAAAAGTCCGTGATCAACATAGCCGTCGTCGAAAAAGGCAATATCGAGAACACGATCAATGCCACCGGCGAAGTTCTCCCCGAATTCGAAGAAGTCCTCACCAGCCCCATCAATGCCTCCATTCAAAAAGTGGGCCTCGACGCGGGCAGCGAAGTAAAAGCCGGCCAGTCCATTCTGACCCTCGACAAAGCGGCTTCGGAGATCGCCTGTGAGAAACTAAAATTCCAACTGGAATCCAAACGCAACAGTATTCAGAAACTGCGACTCGAGTTAGACAAAAGCTTTTACGACCTCCAATCCAATAACGATATCAAACAGCTCCGTATCAATAGCCTGCAGGCTTCCGTGGAAAATGCCAAAAGATTGTTCAAAGCCGGCGGCGGTACCCGGGAAGATATCGAACAGGCCGAGTTGAACCTGAAAGTGGCCCTCCTGGAAAAAAAACAACTGGAGAACGAGATCACCAGCAAGCAGCAGACCATGCGGGTGGAGATGCGGGAGTCGGAGATCGACGCAGAAATACAGCAGAATGACCTGTCGGACCTGGAGCGTAAGCTGCACCTGGCGAATATCGTGACCAGCCGGGCTGGCGTCGTCACCTGGGTGAACAAGAATATCGGCTCCGCCATCAAAGAAGGCGAATCGCTGGCCCGCATTGCCGACCTGGGAAGTTTCAAAGTCGTCGGCAGCATCGCCGACAGTTATATGGACCAGCTGCACAATGGCATGACAGCCATCATCCGCATCAACGAAACACCAATCCGGGGAAGAGTGGTGAATGTCTATCCCTCGGTGCAGAACAGCATCGTCTCCTTCGACATACAATTGGACGAACGGAATAACAAATTGTTCCGCCCCAATATGAAGGTGGATGTCTTTCTGGTCACCTCCATGAAGAATGATGTGTTGCGGGTGGCGAACGGGCCGGCCTTTAAAGGGCCGCCGCTGCAGGATATTTTTGTCGTGAGCAAGGGGAGGGCGAGCCGGCGAACGGTGCATATCGGCATGACCAATTTCGACTACGTAGAGATCAGGGATAACGTGCAGCCCGGCGACAGCATCATCACTTCCGACATGAGCGGATACAGCAATGCCAAAGAGATCATCATTAATAATTAAAAGGATGCGGGAATCGTTATTGAACCGGATAGGGTTGCTCAATCGATCTTTTATACTGAATCGAGTCCTTCCAGCCTTTGGTGTCCTATTGTCCTGCGGAAGGGTAGGGCACTGCCAGGCGCCAGGTGATACCATCCGGCTTTCCCTGACCGAAGTGGTGGCGATGGCAAAGGAAAAATCCATTGCATCCCGGCAGGCTGCTACCGTGAAAGAGACCAAATACTGGCAGTGGCGCACGTTCCGATCGAATTACCAGCCGCAACTATCGCTGAGCGGTATCCTGCCGGGTTATAGCAAGACCTTCACCCAGGTACTCCAACCCAACGGCACTATCCAGTTCCAACCGGTCCATAATGACAATTCCTCCCTCAATCTTTCCTTCAGCCAGAGTATCGCTGCCACCGGGGGAACGATCTATGGAACCACCCAAATGCAACGCTTCGATGATTTCGACCGGAAAAATATCTTATACAATGGCGTCCCTTATGGCATCGGCTATAACCAGCCCCTCTGGCAATTCAATTCCCTGAAATGGGATAAAAGGATCGAACCGTTAAAATATAACGAAAGCAAACAGGCCTATATCGAATCCATGGAACAGGTGTCCATCATAGTCACCGGTTATTTCTTCGACCTGTTGCTGGCTCAGGTGAACCTGCAGGTAGCGGAGACCAACCTGGAGAATACGCAGCGTATCCAGCAGATCGCCAACGAGAAGCTGGAATTAGGGAAAATATCAAAAAACGAGATCCTGCAACTGAAGCTGGAGCAGCTCAAGGCCCAGAAGGCGGTAGGCACGGCCCGGCGGGATATGCAGATCGCTACCCTGAACCTGCGGGCTTATACCGGCCTGTCCAGTACGGATAATATCGCGTTGGCACTGCCGCCCGCCACCATCGACATGAAGGTCGCCACGGATAAGGTACTGGCGGAAGCCTATGCCAACCGGTCCGACGCCATTGCTTTTATCCGGAGGATGGCCGAGGCAAAAAGGGATATAGCCAAGGCCCGGGGGGACAATGGACTGAATGCCAGCTTAACCGCCAACCTGGGTTATTCCAAGAGCGCGGCAACGGTGGCGCAGGTATACCAGAATCCACAGGACCAGCAATTGTTACAGCTGAACTTTGTCATTCCCGTGCTGGACTGGGGCCGCTCGAAGGCCAGGACCCGGACGGCAGAGGCCAATATGCAGCTCACCGCCTATGCGGTAGAGCAGGACAAACAGGTCTTTACCCAACAGATCGTTACCCAGGTGACGCTGTTCGATATGATGCGGGACCAGGTGGGGCTTACAGCAGAAGCAGACAGCATTGCCAGCGAGAAATATCAGATCGCCAAAGACCGGTATGTATTAGGCAACCTGAGCATTACCGACCTGAGTATCGCCTTCCAGGAAAAAGACCAGGCAAAAAGGGATACTATTTCCGCCCTGCGGGATTTCTGGGGCGCTTATTATCAATTGCGCTATTTGTCGCTGTACGATTTCGAAAAAAATCAAAAGATCGTTTATAAATAAACCCAATGACATCTATAAATATTATCTTATCAACTTTAAATAATACAGCATGATCCATTTGCAGGACATTCAGAAGGTATATCGTACCGACTCCATCGAAACCCTGGCCCTCAGCAGTATCAGCCTCGACATCGACAAAGGGGAATTCCTTTCCGTCATGGGACCCTCGGGTTGCGGCAAAAGCACTCTGTTAAACATTATGGGCCTGCTGGACGCCCCAACGGGAGGTAAGATCAGGATCGATGAAAAGACGACAGAGCACCTTTCCGACAAGCAACTGGCCCAATTCAGGAATCAGAAGCTGGGCTTCATTTTTCAAAGTTATCACCTGATCAATGACCTGAAAGTATTGGACAATGTAGAGTTGCCCCTGCTCTATCGCAGCGGTTCGGCTAAAGAGAGAAAGCAACTGGCGTCGGCCGCCCTGGAAAAAGTCGGGCTGAGCAACCGGGTCAAACATTTCCCTACGCAGCTTTCCGGCGGGCAGAAGCAGCGGGTAGCCATTGCCAGGGCCATCGTCGGCCGGCCGGAGATCATCCTCGCCGACGAACCGACCGGTAACCTGGACAGCGCCATGGGCAATGAGATCATGGATATTCTTTTGCAACTGAACAGGAGGGATGGGGCTACGATCGTCATGGTCACGCACGATGAGCAGATGGCCAGAAAGACCCACCGCCTGGTCCGCTTGTTCGATGGATCCCAGGTGCAATAAAATTCTACATTAACTTATAGCCATGCTTAAAAATTATTTCAAAATAGCCATCGCCGTCCTGAAGAGAAGGAAGTTCTTCACTTTTATCAGCCTCTTCGGGATCAGCTTTACCCTGACCATCCTGATGGTCATGACCGCTTTTGTAGATAAAGTGGTCAACGATGATTACCCCGACCGGAAAAGGGACCGGTCCTTATATATCAACGGGATCGAATTAAGAGGAAAAGAATCCATGAACGGAGGCGCGTTATCCTTCTATTTTTTAAACCATTATGCCCGCAGTTTAAAGACTCCGGTTAAAGTAGCCATCTCTTCCGGGATCGGTGGGACCAATACCTATGTCAACAATAAAAAGATCGCGATCAATTACAAATATACCAATGCCGATTACTGGGAAGTAACGGATTATGATTTCGTGGAGGGCAAGGCATTCACTGCACAACAAATAGACAACGGCGAGCATGTAGCCATTATATCGGAAGACGCTAAGAAACAATATTTCGGGGATCTGCCCTCCGTGGTGGGAAAATATATCGAGGCTGATAATGTGCAGTACCGGGTCAATGGGGTCGTAAGGAATGTTCCCATTACCCTCTATATGCTTTATAGCGATATTTACCTGCCCTACACCGTTTCGAAATCCGATTACAATGGCAATAAGGGATATCAGGGAGGCTATACGGGCATCTTACTGGCCGCCACGAAATCGGATCTTCCCAAAATACAGCGGGAATACGAGCAGATGGTAAGCCGCCTGCCGATGCCCGATAAGATGTATGACAGGATCTACAGCCATGCGGACTCCTTTATTACCGGCTACGTAAGGACCGGGAATGAAGAAAAATCGGGCGTAACCATTGCGCTTACGGCGATCGGCATCTTTGTATTATTCGTGATGTTATTACCTACCCTGAACCTGGTCAACATCAACCTCACCCGTATCATGGAGCGTTCGTCGGAGATCGGCGTCCGGAAGGCTTTCGGGGCCTCTTCCCGGACCCTGGTCTACCAGTTCCTGGTAGAGAACCTGATCCTGACGATCCTGGGGGGAGCGATCGGGGTGTTGTTATCGGTGATCATTCTGCAGGTCATTAACGGCGCCAACCTTATCCCCAACCTCATCTTGTCGTTAAACTTTACGGTCTTATTTATTGCGTTGCTGATCTGTCTCGTCTTTGGCCTGCTATCGGGGGTATATCCCGCCTGGCGTATGTCGAGGCTGAACGTGGTAAATGCCTTAAAGGCGTAGGTAAAAGATCCCTCATCCCTTAATCAATTTATATGTTCAAACATTTATTTGCCTTGATCTGGAATAAGAAAAAGCAAAATGCTTTATTGATATCCGAGATGCTGCTATCCTTCCTGGTCATGTTTGCCGTATTTACCTCGCTGGTCTATTATTACCGGAATTATAAAAAGCCCATGGGCATGGAGTTCGAAAATGTATGGGTGGTCAGTTACAATAACACTTTGCGAACGGACAATGCCGATTCCCTGATCCGGTTTTACGAGACCCTGCGGGGAACTTTGAAATCCATGCCACCGGTCCGGGAAATAAGTTTCAGCAGCGACAATCTTCCTTTTTATCAGAATATAAGCCAGGGCGGGATCTCTTTCAACGGCAAAAAGTTCGACCACGTGAACTGGTACCAGGTAGAGGATACCTATGCAACGGTATTGAATATGCAGGTGCTGGAGGGGCGCTGGTTTAATAAACAGGATGCCGTTGCAAAAAATACGCCCATCATTATCAACAGAAGTTTGAAGGAAAAACTGTTCGGATCAGAGAGTGCCGTGGGCAAACTCATTGGCGATGATGACGACAAGGACAAGAGAAAGATCATTGGCGTGGTGGAGGATGTAAAAGTAAGTGGTGATTATGGCATTGCAGGATTGGGGCTTTATAATCGATTGGATACGGCCTCTTCCCACTGGTTGCACAGAATATTGATAAAGGTGGCGCCGGATGCGGATGCCGCCTTTGAAGGCCGCCTGTACAAGACCCTGGCCAACTATATGAAAACGGCCAATATCGAGATCGAGCACCTGGCCAATAAACGACAAACGATCAATTATTTTATCCTGGTGCCCATCATTGTGCTGCTGATCGTAGCCTGTTTTCTGATCATCAATGTGGCCCTGGGATTATTCGGCGTACTATGGTATAATATCAATAAAAGGAGGGGAGAGATCGGACTGCGCAGGGCGGTCGGCGCGACCGGAAAATCCGTGTCGGCTCAGCTGGTCAGCGAATCCCTGATCATCGCTACCTTGTCTTTAATTATCGGAATCTTTTTTGCCGTGCAATTTCCGTTGCTGAATGTGTTTGATCTGCCGGCGGGCGTCTATATATCGGGAATTATTTTATCCGTACTATTTATTTATGGGCTGGTGCTGATCTGCTCTTTGTATCCGGGCAGACAGGCCGCGGCTATTTATCCGGCGGTAGCGCTGCACGAAGATTAGGTCCGGCCGCGACGGGCGGTGGCCGCCCGCCGGCGGCCAATGAGCGCGCCCGGCCGCGGATGAAGAATAAAAATGCTAAATTGCCGTCCATGTTATGATACTGATAATCGATGATGATATAGCCGTGAGAACGTCCCTGCTGCTGTTATTGCAGGAGGAAGGTTATGCGGCTAAAGAGTCCTCCTCTCCAAATGAGGCCCTGGCCTTCCTGCATCATAATACTCCTTCCCTGATCATCCTGGACCTGAACTTCTCGATGGAGACCTCCGGGGAAGAAGGGATCCGGTTGCTACAGCAGATCCGTCAGCTGCATCCTGCCGTGCCGGTGATCCTGATCACGGGTTGGGCCACGATCGACCTTGCGGTGAGAGGTATGAAGACCGGCGCCAATGACTTCGTCAACAAACCCTGGAATAACGACCATCTGCTGCAATCCATCAATACTTTGCTGAATTTGCAGGAAAAAAAGACGGAGAAGCTGAGCAGGGTAAAACTGGATGACCGCTACCAGTTTACGCCTATCATCGGGGAAGATCCTGGCATGCTGGATATTTTAAA
Source organism: Puia sp. (assembly GCA_036394375.1). Classification (GTDB taxonomy): domain Bacteria; phylum Bacteroidota; class Bacteroidia; order Chitinophagales; family Chitinophagaceae; genus Puia. The sequence goes on from DASWFF010000086.1 coordinate 107,216, forward strand.
GACCATCGGGCATGTCGCGGCTACCGATGCTTCCGTGCTGATCATGGGAGAGAGTGGCACCGGTAAGGAATTGGTGGCAGAAGCTATCCATCAGAACAGCCTCCGCAAGAACAAACCTTTTGTGAAAGTGAACCTGGGGGGCATTTCGACCACGCTGTTCGAAAGCGAGATGTTCGGCCATGTACGGGGAGCTTTTACGGATGCGAAGACGGATCGGGTAGGCCGCTTCGAGATGGCGAATAAGGGAAGTATTTTCCTGGATGAGATCGGGGACCTGGACCCGGGCAGCCAGGTAAAATTATTAAGGGTCTTGCAGGACAGGACCTATGAGGTATTGGGCAGCAGCCGGACGAAAATGGTAGATGTACGGGTAATCTGTGCGACCAACCGCGACCTGACCGAACTGGTGGATCAGGGTGTTTTTCGGGAGGATCTTTTGTACCGGATCAACCTGATCACGATCCGGCTGCCTCCGCTGAGGGAGAGAGCGGGCGATATTCTTTTGCTGGTGAATTTTTTCGTGGACAATCTTCGGGAACTCTATAACCGGCCCTATTTAACGGTGAGCCGGGATGCTATGCGATGGTTACAGCAGTTGCCCTTACCCGGCAATATCCGCCAGTTGAAGAATTTGGTGGAGCGCACCATTCTCGTCACGAAAAAGGATAATCTCGATGCCGGCGATTTTCAATCGCAGTTGGAAACAGCGGGCAGGAGAAAAGCCCCGGCTTCTCTGCCGGAACCCGGCAGCCTTACCTTGGAGGAAATGGAGATCCAGATGATCAGCAGGGCCATGGATTTTCATCGGAACCGGATCACCCGGGTGGCCAAATCCTTAGGCATCACCCGCAGCGCCTTATACCGCCGCCTGCAGAAATATAATATCCCCTACGATGAAGCTGCGGACTAAATATATTTTATTCGTCGGGATCCTGCACCTCGTTGCCCTGGTCTTGTCCTATTTTATTTTTACCGAAAATAAGGTCCTTTTTATCGTTTCCGAAGCGGTGATCCTTGTCAGTGTGGCGCTATCCTGGCAATTATATACGGAGATGATACGGCCTTTGAAATTATTAATGCGGGGTACGGAGGCGATCAAGGACAAGGATTTTAACGTGAAGTTCCTGGCGACGGGGAAATATGAAATGGATAAGCTGATCGAAGTATATAATCACATGATCGATGAGCTGAGAACGGAACGGACCCGGCAGGAGCAGCAACATTTGTTCCTGGAAAAACTGGTCTTTACCTCTCCTACGGGCATTCTGATCCTGGATTACGACGAAAGCATTCAGCAGGTGAACCCCAAAGCCCTGCAGCTATTGGGGCTGGAAGAAGACCTGGTACGGGGCAAATCCCTGGACGACATTGCACATCCGGTCCTGCAGGCCATAAAAATCCTGCAGTCGGGGCAGTCAAAAACGGTGACTTTAAATGGTCCTGCGACCTATAAATTACAGAAATCTCATTTTATCGACCGGGGCTTTCCCCGGCACTTCGTGATGATCGAGGAGTTGACGGCGGAGATCCTGTTAGCGGAAAAGAAGACCTATGGGAAGGTGATCCGGATGATGGCGCATGAAGTCAATAATACGATCGGCCCGGTCAACTCCATTCTGCAATCGACCTTACAGTCCCAGCTGCATAGTGCGATGCTGACCAATGCCCTCCGGGTAGCCATGGAACGAAATAATAACCTGGAACTTTTCATGCGCAACTTTGCAGACCTGGTGCGGATCCCCGTACCGGAGAGAAAAACGATCGATCTGGCAAGGCTGGTAAAGAATGTGACGGATTTGATGCAACTGAAGGCAGGGGAGAAGAAGGTGCAGTTCCGATATGAACAGGGCCGAGGTGGGGGTGGCCGGGATGCCCGTGGCAGTGATGTTGAGGGGGCCGGACGGGCGGCTGCCGGTGGAGGGCCCCTGATGATCAGCGCGGACCTTCAGCAGATGGAGCAGGTATTGATCAATATTATCAAGAATGCCCTGGAGGCGATCGACGAAGAGGGGGTAATCACGATCCTTCTCTTTCCCGCTTATCCGAAACAACTGATCATCCGGGATACGGGTAAAGGTGTTTCTACGGATATGGAAGAGCATCTGTTCTCACCGTTCTATAGCACCAAAAAAGACGGGCAGGGAGTGGGGCTTACCGTCATAAAAGAGATCCTGCTGAATCATCATTTCGATTTCTCTCTCAGGACCCTTGCTCCCGGTGTGACGGAGTTCAGGATTGTTTTTGAATAAAAAAGCAGCCGGCATGCCGGCTGCTTTTTTATGCGCGAACAATTCTTAAAGTCCAGGAAGTCCGGGGAGCCCGGGAAGAGTCGGGAGCGGGAGGGAGCTAATGAGGGAATCCAGCAGCGCTCCGAGGGGGTTTACGATTCCTTCGACAGTAGTCAGTAAGCTGGTTACCAGTCCACCGCCATCAAGGTTGATAAGTTCTTCTGTTGACAACGGGGCGAATCCTGCCGTTTCTAAATTTTTCATAGTAATCTTTTTTATGGTGTTGCCTACTCTGGATTATAGCTTTTCGGCTTCCGCTATTGAGGGCATAAACTTACAAAGGCCTCTTTTTTTTTACAACAACCTATGGCTATAAATTATAGCTATAGGTTGTAAACAGCCGGTCTCCCCAGCCGGCATTTATTTTTCCTTTTCAAATCTATTTATGTTGTTTTCTCGTATGTATCCTACCGCTTAACGCCCGCCCTTTCTATGCCTGTTACTGAAAATAAAAGGCCAGGGTATGTCAACTCTTTTCCCGTCAGAGACGCTTCAGGATTCTATCTATACATGGCTGCCGAAGGTGAAGGTAAAAACCCAGCTTATTTATACCGCTTCATTGGCAGTCCTGGTAACGGTATTTGCCGCTTTGCCTTTTATTAAGACCGATGTCTCCGCCAACGCTTCCGGCCTGGTAAGACCGGTAGCGGAAAAAAATGAGCTGCATAGTCTCGCATCCGGCACCATTGAAGAAATACTGGTAACGGAAGGGCAGCATGTGGAGAAAGGGCAGCTACTCATACGCCTGCAACAGGACCTCAGCAATAACAAATTATCCCAGACAGCTTTTGAACTCCGACAGCGGGAAGAATATATCCGGGACCTTACCTTGTTAACGGCCCATAACCGGCCGGGTGATCTTTCCCGGCCGGGCAGCCTTCGACTTCATTCCCCTTTATACCGGCAGCAATACAGCCGGTATCAACAGGCCCTCTCCGAGCAGCAGACCACCCTTGAACGGGCAAAGACCAATTATGAAATGAATAAACAACTTTTCGACGGGAAAGTCATTTCGCAGAAAGAATTCCTGGACAGAAAGTATGACTATGAGAAGGCGGAGGCGGGATATCGGGCGGTCGTTGAACAGCAGCGTAGCATCTGGGAGGACGACCTCAGCCGGTACCGGGTGGAAAGCGGGCGCCTGAGCACGGATACCCGGCAATTCGAGAAAGAGAAAGAATGGAACCTGATCAAAGCGCCTATCAGCGGCACCCTGCAGCAGTTTAACGGTAAGTATGCCGGGGGAAGCCTGCAGCAGGGAGAGTTGGTCGGCGTTATCTCTCCGGACGCCAACCTGGTGGCAGAATGTTATCTTTCCCCCAAAGATATCGGCTATATAAAGATCGGAATGCCGGTGAAATTCCAGGTCGATGCCTTCAACTATAACGAGTGGGGCTTGCTGGATGGTAAAGTAATATCCATCGACAACGACTTCACCCTTTCCGGCAACCAGCCTGTATTCAAAGTAAAATGTGGCTTTGACAATACCACCCTGAAATTGAAGAACGGGGTGAAGGGGCAGTTGAAAAAGGGGATGAGTCTCCGGGCCCGCTTCATCCTCACCCGACGCAGCCTGTTTCAATTATTATTCGACCGGACCGATGATTGGATTAATCCCGAATTGAATCCTCCCGCATGAAAATGAAATGGCCCCATCTGAAATTTGATTTTCCCGCTATAGGCCTCCCCAAACAAGGGAAAGTAAAGCAGCGCGATGTAACGGATTGCGGAGCGGCCTGCCTGGCATCGGTAGCGGCGTATTACGGGTTGCAGATCCCTGTAGCCCGCATAAGGCAGTATGCCCATACCGACAGCAAGGGCACCAATGTATTGGGATTGGTCAGAGCGGCGGAGAAACTGGGCTTCCAGGCTAAAGGCGTGCGGGGCCCGTTCGACGCCTTATTCGAGACCCCGCAGCCTGCCATCGCACATATTGTGAGAGGGCAGTGGCACCATTACGTGGTGCTTTACCGGACTTCCCGTAAATATATTCTGATCATGGACCCGGCGCAGGGAGCCTATCAGCGTCAGACGCACGAAGAATTTAAAAAGGAATGGAGCGGGGTATTGGTATTACTGACGCCCGACGAAGGTTTTGCAGCGGGGAATGCCAAAAGCTCTCACTTTGCCCGTTTCTGGTCGCTGCTGAAGCCGCACCGTTCCGTTAGCCTGCAGGCCTTGTTTGGCGCCATGGTCTATACCATTCTGGGGCTGGCCACTTCCATCTATGTGCAGAAGATCGTCGACAACGTATTGGTGGAGGGCAACCGCAACCTCCTGAATATGCTCAGTATCGTCATGCTGCTCATCCTCACCTTCCAGCTCTTCATCGGCAACCTGAAAAATATTTTTGCCTTAAAGATCGGGCAGCAGATAGATGCCCGGCTGATATTGGGCTATTATAAGCACTTACTGAAATTGCCGCAGCCCTTCTTCGATACCATGCGGGTGGGAGAGATCACTTCCCGGATAAGCGATGCCGTCAAGATCAGGTTGTTTATCAATGACATTGCCATCGGGCTGGTGGTGAATGTATTCATCGTGCTTTTCTCCTTCGGTCTGATGTTCACCTATTACTGGAAGCTGGCGTTGGTGATGCTGACCATTATCCCGGCTTATATTCTACTCTATGTGATCAGTAACCGGATCAATAAGAAGTTCCAGCGGCGCCTCATGGAAAATAATGCGGAGCTGGGGGCTCAGCTGGTGGAATCCCTGAATTCGGTGATCACGATCAAACGCTTTTCTCTCGAAGGATATGCCAATACAAAGACGGAAACGAAATTCGTGCGTTTGCTAAAGACCATTTACCGTTCCGGCCGGGCGAATATATATTTGGGGAATTACGCTTCCTATGCTACGAATGCTATTGTGATCATCCTGTTATGGGCGGGCGCGTCCTTCGTTATCGACCACCAGCTGAGTCCCGGGGAGCTATTGTCCTTTTATGCTTTGGCAGGCTATTTCACCGGTCCTGCCATGAGTGTGATCGGGGCGAATAAAAGCATGCAGGATGCGTTGATTGCGGCCGATCGCCTTTTTGAAATTATGGACCTGGAGCAAGAGGAGAACCGGGACAAACTGATCGTGCAGCGGGAGGGGATGGGGGATATTGTGTTTAACAATGTCTCGTTCCGCTACGGCAGCAGGGCCTGTGTATTTTCGAATTTTACCATGCAGGTGCAGAAAGGGAAAATTACGGCGATCGTCGGCGAAAGTGGCTCAGGCAAATCGACGCTGATGTCCTTGTTGCAAAATTTATATCCTTTGGAGGATGGGGGGATCACCATCGGGGGTGTTGACATCAAATATATGGAGACGGAGAGCCTTCGGAAAATGGTCAGTGTGGTACCCCAGCATATCGATCTTTTTGCGGGTACGATTATAGAGAATATTGCTATTGGTGAATTCGAGCCGGATGTGCACCGGGTATTGGCTATTGCCCGCCAATTGGGGATCGTTGAATTTATCGAGAAGCTGCCGGCTGGATTTGGTACGATGCTGGGCGAACATGGGGTCAATCTTTCCGGGGGACAAAGGCAAAGACTGGCTATTGCCAGAGCGCTCTACCGTGACCCGGAAATCCTGATCCTGGATGAAGCTACTTCTTCCCTGGACCCTGTTTCGGAGTTGTACGTGCAACATACCATTAAGCAGTTCAGGGAGACGGGCCGGACCGTCATCGTGATCGCCCATCGCCTGAGTACGATTATGAATGCGGATAGTATTAATGTATTGCAGGAGGGCAAGCTGGCAGGACAAGGCACCCACCCGCAATTACTGGAGCAGAATGCTTTGTATGCAAAACTCTGGAGCCATCACCAGGGGGTGATGATCAATTAATCATAAAATCCATTGCCATGAATACCGATCCTCTCTTTTTTTCCCGGGTCATTGCAGAAAGAATAAGGCAGTTAAGACGAAACAAAGACTATTCCCAGCAATTTATGGCGGATGAGCTGGGTATTTCTCAAAATGCATACAGCAAACTGGAATCGGGAAAGACACCCATTCATCTCGATCGCTTGTATGATGTCGCCGCTCTCCTGGAGATCAGTATTGCTGAATTACTGGAAGAGGCCCTCTCACATTCCCACCATTTGCAAAATTTGCAATAAGGGCCCTCGAATATTTCCACTAATAATTGCAATTTTTTTGCAGAAATAAAGCCATCGTTTTTAAAAATTGTCTACATTGGTGCAAATTAATTGCATATATTATGGAAACACAACGCAGAAGCGCTTTAAAAAAGCTATTGGCCGCCGTTGCCGGCCTGGTTGCAACCCCTTTTTTAGTCAAGGCGGAAACTTCCGCTAATGCTACCGGCAAAAGCGCCGAACTCCTTTCCGGCGCTGCTCCCGCTAATCCTTCTCAGCATGCTGTACCAGACCAGGATGTGCCCTTGTTCGCCGGCAACACCAAGTATAATGGGTTAATATTTATCGCCGGTAAAGGCGCGCATTTCGAGGGGGATATCAAATCACATACGGATCATGTGCTGAAGGAGTTGGAAAAGGAACTGATCCTGGCGGGCTCTTCTATGGAGAAAGTATTAAAGGTTACCGTATTCCTCAATGATATTGCCGACTACAACGGCATGAACGAAGTCTACAAAGGACGCTTTGGGAAAAAGCCGCCGGTGCGTACTACGGTAGCCGTTGCCAAGGGCGGCGTACCCGGAAATTCTTTAGTGGAAATGGATTGCATTGCCTACGCATAATTCGATCCGGTGCTAATGCGCCGGAACTTTGTTCGCCTACCAAAATAAACTGTTATGCAAAGAAGAGAATTGATCAAATATCTTTCCGTTCTGCCATTAGCCGGCGGAGCCGCTTTGTCCCTGCAATCTGCCGAAGCCGCTCCCGTCAGGACCTCCGGTCCCGCTGACCCAACCGGCGCCGTATCCGGAACCCCCGGCCCTGCCTCTCCCCGCGCAAAGCGGGATCTCTTTAAAGAGTTGGGCATCCGCACTTTTATTAATGCCGCAGGCACCTATACGGCCATGACCGGCTCCCTCATGCACGATTTTGTATTGGAAACCATCAACGACGCCTCAAAGGATTTTTGCTTTCTCGACGAACTGCAGGACAAAGTCGGGGAGAAGATCGCCGCCCTGGTGCATTCCGAATCGGCCGTAGTGACATCCGGCGCCTTCTCTGCGATGACCCTGGGATTGGCGGGCATCCTGACCGGTATGGACCAGACAAAAGTGGAACAGCTCCCGCACCTGGAAGGGACGGGCATGAAGTCGGAAGTGATCATTCAGAAAGCGCACACGATCGTGTACAATCACGCCCTGAAGAATACGGGTTGCAAACTAATTTATGTAGAGACGGCCGAAGAAGTAGAGAATGCGATCAATGAAAAGACGGCCCTTTTACATTTCCTGAATATAGAAGCAGACAAAGGAAAGATAAAACACGAGGAGTGGATAGCGATCGGTCGTAAGCACGGCATCCCCACTTCTATCGACATCGCGGCCGATGTGCCCCCTGTCTCCAACCTCTGGAAATTTAATGATATGGGCTTTAGTTTTGTGGCCATATCCGGTGGAAAGGGCATGCGGGGCCCGCAGAGCGCCGGACTGTTGATGGGAAAGAAAGAAATTGTCGCCGCCGCCCGCCTGAGCATGCCTCCCCGTGGATTTAACGTCGGCCGGGGAACGAAAGTCAACAAGGAAGAGATCCTGGCCATGTATGTTGCCTTAGATCATTATATCCACCAGGATCATGATAAGGAATGGAAGGAATGGGAAGCGGCTACTGCGGTCATTGAAAATGCCGCTAAATCGGTCAATGGCGTTGCTACCGCCGTCACGGTGCCTCCTTTGGGAAATATTACGCCTACGCTGGCGATTAGCTGGGATGCCGGTAAGTTGAAATTGACCGGGAAAGAGCTGCAGGAAAAACTCCGGAACGGCAGTCCTTCCATCGAAGTAGGAAGCGCACAGGAACACGGGGTTACCGTGACGGTGTGGATGTTGAAACCCGGCCAGGAAAAAATTGTTGCCACCCGGATCAAAGAAGAGTTGTCGAAAGCCTAAACCGGCATCAGTATATCTAAATCAGCAGTATGAGAAAATTATACATCCTATTAGCCATACTTTGCGCCGGGCAGTTGGTCCGGGCGCAACAGTATGCGATCGTCATTAAGGGAGGGCATGTGATCGACCCGAAGAATAATATCGATGAGGTAATGGATATTGCTATCGACGACGGCAAGATCGCGGATATTGCTAAAAATATCGATGGCAAACGGGCGGTACAGGTCGTCGATGCCAGCGGGCTCTATGTGACCCCGGGACTTATCGATATCCATACACATGTCTTTTATGGCACCGAACCGGATCATACCTATGGTAACGGGATGGCGTCCATTGTCCCGGATGGATTTACTTTTCGTACCGGGGTTACGACTGTCGTGGATGCCGGGTGTGCCGGCTGGCGTAATTTCCCCCTTTTTAAAAGGCAGGTGATCGACAATTCGCAAACAAGGGTACTGGCCCTGCTGAATATCGTAGGAGAAGGCATGCGGGGCGGCCCCTATGAACAGAATACGAAGGATATGGATGGGAAGATGACGGCCCTCGTTGCGAGACAATTCCGGGATTATGTGGTGGGCGTGAAAGTGGCACATTATGAAGGTCCTGAATGGACACCGGTTGACGAAGCGGTGAAAGCCGGCACTATTGCCAATATTCCCGTTATGATCGATTTCGGCGGCAATTTTCCTCCCTTGTCGATCGAGGAATTATTCGTGAAGCACCTGCGCCCGGGCGATATCTTTACCCATTGCTTTGGCCAGTTGACTACCCGTGAGTTTATTGTGGACACGGTCACGAAAAAGGTCAAACCTTTTGTCTGGACCGCCCAGAAAAAGGGAATTGTTTTCGATGTGGGTTATGGAGAGATCAGTTTTGCTTTTTCACAGGCCCTGCCGGCTCTGAAAAGCGGCTGGTATCCCAACTCACTGAGCACGGATATTCATGCGCGGAGCGACAACGGGTCTATGAAGGACCTGCTGAATATTATGTCGAAGTTCATGGCGATGGGCATGGAACTGGATTCCGTAATAAAATCAGTTACCTGGAACCCTGCCCGTGAGATCAAACGGGAAGAATTGGGGAATCTTTCCGTAGGAGGGATCGCCGATGTAGCGATACTGGGCCTGCGGGAAGGCAAGTTCGGATTTTTCGATTATACCGGCTATAAGATACAGTCCTCGCACAAACTGGAATGTGAAATGACGATCAAGGGAGGGAAAATCGTATACGACCTGGATGGGATCGCCAATCCCGTGCAACTGCCCAGGCCGCAAAGAACAAGAGAACATTAAAAGGCAATATCAGGCAACTAATTCCGTTTAGTAGCATGATCCCGATCAAACCGATCGGGATCGTATATACATAAATCCCCCTACGTATGAAAACCAGCCCATTTTGGCTCTTATGCCTGTTCTTTTTCGGATTAGCTTCCTGTGATCAATTTGGTGATAAACCTGCTCCCGAAAGCAAAGTTGTTACGGATACCATGGTGATCGTTAAAGATTCCATTATCAATGCAGGTCATTACGATACCACTTTAGTGGGTTTTTACCAGGGAATGTTGCCCTGTAAAAATTGTGAAGGGATCCAGCGTACCATTCTCTTCGCAAGCGATGAGCATTTTAAAATGGAAGAGCTGGAACTGGGAAAGAACATTCCTGCCAAAAAAGTAGAAGGCACCTGGGAGAAAGAGAAAGGAAGATTCCTCCTGTACATGAATGATAAAGTGTCCGCTCAGTACCGGTTGACCAAAGACAGCCTCATCAATATTGAGAACAACGGCACCCGGATTTCGGATTCCCTGTCCCGGCAATATGTGCTGTTTAAAAAGAATACGGCTCCGGAAAATCCCGCCTGGAAACAAAAGAAGACCGAAGGCGTCGATCTGATCGGGATCGGCAGCGACCCTTTCTGGAGCGTGGAGATCGACAACGAGAAATTTATCCTGTTTAAATTGGCAGCCGCCGGGAAGCCGGTAATCGTGCCCATCGAGAAACCTTCGATCACGAAGGACAGTATCGTTTATTCTATTACGACCGAAGGCGGTAATCCCCTGAAGATCTCCATCGCCCCCGGATTCTGCAATGACGGGATCGGGGATCACTTATATGAATATCGAATGAATGTGTGGTATAAAAATCAATTCTATAAAGGATGCGCCGTTAAGTTGAACGCGCCCGGTCGGGAATAGACCTGGCTGGTCATAAGAAAGCCCGGTCGTCGACGATAATCGCCGGCGGCCGGGCTTTTCAATTTACGGGCTTTTTTAATTTATTTTACTGATATTTTTTCGCTTCGTCCTGTGCATGGATCTGGTGCTTGGCCCTGGACACAGGATGCTTCACGCCATGTCTTTTTAGTTGTGCCGCATGCCGGCGTTCCGCTTTTTTTTCAGTTACCACATCCTTATGATCGGCTTTGGCCTTTTTTATATTTAGATGCGACAGATCCTTGGCTACTTCATGCTTTTCTTCGCGTTTTTCCCGGATGTCATGGCGCAACTCCTTTTCTTCCACTTTCTTGGGTGTGGTTTGTGCAAAAGATATGGTTGTGAGGCCTGCCCCGAGCAATAGAAATAATAGCTTTTTCATAGTTAGTATATTTTAATAGTGAAGGAATTAATTAGATAGGGGCTATTATCATGCCATAGGCGGGAGGCCTGGGTGTGAGGCATAACTAACTAAAAATTAAATATATAGAAAAGAGAGGACTGGGGATTATTCTATCCATTTTGGGCATTGCGGGCCTCATCCTGGCGGCTATGAGCTTTATGGGATCCGCAATACCAATGACCGGGCGACATAAATCACCGGTTTGCCTGAAATGGATTAGATTTGGACCTCCATTTCATGATCCAGCAATTAACACTTTCCGAATTTTTAACGGCTGCGGAAAATACTCCGGTCATCGACGTGCGTACGCCGGCGGAATTCGAACAGGGCCATATTATCGGCGCCTGTAATATCCCGATCTTCTCCAATGAAGAAAGAGTCAAGGTCGGCACGACTTACACACAGGTTAGCAAACAAGCTGCTATCTTACTGGGATTTGAGCTGACCGGACCGAAATGGGCGGATTTTATCCGCGAAGCGGAACGGATCGCCCCGGATAGAAAAGTCCTTGTCCACTGCTGGCGGGGAGGAATGCGCAGCGGAGCCATGGCCTGGGCATTCGACCTGTATGGATTTAAGGTCGCTACTTTAAAGAACGGCTATAAAGCGTATAGAAGGGCCGGGATCGAGGCTTTTACCAAGGAATATCCTTTTGTAGTCCTGGGTGGTTACACCGGCACCGGTAAGACCGGTGTTCTGCAGGAACTCCTCCAAAGAGGGGAACAGGTTATTAACCTGGAGGAACTTGCGCAACACCGGGGTTCCGCCTTTGGATCCCTGGGGAAAATGAAACAGCCCAGCCAGGAACAGTTTGAAAACCTGCTGGCTGCGGAGTTGTTAAAAATGGATCCCGGTAAAAGGATCTGGATAGAAGACGAGAGTGTGACGATCGGACAAAGATCGGTCCCCCAAAATATATTCCGGCAGCTATTGCGGGCCCCGCTGATCCGGATAGATATCCCCATGGAAGAGCGCCTCTGCTTTCTTACCGGGGAATACGGCAGCCTGGACAAGGATTTCTTAATAGCGTCCGTACAAAGGATCACCAAACGTCTGGGATCACTGCGGACCCGGCTGGCCATACAAGCTATTGAAGAAGGCAGGATGACCGATTTTATTGAGCAGGTACTGGTGTATTATGATAAAGCTTATCGTCATTGCCTGGACAATAGACAGCCTTCCGCCGTCTACCCGCTTGCCCTTGGCCGCATCGACCCGGTGGGGAATGCCAGACAACTCATTACTTTTTGCAACCAACAAAACATAGACCCATGGAAACTATCCGGCTCACCCAATATTCCCACGGAGCAGGCTGCGGCTGCAAAATAGCCCCGGCCGTATTGGATCAGATCCTTCACAGCTCCGTAAAATACCCGGCCGACGCGAACTTGCTGGTGGGCAACGATACCCGGGATGATGCAGCTGCGTATGATATGGGCAATGGGTTGGCGCTGATCGCAACCACTGATTTCTTTATGCCCATTGTGGACGATGCCTATGATTTCGGCAGGATCGCCTCCGCCAATGCTATCAGTGATGTATATGCGATGGGTGCCCGGCCGGTATTGGCGATCGCCATATTGGGCTGGCCGATCGGCAAGCTGCCTCCCGAACTGGCGCAGAAGGTCCTGGAAGGGGCCCGGGCCATTTGTGCGGAAGCGGGGATCGCGCTTGCCGGAGGGCACAGTATCGACTGCCCGGAGCCGGTATTTGGACTGGCGGTAAATGGCATCGTGGCTACCCAAGATCTTAAACAAAACTCAACGGCCACTCCCGGTTGTAAATTATACCTCACGAAACCATTGGGAGTCGGCATCTTGACCACGGCACAGAAAAAGGGACTCTTAAAGCCGGAACATGCGGCCATCGCTCCTCAGTTAATGGCCCGCTTAAATAAGATCGGGGAAGTATTAGGCAAGCTGGACTATGTAAAAGCGATGACGGATGTCACCGGCTTCGGATTATTGGGACACTTGTCGGAGATGTGCGAAGGCAGCCAGGTGAAGGCTGTTGTCGAGTTTGAGAAAATACCCAAACTCGACATGCTCGATGAATATCTGTACCAGGGATCTATTCCCGGTGGGACGGACCGTAACTGGGCCAGCTACGGGCATAAGATCGGTCCGATCACCGAAAGGCAGCGACAGATCCTCGCCGATCCACAGACCAGCGGGGGGCTGTTGGTAGCGGTGGACGCCCATCATACGGCTGCCTTCGAAAAGGTATTGCGGGACAACGGCCTGTCCCCGGAAAGCTGTGTTCCCTTCGGTTGGTTGGAGCAAAAGGAGGCGGCGGCCGGCGCGGCGGCGCGGGAGGTCCCGGTGGGCCAGGCGGCGGCGGCTGATCCCTGGATCGAGATCCGTTAAAGGACCGGGACCGCTCCGGTTGAGCGTCCCGGCCAAGCTTTACAGCGCTTCGATCGATACCCGGGTATATTTTTCTTTTTTATTGTATTCCGACACCATCACATGCCCTTCTTTCGCAGGGAAGATAGTGGTGAGGATATTCCCGTCTTTATGGGGAATGGTGCGCTGCACTTTCTTCTGGGTGACATTATAGATCACGATATCTTTTACATCGTCGAGAATTACATAGTCTGTCCTGGTATCTGCATTGGTCACCCGGTAAAAACTCCTGCCATCATAAAAATCCAGGGGGAAAAAAGACACATAAGACTTTCCTTTGTTACCGGGAATCGAATTTTCATAAGACAAAGTTCCTTTGGCATCCTGCCGGAGTAATATTGGATCTTTTATTTTGCATTTTGCTGCGCCGCCGTTGCCTAAAACTACAATAGGGGGTAGAATGAGTGGTGAAAAAATGACTGCACACACGATGGCTCCCCATCTGGGTTTTTTGACAAAAGAAGACCCCGTAAAATAGGTATTACCCTGGTAATCTTTGAAAGAAAGCATATAGCGGAGATAAGCGTCCTTGTCGATGAACAGCCCCTTTTTAGACATAAAAGGCTTGGAGCCGTCGGCCCAATAAGAATATTCCTCATTGATGCCGCCTTTTTTATGATTATTCAGGTTAATGGTAAAAACACCCGAATAAGTGCCGTTTGCCAATTGTCTTCCCTCCTCAAACTTATTGCCTTTCCGGGGATCGATGATGGTGCCGGAAAGATAGGGTTTGCCGGTGACGGGATCATCGGCGAAAGTCAATACTTTCAGGGAGTTCCCCTGTTTGTCTTTTAAAATATATTTTGGATAAATGGCGGTATCCTTGATATTAAAGCCCAATAATTCATAACCGCCTTCCAGCATCTTGTCTTTCTGTTTCATGAGCAGATAAACATCCTGGTCGGAAGCCAGCATGAGGTAGCCGGTGGCATCCTCTTTTATGGGCCTTTGCCAGCCGAGCCGCCCGTCCGGATTAAAGATCACCAGGTTGTTCTTTTTCTCATCCCCATAGAAGCAGGCAAATCCGCGCTGGGGTATATTTTTGATCTGTATGTTATGTTGCAGCTTACCGTTTGCCGTCCAATGGCCGCTGCTGCCATAAGGGTTCAGGGTATATAGTATTTCCGCCTTAATGGAATTGGTGTTGAGGATCTTGCCGTTCAGGCTGAGGAACTGCGTGAAGATGAAATCTTTGGTGTTGAGCATGACGCTCCGGCATTCCTTCTTAGTCTTGAATTCATTGCCATAGACATTGCTTTTCAAATAGGCCAGGCAGAGGACATCCTGTTCCAGCGACACCCCCTGGAGAATGAGCTTTTGCTCCCGGAAATTGATGGCGCCTATATCGTTCAGATTCTCGTCCATGATGGTGATCTTGTAATTGAAGGAGTCCTCACTTGCCTTCTCCAGTTGTGTGAAGACCAGGTAACCGACCAGGGCGTTGTCCTGTACGATGGCTTTTACCTGGGAGGAGATCTCTTCGCCGACCTCTTTAAAAACTTTTGTTTGGGCCTGGGCGTATTGCATGACCGTCAGGAACAGGAGCAGGGCTACTAGCAGCTTTTTCATTGATATTGGATTGTTAGGGTTTGCTATTTCTTTTCGAAATCGTCGGCGAATTCGCAGTACATGCTGGCCGAGTTGTTCGCTTTGAATTCTTTGGCGGCTTTAGCCTTATTCTTGTCGGAATTATCCGGATCGAGCGCCAGGGTAACCATGAGGTTTTTTAATGCTTTTTCGGCCGGGGTCATGTCTTTCCAGAAAGCTTCGTTCTGGAAAGTCTTGCAATACTGTTCGAGATTTTCCCGGGGGATCTGCAGGAACATGGTCTGCAGCTCGAAATAATTCTGCGAGATATATTCCTTAGGAGTAACGCCGATCGCGTTGAACCGGTGCATTTCTCTGTCCGAATAATATAAAGCGGCAAATATATTGTTCACCATGAAATCGTACCACTCATCTGTGTTGCCCTTGTCTTTTTCCAGGAGGATCCGGTACAGGCAGGGGGTAAGGCTCATATTATAGTACATGTTCCAGATCAGCATCTTGGTCGCTTTGTCCCTTATCGATGCAGGGATAGGAGTGTATTTTGCATTGGGGGTAGTCTGGTTACGGGTGCGGGCATAGCGGTCCACGCAATCAGGATGGGTCTTCAGGGAATCGGCGATGTTGGTCGTGTCCTTGAAGTTATAAGCCCTGGTGGAAAGCCCTTTGGAACGCTGTTTCGTCCAGGCTTCCTCGAAGGGGAGCTGGTAAGCGGTGAAATAATTTTTTACCGGGTTCTTCAGGGGCTGGCGGTATAGGATATCCGAGCTGTCCAGCCGGAGAAAGTAAGCGGCATTGAAAGCGATATTGCTTTTCTTCAATAAGACGACGGCGAGGGAGTCGGCTTCGCTTTCGTGGTAACGCTGGTGCCTACCCCGGCTAAAAGAATAACCTTCCAGGACTTTTTTCAACCGGGAGAGCCGCTCGTATTTGGAGTCGAGCACGGCGTTCAGGGATTGCTTGTATTCGTCCGAAGTAAGCCATTCCGCCTTTTGCTTCATGGCGTTGTCGGTATGTTCCAGGATGTTATGAGATAGTTCGTGTGCGATGACCAGCGCCAGTTCTTCCCGCGTCTGGACATAAGAGATCAGGCCTAAGTTAACGGCGATGACATTCTGCCCGGTAGAGTAAGCATTTACCGAAGGGCTCCGGTCGATCAATAAAAAAGGTTTTACAGGCAACAGTTGCTTATTGGCCTGTGTCAGCTGACTGATGATGTCTTCTATATAGGCCACTACGTCTTTTTCGTGGACATAATTGTCATGGGTGATGGCCTCCGTGATAAAGCCGGTCCGGTCATCCCAGAATTCCTTATATTTTTTCTGGGTGGCTTTGTCCTTATAGATTGTGGGGCAGACCCAGACCTTCTTCAGGGAGTCCTTTTGTTTTTCATAATACAGGTGGGAGAGCTCCTGGTAATTGTACAGCGTCCTTGTCTGGGCATACAGACCCGACAGGGCGAGTAGGCAACAAGCGGTTAAGAAGGGGCGCAGGGTGATCATAGGTAAATATTTTTAATGTCTTCCGGGGTATCCTCTATAGAACGATTTTTAGAGGGACCGTAATATGGAAACCGGAAAAAAAATTCGCTTATATTATATTGGAAAATAATGTGTTGGGCGGCCATTCTCCAGCCCTAAGCCGGTGGTGGTGGCCCCTGGACAAAAAAATCCCGGGACTGGCCCGGGAAGTGTTGGGGGAGACCCCTTGTTGACAGTGAAAGTTTTTATTTATCTGGGGTCAAATATAGTTGATTGAATAAGAATTTAAAGGTTCCATGTGTCTGGGCGCGGAAAGTGATCTCAGGACCGAAGGCATATAACTTTCCTTGCCCTACCGATGCGACAAAAGCAGCTACTCCATCCTGTAAGTAAGCCTGTCCCCAGGCCCATCCGCTACGCAGCGGTTTATTATTGGCAAACCAGGCGATCGGCCGTACTTCTCCCTTTGAATAAGCTTCCGGGGTGATGGTGAAAACGGGGCTCTCGTCGAAGTAGACATCTGCGTTCCCGTTCATTCCCCATCCCGGCTGGCTGCTGGAGTCTATGCTTACCCGCAGGAGGCTGCCGGGGATATAGAACTTTTCGCCGGGTAATTTTTTCTCTTTCCCATTGCTTAGTTCCACCAGGGCGTCGCGGACGGGCAGTTTCAGTTGAAAGGCCAGGTTGCAGCTGGATCCGATCGTTACGATATGACCGCCTGCTTCCAGGAATTTCTTTAATTCGGGTATGGATTTCTCCGGGGTGATGCGTCCCAGTCTCGGCCGGTATTCTGCCGGGATTTCTTCGGGTTTGGGCTCGTTCCTCCGGTAGAAGCCTCTTCCTCCCGTTTCTGCGGCGACTGCCGGGATCGCGCCCGTTACGAATATAAGAACATCATATTTGGAGCGAAGGTTGCCTGCATCGATATCTTTCGGGTAAAGGACCGTTGCGGGGAAATGATATTGTTCCATGATCCATCTTTCCCAGCCGGAGGGGATGGAGCCGCCGTAATTGTCCCAGAGTGCGATGCGGGCCGGGCTGATCTTCCTAAGCTCCGCAGGGCGTTTGGATACCCTATGTACGGTAATTCCCCGTTCGCCGGTTTGTTTTCCCAGGATCTTTTGCGCTTTGGAGCTGGCGGCGACATAGAAAGAACCGGGGCTGGCGCCCGCGTTGAGGCCGGCATCAGATCCTGCCGGGACCCGGAATACTTCGAGACCCTCTTTTAGCAGGTCGTTGGCCGCCGTAAAAGATGAATTGGAGCGGGCATCCAGCAAATAGCCCTTGGAGCCGTCGCCATCGAATTGTCCGGGAGCGGATTGCAGTTCGCCATAAGGTACTCTCACAAAGGAGCCTTCGAACCCCTCCAGGATGCGGTCGAACTGTACGCCCATCTGAAAGGCCAGGGTCCATCCTGCTGCATCGTAAGGCGCGACCGGGGGACCTCCGGGATAGAGAAAATCATTCGGATGATCCTGCGGTTCGAACATATCCAATACATGGGGGCGGAAGGCCTGGTCGGTTCGGACGATATAGGAACCTTTGGGGTAAGTCTTACCTGCTACGGTGAAGGCAGCGTTGGCTTTATGTACAAGGATACCCGCCCGGATCAGCGCGTTCAGGAAACGGACGGCTGTGGGAAAATCAGGTTGATCGGAAGGGATGATATATCCCCGGGGATCGCGCAGGGCGGGATTGCGCATGACACTATCGAAATATTTTGTGGGGATGGCATTCGGGTCGGGGCGTTCGCCGGAAACCGTTGCCGATGAATCGGTGTGGGCCTGCGACGAGTCTGCGCCTGCTTTGGCTGAGTCGCTGCCCGCCTGCCTCGGACTCGTCCGGGCTCCGGCTGGTTTCGGCGCGTCTGCATAGAGCTGGCTCATTGCTGCGATCCGTTTGGGGGACAGGGTCCAGGTGTCGCGGCTGCCCCGTTCGATGGAGTTGCGGCCCATCTTGTAGATATTGTACAGCAGCTCGTCCCGATAGCGGGCGGCATAATCGAGCACGGCATAGTTCAACGAAACGGAATAATCGATGGACTGCCGGAAAAACCATTTCTGCGGTACGACCGGATTGGGCGTAGCTCCATTGGGGATCAGGCGTTGGGGGATCAGGGGCACTTCGGATGGATTGGGGCTGCCGATAATCTCCGTCAGCAGTCCGATCATATTGTGAAAGTAAGTAGTGGTCCGTAATCCTCCGTTGTACCAGGTGGAGAAGCTGGATCCCGAGCGTTGTGTGTAGCCGGGTTTGCCTTCGATATTGAGGCGATTGTTCATAGCGGCGCCTACGGCGTCGATGCTGGTAATGATGAGGGGATCGAACACATAATTAAAAGGATCCCGGTATGGGGGACCTGCTAATATGGAGCCGGCGGGACCTGCCTGGTGATGGTTGTACATGATCTGGGGGATCCATTCGACGAAGAGCTGACGGCCGATATTCTGTGTTTCTTTCAGGTTGAGCATGAAGAAATCCCGGTTGTTATCATGTCCCGCATACTTTTCGTAGAGTATCGGTACGCCTTCCAGGCTACGCTTCTCCGGCCGGGGCTCCCGCATGTACCAGTTGGATACCAGTTCCTGTCCGTCCGGGTTGACATGGGTAAGCAGGATGATCACGTTGTCGAGTATGCGCATTGTCTCCGGGTCTTTGCGACTGAGGAGTTGATAAGCCGTCTCGATGAGCTGGTGGGTGGCTACTACTTCCGTGGCATGGAGCCCTCCGTCAATCCATACGACGGCTTTACCTTCGGCGGCCAGGGCATGAGCCTGTTCGTCGGTCAGGTCTTCGGCATGCGCGAGTTGTTGGGAAATGCTTTTATAATGATCCAGCTTCTTCAGGTTTTCGGGAGAAGTGACGATCATCGTGAACTGGCTGCGACCTTCTTCTGTTTGGCCGATCCCGATGAGTTTGGCCCGGTCGGAGGAGGCGGCCAGTTTTCTAAAGTAAGCTTCTGTCTGAGTGAAATTGGCTAATTGATAGTTGTCTCCGATAGAGAATCCGAAATGTTCTTTGGGGCTGGGAATAGGCTGTGCCTGCGCGTGGGTAAGACTCGTAATGAAAAAAAGGATGCTTATCAATAAAGAATAGCAATGCTGTCTCATGTGTAGTATGTTTTGGTTAAGCCGGGCAGGCGCGAATTAATGAAAATATTGATAAAAATTAGATTTCTGACCGGGAAAATACACAAGCGGCTGATTTTGATGAGAGAGCGGATAAAAGGGAATGTTCGTGCCCGTTGAACACCCTATTCTGAAGGTAATGAAGGTATAATTATATAGAGCATTCACATCATGCCGGTATTAAGATCTTTTAATAATTCGCCAAGAACTTCCTACTTTTAATCCCACGTTATCGATCATAAAAATGAGCACTTTTCCTGACATCTATGAAACTGTAGACAATATTACAGAAACCGGCATTCAATATTTTTTCGTGAGTGAAGGTGAAAGCGACATCATCAAAGCTGTTCAATATGCTTACGTTTTGGACTTCCAGGGGATGCGAGTATATAACCTGGGATTCGGTGATTATGATCCCGATACCGATTCGATTTCCGATGATTTGACCACTAACAATGGAGATCCGTATAAGGTCTTCCATACAGTACTTAGCACCATCCCTCAATTCTTCACGACCTATGAAGACGCAATGATGATGGTCTGGGGGAGTGATAGCAAACAGGCTTTTCAGGATAACTGCCATCTTTCCTGCAAGAAGAAATGCCGACCGACTGAATGTAAGAACGCTCATAGGCGGATAAACATTTATAGAAGCTATGTCGATAAGAATTTTGATGGCCTGACAAAGGAATATAAATTCTATGGTGGCTCTGTGGAAATTGAAAATCAAATACTTATAGAAGATTATATTAAGGGAAAGCAATACACTTCTGTGCTATTAAGAAAAAATCTTAACTTTATAAGATGAAAGCTAAAGTAAATACGAAGAAGTTGGTCAAGGTGCCAAAATCGGGGCTGTTGTCTTTGGTTGCTGCAAAACTAAAGGATAGGGATTTGTTTCCTGAAAAGAACGAGGAAGCAAAGAATTACCTTAAAAAGGCTAAAATTTCAGCTTCTTAAAAATAAAATGCAGGGTGCCCGATAGGCACCTTTTAATTTAATATCGCTGAATTTCCTTCGTAAGCTTTGAAGATTTTTTCTATTTTTACCTTGATGAAATTGCTCCCTCCCACATCCGGAGCGCAATCCCTAACAGTGATCTTACAGGTTTTCATAGACAATAATGGATGTTAGGGATGTTTTTGCAGATAGGCCAGCGCCTCTTCGGCATGCCGGCTGCCTTTCAGCGAGGAATTATACGTAAACACAATTTTACCGGTCTTGTCTACGACAAAGGTTTTGCGTCCGGTCATAAAGAACTGTCTGGGTACGCCGAATGCATTGAGCACTTTGTTGCCCGAATCGCTGAGCAGAGGGTAGGGTAGCCGGTCATTGGTCTGAAATTTTTTGTGACTTTCGACGGAGCCTCCATTGATGCCGATGACGATGGCCCCTGCCTTGACGAGGTCGGCATACCGGTCACGGAAGCTACAGGCTTCTTTTGTGCAGACCATGCTTTCATCTTTGGGGTAAAAGAAGATCACCAGGCTGTTTTTCCCGATATGGTCCCTGCTGTTGAAGAGATGCCCGTCCTGGTCTGTGAGGGTGAACGCAGGGATGCTGTCGCCTACTGTCAACTCCTTGTTCCTGTTGCTGCCGGTACCCTGGCACGAGCCCATGAGGGAGAGGGAGAGGAGGAGTTGGGTAAGAGAAAAAAGCTTTTTCATGATGGGGTAAATTGAAATCCCTGGGATAGATTTTTCCAAAATAACGTTTAAATTGCCTGAAATGACGGATTTTTTCCATTATAACAGGGGTTTTGTCAAATTTTTTCCATTATAAAATTGCGGTAAACCTATTACCATGAAAATTCCCATCATAGAGGGCATAATCGACAGGCGAATCCTGGTCAACTTTACCGTTGATCCGGCGATCATTCAACAAATCATTCCGCGACCTTTTCGCCCCAAAGTTTACCGGGAAAAAGCGATCGTAGGGATTTGCCTGATCCGGCTTAAAAATATCCGGCCTAAGGGAATGCCGGAATGGCTTAGCCTTTCTTCTGAGAACGGGGCGCATCGGATTGCCGTTGAGTGGACAGAGAAGGGGCAGTTGTTGGCGGCCGGGTTTTCCCGGGTCGGCATTTTCATGCCCGATTTGATGTGAAAGAAGGAGACGGGCATTATCATGTTGCTTTTAAAAGCACTGATGGGACCTCTATTTCCATTGATGCCGAAAAAACGGGAAATTTTAATCCCCATTCCATTTTTCAAAACCTGGACAATGCTTCCCGCTTCTTCGAAGGCGGGGCTGTGGGATACTCGCCCAATGGCGCCCGATATGAGGGACTTGAGCTAAAGACATTACAATGGGCGGTGGAACCTTTACAGGTGGCATCGGTGCAGTCCAGTTTTTTCGAAGATGAAACCATTTTCCCCAAGGGCTCTGTTCAGTTCGACAATGCCCTTTTAATGATAGAAATAAAGCATGAGTGGCATTCGGTTGGACAGCAACGCCCATAAAATAGTACATATGACAAGACTACTATTATCCTCCATTTTTTTCCTGGTTATGATAAATCTTTGCTTTGGGCAAACTCAGTTGGAACTGAATCAAAGCTCACACAAGGATTTCCAAAAAGCCGATAAAGAGCTCAATACCGTTTATCAACAGATTTTGAAAGAGTACCAATCCGATACGGTATTCATTAAAAACTTTAAAAAGGCGCAAAAGATCTGGATCCAATTCAGGGATGCGGAAATGAATGCAAAATATCCCGAAAGGCCAGATGGCTATTATGGGAGTGTTCAACCCATGTGTTGGAATAATTACCTGGCTGGATTAACGGAAGAGAGAACAAAAAGCCTGAAAATCTGGTTGACAGGGATTGAAGAAGAAGATGCTTGCCAGGGTTCGGTAAAAAGAAAAAACTAGCTACCGAAAATATTCTCCTCCAGGAATTTATTCCGGAATTTTCCTTTGGGATCGTAGTGGGTAAGCAGTTGCTGAAAGTCCGGCAGCTTTTTATACAATTCTTTCAGCCGGGAAGGCGGCATGGTAAATAGCTTTCCCCAGTGCGGCCTGGCATTAAAAGGAGCCAGCTCTTTTTCGATCACCGGCAATAATTTACTGACGGCGGGCCAGTCGGGTTGCCAGGTAAAATGAATGGTTACAGCACTTTGCTGGTAACAAGGACTCATCCAGTAATCATCTGCTGCGATGGTGCGTATCTCCGAGATCAGCAGGTGGGGGCTGATTTGTTTACCCATACGGGCAATAGCCAGGATAGCCTCCACGGCATTGTAGTGCGGAACGAAATATTCAGATTGTAACTCCTTGCCGCTGCTGGGGGTAAAGCCCATCCGGAAATGCGGCAACCGCTCATACCAGGGCCCGGGAACTCCCATTTGCTCCGTGCAATTTTCGGCAGAGAGCGCGGCAATGGGGTGCAGGTTTTTGGTGGCGCGCGTGGCTCCGTGGAACCAGGGCCTCAACTCCAGCGCCTGACCTTGCTTCAGGCGGTTCTTTATCCAGACCTCGTTGAAATAGTCATTTGCCCAGTCGGTGAACAAGCTGACGCTGTAGCCGGCGGCTACGATCTCGTCAAAATGGTCTTTTATCTGGTCCAGGGGTAATTTTTCATAAACGTCCTGTTGCATTTTATAGCTGGGCTGAATGTCCAGCGTCACCTTGGTCAACACGCCGATTCCGCCAAGGCCAATGACGGCTGCTGTAAACTTTTCACCATCTTTTGCCCGTGACAATACCTGGACTTCGCCATCTGCGGTAACGAACTCAAGGGCAGACACAGCGGTGGACAGGCTGCCATTCTTCACGCCGGACCCGTGGGTACCGGTAGTGATCGCGCCAGCTACGGAAATATGGGGCAGAGAGGCGAGATTATGCAGCGCAAACCCCTTACTATCAAGCCAGGGACCCAGTTGCCCATAAGTGACTCCCGAGCCTACCGTTACGGTATGCGCCAGGGGATCCAGCTCCATCTGGTCAAGCTGTTTGAGAGAGATAAAGTGGTCGGTACTGTCAGCAATGCGGTTGAAGCAGTGGCGTGTCCCGAGCACTTTTAAATGGCTGTATTTTTTGACAAGCTCCCTGACTTGTTCAAGAGAGGCGGGGGAGTACAATTTGCCGGTGCTGTATTCGATATTGCCCGCCCAATTTTTTAACTTTTCGTCTTGTTCCCAACTGGTCATAGGCGAAATTACGGTGCCCGCTACTAAAGTGGAGGATAATTTCAGGAAGGTCCTTTTTTTCATTTTCAGATGGCTTTGTACTAAGCTAAAGATAACTATTATGCCCTTTAGGAATTTGGCTTAAAATTTCTTATCTTGAACTAAATGGGATAAATAGAAAAGAAATAGTGAAATTCTTATTGATCCTGCTCGCTTTTATCAGTTTCGCGGGAATAAAAATACAGGCACAGCGTACTATTGTCCGGGGAACAGTTACTAACCGCTTCACCAAAGAAAGAATTCCTTTTGCCAGCATTACCTGGAAGAAAGCCGGTTACGGTGTCGTTTCCGACAGCGCTGGCTATTTCAGGATCATCGCCAAGGGGAATGCCGCCGATACGCTGCTGGTAAGTTCCGTTGGGTTTGAAACGCTGGCCCTGCCTGTTACTCCCTCCCGGGATATGGCAGTCCTGACCCTATTCCTTGAAAATGCAAAGGATGCCGGAGAGGTAATTGTCCAATCCAAATATAATAAAGGGCTTCTCTGGTGGAAGAAGATCGTGGCCAACAAGCATTTAAATAATCCCTATAAATCGGCTAGCTACTCCTATGAACTATACAATAAATTAGAAATTGATATTGATAATTTCAATCGTAAAAAATTTGAACAGAATAAATGGGTTAAGCCGTTTGGGTTCATCCTGGATAATATAGACAGTGTATCCGAGGATAAGCCTTTCCTGCCGGTATTTATCACCGAGTCGATCTCGGATTGCTATTTTGCGACCAACCCGCTGCGGGAAAGGGAGGAAATAAAGGCCATAAAGACCAACGGAATTAAGAATGAATCCATTATGCAGTACCTGGGTGGGATTAACCAGCGTATAAATTCCTATGAAAACTACATGACCCTGTTCGGGAAAGAATTTATCAGCCCCTTAAGTACTGTTGGCGATAATTATTACAATTACAGGGGGCTGGATACCCAATACATTTCAGGGCAGCGCTATCTCCATCTTTTTTTTACTCCTAAAAGGGGGGGTGAAAACACTTTTTCAGGTGATTGCTGGATCCACCAGGCAAGTTGGGGCATCGGAAAGATCACGCTCAATATATCATCTACTGCCGGTATCAATTTCGTCCACAGGCTGAGCATTATCCAGGAGTTCACACGGCGCAACGACAGCGCATGGGTATTTACCAGGGATAAATTCGTAGTGGAACTATCTCCTTTGAAAAAGGGCAAACTAGCCTTCATAGGCAGGAAAACAAGCCTGTATAAAAATATACAGATCAATCAGCCTTTTATTGAAGAAGCGCTGAAGTTGAATAAAGGCAATGAAAAGGTCGTAATCGGGGAAGGGGCCCGACTGCAGGACACGGGATATTGGCGGTCCCACCGGTCAGAGCCCTTAAGCATAAACGAAGAGCATATCTATAAAATGATTGACACCTTACAAAAAATGCCTCTTTTCAAAAAATACACAGATATTGTCGAATTCGTCGTGGATGGCAGAAAGCAGTTGGGGAAGATGGAGATCGGTCCCTGGTACAAATGGGTCAGTGGCAATCAATTGGAAAAGCTGAGACTCCGGTTTGACGTTGCTACGACCAAACTATTCAGCGATAAGCTTTGGTTACATGCGTATCTCGCCTATGGGTTTAAGGATCATGCTTTTAAAGGTAAGGCTGAATTTACCTACCGATTTCCCGGAGGCAAGGGCTATAGTATGCATGCCTCCTATACCCAGGACCTGAATAGTGGAAGTACGCATAATAATGATGATGGAGATATTACAACAGATAACCTTTTCAGCCAGTTGATACGCAGACCAGGGGTCAGGCAGAAATTCCTGTTGGAAAAAGAGACGAAAGTCTGGGTAAAAAAGGAATGGGGGAGTGTTTTTTCTGCGCAGTTGTCCTTTTCCAGGACTGATTACCGGACATTTGCCCCCCTGCCGCCCAAAGAGATTTTCTCCAACAATGAAGATCATACAATCGTTGCGAGCGAATTGGGGCTTAAACTGCGTTATTCCCCCGGTGGACGGATTATCCGCACCCGCCGGAAGGAGATCCGTTTAAATGGAGAAAGCCCTGTCCTGGAAGCTGGATTTTATGCAGGCGTTCCGAATCTTCTGGAATACGGCTACCGGTATCAAAAAGTGAATATGGCTGTCAGCCAGGATTTCCGCATCCCCCGTTGGGGAAAAGTCCATTACCAGATCTATGGGGGAAGGGTATTTGGCGAACCCCTGCCTTTTATGCTGCTGGAGGTGTATCCGGGCAACGAGATCTATTACTATAATAAAAATACTTTTAATCTGATGAACCGGTTTGAATATATCAGCGATCGGTATGCAGGATGGAGTATAGAACATAATTTTGAGAAAAAACTGCTCAACCTCCTTCCTTTTTTACGCAAAACGAACATGCGCCAGTTCTGGAATGTAAAAGCTGTCTGGGGGGATCTTTCGAGAGACAATAAGAAGCTGAATCTGCAGGATTTTCCCAACTACCGGCTCAGATCCCTGCGGGGCAATGGCTATGTTGAGGCCGGGACAGGCATCGATAATATCTTCCAATATTTCCGGGTAGACCTGGTATGGCGTTTTGCCCCTGCACAAAAGACTTTTGTGAATGGTTCAAGCTCCATTAATAATTTCGGAATATTCGGGAGCTTCCATTTTCAATTTTGAGATTCCTCTAGTACTACAAAAAAATATCCCCGGACCTGTCCTAATTTCGGTTCGCCGATTGACAAGCTATTATTTACCAAAAAAACATTGTTATGAACCAGTTTCTGATCATTGTAAGAGGTAGCGATCATGCCGTAGCATCCCCAGAGGAAATGCAACAACGCCTGGCTCTTTTTGGGGGATGGGTCCAAAATGTACTGCAAGGCCGTTATGTCTCCGGGGCGCCCCTGGAGGAAGCGGATGCCCGTCTGTTGAAAAGCAAAACAGAGATGCTCACCGACGGCCCCTTCATGGAATCGAAAGAAATGATCTCCGGTTATATGATCATTACCGCGAATGACATGGAGGAAGCCGTGGAACTCACCAGGGAAAACCCTCTTTTGGGCAAATTTCAGCTGGAGGTGCGCAAGTTAAAACCCATGGCATGACCTTCCCCTTTCCAAAAATTTAATTTTCTCCGGAATTCTTATGTCCTCCCAAAATCCAGGAGCATTGGTCGACCATCTTTTCCGCCAGGAGGCGGGGAGGATGGTCGCCATTTTGACCCGGCTATTCGGGATCCACAACCTCGAACTGGCGGAGGACGTCTTGCAGGATACCTTGCACCAGGCGCTGAAGGATTGGAGCCTGGGCTGCATTCCGGATAACCCGGCCGGCTGGCTGATGGTGGTCGCCAAACGCAAAGCCATCAATATGATCCGGCGGGAAAAATACCTGCGCAATTTTGCCGCCGATATGGATAACCTGCTCAAATCGGAATGGACCACTACCTATACCGTAGATCATATCTTTCTGGAAGATGAAATAAAAGATAGCCAGCTCCGGATGATCTTCACCTGCTGTCATCCCGCCCTGCCGGCGGAGGCCCAGGTGGCCCTTACTTTAAAAACGCTTTGCGGGTTCAGTATTTATGAGATCGCCTCTGCACTGCTGACGACCGAATCCAATATCAATAAAAGACTGTACCGGGCCAAAGAGAAAATACGCCAGGAGCAGATCGACTTCTCCGTGCCTTCCCGCCGGGATATCTTCGCCAGGCTGGACGCCGTCCTGCTGGTGATCTATTTATTATTCAATGAAGGATACAATGCTACCGGTGACAACCCGGCGATCCGCAAGGACATGTGCCTGGAAGCGATGCGGCTGGCCATGCTGCTGACGGAGAAACCTATCACGAACGAATATCCTCAGATCTATGCGCTGCTGGCTTTGATGTGTTTTCATTCCGCCCGCTTCGACGCCCGGATCGATAATAACGACTGCCTGATCATCCTGGAAGACCAGGACCGGAATTTGTGGAACCGGGAATTGATCACCCTGGGAGTGAAATTCCTGTTGCGGTCTGCCTCCGGCGCTGCGGCGACGGCTTATCACCTGGAGGCGGCCATCGCTGCCGAGCATTGCCTGGCCGGGAGCTTCCTGGAAATCAACTGGTCGAAGATCCACGATTGTTATACGGCCCTGGAAAGATTAAAACCTTCCTCCGTCATAAAATTGAACCTGGCGATCATTACCGGGAAAAAAGACGGGCCCCGGGCCGCCATTGCTGCACTGCATGAACTGGAAAAAGGGAAGACGCTGGAAAACTATTATCTTTTCTATGCCTCTTTGGGGGAGTACTATGCCCAGGCTGGACAAAAGCCGGAGGCCATCGGGTATTTTATGCGGGCAAAGGCGCTGACGAAATCGGCGGCGACCAGGGAAGTGCTGGAGAGGAAGATCGGCGCATGCCGGTAACGAATTTTCCCGTTTCAACTATCTTTGCGGGCATGGTTAGTCCGCTTATCACCTTTCTGCAGCTTTTCAGACCGATCAAGGAAGAAGACCAGGCGCTGATCGCTTCTTATTTCGAACCACGGACCTTCCGGGAAGGCGATACCCTTTTCCAGGGGGGAAGGATCTGCCAGGAATTATTCTTTATCTGCAACGGGGTGTTACGCATTATGGCGACGAATGAAAAGGGGGTCGACGTTACCCATTTCTTTTCAAAGGAAAATCAATTGTGCACGATCCTGCATAGTTTTAATAACCAGGCGCCGGCTCATGAGAGTATTCAGGCCGCCTGCGACGCGGAAGTGCTGGCGATCACAAAGAGCCGGTTGCTCGATCTGTACAGGCAGCTTCCCTATATGAAAGGGTTGATCGACCAGATCACCCAGCAACGGCTCCTCGACAAAATACAGACCCGCAATGCCTATCTGGGAGAGGATTCGGCCAGCCGGTATAAATTATTTATGATGCAGCAACCCGATATTGCGTTGCGCGTCTCCTTAAAAGATATTGCCTCCTACCTGGGGATCACGCCACAATCACTCAGCCGGATCCGGAAAAACAAATCCCTGTAATTCGCTTTTTACCATATGGTAAGTGTAAGCCGGTGCGGGCTTGCGAAATTTGCATAATTAAAACAAGTAATCATGGCAAATCAAATCGGCTCATTATCCGGCAGGAAAGTAATTATACTGGGAGGCAGCTCAGGACTGGGGCTGGCTACCGCTAAAGCAGCCGCCGCAGAGGGCGCAAAAGTGATGATCGTATCCGGCAACCGGCAACGGATCGACCAGGCGCTGACAGAACTTCCAAAAGACAGCGAAGGGTATGCCGCAGATCTCAGTAAAGAAAAGAACATCGCCGCATTTTTCGAAAAGACGGGCAATTTCGATCACCTGGTATTTACGGCCGGCGAGAATATCAGCCTTCCCGCTATCTGTGACGCCGAAATAGACAAAGCCCGCGAGTTTTTTACCATTCGTTTCTGGGGAGCTTTCGCGGCCGTGAAATACGGAGCGCCCCTTATTAACCCGGGAGGATCCATTAACCTGACCAGCGGGATTGCCAGTACCCGGCCTGGTAAAGGCTGGGCATTGGCATCGGCTATATGTGGGGCGATGGAAGGATTTGTCAGGGCTGCTGCGGTGGAACTAGCCCCGATACGGGTGAACAGTGTTGTCCCCGGTGTGGTAAGGACGAATTTATGGAACAGCATGGCCGAAGCTGACCGGGACAACCTCTACAAGACGGTCGGTGATTCTTTGCTGGTGCGTAGGGTCGGCGAGGCCGAAGACATTGCACAGACCTTCCTCTACCTGATGAAACAACCATTTGGCACCGGTCAGAATATCGTTATTGATGGTGGGGCGGTGCTGGTATAATTCGGTAGAGACGCCGAATTTATCGGTCAATTTTGTATCGGGAGGATAATCGGATTAGAATTTTGGTCATTAACAAAGGCTTTACATCATGCCTTATCCCTGCGGGTTATTTTTGACGTTCCTGAAAAGAACGTTACAATATAAACTAACTCGATTTTTTATGGCATTATCTGGTTTCAGAAAATTAAGCTTGTTGTTTTTGACGGCCGCTACCTTTACCATGACGGCGAATGCGCAAATCCAGTTCGGTATAAAAGGAGGACTCAACCTGGCCGAGATCCTGACCAGCAACAACCAACTGGTAAATGTCCACAATGAGCCCATGGCCATTCGTAATTTCCCGAGAACAGATTTTCAGGCGGGCTTTCTTGTATCGATCCCCTTATCGAAAAAATTCAGCTTTCAACCTGAACTGGTCTATTCCGAGCAGGGCGCCACCGGCAGACCGGTCGGAGGATATTTAGTGAGCGCCACGGAAAAGTATAAGCTGAACTACGTGAATGTTCCGCTGTTGCTGAAATACAATCTGCCCCAGGGCTTTTTTGTGGAGACAGGCCCCCAGGTGGGACTCCTGGTTAGCGCCAACATTGTCGAGACGGTCGTAGGCAATGTCAATGATAATCACTACCATGTCAAAGACCAGTTTAAATCCACGGATCTCAGCTGGGCGTTGGGGGCAGGTTATCTCGCTCCCATTGACCTGGGCTTCGACATACGCTATAACCTGGGGTTGAATAATATTAACAATGCTACCGTCAGCGGAATGCAAAATGCCCCCGTACAGAACGGGAGCATTAAGAATAGCGTAGTACAAATAGGGATATTCTATCTGTTTGGAAAGTCTAAGAATAAGACGGCCTTCAAAGCGAATGAATAACCTTTAAGGCAAATGAAAGAGAAGGGCTAAGTCCCTTTGCCGGGTTGCAGCGAGGACTTGTTTTCTTTTAACAGTCCTTCCTTGATTAATTCTTTTTTTACTTTTTCTTCATACCGGGCCTTAAGCAGGCTATTGCTTTGATCCGCCTTCTGCAACTCCTGCTTCAGGACTCCTACCCGCTGCAACTGGAGGTTGGAGGGAGCGGCTTCCTGCGAGCATACGGCCTGGTAAACATCGCTGATGCGTTCCCTCAGACGTTGCTCATCCGCGAATATTGATTTTTGTTTGGTGGCCAGTAAGGTGCCTCTTAATTCTTCCAGCTTGTCATTATATTCCTGCAGTAATTTCTTTGCCCTGGCGCCTTTTACCTTCCCGATATTCTCCGCCAGTATCTTTTGATTACCGGCAATATCGTCCACGGTGCCTGCCAGGCTTTCATGCAAATGATATAGCTCCATGGCCGTCGCATGCTGTACCTGCCGGTCCTTCAGAGAAAAATGGCTATTGGTGCTATCATGAACAAGCATGACGGCCTGCGTATATTCCTTGTCGCCCAATTTTAGCTTTACCGTATAACTGCCGGGCAGGACCATGGGAGCTATCAATCCGGAAAAATCCGCCTTGGACCCGCCACTGGCAATTTTAGGGGCCGTCATGCGCAAATCCCAATATGCTTTATTGATCCCCTTACGCTTGGTGGCCGGAATGGTTTTTATCAGCCTGGCTGAATCGTCGTATATTTCTATTTTCGCTTCCGCGTTACTTACACGATCTTTCAGATAATACTCTATAGGTTGAATGGCAGCGGGATTACCGCCATTCCAGGCGCCGGATCCCGGAAATCCGGTATCACCATATTTGCCGGTAGTTAAAACGATAGGTTTATTTTCAAAAAGGTATACGTCTTTTGCTATAATATCCTGTTTAAGCTTGCGCATAGACGCAATATTATCCACCACGATGATCCCACGTCCGTGGGTGGCTAATACCAGGTCATTGGTTACCGGATGGATCTTAATATCGCGGACAAGGCAATAGTCGGGAATATGATTCTTCATGCGGAACCAGTTAATGCCTCCATCCACCGTAGCGAATAATCCCATTTCCGTTCCCAGGAACAACAGGTCCCTGTTTACCAGGTCTTCTTTTATCTTATGGGCGAAACCAGTAAACTCCGGACTATTGATCAGCGTCCAGGTCTTGCCTTTGTCTATGGATTTCGCCAGGTAGGTCTTATGATCCCCGTACATATGGTTGTCCCATGACACGTAAACAAGATTACTATCAAAAAGGCTGGGTTCTATACTGCTGATCCAGGTCTGGGCAGGGATCCCCGCCTTTGCATAATTAGCCGACAAATTGGTCCAATCCTTCCCGCCATTGGTTGTCAGTTGCAGATTTCCGTCATCCGTGCCGATCCAGACCGTATTTTCATCCAGGGGAGATTCGACGATTGTAAAAATAGTGCAATGGTTTTCCGCTGAGGTATTGTCTGCGCTTAAGCCCCCTGAATTCTCCTGCTCCTGCTTCTTTTTATCATTGGTGGTCAGATCCGGAGAGATACGCGTCCAATTGCTTCCCTGATCTGTGGACCGGTATAAATATTGCGCGCCGATGTAGAGGTTCTTTTTATTATGCGCTCCTGGTACAAGGGGGGTATTCCAGTTCCAACGAAGCTTTTCCTCTCCCGGGCCTGCCTGAGGCTGAATATTAACGGCCTTCAACGTTTTTAAGTTGACCCTTCCGGCGCTTCCTCCCTGCGATTCCGCGTAAGCAATATCAGGATCGGCCGGGTCCGGCTGGGCCCAAAAGCCATCCCCCCAATAAATGGATTGCCAATGGGAATTACTGAGACCTCCCGGAGCCGAGGAGGGCGCCATCCAGGTCCCGTTATCCTGCAATCCTCCATATATACGGTAGGGAGTAACATTATCCACCGCTACATGATAAAATTGCCCGACTGGCAGATTTTGCAGAAATAGCCAGGTAGCTCCACGGTCCAGGCTCAGATAAACCCCTCCATCCGTTCCCAGGTATAACTGACTGGTGTTTTTAGGATTGATCCAAAGAGCATGATGATCGCTATGCACCCAACCTCCGTCATTACTGGCCTCTGAAAAAGAAAACCCGCCATCATCCGAATAACCAAAAGTAAAGGCCGGCCTGTAAACTCTTTTAGCATCGGTAGGATCTACTTTGATCACACTGAAATAAAAAGGGCGGGCGGTAATATTGGACGGGGCGCTTTGTTGTTTCCAGTGCTCTCCCCCGTCCTGGCTGATGAACAGGCCCGTTTCTTTGGATTCTACGATCGCCAGCAGATTATTGGGAGCGCTGGGGGCCAATGCAAAGGCTACCCGCCCAAAAGGCTTTGGCGGCAACCCATTCGTCAGCTCTTTCCAGGATTTCCCTCCATCGAGGCTCTTGTAGACGCCACTCCCCTGGCCCCCGGAATTAAATAAATAGGGCAAACGCCGGAATTCCCAGGTGGTTGCATAGACGATTAAGGGATTAGAAGGGTCCAGGGTCACATCCGCACACCCGGCCTTCTCATTGATATAAAGAATTTTTTCCCAGGTCTTACCTCCGTCCGTCGATTTGTATAAGCCCCGGTGTTTGCTGTCGCTCCATAAAGGTCCCGGAGCCGCCACATAAACGGTATTGGAGTTCTGAGGGTCGATGACCACCTTGGCAATATGTTCGGTACTGTCCAGCCCGATCCTGGTCCAGTTGTCTCCTGCATCCTTGCTTTTGTACAGACCATCCCCGATAGAGACCGAATTACGCATATTGCTTTCGCCGGTGCCCACATAAACCACATTAGGGCTTTTCTGGTCAATGGCTATTGCACCGATGGACTGGCAATACTTATCGAATACCGGCGTGAAGGAAGCTCCTGCATTTGTCGTCTTCCAAACCCCTCCTCCGGCGCTGCCCACATAAATGGTTTTCCCGTCTGCATTCACGCCTTCAATGGCCGTAATACGGCCACTCATCGTACCGGGCCCCAGCCACCGGGCTTCCATCATACCGAACGTCGCCGAACTGATCTTCGCCTGGGCATAGGAAGCTGCGAACGCAACCAGGCTAATGGCTAAAATATAAAGTTTTCTCACGGCAGTTTAATTGGAAGGTTTGAAAACGGTAGGATCCAATGGCGTATTCACTTCTATTTTGGTAAAAGTTATTTCTCCCGGCCCAAAACCCGTTGCAGAAAAAGGGAATACATACCCGCTGTCTAATTTTTTGAAATTGCTAAAGGTCTGGGTCTGGACCACTTCCTTGCCGGTAGCCTTGGATTTCACGATTGTCTTGATAATGTAGTAATTGGAAGGATCGATAAAAAGGGTTTCATCTATTCCTGATTTGGAAACCAATTTTATTTTAAAACATTCGGTGCCGTCCACATCTTCTTTTCCCAACAATTCCACGGTATGTCCCTTTTCCTTATAATTCAGCAAGGGGCTTTGTATATCCAGTGCATCGACCGTCTCTTTGATCACCTCCCCTGGTATCGCTTCCGCTTTTTGCTGTCCCTGAAAAGGCAGGTACTGCCATCCGGAATCCTTCGTCTGGATAATATAACCGGAGACACCCCCAAAGCTGATATCGACCCGCTGGGCTTTATAGTGGGCCTGGGTTATCTTGACCTGGATATTCTGCCCGTTGAAATTCATGGCGCCTTCCTGCACAACGGTATTCAGCGCCAATAATTTATCCTTACCGCCCAGGGCTGCCACATACTTGTCGATAATTTCGTCCAGGGTCTGTGCCCGGACAGAGAAAATACTTACGGAAGCCAGCAATGCCAGCAAAATCATTTTACGGGTTTTCATGCAAACAGTTTAAAATAAATGAAAAAGTGAATGACGATCAATGTAAGTGAATATTTCCGCGACGGGCTGGAAACATCTTAAAGATAAGCTCCCTGGCAAGTTCCCCCAAAAAAAACCTTCCTGAAATTGACAAAAGGTCATGAAGACGGATAGCCGCATATCCTGGGCGAAATCCGTCAGACTCAAACGCACACCTGCTGTATCGAAACCGCACAGTCCGGCAGCCTGCCTGCAATCTAAATGACTGATTCATAACGATATGCCAACCCGGCATTTTTTTAGCTCTTTTAGAACATCGACTAAATCAAGTTCCATGCTCCAAAACTACTTCAAGATTGCCTGGCGAAACCTGTTTAGAAACAAGCTCCATACCTCCATCAATATCGGAGGGCTTATCATAGGATTTACCATCGGCATTGCTATCCTCCTGGTAGTCTATGCCCAATTCAGTTACGATCATTTTCACGCCAACCGGAAAAAGCTGTACCAGGTTTATCAGGTCTTTAACAACCCGGAGAAGGAGGATGTGCTCAATGAATTAGGTTTTGCTGCCGGGCCTGTGTATAAGAAGGAAGCCGCTGCCATCGATAAGGCCACCCGGATCGTGGATGGAGGCAATCATATCCTGTATAAGGGGAAGGATCTCCAGATTCCGGTGATGCTGGTAGACGAAGACTTTATGTCCATGTTCTCCTTTCCGGTAATAGAGGGCAATAGCGGAAACCCTTTAAAAAATCTGACAGACGCCGTCATAACGGAGGAGGCCGCCAAAAAAATATTCGGCAACGAAGATCCGGTAGGCAAGACGATAAAAGTATCCGTGGGCGAAAAATTACAGGAACTGGTCGTATCGGCCGTGCTAAAAGATATGTCTGCCAGCTCCATCAATTTTCAGGTGCTGGCTCGCATCGAGAACAAATCAAATTATGCCGGTGATAACAACAACTGGACCGAGCGGGCCCCCTTTCTGTACGTCCAGTTAAAAGAAGGCGCTACCCAACGTCAGGCAGAAATAGAGCTGAAAGAAACAGACAAAAAATACGTTCCGGACTGGTACACCCAAATGACCCAAAAAGGAGCCCGGCCGGATAAATTCGGAGATCTCTTTGCAACCCGGTTATTGCCTATAAAGGACGTTCACTTTTCGACCCGTGTCAATGGCCACAAGGCTATCAGCTATCTTCAGATCCTTACGCTGCTCACTGTTGGCTTGTTCATTATTCTCATTGCCTGTTTTAATTTCGTAAACATCAGCCTGGCAAATGCTTTTACCCGGAGCCGGGAGATCGGGGTCAGAAAATGCCTGGGCGCCGCCAAATGGAAACTATTTGTACAATTGTGGGGCGAAAGCTTACTGGTTTGTTCGATCGCATTTGGCATTTCCCTGCTCCTGGTCAACACTTTTCTCCATTCTATCAACGGGATAGAGAAAATGCGCCTTTCCTTATTGTCCGTGATCTGGCAACCTGGTTTTGTTTTGCTCGCCTTATTGCTGCTATTATTCGTATCCCTGATGGCGGGTGGCTATCCTTCCTGGCTCATGACCCGGTTCAAGGTAGTGGAGACCCTGAAAGGGAAAGTGAGCATGAAGCGCAAAAGCCTATTGAGGAGTTCATTGATCGTGATGCAGTTTGTAATCGCCTGTATCATGATCAGCTGCACCTTTATCGTTTACCGGCAATACCAGTATCTCCAAAATGCGGACCTGGGCATTAATAAAGATTATGTCATTAGCTTTCCGCTGCATCAGCCGGATAAGGGGCGGGAAATCATCGGGAAGCTCAGGACCCGGCTGGCCACCGACCCCCGCATACTTTCCATAACCGGCAGCAATATCAACCTGGGGCGCGGATCGGACCACCGGACGGTTAAAGTGACTACGGGCTTTACCTATAATGGAAAAAATATTTCCTCCAATATGGCATCTGTAGATTATGACTACCTGCGAACTCTCGGCGTAAAGCTTATAGAAGGCCGTGACTTTGACCAATCCTTCGGCGCCGACACCCTGGACAATGTGGTCATTTCCCAAAGCGTTGCCAGGCAGTTCAACGAAAAAGAATTGATCGGCAAAACGGTGGGCGCCGACAGCGGTTCCCGGGGATGGCATATCATCGGCATTTTCCCTGATTTTCATCTGTACAGCATGGAGGAAGAATTGGAACCGTTGACCCTGACCCTGGATAAAAATGCAGCCATTAATTATTGCTTTATAAAAACATCGGCCCAGAATCCTCTCGCCAGCATGGAAACCATAAAAAAAGAAATGGCCCTGCTGGAGCCCGGGCAGGAATTCAGCGGTTCCTTCGTGGATGAAAACATCGATAATTGGTATGAAGTAGAGAAAATAATGTCCCTGTTATTCAGCATTGCGGCCTTCATTGCCATTGTTCTTTCCTGCTCGGGTCTGCTGGCCATGATCTTATTGATTATTCAGCAGCGGGTAAAAGAAATCGGCGTAAGAAAAGTATTAGGGGCCAGCGTGCAGAACATTTCCCTGCTCATCTCAAAAAATTTCTTATACCTGGTTCTCATTGCGATACTTATATCCACTCCTATAGCCTGGTACACCATGAACAAATGGCTGAATGATTTCCCCTATCGCATACAGATACAGGGATGGATGTTCGCGTTGGTCGCTTTGGCAGCATTTTTAATTTCTATAGCTACTATCAGCATTACCACGATACGCGCTGCCAGGCAAAACCCCGTAAAAAATCTAAGAACGGAATAGCCGGCCGTAATATTCAGTTCACATAGGCTTGATAAATTTGCATTTTCAACCAGCTGCTTTCATGGAGGAAGATATCAAATACCAGGTCGGACAATGGCTTCGTGGAGAAGACGAGGCGTTCAGGCAGCTATTTGCCTGGTATTATCCCCGTCTTTACCGCTACGCCTACCGCTACCTGAAAAGCGACGCCTCGGCGGAAGACCTTTCCATGGAGGTGCTGGCCAGGGTCTGGGAAAAAAGATCCGCTATCCGCCAGGAAACGTTTGAGAACTATCTTTTTACGGCCGCCCGCAACAGGCTAATCAATTATTGGCAACGAAAGATCGATGGGCTCTTATCCCTGGAGATCTTACAGGACAGCGACACGCATGACCTGTCCGGGAGTCCGGACCTGTCGGATGATCCCGTACTGTCCAAAGAATTGGAGAATATCTACCAGGAAAGTATTTCTGCATTGCCTGCCCAGCGCCGGCTGATCTTTCAACTGCATCGCCATGACCAACTGAGTTATAAAGAAATAGCCAATAAACTGAACATCTCTCCTAAAACCGTTGAAAACCAGATAGGAGCAGCCCTTAAACAACTGCGTATCGCCTTGCTCCAATACCTTGGCAGTGTCATTCTGTAAGATAATAATCTTCTTTCCCGTCTAAGTTACAGTGCCCCCGGCTGCCGTATTAACAAATTGTTACCCAATAGGGGTATTTACCTCCAACTGTGTATGCTGAGGTAGAAACTCGTCTATGGAACCAAAAGAGATCGACAGGCAATTAATGCTGGACTATCTGCAGGGCAACTGTACGGTAGCACAGCTACGCCTTATTAAGGAATATCTTCATGATGAAGTTTACCGGGAAAGCCTGGATAAATTCCTGCAGGAAGAATGGCTGGTCATAAGCCGTTCCCCGCTGCCCGAACTACCTGGAATAGACAGGCAGTATGAAAAATTCCAGAACCGGCTGATTCCCGGGCGGACGCGCACCGGCATCCGTCGCCTGGTCTGGCTGACGACCGCTGCTGCCGCGCTGCTGCTCCTCCTTTTTTCCGTTTGGCTTCTGCGACCAGGACAGCCGCGACGCGATGATGCTGCGCAATGGATCGTCTTTCACAATGCACCGGGTCAAAAGAGGAAGATAACCTTGCCTGACAGCTCCGTGATCTACCTGGCAACAGCCAGCACGATAAAATACAATGGCGGTTATAATAGTACCAACAGGGATATCTTCCTTGAAGGGGAGGCTTATTTTATAGTAAATCACGGCGGGCGCCAGCCCTTCACGGTTGTCACCGGCGGCATCGCCACGATAGATATAGGAACGGAATTCGATATCCGCTATTATCCTGGCAAACCATCCATAGAGGTGGCTGTAGCGAAAGGTAAAGTGGAGGTGCAAAGTACGAAAAGAGATGCCAGTGTCCGGATAGCGACCCTCACGCAGGGGCAGGGGTTATTGTATGATACCCTGACGGCCGGAGCCACGGTTTCCATCCTGCCGGATGCCGGCCTGGTCGGGGCCTGGCGAAAGGGGATCCTCTCGTTCCATCAACGGCCTTTGAAAGAAGTGACCGACGAACTGGAAAGGTATTATGGCGTCAGTATCCGGTATTCAGATCCCACGATCGGGGATATGGTACTCACTACTTTACTGGACAATACTACCCTGGACGATGCGCTCGATATTGTAACCGTTACTGCGGGCGTCACCTATACCCGCCAGGGCGATACTATTTTACTCGGGCAAACATCCGGACAGGTTCCGGCTAAAAAATAAAATCGCCCCGAAGGATTCCGGGGCGCAAATAATACTTAAAAGTATGAAAAAAAAGCGAAGAGAGGCTTTGTTCTTGCCTCTGCTGATCCTGCTTTCCGGGATAACATGCCTCTATGGACAGGATATCGGAAAAAAGACAACGGTGCATTTTAAGCATGCCTCCCTCCGGCAGGCTTTTACAGAAATGGAAAGACAATTCGGAATCAGCTTTTCCTACAATGAAAGGAATATCCAGTTGTACGAAAAGGAGATCAACTTCACGCTGAAGGAAGTGACCGCCCCGCAGGTGCTGGACAAAATATTTGCAGGCAGCCCGCTGACCTGGTCCTTAAAAGGGACCCTCGTCGTCCTTTCCGCGGATCCTTCTTATCAGAAAAAAACCACGCCGGTACATGCTGCTTCCGAAACGATCACCGGCAGCATTACTGATGCGGAGACTACCGAGCCTTTACAGGGAGTTACGGTGAAGGCAGGCGATCTTACAACGACCACGGCAGAAGATGGCAGCTATGCTCTTCCGTCACCCGCGGGCTCTTACACGATCAATATTTCTCATGTCGGATATTCCACCCGGGTGATCGATGGCCTCGAAGTATCGGCCTCTTCGCCCACCGTGCTTAGCGTGCCCCTGCAAAAAAATGGAACCAATCTCAATGAAGTGGTCGTGGTGGGTTATGGGAAGCAGTCCCGCCGGCTTCTCACCAGCAGCATCAGCACGGTACAGAACACCGAATTCAATCGAGGTAATTTCAACAGTCCCGCCCAGTTACTGCAGGGAAAGGTGGCTGGTCTCACCATTACCAGGTCCGGGGACCCTAACGGGGGGCCTACCGTCACGCTTCGCGGTCCCTCCACGTTGCGCATCGGCGCGGCCCAGGAACCCTTTTATGTAATCGATGGTATGCCGGGCGCAGACGTCCGCCTGGTCGCTCCCGATGATATCGCCACGATCGACGTGCTGAAAGATGCCTCTGCTACTGCCATTTATGGGACCAGGGCCTCGAATGGGGTTATCATCATAACTACCAAAAAAGGAAGGACAGCGGCACAGCCCCAGATCAACTACAACGGATATGGCTCAGTGGAAAATGTCGCCCGGAAAATAAAAATGATGGATGCCGGCCAGCTCAAGGCTTACCTTGCGAAGAACAGTCTTGCCCTGGATCCCTCCGACGACCAGGGAGCTAATACCGACTGGCAAAAAGAGGTCAGCCAGACGGCCGTCTCGCAAAACCACCATCTTTCCCTCAGCGGGGGAACTGCCAATACCACCTATAATGCTGCCGTCAATTATTTTAGCAGCAAAGGTATTCTTAAAGGAACAGGGTTGAACCGGCTCATCACCCGTGTCAATGTGGAACAAAAGGCACTAAACAATCACCTGAAACTAGGGGTATCCGTAGGGACTTCTTCCAGTAACTCCGATCTGCTGCCCGATCAGAGTATTATTCTCTATAATATGCTGCGTTATCTGCCCACCGTTCCGGTAAAACAAGCCGATGGCACTTACACGGAGAACCTGCAGCGGGTACAATATTACAATCCTGTGGCACTCCAGGCCAATGCCTGGCAACAATTGAAGAACAAGATCACCGTGCTGAATGGAACTGCCCAGGTCATCCTGCCTGCCGGGTTCAAGTACGATCTGAGCGTCACCTCCCAGAACGAGCAGGACAATAGCGGCACTTACTATACCAGCCAATATACCCTGAAAACAGGGGTGAACGGGCAGGCGTACCGCTCTTCCTATGAGAGCACCAAGAAGATGGTGGAGA
The DNA here is from genome assembly GCA_036394375.1 of Puia sp. Classification (GTDB taxonomy): domain Bacteria; phylum Bacteroidota; class Bacteroidia; order Chitinophagales; family Chitinophagaceae; genus Puia. Next base: position 147,690 of record DASWFF010000086.1, read on the forward strand.
CCTTCCTGACATTCGACCGGAAATCGGGGCCGCATGATATCAATGCGCTGGTAGGCTATAGCTGGCAGGAAGATGTTACGGGCAATGGCTTCCAGGCCAGCAACCAGAACTTCCCGACGGACAATCTCGGCTACACGAATATCGGGCTGGGCAGCCCTACCGGCAATTACCGGACGGACTGGGGCCCCGATAACTATCAGAAACTGAGGCTAATCTCTTTCTATGCCAGGGCCAAATACAATTTCATGAACAAGTACCTGTTGCAGGCATCGTTGCGCAGGGACGCCTCTTCGGCTTTCGGCGTCAATAACCGCTGGGCCACATTCCCATCCGCCTCCTTTGCCTGGAGGGCCATCGACGAGTCCTTCATGAAAGATCAGTCCCTGTTCACTGACCTGAAATGGCGGGTAAGCTACGGTATTACCGGGAACTCATTGGGTTTCGACCCCTTGATATCGAAGGTCCGGTATGGATCGACCGGCTCATTTTACAACAACGGTTCCTTTATCAATGCCATCGGACCTGCGCAGAACGACAATCCCAATCTCAAATGGGAGAAGACGGCTATGTTCAATACCGGGATCGACTTTTCCCTGTTGAAAGGGAGGGTTACTGGCAGCGTGGAATATTATGACAAGAAGACGACGGACCTGATCTGGTATTACCCCGTGTCCACCACTCAGTATTTAGTCGGCACGTATACGGCCAATGTTGGATCCATCTCCAATAAAGGTGTCGAGCTTACGCTGGAAGCGACGCCCATAAAGTCGGGTAGTTTCCAGTGGGTGAGTTCTTTAAACCTGTCGCATAACGAGAACCGGCTTGTTTCCCTGTCAAACAATGTCTTTAAGCTGGATTCCATTTTCTGGGCTTCTCCCGGCGGCCAGGGACAGACAGGCTCCCAGGTGCAGATCCTGAAATCCGGTTATCCCGTAGGTCAGTTCTTCACCTTTAAATATGCCGGCAAGAACGCGGCAGGCCTTTCCCAGTTCTATGATAAAACCGGCAAGCTGACCACGGCCCCGTTGAATTTCAGAGATTATTATTATGCGGGTAATGCGCAACCTAAGCTGCAGATAGGCTGGGGGAATACCTTTACCTACAAGAGGTTCGACCTGAACATCTTTGTCAGAAGCTCAATTGGCGCCAAGGTCATGAATGCCACTCTTGCCGATCTCAACAGGCCCGATGAAGTGACCAGCTACAACCTGCCCGTTTTTTCCACGAATGAGTCTCCGAAGGACATCAGCGCCTATATCTATTCGAATCGCTATGTGGAGAATGCCTCTTACCTGCGCCTGGACAATGTAACCCTGGGCTATAACTTTCCCGCTTTTTTCAGGGGAATGCGATCCTGCCGGCTATATGTCTCCGGTAACAACCTGGCCGTCATCACCGGCTACCGCGGCATCGATCCCGAAGTGTCCCTCGGCGGACTTACTCCCGGCCTCGACAATAAGGACTATTATCCCCGTACAAGAGCCTTCCTGTTCGGATTGAATGTAAACTTTTAAAAATTGAGATCATGTTAAGGTCAATTACCTATACGATACTATTGACAGGCACCTTCTTTTTTCTGAATGCCTGCACCAAGACAGACGTTCCGGTGGAAAGTGAACTGACACCGCAGAATTTCCCGAAGACGGATCAGCAGTACATACAGGCCGCCGGACCGGCCTACACCAACTTACGCGGAGCCTGGTGCCAATCCTACTGGATGACGCAGACACTGAGCACTGACGAGGCCATCCTGGTCAGCCGGGCAGGGGGCTGGTATGACGGCGGCCGCTATCAGCAAATGCACTATCACAACTGGACGCCGGACAACGCCCTTGTAAACGATGCCTGGAACTGGGGCTTCGGCACTATCAGCGCCTGTAACCAGATACTGGGCTTGTTTGCTTCCTCCCAGAGCACTCCCGCCAAGGCACAGATCGTCGCTGAGGTCAGGACCGTCCGTGCAATGATGTTCTTCTTCATGATGGACCTCTATGGCAATATTCCCGTTCCTACCACCTTCGGTGATAGTACCCTGCCCGTCCAGCAGAACAGGCAACAGGTATTCGCCTTCATAGAAAAAGAAGTGAAGGCCGTGCTTCCATCCCTTAGCCGGGCGACCGACATGAGCCAGTACGGCAGGCCCAACGTGTTTACCGCCTACGCCCTGCTCGCCAAATTATATCTCAACGCAGAAGTCTATACCGGCACCGCAAGGTATACGGATGCCGTTACTGCCTGCGACAGCATCATGCAATCCGGTAAATATGCTCTTGCCACCGACTTTGGGAAAATGTTCTATCCCGACAATGGCCCCCAGACACCAGAGTTCATCATGGCCATTCCCTATGACCATGCCAGCGCGCAGGGAGAGCAATATTCCTGGTATTCCCTGCATCCTGCCCTAAAGGCAAAGTACAATCTTTCGTACCGGCTGAGCAACCCCGTGAGTACCCTCCCGTCCTATTATGCCCAATTCAATGATTCCAATGACGTCCGTACCGCTCTTTGGCTCATCGGTAAGCAATCTGATTTTTCCGGCAGCCCGATCATCATCAATACCACCAAAGTAGGGCTCGATGCTACCTACACCGGCTCCGACGGCAGCGCACCTGTCGCCTGGCAGCTGAACTTCACCCCTGACGTGACCCTGGTGAATCCGGCTAAGTTCGATGCGGGCGGCGACGAACTGGCGAAGGAAAAAGGCATCCGCAATATCAAATACTATCCCGATGCCACGGCTACGGACCGCAATCAAAGCAATGATGTGCCCATTTTCCGCTATGCCGATATCCTGCTCATGAAGGCCGAGGCTCTTTTGCGCGGCGCGGCTTCCACTTATGGGCAAACGTCCCTGTCCCTGGTCAACACGCTGAGGACACAAAGAAAGGCAGCGGTCTATTCTTCCCTGAACCTGGATACCTTATTGAAAGAGCGAGCCCTCGAGCTTAACTGGGAGTGCTGGCGGCGAAATGACCTTATCCGTTATGGAAAGTTCGAGAATGCCTGGGGGTATAAAACAGATAATGACGTGAACAAGCGGCTTTTCCCCATTCCATCCTCCGAGCGAATACTTAATCCGGCGCTTGTGCAGAATCAAGGCTACTAATATTAATAGGCTATGCTAAACCAGAGGCTGGCTCAGTGATAAAACTGGGCCGCCTTTTTTTGCAAATGCTCTGACGGGGAACGTACCTACGCCTTTAAATTTTGGGGGAATGGCGCTAAAGAGAAATCCGTCTTCCGGTACCAAACTTAAGTTACAAAGATGTTCGACTATCAAAATCTCCGCCCCCAGCAATATGGTATGTGCAGGCCTGCTTTTCCCTCTTGTATCATCGATATTATGCGAATCTATTCCAACCAGCCTGACGTCGCAGCTCTTTAAATATTCCGCGCCCTCCTTAGTCAGATATGGATGGTTCTCATAATACTGCTCCGTATTCCAATAAGCATCCCAGCCTGTATACAGCAAGACTGCTCTGTTCCTGATCTCATGATTTTGAAGGTGTGCCACTGTAATAGCAAGTGATTCCTGGAATGGGATAGGTATGACGATGCCGTCAAGATCTGTAAAATAGGCCAGGTCAACCTCAGACAAATCCTTGCCATTTTCAAATCTATGAAACGGGCAGTCCAGATAAGTACCTGTATTCGTCACCATTTCAATCTTCCCAATCTGAAAGGTCGTTCCCTCCTCATATAGCGCCTTTGAAGCATCCCTGCTCAGATAATCACAAATTACAGGGGCAGGCAACCCTTTGTAGGTTACAAGCCCATTTTCTATGGTATGGCTTAAATCAATCAACAACCGGTCATTCTTTTTTTCGTTCACCGGCTTTCTTTTATGCGGTTCTTCAAAAATTTGTTTATTTAGGATTTTTGTGGAACCTACCATCAGCAGGCGCATATCACTTACAATATAGTCGGCAAGTTCTTTATCTGAAATATCGTCTCCTTCAATATCAAGTCTGAAGTCTTCACCTTTTATGCCTCCGCCATTGGTAAAATAAATCTCGAAATCGAATTTAGCCCTTTTGTCCATTGTCTTTTTTTTTAGTCACACAAGTAATTTAGTAATACAAAGGAAACGCTAAATATGAAATTCCAGCTTGATGTAAGTCAATTTACTTTAATTTTCCCGTCCTGACCCTGTTTGGCTGTAGCTTTATTTCCCGGAGGCATTATGTCCAAACCTTTGCTTGAAAGCTGTTGAAAAGTGTGAAAAGTTTTCAAACCCTACATTGTAATACACCTCCGAAGGTTTCTGTTTTTTTTCGGATATCAAATATTTTGCTTCATCGAGCCTTCTATCTTTAAGCCATTTCTCTGGTGTGGTGTTGAAAACAGTTTTAAAATCCCGTTTGAATGTTGATAAACTTCGTCCTGTAAGCCATGCAAATTCTGTAAGCGGAATATTGAACAGATAATTTGTATTCATGAACTTTTCCAAATCTATTTTATGTGGTTCACTTAAATCAAACAGGAACTGCTCAAGATTGTGGTTTGCATCCAAAAGTAATTCTATAGCTTCCTGGCTTTTTAAATCGGCCATTTTTGAACTCAACTTTTCAGGTTGATTAAAGTATGGCATTAACGAATCAAAATATGCCCTGATAAATTTATTTCTGCTCAGGTTAAGCATCAGGCTACCCGTATATTTTTCCTGTTTGATAATCTTGTTTTGTGTGGCATAAATCCTTAAAACCTCCTCCGTCAACTGTATGTTTACAGATTTAAACGGAGTTCTGTTTTCGTCCGGTATTTTTAAGGCTTTCAACAATACATTTCTTCTGACAATCAAAATCTCTTCTGCTTCAGATACAATCTTTTGATTACTGAATTGCAATTCCAGCCTCCCTGATACAATATACACGAGGGTATGCTCTAATGCTATTTGTTCTGTTGAGAAAGCCTTTTGCGTTTGGCAACTGAACAGAATATTATGACTGTTACTGCTTTCCATAAAGATAGGGTAGCACCTTTTATTTATCGCCTAATACCCGACAGTTTTGTATTCGCAGAACGAAGCTAATCCATATTCGGCAAATTCGCGGCCCACCCCGCTTTTTTTGTACCCGCCAAAAGGCGCTGAATAATCCGGCATTAATCCGTTTATGTAACATGCACCGGTTCTCACTTTTCGGGCTATTTCCATCCCCTTTTCAGAATTGTTGGTAAATACGCCACCGCTCAAACCGTATTCAGAATCATTGGCAATCTGAATAGCTTCTTCGACTGTCTCGTAAGGTATGGCCACCAATACAGGTCCAAAAATTTCTTCTCTGGCAATTCGCATCTTATTGTTTGCATCTACAAACAAGGTGGGCTTGATATACCATCCTTTTTCATACTCTGTGCCTGCTGGCTTACCTTTCCCTCCGGCTATAATTTTTGCTCCTTCTTTCAATCCCAAATCAATGTAGTTATTAACCCGCTCATACTGGGTTTCATTAAACACAGGCCCCAGGAAATTTTGGGGATTGGAAGGATCTCCGACCTTGATATTGTTGATAGCTGCGGCCAATGCAGTAGTAATTTCCTCATGCCTTTTTTTAGGAATGAGCAGTCTGGTTAAACCAATGCAAGCCTGGCCATTGTTACCAAATGCTTTAAATATCATGGTTTGTATCACGGTGTTTAAATCCGCATCCTCTAAAACAATACCGGCGGATTTTCCACCCAGCTCTAAACTGTAACGCTTCATTTGTGCACCGGAAATGGATGCAATGGATTGACCGGCACGGGTAGAGCCAGTAAAGGCAATTTTATCCACTTCTGGTTTTCCAACAAGATATTCGCTGATCTCCCTGTCTGCCGGCAAAATACTCAATGTACCGTTGGGTAATCCGGCTTCTTTAAACAATTCTCCTAATGCTATTCCATCTAACGCCGTTTCTGGTGTTGGTTTGAAAACAACTGTACAGCCTGCCAGTAAAGCGGGAATAATTTTCACCAATGCTGATTGCTGCGGTGCATTCCAGGGAATAATGGCAGCGACTACACCAATAGGCTCACGACGAATTAATAATTGGCTGTTCATCGCTCCTTGTTTTTTTACTTCCCAATCAAACTTTTCAGCAGCCCGGAGGTAAGCATTGGTTTGTTCTTCCAGTGATTGCTGTAAAGGTGTGGTAAAGGTAATGCTTGAAGCGTTTTCTTTTGTAACAAGTGTCGCGAATTCTTGTGCATATTGTTTGTGAATTTCATTGAAACGCCGGATAACCGACTGACGTTCCTGGGGTGTTTTTTCGGACCAAATGCCGCTGTCAAAAGTTTTTCGGGCAATGGAAACAGCCTTGTCTACATCTTCCTTTGCAGCCAAAACTGTATAGCCAACAACTGATTGATCGTGTGGTGAAACAACTGTCACTTTTGCATTTGATGAAGGCTCTACCCATTCGCCACCGATAAATAATTTGTGGTACTGAGTTTGGAACTTTTTTGTCATTGTATCCATAATGTTTTTGATTTTATAGAGCAAATTTCTGAATTAAACAATTAGTCAAATTTGCTCAAAAGGTCAAATTTGTTTGCTCAAAAGGTCAATATCAAATAAGTGAACTAAGTACTGGAAGCGGTTCTTTTTGATATATTTGCTAATTCCTGGTACTTATCGTTGGTTATGCTCCATGTTGGGTGCCACAAGAAAAGTAGATATATAAGATCACAAAAACTGGTTTGAAGAAAAGGTAACAATGTGGAAACCCAATGAGACGCAAACAATCGGATAGCGGCATAAAAAAAATTTTCGCACGACTTAAATCTTGCACTGAAATAAAATAATTTTATCTATGGCATACAGCGAAAAATTGGCAAATAGAATCCGTGAACGGCTTGCCGGCCTTCCTAATGTCGAGGAAAAGAAAATGATGGGAGGGCTCACTTATATGTATAATGGGAAAATGTGCGTCGGCATTATCAAAAACGAATTGATGTGCCGGATTGATCCTGCCCTTCACGAAATGGCAATTAAAAAAATAGGTTGCAGGACAATGGACTTTACCAATCGCCCAATGAGTGGTTACGTATTGGTTGATGAAAGTGGCATGAAGACCCAAAGCGATTTTGATTACTGGATTAGCCTTGCCTTGGACTTCAACAAGAAAGCGAAGTCCGCCAAGAAGAAAAAATAACTCTTCTCTATACCGCTGATATGTAGGATTGGCAAAGGTTTTAGCGGGCCAGAAATTGGAAAAGCCTCCGAAAATGGAGGCTTTTTAAAACGTTCCCAAACAAAGAATGGAAGAGCTAACGAAGAAGGCCTATAAATTCATTTTATTCTTTTTATACTTCAAGGTTGAGGAAGCCACTCCATAATCTTCCGGCAATGAAATAAGTGAAATTTTACTGAAACCAATACGAATTAGCGCCATGTGGTGAATGGCATGTTCCAGGTTGTAAGCTATTTCCCGGAAATAATTGGTTGGCAATTTAATGAGTTCATCACTGTTTTTATTAAAACCTGCTTCCAGCATTAATTCCTTATTTTCAGTAAACAGGCATTTTGTAATATCACTCATTACATTTATGGCCGCCTTATGTGAAGTTTCAATGGTTATATCTCTTTTTCTTTTTTCATAGTTCACAACCCCGGTGGAATAGCCTTCCTGTAAGCAAACAAACATTTCCACCACATGTCTCACATGCTGCCCGATCGTAGCCCCCAAAAGCGTATCGATCTTACAGCAGTATTGTTCATCGGATAACTTAACCAGTGAGTCTTCTAATTGCTGTAAAATTATATAAACAGATTGTTGAATAGTCATTGTTGCTTAAATTTAATATTTACATCCCTATCCGGCATCTCTTTCCAATTCTACATCCACGGCCAGCACAATCAGATTATGAAGTTGAAATACGTTCTTATACTTCTTATGACGTGCAGATGTCCGTTTCCTTACACATCATTGATTCAAGCAATGCTAAACTAATTATAAATGCGATAAAATTTCCCGTACGGAAGCCCTTTTCCTGTAATATTGAATTTCGCAATATGCCTACTCATCCCCTTTTTCGTAAGCGGCAGTATAGGTAACCTCAATATCATCCGCAACATTATTTTTTTTGCTTCCCTTGGGCTTCCCTACTCCATAAGAACCAATATCTTTCACGAGAAACTTAGAAACTACGGTTACTTTTCCATTATTTATTTCAACGGTTGCTTTTTCTGTTATTGGTTTTGTTGTCCCCCTTATCGTAAGGTCGCCTGCAACAACAGCTTCATATTTGCCGTTTTTAGAAAAATCAATGGCAGACACGTTTGTTATTTTCCCCTTTAAGATAATCCGGGGAAATTGTTTCGAATCCATGAAGTTTGAATTATTGAAATGTTCCTGCATCAAAGCCTTTTCAAACTGAAAACTTTGCACAGGAACTGAAATGGCCACATCCCCACTCCCTGGGTTAATAATCCCTGTAACGGTATTATTGGTTGCAATGATATCTTCCGCGGTAGTATGGGAAAAAATAATTGCCTGCCCGGTCCTGGCTACATATTTCGTTTGTGCCGTAACGCTTAATACTGCCATAGCAGCAAAAGCAATAGAAAGGAAAACCTTTTTCATATTTGTTGTTTTTAGTGTTGACATGCAGGAAACAAAACACTTCAGAAGTATTATCCTTTAACAGTTTCTTTACCTGATCACATTTCGTATTGACTACATTCATTGCATTCAAAAGATCCTACACGAAAATATTGATTACTGATAGAAGTAAGAATTATACTGAAGATGGGTGGATATCCCAGCCATTCGACCTGAGCAAAAGAGCTACCGTAATTCCATAAATAATATGCCCCAGAACGCTTCCAATCATCAGTAAAGCCATTGAACCTCCCGGTTGTGGCATATTCGCCTCTCCAAAAATGGCGCCCAAAATGGGGAAAGCTATTTGAGCAACGATAAATACAACAATACCATAAACAACGCCTCTTGCCATTCTATTGACAATTTTCTTCAACCAGTTGTTAAAAAGGAAAACATAACCGGCAGCAAACAGGATCCCGATTAAAAAGTGCATGACCCATCCGGCAGTTACAGGTAGCCGCATCATCGCAGCAAGCATGTTCGGCGGGCTCATTTTAGGCATTCCCATCGCACTTCCCAATACCATCAAAAGGGTCATTACGCCCGTGGCAGCGATGCCAATAATAACTGATTGTTGAATTTTCGTCAGCATGAGCTTTTATTGATTTAGACGGATTATTGTCAAATTCCTGACATTTCATGTAGACTTTTTTATGGGCAATAATAAAACAGGCTAGCTCATTCCCTGCAACAGGTGTATAAATTCGGACTGGAGCGCCTTTGTTTTATCCTTTGCATACCAGGTGTGGAGTTCTTCTTCAAACGCATCCCAGCTTTTACCGGCAGGGGTCTTTTTCCAATTTTTCAGTAATTCTTGTGCTGGCGTCGGTCGAGGCCCCCAAACAAACGCTTCTTTACCCAGTGTTTCATCGACTGCTAACAATTTGGGTATGGCCCGGGCGCCATTGGTCAGGTATTTATCCATCAATTCCGGATTTTCATCCCGCAGTAGGATATATAATTTAATCTTTTCCGGATTTAACCTGGCTATCTCAGCAATTACCGGAAGGATCTGGGCACTATCGCCACACCAGGGTTCAGTAAGTACGATCCAGGTATAGGTATGCCGGATTTTTCCGACTGCTTTTTTTAGTTCCGGGTCCAGCGGGATAGTCTTGTGCAAGCGCTGCGTCCTTGCCCAATTTAATCTTGTAAATTCCACTAACGCTTCTGAGGCATCGGGGGTGCTGCTTTGGAGGTTTTCAGCCCAATGCTTAAAGGCCTTTAGATAGCTTTCATAAGTATATAAGCCAAGTTCTGTTGCTAAGGTTGCCATACTTTCGTTATTTTATCTTTTTTGAGAGACCGTACCTGCCAAAATCGATCAATTGTTTTGGCTTCATATATCCCTGTGTGTAAGTCACTATTTTGCCTTCTGCATCCGTGATAATTAAAGTAGGATAAGCATCTACCCGGTATTGTTCAGACAATTCCGGCCCGACGCCTTTTTCCATGTCAATGGCTACATTAATAAAGTTCCTGTTAAAGAATTCTCCGGCCTCTTTATCCGGGAATGTGTTTTTCTTTAACAATTTGCAGGGGCCGCACCAGGAAGCATACGCATCCAGGAATATGAATTTGTTTTGTTTCCTGGCCTCCTCTAAAGCTTTACTCCAGTCTGATTCGATGAACTGTATACCTTGCCCAGCCACATTGCTGCTACTTCCCTTATTACCAGCCTTATTCCTTGTCGGCATGAACGCAAATACCAGGATAGCAGCGATCACCAACATGCCGGATATCAAAATTTTCTTTCGCATATTTTTCTATTATTGACTATTAATCTTTACTTTCCTTACAATTATTTTGTGGGTTTCAACGTCTTTTTTAAGGCCTTAAGGCCGCACAATTGCATATTTCATTAGTATTCAATTGAGTAGGCTATTATTGTCAGGAAAAATTAACGGGTTTACTGCCAGTTTTTGGCGCCTGCCATTCCCTTTCTCTGAATGGTGCATCGACCTGTGTATCAAAAATATGATTGGAATAATTACTGAGTGTTTTAACTGCAATAGCAAGTATTATCGCTAGTATATGCTGTTCGGAATATCCGGCCTTTAAAAAAGTTTCTGCGTCTTTAGTTGAGGGGCGTCCGCGTTTACTGACCATAGCACCGGTAAAAACCGACAATTCCTTTAACTTTTCATCGGATATCTCTCCATCATTTCTTATAGCATCAGTAACGACTATCGGCAGTTTGCTCATCTTATCGGCTATTACGCTATGTGCCGCCATGCAATACTCACAGCCGTTCTCTCTACTGATGGTCAGAAACACAATCTCCTGTTCTGCAGGAGTAAACCCGCCCTCTTTCCGGAATAGATTGTATCCTGTTCCATAGGTTTCGAGCATAGCTGGAAAATTGGCCATATTTGCATACATGTTGGGGATCATACCCGTTTGCTTCTTCGCACTTTCCAATAATGCTTTGGCCCTTTCATTATCGCTATTTACGGTGATTGGCGACAATGAAATCTTGTAATTGTCATTTTGATTATCCATATGTATTCATTTTTAGCAAGATGATGGAAAAGTATGATTCATAGCCTTCACCAGATCACCGAATTTCAGCTTGCGCAACAACTCAGTTTTGCTACGTCTTTACCAAAAGTGATGGCCGCCAATTTTATTCCTTCGCCTAATGTTAAATAAGGATGGAAACTTTGAGCTAGATCAGTTACGGTAATACCATACTTAATAGCTAAGCTCAATTCCATGATCAGCTCCCCACCTTCCGGCGCTACTATTCTTGCACCAATTAATTTATCTGTTTCTGTACTGCGTATCAGTTTGATAAAGCCTCTTATATCGTTTGCTGCCATGGCCCGGGGTATATCTTTCAATTCCAGTTTGGATACTTCAAAAGGAATATTTCGAGCAGCTGCCTGTGCTTCGTCCAAACCAACACCGGCCACCTGCGGGTCGGTGAAAACTACCCAGGGTAGGGATGAATAATCCACCCTAAGTTCAGAACCGGTGAAAGCATTTTCAACAGCAATTTTCGCTTCATAAGCCGCGGTGTACACATAGGCTGGTGTATTGGCAACATCTCCCACAGCATAAATGTGCAGCAGGCTGGTTTCCATCAATGCGTTTACCTGTATATGGCCACTTTTGGTCAATTGCAGACCAATTTTATCCAAACCGAGATTTTGCGTATTGGGTTTTGTTCCTGTTGCTACTACCACCTTCCCAGGTTCTGTAATTTGAGTAAAGGAACCATCGGGGCATTTGCAATAAATGATAGTATCGTTACCTGATTTTTCAAATTTAACAGCACGGAAGTTTGGAAGGATTTCGATACCTTCATTACGCATGTTTTTTTCCAATTCCTGGCTAATATCGGGAGTTTGTGTACGCAATACACGGTCTGTAAATTCAATGATGCGGACTTTTGTGCCGAGACGGTTATAGGCCATTGCAATTTCAAGTCCTATATATCCAGCACCCATAATGGTGATGCTTTGGGGTTGTTCTTCCAAATCAAATAATGATACATTGGTGAGAAAACCTGCTTCTTTCAGCCCTTCAATATCGGGAACATTGGTAGTGGCTCCCGTTGCAATAATAAATTTTATAGCCGTGTACTCGTCTTTACCGTTTACCAATATAGTTTTTTCATCTAAAAATTCGGCCCATCCTTCGAGCATTTGTAAGTTTTCAAAATCATTCACCACATCCATATATTTTTTTTGCTGCAACGTTTTCACCAATTGTTTTTTATCTCTTATCACCTGTGCAAAATCAATGTCAAACCCTTTGGGTTTTATTCCTGCAAAGTTGGAATGTGAAGCATGATAAGCTGTTTCAGCAGCACGAATAAGCGTTTTAGAAGGTACACATCCCACATTCACACAAGTGCCGCCAAAGGGTAATCCGCTATTTACCATCAGGGTAGTTAAACCCAATTCATTAGCTTTAATAGCAGCAGAAAAGGCGGCAGAGCCACCACCGATGATGATTAAGTCAAAATGGTTCGTTTTAATATTGGGTAATCCATTATTGTTCGCTTCTTTTGCCCGGTAATTGGGTGTTTGATTGATAGCGCCGATGATATCGTCTTTTGAAATAACATCCGGATTGTAGGTAAGTTCTCCTTTGCCGGATGCATAACTTACTTTTTTTGAAAGAATACCTTTCTTCTTTTCCAGCAACCGTTCAATACTTACTGCACAATGGTCGCAGGTCATGCCGGTAATGTCGAGTGATATTTTTTCTTCCATTACAGGATAGCCGTTATTGTTTCCAGCTTCCGGGTTTAACATTTTTTTTAAAAAATTCATTTCTTATCTTTTTTTCTGATTAATGTTTTTAGCTCCTGATACTATCAGGACTGCTAATAAAATACCGCAACAAACAAAATGAACCCACATAAAATAATTTTCGTCAACTCCTTTTTTATCCTTTGCTGCAACATGTTTTTGTTTCGTTTGCCGATACTGTTTTTTTGTCTTTGCTTTTTATCACATCAGCTTTATAGCCCGCCTTTTCTACCACGGAAATAATTTCTTTTTCGGAAATTTTTGAAGCATCATATTTTATCGTTGCCACATCTCCCGGGTATTTTAAGTGTAACAGTTTTCGGTTCCGCGCTAATATTAAACTGCGATTGCTTAATGGTTTTATCTGCGACATTTGCTTTACATACACCGCATCCACATACATTTGCAGCGGCCATTAAAACTATGGCGCCTAAAAAGACGATAATATTTTTCATGTTAAACATTTTTAATTGGGTGATTGATTTTTACAAGCATCGGTGCAGGTATGCCCTTTCTCGCCATGAGCATATACATGATTGCCGTTTTTGCAGGCATCCGTACATACATGGTCTTTTAGTGCTGCAGTAGTTGTCTTGCCCGTACTGTCAGTTGCCGGATGCTGTGCCATGTTTTTATTTTTAATTGATTATTGAACAGGTTTTGTTTCCATTACTTTATATCCTGTTTCATTTACAGCATTCACAATAGCCTGTTCACCGGTTTTTGAATTATCAAATTTTACGGTGCTGCTGCCATTTTTGTACTCTGTTTTATACTCCAATACCCCGGGTGCTTTTGACAACGCCAGGTTGATGGTTTCTGTACAGGCTTCACATGTCATACCTTTGATATTCAGCCTCAATTGTTGAATGCTGCTTTTATCCACCACTATTATTTCCTTCTTTTCAGCCTTGGGATAGAAAATATGAGAATACTTTGGAAAGGCCATCAGCAGAAAGGCCAATACTGTTACTATACCCAGGAAGGTTTTAGTTTGCCAGAAAGAAGGTTTATTTTCTTCACATGCACAATCTATATCGGCCTTCCCTGGTTTTAATTTCTGATACCAGGCAAATGCAAGAACGGCAACAGTTAAGCCAATAAGGTATGGGCGATACGGTTCCAGCCATGAAAAAGTAGAAGCAATACCTGTTGCGCCGCTGAACAAAGCTAAAACGGGTGTAATACAGCATAAAGAAGCGACAGCAGCAGTGAGCAACCCTGCTATCCATGTTTTACTGTCAGATTTTGTTGTACTCATACTAATTCTGATTTTGCGTTTAACTCATTAATAAATTTGAACAATGACCGAAGCATTTTCAGGTGCTCTGACTTTAAAGAATAAAAAATAGTTTGTCCTTCTTTTCGGCCCCCGATAATACCGCCATCTTTCATTTTGCGCAGGTGCTGCGAAATGGCGGGAATGCTCATGCCTAATATATCGCTTAAATCGCATGGGCATAGTTCCTTTTCTTCTTCCAGAAGGTAAAGGATTTTAAGTCTTACATCATTGCCAGCTAAAGACAGTACGGCAGACATCTGAGAGAAAGCAGTTTCTGTATTTTCAACCTTTTCTTTACAGGTTTTTATTTGAACCGGGTCGGCATATAAACGGATACAGGTAGTCATTTTTATTTTGATTTGAAACAAAGATATACATTAAATAATTATTTAAGCAAATACTTAAATATATAATTGTTAAAAAATTCCCTTTAGGAAGGGGCATTGAGTACATTCCCAGACACACTAACCATTAAAAAAACTTACAGCTATTTTATTTCCTGCCTGAATTTATTGATACCTGCTTCCAAAAACTGAGTATAAGTACTCACAATGGGTGAGTACCCCTCTGATATAGATAATGTATTTCCAGTCGTGTCTAATATCACATAATACGGTTGTGAATTGATATTGAATTTGGATGCCTGGAAATAACTCCATTTAGCCCCGATAGTTTTAATTCTGTACATAGCATGTATAAAACATTGCCTTTCAACATAAAAACTGTCGTATCAGTCAGGTCTATAGTTTTCTTAAACGTTGCAATATTTGGAAAATACCTAAGAGTAATATTAAAACTGCTGTCAAACTTTTCAATCAGTTTACCTGAATCTGTCGTGCTTCCGGAAACTGTGAACATATTGCTTGGTTCAACCGTAACAATGGTTTTTTGCGGCCCTCCGTCCTGCATATTGGAAGAATATATATGCCAGCCCGGATCAAGGCTTGCTGTTGACACTACCCGCAATTGCTTATCCGATATTTTCTCAACCGAGTATTTCCATTTTGCATGATCCTCAACCTGCGCAAAAGAGATAAAAGTTGCGGTAATACTTAAGAAAATAAATGAAAGCCTTTTCATGTTTTAAAATGTCATTTTATTAGATTTTCCCAACTGCTTCAGTGATTGACTGCCTAATTTGCTCCAAAGGGTTAGCCACACTTAATCGATTGATTATCTGCCCCGTAGCCGGATTTATAAGGATTATTACCCCTGTGGCTACCTCCTTTTTCGATAACTCATAAACACCTGCTGCTTCTAATTTGGGCTTTGATCTGGCTTTCGTTCTTTTGTTTGTTATGTCATTAATTACCACTTCAATATTGTTCGATGAAGAATAGGCGGGAACCAATTCATTCCTAATTTTTCCCTCGTTTGCCCGGCACGTGGGACACCAATTGGCCCTGGTGATCAGAACTACTAATTGTTTGTTGGACTGAGAAAACACTGCTGAGAATGATAAAAGGGATAAAGCGAGGAATAGGAATGCTTTTTTCATGTGTTGATTTTCGGATGGAGACGGATAAAAAAACAAATGCTTACAATGAATGGGTAGGGTATAACATTTCTTTAAGAATAATGGATGTTTTAAACATTAAATTATTTTTTTTGTAAGGCAACGAACAATTTTGCGTCTACATACTGGACCGCTTTGATCACCGGGTAAAGCAATCAAATATGTGTACAGTATCATATATTCCATTAAATAAAGGAGCCATCCTTACCTCTAACCGTGACGAGCATATAAGCCGGGAGATAGCCATATACCCGGATTTTTATGTCTTGAACGGTAAAAACCTGGTTTTTCCGAAAGATGCCAAAGCCGGGGGCACCTGGTTTATCAGCAATGAACAGGGAGATACAGGAGTGTTGCTTAATGGTGCATTTGAAAAGCATATTCCTGCACCAGGGTATCGTAAAAGCCGGGGGCTTGTTCTGCCGGAAATATTCCAATGGGATTCGCCGTTTCAGGCGTTAAAGGGATATGACCTGTCAGGCATTGAGAATTTCACCATTATTCTATGGGAACGGGAGCAACTGAGAGAAATAAAATGGGATGGCAAAGGCCTTCGTTCAAGAATACTTGACCCCGGGAAAGCACAAATGTGGTCCTCTGTTACCCTATATGATGAAAATATGATTATTGAAAGGCTGGGTTGGTTTAACGATTGGGTTCAATCCCATGAAGCTGTTACGCAGCAGGACATCCTGAATTTTCACGCCAATACCCACATCAATAATAAAGAATACGGGTTGCGTATTACGAGGGACAATAAAATTTCGACAACCAGTATCACCTCGCTTTCCCTAGACAATAAAAAAGCAACACTATACCATAAGGATTTTATCCAAAATATTGAATCTACCCTTGAATATAATTTATTACTGATACGTCATATTACCTCACCAACAATAAACAATAGCGAAATTGTTCAAAAGAATTAAATCTATTCCCTTTTTTATCCGGTTGCTCCATTGGGAATATTGGCCATTCCATATAGTTTACTTTCCAATTTACCCGGTATGGGTATGGTATTGTATTAAAGCCCGGTCATTCTTCTTTTTTGGAGCTTCCAATCCAACTATTAGGAATGGCGGTTTTCTGATGGAGTCGAAAAAAGAAATATATGACCTTATCCCGGATCGATATAAGCCTCTTACTCTATTCTTTGCCGTCAACACCTCTCTTAACAAGGTGATAAGTTCGATCAGAAACCATGATTTGAAATATCCCCTAATTATTAAGCCTGATATTGGTATGCAGGGAAAGGCGGTTATAAAGGTGTACAATGAACGTGAATTGAGTCATGCTGTTTCGCGGTTTACAGTGAATTATATTATTCAGCCTTTTATTCCTTATCCCAAAGAGATGGGTATATTTTATGTACATTACCCGGAAGATAAGAAGGGCAGAATTACCGGGATAGTCGAGAAAGAATTTCTAAAGGTTATTGGAGATGGCGTTAGTTCAATAGAGCAATTGCTGAATCAGGATCCCCGCTACATTCTTCAAATCCCTGCACTGCGCAAATCGATGGCAGCGATGATGCATACTGTTCCCGGAAAAGATGAAGAACTGGTTTTAGTTCCTTATGGCAACCATGTACGAGGTTCTTTGTTTTTGGATCATACGGAAAAGAATAACAGCAAGCTGGAGTTACTCATTGATAAGGCATGTCAACTCATTGATGGATTTTATTATGGCCGCCTTGATATTCGATATAAGTGTTTTAAAGAACTGATAGAAGATAAGAACTGGTGCATCATAGAACTGAATGGAGCCGGCAGCGAACCTACTCACATGTATGACCCGAAACATTCTTTGTTTTTTGCATGGAAGGAAATTATCAGTCACTGGGGGATGTTATACAAAGTATCTATGCAAAACAAAACAAACGGAGCACAATTTATGTCTTTTGCTTCCGGAAAAGCGATGTTTAAAGAGAACAGGGCCTATCTCAGGAAATTGACGGATATACATTTTTATCCAATATAAAAATGCTGAGCGCTGGAAATTAAAAGCAGGTTAGCAATTTTATTTTACGGAATAAATGACCAAGTATAACGATATAAAAAAGGTATTCAAAGTATTTTTTGCAGGCATATCAATCAGCTTTTTGGGCTCATTGCCTTTAGGCACTATGAATATTACCGTCACCAATATTTCAATACGGCAAGGAACGCAAGCGGGTTTAGTATATGCGTTTGGTTCTATGATAGTTGAAATAATTGTGGTGCGCATTGCGCTAACGGGCATGAGTTGGTTGACCAAGAGACATAAGATATTTCGCCTGCTTGAATTTTTCACAATAGGGCTGATGTTGGCACGTACATAACTGGTATTGGCGCCGGGACAATATTAGGCTTTATGGTATTTATATATGGCGGGAGTTATTTCGTTTCACAAATTACAAAGCATCCATATATTCTCAACTGGATAATTGGTATTGTTTTGCTAGCTACTGTTATATTACAGATAAAAAAAATCACATCCTTACCTGCATCTGTTCGATATGGGAAAATGCTGAAATCGTCTTAATTTATCCTTTAGCGTTACTCCTTTGACCTGAAATCTTATGATAAGTGATCCTCAAGCATTTTTTCCATTCTTTTTTTAGCATATTCAGGTAAATCATCATCACCGTGAATATGTCTGCTTTCTTTCCCTATTTTCGAAGTTTGCTTTTCAAATTTCTTGCAAAGGGAACACATGAAAGTATGTATGGATAAATTAATTCTTCCCATAAAAGAGAGCTTCCCTTCCTCCTTTTTTGCCATCAGAAACGTTGCTTCCTGACAATTGATCATCAAATACCTCATTATAATTTTTTTCATATTCCTCAGTTTTTTAACCATTGCTTTTCGACACAATCCCGCATTTGGAGCCTGGCCCTATGGATCAGGACCCAATAGTTAGACGAACTTATATTTAATACCTTACAGATTTCGTCAGAATCCAAATCTTCCATATATTTAAGAGTGAATACTTGCTGCTGCAATGCTTTCAAATGATCTTTACACCAGTTAATTATCTTTTGAATTTCCTTCCTTTCCGTCGGATTGTCTGATGCATACCAATCTTTAGGCTTCCTGTTTTCGACCCAATTGCCTTCCTCGTCAAACCAAACATTCTCAAATACCTGTAAATCAGGCATTTCTACCACTGACAGCCCAGTCGCTTTTTTCCGGTAATGATCAATTATCTTATTTTTTAGAATGGTAAACAGCCAGTTTTTTTCTGAGGCCTCGCCTTTATAGCCATCCAAACCCTTCAATGCGGCCAAAAATGTATCCTGAACCAAATCTTCTGCGATGACTTTATCATTTACCCTTGGCAAAGCATATTGATACAACATATCTCCATAAAGTTCCAACCACTTCTGGGGGTTAGCCTTAATTGTCTGTTTTTCTATCACTTCCATTTTTTTTCTTTGTAAATATAAAGAAATGTACCCGGGTTTGATATTGCGGCATTTAATCCGAAATGATTTTTTTAACAACCGACTTGTAAGGTGGTGCGTCTTAGCCCGTCTATGTTCCTAAAAGACATAGATGAGTTTGGACAAATCAATTTATATGAGAAAAAAAACAATGAAACGAATTGGAATAATAATTCTTTCCGGGGTCATCATAGTAGCCGGCATTGTCGCTTTTATGTGGTTTAAGCCCCGCCGCAATGTGCAGGCAACAACGGCATATGCTGAGCTAAAAGTGCAGGATCTGGTAAATCAATTTTCAGCGGATGTCGCCGGGGCAAATGCAAAATACCTGGCAAGTGATGGTAATTCCAAGGTCTTGATAGTGATAGGCCGCATCAGTAATATTTCAACCAATCAAAATGGGGATAAAGTAATAGTTCTAAAAGATCCGGGAGCCAAAGTTGGTGTTAGTGCCACTTTTACGCCCCAAACGAGCCCGGATGCAGAATCTGTAAAAGTAGGTGATATGATCAGGATCAAAGGAGCAATAACAGCCGGCAACCGGTATGACCCCGACCTTGATTTATATGAGCATGCCGTTTTGGTGCAATGTGATATTGTAAAATAAACGGATGAGAAACGTTATGTAGAAATATACAAATCTTTTCTTTTCAGCAAAGGCCCAATCGAAGGCCGCTGAACCTAAAATCTATGCGGTAATTAATAAGGCAGATTGGTGCCCGGTTTGCCTGGCAAAGTTGTAAATCAAATTAGTGTATCCAAGCCTTCGCAAGAAATAATTAAGGAAATTACCGCGGCGCAGAGCTAAGTTTGACTATGAATGTTAAAGAAAGCTGATTCTTCGGTAAATTTTTCAATCGCCTTAACTTGAACTTTCAATACTTTCG
>DASWFF010000087.1:0-35675 GCA_036394375.1 Puia sp.
ATGCCGACCGGCCTTTCTTCCATCCCGCCGATGCAGGCCTGCCGCTGGTCAGCCTGTTATATTATTATCCTTACGCCAGTTCCGCTACACAGGCGGGAATAAAGACCGCCGTCCGCCGCTCGCTTGGACATGAGCTGTCGATTACCCATGAGGTCAACAATCCCTTCGGTTATAGCCGTCAGTTGGTTCAGGATACCCTGGGCCAGCGGCATAGCTCTTTTTTCTTTCCCCATGGCAGTGATGCTTCGCCCTGGTGGCAGGGAGAGAATGCCCGGCTCTCCTCGATGGCGGCTGCGGCCCGGCTCGCTGTGCCCCTCTTTACCGGCGACCGGCCTTTCTCCGATTCCCTGGAAACGTTCGCGCTCGACCAGCTCAACTGGATCCTGGGCCTGAACCCATTCGATGCCTGTATGCTGCAGGGTACGGGCCATAACAATCCTGCCTACGGCTTCTTCGGTACTTTTGAATATACCAATGCGCCGGGAGGGATTGTAAATGGGATTACTTCGGGGTTGAACGATGAGAACGATATCAATTTCAATCTGTCTTATGCCATGACCGGGAAAGATAATGACTGGCGATGGGCCGAGCAATGGCTCCCGCATGCCTCCTGGTACCTGCTGGCTATCGCCGCCGGCCATCCGCTGGCTAAACTCGCCACCACCATCGATGCCGAACATATCAATGACCACCCCACGCTCGCCATAGACGCTCCGGCCCCTGACTTCAGTCTCCCGGCCGTTGATGGCAGCACCTATACCTTAGAATCCTTTAAGGACGCCAAAGTGCTGGTAGTGGTTTTCATGAGCAATCATTGCCCCACTTCGCAGGCGTATGAACAACGGATCATTCATATGACCAGCGAATATGCCGCCAGGGGCGTGCGGTTCGTAGCCATCAGCCCCAGCAATCCTGCCGCAGTCCGGCTGGATGAACTGGGTTACAGCGATGTCGGAGATTCCTTCGAAGACATGAAGATCAGGGCTAAAAAAGCAGGATTCAATTTCCCCTATCTCTATGATGGCGATACCGAGACTGCTTCTAAACAATACGGCCCTGTAGCTACCCCGCATGTGTTCATTTTTGATCAGCAACGCAGACTCCGGTACAACGGGCGCATCGATGATACGGAGAACCCGGGGAAGACTCCCCACAGCCAGGACGCCCGCAACGCGATTGATGCCCTGCTGGACAATCGGGAAGTGCCGGTCGCTGTCACCAAAACCTTCGGCTGCTCGATTAAATGGATCGAAAAAAGCAATTGGATACAAAGGGCCGCCGTCACCTGGGCCAACGAGCCCGTCAGCCTGGACACGCTCGATATGGCAGGGGCCGCCGGGCTCGTTAAGAACAGCGGCAGGAAATTGCGCCTGATCAATTTGTGGGCCACCTGGTGCGTCCCCTGTGTGCAGGAATTTCCCGAACTGGTGACCCTCAACAGAATGTACCGCGATCGCGGCTTCGAGCTGGTGACGATCAGCATGGATGATCCGGCTGCCCGGGAAAAGGCGCTGCAGTTCCTGCAGAAAAGACAGTCTTCCTCTCCTAATTATATCTTTACCGGGGATGATAAATATAAGCTGATCGAAGCCATTGACCCTAAATGGGAGGGGGCTTTGCCTTATTCAATGCTGGTCGAGCCGGGTGGCAAAATTGTGTATGCGCATCAGGGCGCTATCGATCCGGAGGCGCTGAAAAAAATAATCTTTGACGACCCTATGATCGGAAGGATCTATAAATAGATTGTCATTTTCAACGGGGCTCGGATCTCGTCACCTCGATCAGAAAATCATAAAGATTGATTTCCGGGGATAATGACAATTTTTTCCGGACCCGGTACCGGCTGATCTCCACGCCTTTCAGGGAAATATTCAGCAGCTGCGCTATCTCTTTGGAACTTAGGTTTAACCGCAGATAAGCGCAGAGTTTGAGGTCTGTGGAACTCAGGCCGGGGAATTTGGTTTTCAGGATCGAGATGAAGTTGTTGTGCACCTGGTCGAAATAAATGGCGAACTGGTTCCATTCATCGTCGTTCTTTTCTATATCGGTGAACATTCTAAAAACACTTCTGAACTCGGTGGCGGGATCCGGGATATTGAGTTTTTTGATCAGGGTGATCAACTCCTGCTTTATCCCCAGTACGATCCCTCCCCGCTTGACGAGGTGCATGGTCACCGTAGCCAGCTCCTTGTTTTTAAATTGCAGCTCTGCTTCGAGTTTGTCTTTTTGTAAAGCTATGATTTCCTTCTCCGTCCTGTCTAATTCCAAACTATGCAGGTAGCTCAGCCTTTGCTGTTCCTCTTCATTTTTCTTTTGCTGCAGGGCAAACCTTCTTTGCTGCCATTTGACGATGGCATTCAAAAGGACTACCACTACCAGCAGATAGAATAAATAAGCCCAGATAGTCTGATACCAGGCCGGGGCTACTATAAATGTATAATTCACCGGCTGGGAGGAATTGCCCAGGTTATTCCGGGCTTTGACGGAAAAGGTATAGGTCCCGTAGGGAAGATTGGTATAATCCTTCTCCGTTTTAGCCGACCACCCTGACCATCCTTTGTCGAATCCGATCAGCTGGTAACTAAACTCGACATTGCTTTTCTGGGCGTATAAGGTGGAGGAATATTCAAAATGAAAGGAGTTCCAGTGGTTGGGGAGGCTTATAATCTGCGCCGGGTCCTGAACGGCACTGATCTCCCGGTGGTTTAAATAATAACCTCCGAAAATAAGACTGTCTTTCTCCGCAATGGCTTTTACACTGCTTAACAGGACTTTTAGCCGGGTATCTGATTTAAGATATTGGCTGTAATTCAAATGGTAAACGCCATTATCGGAACCAAGGAAGATGTTTTCGCTATTATAGGGAACAATGTATTTGAAGCCTCTCAGGGTCTGGGCGGTCAGTTCCGGAAAATAGATCAGGGAGAAGGGACTGTGCCCGGATGCTTTGCTAAAGTCGATGACCCCAACGTGCTGGTTGTTGACGAACCAGATATTGCCCTTGCTGTCTTCTGTCAGGTACTCGATGGTGCTGTCTTTGAATAGCGGCGTAAAAAATGTGGAAGGAAAGAACTTCTCCGTGGCCGGATCATATTCATAGACGCCCTTTTCCGTGGCGATCCCGATCTTATTCCGGATAAGATAGACATAATTGTTTAAGGAGGAGGGGAGCCCGTCTTTCTGCGTATACTGTGTATAATGGGCGATAGTCCTTCTGTCGGCAGAGAGCTGTATTTTAAAGACGCCCCGGTAAGGATGAGCCGCCCATATATCTTTATTATGATCGATGGCTAAAATCCCTAAAGACTCATAGAAACTATCGATCTTCCCCTCGTTTTTAAATTCGCCCTTGGTATAACTCAGGAGCTGTAAGCCGGTATAGGTCCCGGCAATAATATCGGGTGAGCCGGGAAAGGTCTTAAAAAGCCAGACGCCGTATCGGGTCATTAAAGGAACGGCCTTGTCATTCTTTATGACATAAGCTCCTTCCTGGTGTCCTAATAGCAATTGGTGGTTTATTTCGGTCAGGCTCCATATCTGCCCCTTGGTATTGCCTACCTCTGTAAAGACCCCTCTCCCGGCGCTCAGATCTTTTTGGGTGGTATCCAGGGGGATCCTGTACAATCCGTTAGCCGTTCCGATATACAGCTTTTGATCGAATATCGTCAGGGCGCTGCTGGTCGTTTGATTGGCTTTTTCAGGGTATATATGGGTGACGGCAGAATTATAGTTTATAAAAGCTATTCCATTTTCGAGGGCAAGCCATAAATTTTCATCTTCATCCACGGCCAGGCTGTGGATGTTGGTACTTTGCAGCCCTTCACCGGTTGAAAAGTGCTGGATCAGTTTGCCCGTAGTATCGATGATCAGAACGCCGTTTTGGGTAGTGCCAATGGCATATTTATCCGGTCCTAGTTTTTTCACGTTATGGACCAGGTCATTAAAGAGAATAGGATCGACGGCCGTCGTTTTTTTGGTCAGGACGGATCCATGCAGCAGATAAAACCCGCTCTTTTGGGTGGCCACGAGTAAGGTGTCTTTTTTATAGTCCAGGATGCCTGTTATGCGGAGGGGCGCTGTTGCTATTTTGGGGCAGCAGGGAAGCCATTGACCGTCCTTAAAGAACAGCAGGCCATCCGCCTTGTCCTCTGCAAAGAGGGTCGACCCGGCTTTCTCCAGTAAACGCCACCCCCCGGGCGCATCGTGGATCGTGATCTTATTATCTTTTAGCCGGAGGATGATCTCATTGCTCCGGAAGAACACCTCGTCGTTTATGACGACGATATTCCATATATCTGCGAACTGGCCTTCCGCCCCCTTCTTAGGAATGAACCCCTTGAAGGAATGATAGGTGAGAAACCCTTGCTGATCCGGGAAAAAATAGCCTAGCTCGTCTTGTCCCCCTACATAGATCCTACCCGTGGAATCGATCGCCATCGATCGGATCGCCGTTTTATTGGGCATGGGAAATATTTTCCAATAGCTGCCGTCAAAAGTGAGAAGGCCGTCGTTGTTGGCAAAATACAGGATCCCTGATTTATCCTGGACGATATCCCAGATTTCGGTACCTGCATGATAGTCTATATTTTTATAATTCTTTATAGCGGGTAAACCAATGGTGGACTGGCAAAACGTGACATTTATTATAACGAGGCAGGAAACTGCTAATAGAGTGATCTTCTTCACTTAGTATAGTTTTGATAATCAGGCCGGGGTCTAATAAGGGCAAAGTACGCTAATATAGAAAAAAAGAGGCGGATGCAGGCGGATGTAGTGCTAATGTAGGGGCAAACAAATTGGGCATGCCGGCTGACGGTCAGACCTTTAGAATTCCTAAAATACCTGCTTATGAACCTGAATAAGAGACTCGTTGCCCTGGTGGCAGGAGGGACGATCGCCGCCGGGATGGCGCTGGCTTTTGTCAGCAAAAGCCCGGCTGCCCCCGGAAATCGGGAACATAGGACATCCTTGATGTCAGCTGCCTCCGCCATATCCTGCCTTCCGGTCAAGCCTGCCTCCGCGTCGACCTTATCCCGTATGCCCGTTAGGCCGGCGCCCTCCTTCAAAGTGCTGGTAGTCGCTTCCCGGGCCAAAGATCATGTAAAAATGATAGCAGCTGCGCGGCCCTTCCTGGAGAAAATGGCGGCCGATAATAATTTTATCCTGGATTTTACGGACGATACCAGTAGGATCAACGATGCCAACCTGGCCAATTACCAAGTATTTGTCATGTTACAGCTGGCCCCCTTCGATATGTCGGGCAGCCAGCAGGCTGCTTTGCAAAAATTTGCGGAGCAGGGCAAAGGCTGGGTAGGCATCCATGCCGCGGGGCTTACCGGCAAGGAATTTTTAGCCCCGAATACTCCATACTGGGACTGGTTCGAGGGTTTTATGGGCGGCGTTCTCTATTCGCCGCACCCGGCTTATCAGAAAGCCACCCTTGTTATAGAAGACCGGAATCACCCGGCCACCAAAAATCTTCCAGCCCGTATGGAAGTATCGGATGAGTGGTATGAGTGGAATAAAAGCCCGAGGGACCAGGTACGTGTCCTGGCCACGGTGGATGAATCCACCTATAAGCAAAACAAACCGATGGGTAACCATCCCATTATCTGGACCAATGAGCACTATCGCCGGATGATCTATATAGGCGTCGGGCACGATCCCTCTTTAATGAGCGATAAAAATTATGCTATTTTGCTGAGGGATGCTATCCTTTGGGCGGCCTCCAAATAAAAATAATAAATTATGAAGAAGATCCTGTTCGTATTCATTGTTTTCCTGTTGGGTATTTACGCTGTGCAGGCCCAGGCCAAAACTCCCCGGTTCAAGGTAATAGCGCTCTATGAGAATGGGGGACATCATATCGAATATTCAAAAGCAGCGAAGGTCTGGCTGGATCGGCTGGCAGCCGATAGTGGCTTCAGCATCGATTATATTCAGAATACCGACAGGATCGATGCCGCTTTTTTAGCCGGGTACCAGTTGTTTATCCAGTTGGACTTCCCGCCTTATGCCTGGAAAGACGCGGCGGTGAAAGCTTTCCAGCATTATATCACGGAAGGCAAGGGTGGCTGGGTCGGCTTTCATCACGGCACCCTGCTGGGTGAATTCGATGGCTATCCCATGTGGCAATGGTTCTCGGGGTTTATGGGAGGGATCATCTACAAGAATTATATTCCGGGTTTTGCGCGGGCAAGGGTAAATGTGGAAGACAGCGCCCATCCTGTTATGAAAGGCGTTCCCCCTTCCTTCATCGTGGAGAAAGAGGAATGGTATACGTATAATAAAAGCCCCCGTCCGAATGTGCATGTCCTTGCCAGCGTAGACGAGTCGACTTATGTTCCCGATTCCGATATTAAAATGGGCGATCACCCGGTCATCTGGACGAACCTGAATGTTAAGGCGCGGAATGTTTATATTTTTATGGGTCACTCGCCGGTCCTTTTAGAGAGTGAAGCCTATAAGACCATTTTCCGGAACGCCATTTTTTGGGCGGCGGAGAAATAAGACCGCGTCGGACTAAAGGCCCGGGGTCATTGACGGCCGGTTATTAAGTCGCTATATCTGCACCCATATTGACCAACTGCAATAAGGCGGAACGCCGGACTTCCTCCGCACTTAACCTGCCCAGTCTTTCGTGCGCCATTTCGCAGGAGCCTGTTCCGGAAGGATCGAGAAAGACGGTCAGCCCTGACATGATAGCCTCCCTGGCTGTGGTCGAGACGCAGCCATGGGTGTAAAAGCCCAGGATCAGTACTTCATCGGCGCCCACTGTTTTCAGCCAGGCGCCGATCGTAGAGCCCGTGAAAGCCCCGTAGACATTTTTCAAAAACTCTTTCTCTATGGCTGAACCCGCTTTTGGACCGCAACCGGGAGAAAATTCGGCACCCCAGGTGCCGGGCATAAAGGCAGGTGATTCGGTTGGCTGGTTATGATGCCTGACCCAGGCGATAGGGCGGTTTTCATGACGTGCCTGTTCCACCCTCCGGCAGATAGCTTCCAGGACGTCGGAATGATGGGGGACGGGTCGTTTGCCTGTTGGCGAAAATTCATTTTGTGCGTCGATAACAATGAGGACTTGCATAGTTCTCCCTGATTTATAAAGTTAAAGGATTTTGTACTTTGCTCATTTCCCAGCCGATCATAGCCAGCTTGCGGACTTTTCCGAAATGATAATTGCCCATGGTTCCATTCTTCGAGATTACCCGGTGGCAGGGGATCAGGTAAAGAATGGAGTTGGACCCTACGGCCGAGCCAACAGCCCTGGAAGCGCCCGGCTCGCCGATCATTTGCGCGACCTGCTGAAAAGATCCCACAGATCCGAAAGGAATTTTAAGCAAGGCTTCCCAAACCTTGATCTGGAAATCGGTTCCTTTTACTAATAATTGCAGATTCTCCCTGCTGTCAGCCGGCTGATGAAATATTCTTTTGATATAGTTTTGTGTAAGATCGGGCCGGTGTATCAGAGAAGCCAGTTGCCATTGTTCGGAGAACAATTCGAATTCATTCCTGCTTTTTTCTTCATCGATAAATTTCAGGGCGCAGATCCCTTTTTCAGCGACTGCAATAAAACAAAGCCCGAATGGAGAAGCATGATAGCCGTAATAAATGATAAGCCCTTTACCGGCAGTTTTATATTGCTGCGGGCTGACTCCTTCGATGTTAACGAACAGATCGTGCACTCTGGATTGACTGGATAGCCCAACCCGTTCAGCCGCATCGATCATATTTTCGGTTTCCCCGATCTTGTGACGGAGATAGTCATAAGTAAGGTATTGTATGAATTTTTTTGGACTGATGCCTACCCAGTCTGTAAAGATCCGCTGAAAATGAAAGGCGCTCATATGGACGTTCCCGGCTATTGTTTCCAGGTCTGGCTGTTCCTTAAAGTGATCGGTTAAAAAACCGATCGCTTTTTCAATTCTATAATAGTTTGTCAGCTTATCGGACATGGCATCGGTCAATAAATAGAAGACAAACCTACAGGAAAGCTGAGATAAGGCCAATCCGAATCTTGCTGGATTATTTAGAACTTAAATTTGGTTTGAAAACGAGTAGCTCCGACCAGCGCTTTTCCACTGCATCTGCATAATCTTTCAGGTAGGTGTCAAAGGACCCCTCGCCATTGGCGGCATTGTACCGCTCATTTAAAGGTTTACGGTAGCCCTCCGCCATTTCTTTGAGCCCCCCCTTCATTCTTGTGACCGTTATAAAGGCAGGATCTCCTGATGCGGCTGCCCGGTATACAGCAACGGATTCGTTACTTGCCTGCCATACGGGTTTCAATTTTTTTATGAGATCAGTGACATTCGTAATTTTCCCGGGTTTGCAAATCATGTGGTTAATAACGATCTTATCGGCATAATCCGTGAGCTGCACGGTGCTGAGATCAGTATTAAATTCAAAATAGCTTTGAGAACCCTGGCCTTCTGTGAAAGGCGCTATATTTTTATTCCAATCCGCCGTGTGTTCGGCGCCGAGATCACCCCGGCCGTCCAATTGTTCCCAGCTGTTGGGGCCTTCAGTGATCATATAACCTCCGGCATCCGGGCCGGATTGAATGCTCCAGACCCGCCATTTCCAGTCGCCCGTATGATATTTTTGGGCATGAGCAGCGAGCGCTTTTTCAAATTCAGCGATTTTGTCGGGTTTGGAGAACACCCTGGTCGAATTGATGACATTTTTTACCTGGCTGATCCCAAATAATGGAAACAGGAGCCACATGACAAGCATTTTTCTCATGATTTAAAGCATTAAGGATGAATAAATAAGAGAATGAAAAAAATATGAGGTAGGAGTATTAACAGGGGGGAATAAGTTAAATATGAATATTTAACAATTCTAATGTAAGGATTTTTATCTATTTACAAAAATAAATAAAGTATAATGTATCAAAACTGGCAGGCGTTCCGCCCCGGCACGGCCTGGAATGACCCCTAAAATAACAAGCGGAAACCCTCCGGTTTCCGCTCGCTGCATGACACTAAAAGTGTATGCGGTATATGACTCAGTCCTTAAAAATTACCTTTGTTGACATCCCACCATAGCCGGGTGCCTCCGTTATCGGCGCCTCCGAGCAGGCTCTGAACAGCGTTGTTGACAGCCGTTCCGTTCGTGGTATATTCACTTTGCGGATAGGCCAGCCGGCGGATCTGGATCTTCGTATCGATGGTTCCCCCGCTCGTATTATTGACGACCGGGAACAGACGGGGATAACCCGTACGGCGGAATTCCGCCCAGGCTTCCTGGCCATCGGGGAAGATCGCCAGCCATTTCTGGGTGATGATACGCTCCAGCTTTTGTTCGTTGGTGGCTGCCGGATCCCATTGAATAGTGATGGCAGATAGCGCCGTATCGTTGTTAACGGTGTTTTTAGGGTCGATATAAGCGGCAGGTTTGCTGGTATTGTCGGTAAGGTAATTCCCCGCGCTGACATTCCACTGCTGAAAGGATGTAGTAACGCCCCTCTCATAATCGGTCTGAGCATCTCCTGCCCCCGACCATCCGCGCAGAGCCGCTTCTGCTTTCAGGAACCACATTTCGGCGGCGGTCATGATATACTGGGAAGCGGTCTGGGTAAAATTGGTCGTTGTGTTCAGACTGCCATATCCTTCATAGTCGGATTTGGCGGCGATATTGATACCGATACGGATGCCTACATAGTGACCTATGGAATCCGAATGAGCCATGACCGTAGGGTCCGTCGCCGGAGCGGCATACACCGGGAGGCGGGGATCATTGTATCCGGTCATGTAAGTCGCTAAGGCGGCGCCCAGGCGATTGTCGCCATAAGAAGCCGTTACCAGCCAGATATCATTATTCCGGCCTCCGGACTGTGCTATGAGCGCATTGTCTGAAGGGCTGGCCAATAAGCCTCCGGGGTCGTTCATCGCCTTTTCAGCCTGGGCCTGTGCCGTGGCAGGATCCGCCTTGACAATACGCATAGCCAGACGAAGGCGTAAGGAATTGGCGAACCTGATCCATTGGACATAGTTGCCTTTGTAGATCAGGTCGCTGCTGCCCAATGGCGTCTGACCGGGATGCGCAGCGACATAGGTATTCAGATTGCCGATAGCCGTATCGATCTGGCTGAAGAACTGGTTGTATACGGATTGCTGGCTGTCGTAGCCAACGCTGGTCAGGGATGTCCCGGCCTTGCTGTAGGGGATCGGCCCGAACCGGTCGGTCACCCGGTCCATGGCTTCTACCTGTATCAGCAGCGCCAGCGCCCACAGATCGGGCCGTTGGGTGCGTGTCCCGGCGGCGGCTATCTTAGCGACAGGCGCCATCACGAGATTATACTGGTCTACAAAACCATTCCTGTCCCAGCCGTCCACCAAAAAATAATTCAGGTTATAAGACGCCTTGAAAGGGGTAGGGGACATCATATACCCGGCATAAGCGTCGGCGCTCAGATTCTGGGCTGTCTGGTAATTGCTGTAGATCGACTGCTCCAGGGGACCGAAAGCCGTAGATAATATCGCTAAAGTCTGATCGCTGTTCAGGGAAGTCGGATTCGTATTGTAGGACTCGAAATTCTTCGTACAACTGCTGGCCCCGATAACGAGGAATGCCAGCAAAATAGTTATACCGCTCTTATGATTTATGTTCATTTCGGTAATTTTTAAAAGGGTGATTAGAAACTGACATTAAGGCTCAGGCCCATATTCCTGGTAGCGGGCTGATTGAATACATCCACACCTGAAAGCCCGTTGCCGGTCGATAAGGTCAGTTCCGGATCGAAAGGCGCTTTCTTATAGAAATAGAGCAGATTCCTGCCTACCAGCGAAAGCCTCACAGTCTTGAAGAATCCATTGGGGATGGGCAGCGTATACCCCAGGGCCGCTTCCCGCAGACGCACCACGGTAGCGCTGTACATATATTCTCCCGAGATGCCTTTAGAGCCGCCGATGGCTTGATACCAGGACTGAGCGTCTACGGTGCTGACTGCTTTACCGGTCCCGTCGACGCCATTTACTTTTACGCCGCCTTGTTTGCGGGCGTCGCCGGTCACCTGGCTGACACCATACTGATCCAGTACGGCCTGGGTCAGGGATAATACCTGTCCGCCGAATTTGCCATCCACCAGGAAGCTGAAGTTGAACTTTTTATAGGTGAAATCATTACGCCATCCCAGCTGGAATTTCGGATTGGCATTGCCGATATAATTGAATGTGCTGCTTTGCTGCGGTTTGTAGGGGTCAGCTGCCGTGCCGCTGCCATTGAAGAGGATCCGTCCCTGTGCGTCATGGACGAGGGTATAGCCATAAATATCCCCGAATTGCCCGCCCTTGGTCAGATGGGATTCGTAGGCATTATTATAGTTTGACGTCAGCACGAACGAATTAATGCTGTCCTTCGAATCTACATCGATGATCTTATTCCGGTTCATCGCCCCGTTGACGGACGTATTCCAGGTGAAATCCTTTGTATGCACGGCCTCATAGCCCAAGGTGAATTCTATTCCCGAGTTCTGGACATTCCCTGCATTTACGTAACCGGTAGAGAACAGGGAAGCCGTGACAGGCAGGATGGGAAAGTACTGGTTGAGGGTGTTCGTCTTATACCAGGTGAAGCTGAGATTCAGGCGGTTTTTGAAAAAACGCCAGTCTGTACCCAGCTCGATGGATTTAGTCTTCTCCGGCTGCAGGGTCCTGAAGGCGCTGGCCGTATTGAACACCAGCTGACCGGAAGAATTCTGCGTATTCTGTACGAGGGTAAGATAGGGCGGTACGGTATTTCCTACCTGCGCATACGTGCCCCTGATCTTACCATAACTGACGAACGAAGGCAGCTGCAGCAGTTGCGAAAGGATCACCGACAGCCCCGCGGAAGGATAGAAAAAAGACTCATTCGGGGTAAATGCCAGGTTGGATGACCAGTCATTCCTTCCTGTCAGGGTCAGGTAAGCCCAATCCTTATAAGAGAGGTCTGCATTGGCAAACACGGACTGTATCTGGCTATGCGTTGGGAAGGGACTCGTGGTCGTGCCGGGGACCGTGTTGGTGGCATTGCTGGTAGTGATGGAGCTTAGTCCGGCCAAAGAAGCGATCGTATTGCCTGCCGTAAAAAAGTCGGGAGTCGACAGGTCGCCGGAAAGATAATAGCCCTGGGTCTTATTGTCCGTAATGCTGGTACCGACGAGGCCATTTACCTTAAAGTCGGAATGGGAGGGGATATTGAAGTTGACGATAAAATCCCCATACTTTTGTTCGGTCGTCTGGCTGTTCTGTGTCAGATGGCCGTTGCCATTGACATTATACAAGGCATTGGTGCCTGAATACAGATCATTCTCATAGGTATCGGCGATATGGTCTACATTGCCCCTTACCTGGAGGTACAACCAGCTGTTCACATCATAACGTACGCTTCCGTTGAACAAGATACGGTTACGATTGGCCACATTCGGGTTCTTATTAACGACCCACCATGGATTTTGCTGGTACAACGCATCATTGAAAGGCCAGTTCTGCCGGGCAAAACCGGTCGAGTCGGGGAAAAGGTATTGATTCTTATAAGGCGATATATTCTGGCCTCTTGGGAAAAGATAGAGACCCGTCAGGGGGTTGGCATAGATACCCAATGCCGGGCTGTTGTTGATCTTCTGCGTGACATAATTGACATTGGCGTCCACCGTCAGTTTGTTTTGCAAGAACTTAGCCGTTTCGCGAACGGTGAAGTTGTTACGCTGGAGCTTATTGCCCGGTTCGACCCCGCGGGCGGAAGTATTGGCATAGGAGAAATAGGTCTGTGCATTCTGGTTGCCTCCGGACAGGCTGATGGCATTGGTCCAGTTGGTGCCGGTCTGAAAGAAGTCTTTCAGATTATCCTGTTTGCCACTGTTAATGGCAGTTCCCCAGCTGTCGGTAGCACCGCTTTTCGTCTGGCCATACGAATCCTGGAATTTCGGTTTGTAGGCGAGCTGGTCTGCAAATACCGAGGAGGAGAAATTGATCTGCGTCTGCCCGGCTTTGCCCTTTTTAGTCGTGATGAGAATAACGCCGTTCTGCGCCTGGCTGCCGTATAAGGCGGCGGCGGAAGCGCCTTCCAGTACGGAAATGCTGGCAATATCTTCCGGGTTCAGGTTGGAGATCCCGTCTCCGCCGTCCGGTGTTCCTCCGTAGGTGTTGCCGGGTTGCCCGTTGGCATTGCTGCCATTGCTGATGGGGATCCCGTCGATGACATACAAGGGCTGGTTGTTCCCGTTAGCGGACCGGCTGCCTCTGAGGATCACCTTGGCAGAACCGCCGACGCCCGAGGCGCTGGGAGAGATGGTCAGACCAGCTACCTTCCCATTCAGGCTATTCATCAGGTTGTCGGTCTTTACATTGGTCAGCTGTTCACCGCTCACCTGCTGGGCCGCATAGGTCAGCGATTTCTCAGACCTTTTGATCCCGAGCGCGGTAATGACCACTGCATTCAGGTCTGTCTGCGCTACGCTCATGGTTACCTGTACAGCATGCTCTTTTCCGACGGTGACTTCTTTGGCTGTATAGCCTACATAGGTGAATACGAGGACTTCGTTATCGTCTGCCTGGATCGAGAATTCGCCTTTATCATTCGTAAGGGTCTCCCTTTTGGAGCCTTTCACCAATACGGTTACACCGGCCAGAGGCTCGCCCTGCTCGTTTTTTACCAGACCTGTTACCGGGACGGCAGCCTGTTCGGCTGCCGGCTCCGGTTTCCGGCCGGCCGTTTCTTCCCGGATGGCCCTGATGGCGATAATATTCTTCTCGATGGTATAGGACAGGTGCTGGTCTTTCAGACAGGCATCCAGGACCTCCTGGATCGTTGCATTCTTCATATGAAGATCGACCGGCCTGGTGCCGAGAAGGTCATTGTACTTATACAGAAAAGAATAGCCGCTTTGCTCTTCGATGCTGGAAAAGACCTTTTCCAGCGGCAATTTCTTCCCGGAAACGGATATTTTCTGGGAGAGGCCTTTGGCGCTGATCTGCAAGGCGGTAGCTAATAAAAAAATGGTTGTCAACCTCATGATCAATAGCATTTTAGCAATCAATCTTCCCTTGAACAGGGAAAGATGCACCCTGTTGTCAGCAAGAGGTGTGCAGTAAATCGGGGATTTCATACTTTTGTCCAGATTGGGTTTTAACGTTAAATAGTCGTTGTAAGAAGATGGCTGGTTTTACGGAGAACCCTTTTATTGATTCCTGGTTGCAAGCCAGGATGACCGCCGGAAGTGTTGCAAGCGCTTCCGGTTTTTTCATTTTTGATGGGCCTTCGGGGGACGCACCCGTGGTGCGTCTTGTTTATTGGGTTCCGCTTCGGAGGAGAATGTTCTATGTTTTTTTCATATGTAATTATTTTAGATGAAGCAATGTTAGGTTGTCTATACTTAGTTAAGAAAGCACAATGATCTTCCGGTCCTCTATTTTAAAGTGAATGCCGATCAGCTCCATGATATGCAGGACTTCCGACACATAGGCCGTACGGGGGATCCTTCCGACGATCTCATCCCGGGGAATAGCCCCCTGGTAGACGATCTCCACATTATACCACCGCGCTATCTGCCGCATGACGCTCTGCACAGGCGTACGGTCGAAGTAATAATAGCCATCCTTCCAGGCGATGGCCGCCCGGGTATTGACGGCTTTGGTGGTCAGTGTGGCGTTGAGGATATCGAATTCTCCCTGTTCGCCGGGCCGGAGCAGCGAGTGCTGATTTCCTTGTCCCATTTTAACGGAACCTTCCAATAAGGTGGTTCTGACCGCATTTTCGTCCCCATAAGCCATGATATTGAAATGCGTGCCGAGTACACGAGTTTCTGTCTGGCCGGCTGTCACCAGGAAAGGTTTGTCTTTATCCTGCCTCACTTCGAAGTAACCTTCTCCGGTAAGTTCGACCCTCCGTTCCTTAGCGGTAAAACTGGTGGGGAAGCGAAGAGAGGATTCCGCATTCAGCCAGACCTTGGTCTCATCGGGCAGCACGATCTGATATTGTCCGCCCCGGGGGGTGGTGATGGTATTATAGAGGATCTCTCCGGAAGGGGTTTTGGTGTTTTTATTGCTGCTATAGGCCAGCTGTCCGCTGTCCAGCTTGATCACCTGCATACTACCCTGCTGGCTCAACACCCCATTCTGAGCGCTGTTCAATACGATCTGTTGTCCGTTAGCCAATGTCAGGATAGCCCGGTTGGATCCGGGAACGATATTTCCGGAGGAGGGCGCGCCGGAGGTAACCAGGCGCTTTGGCCCTTTTTTAGTAAGGAAAAAGAGTCCCCCACTGATCAGGACCAGCGCGATGATCGCAGCGGCGCTCCATCTGCGAAGGACGGAAGGTAAAGAGAGGAGGACACCCCGGCGGTTCGATGCCGGTAAGGAGTTCGGCGTCTTATCGACAGACAGGATCCGTTGCAGGACAGGCTGCCAGGCGGCGGGTCCGGCCAGATCAGGCTGACCAGCCGGCGTCCCGCTCTCGCTATCGTCCTGCAGGGAGCGGAATAATTCTTCCTGTATAATTTGCTCGTAATCAGAATCTTGTAATAAGCCGTCCCATTCCTGCTGCTCCTTTTCGGAGAGATGGCCTGACCGGTACTGGTTCAGTAAATAGCGAATCTTTTCGGGTTGCATAGTGAATTCGGGAACTGTGTCCCTATTAAGAAGAACATCCGGAGGAGAAACAGGACTATCGGGATTAAAAATATTTTTTGGGGCAGGCCGGTCAGAGCTCATGCCCCTTGGCCGCCAGGTATTTGCGGATGAAACCAAGCGCATTCACCAGGGTATTCTTTACAGTATTGGGAGAGAGCCGGAGGGCGGCGGCGATTTCGGGGATCTTCATACCCTCGTCCCGGCTCATCTGGTAGATCCGTCTCCGGCGGAGGGGCAACTGGCCGACGGCTTCGGTCACCAGCCGGTTGACTTCTTTTAAATGGATAATATGCAGGGTCGATTGATCCCCCCCGGAACCGGCTTCGGCCTTTCCAAGATCGGAGAGCCCGTTCTCACGGCTGCTTTTCTTCTTTAAATATTTATAACATTCATTGGCGGCAATGGTATAGATCCAGGCATGGGGAGTCCGGACCTCTTCCAGCTTGTCCCTGCTCATCCACAACCGCATAAAGGTTTCCTGGATGACCTCCTCCGTATCCTCCGCCGAGCGGGTAAGCCTCATGATATACGGTTGCAGGTTAGCCAGGTAGGCATAAAATAAAGTGGCGAAAGCTCTTTCATCCCCTTGAGCTATTTGCTGTAAAAGATTCTTTTCATCATGCAGGAATGTAGGATGATACAACGCGAGCGTATTGTTGAGTCTGCAAAAATAGTAAATTGTGGGATACCTGAAATATGAAAAATACACGTTTGCTTGTCAGCGGGCTACTCCAGCTCTGTATTATACAAGTTAGTTGCATTCAATTAAAGGAAGTACATGCCTTCACGGAGACTTGTCAGACAACCCTGGACAAAGATACCCAAATTAGTTACGGATATGCTGATTATTGCCAGGATTCCTGCTATATATATAATGTTTCGGGCAGACAGTTAGTAGATTTCGATTGTAATTGCCAGAATGCTGAAAGGTATGATACTGTTATCAAAAAAGAATACGATATATTAAGCGCTTATTTTGCCGCGCTAGGCAAACTGGCAGGGGCTCAATCGAAGATCAATTTTGCACCGGTAGCGAAAGCCGTTCAGGCAGGGACATATGGGAACCTGGTCGTGACAACCGAAGAATCTACCGTCGTCAATACACTTGCCATGGTAGCCACCGATCTGCTGACGACAAAATATAAATCCAAAAAGATAAAAGAGGTCCTTGTAAGATACAATGACACCGTTACGATTGCCATGGAGCTCTTAAAATTGCACATCGACAATTTGAAAAGCAGAATGGAGCTTATGCGAACGAAGATCCAGCAGAGATGCGATCTCCTGATGGCCAATGGCCCTACGGGTGCTGAAAAATGGACCCTTGTATATACTTACAAACAAAAACGCAAAGAGCTCGCCGCGATCGTATCGTCTTACGACATAAGATACCGGTCCCTGGATAAGATCAAACAAGGGCATAGTACGTTATATGCTAATGTGAATGATCTGAATTCCCAAGGGCTTAAGAAGAAAGTCCTCGATCTGGCAAACGATATAACTTATATCAATAATAATTAAGATATGGGTACCTTAAACGATGCGATTTTCGCTAATAGACTGGGTCATTTTTACCAGGACATCGCGCAGGATCTGGGCGAATTTGTGCATACCCATATCGGAACTTTATCTGAGGAGGATATTACCACGCTTTCGGACGGGCAGACCCAGGTCATCAACTACGCCAACCAATTTTTTTCCCTCTCGGACAAGATCGCATTCGAGCAATCGGAAACCTATTTTAAGGGAGTGTCGGATGCTATCGGTACCCTTGATAACGCCGTCAAAGAGATCCACGATATCAACAGAGTAATTGCCGTTTCCGCCGGGTTAATCACTCTGGCACTGGCCATCGTCAGCCAGAATGGAGGGGGGATCCTGAGTTCAGTACAGTCGATTGCCGGGGCGGTCAAGGGGTAACGGTCATAATCTCCGGTAGTAGTTTTTGCTCTGCTCCAGCACCAAAAAAGAATTGCATTTCCCTTTGGGCGTCCGGATGAATTTCACATCCACCGGTTCATGCTCATTAATAAAGAAGGCATCCTTGCCAAAAGATTTCAACGGGAAATCTTTATGATGTGTTGCGGCATGCAGCCCGTCTTTATCCGTGCTGATCACCACCGTATCTCCTTGTTGGCCCAGGTACGTTCCTGCGTATTCTTTTAACCGGGCCGGGTCGACGGGTATTTCTTTATAGGTGAATTTGGTTTGTGCCAGCATCCACTCGTAGACGCTATCGTTATTATACGTTCTTTCCCAGCTGTTATGGTCGGCATCCGGGTAGACGGTAAACTTAGCCGATGGATTATATTGTCTTACGGCATTCACCATCTGCTCATCCCGGGCCACAGGCACCGACTGATCCAGGGCGCCATGAAAACACCATATGGGAGTATGACGCAGCTTCCAGGCATCGGTGGTATCGCCGCCGCCGCAAATGGGTAGTATAGCAGCAAATTCCTCCGGGTGTTTCATGGCCAATGCCCAGGTGCCAAAACCTCCCATGCTGAGCCCGGTCAGATAAATCCTGCTTTCCTCTACCCGGTACTTTTGTTTTATATAAACCAGCAGATGATAGAGATTGTCCGGTTCCCAGTCGAAAGGATGCTGCGCTTGAGGGGATATCAGAATAAAAGGGAATTTTTTCCCTGCCGCCACTAATTTCGGAGGTCCATGTACTTTGACTTTTTCCAGGTCGGCGCCGCTTTCTCCGCTGCCGTGCAGGAAGATCACGAGTGGCCAGTGTTGCGTGCTGTCTTTATCATATCCGTCGGGAAGTGATAGCAGATAATCGGTTTCACGGATAAATTTTTCCGGCGTTTGTTGTGCCTGGGTCGTAAACCCGCTGATACACAAACTGGAAATCAGGATGAGAAATAAAAAGTGTTTTGCCTTTTGCATAAGATAAATATAATAGATAGGAAGATAGTAATGCAATATAAACTAATCTTTCCTGATCCGATCCCGCTCATCTTCGGAACCCGCGCCCTGTTTTTGCTGGCTTTTCTGGGTGGCGGTCCCAAAAGATCTGGAATACGTAAGCTTTATAATGGGCATTTTGGCCGATTCCGTATTGATATAAACATGGTTCTTTATGGCAAAAGCCTCCTCTGTCAGCGTACCGTAATACGTATTGATGCGTAGGGTCCTCAGCAGATCGGATACAGATAACTGGAAACTGCCCCGGTTGCCGTTCAATTCTTTTTTAATACCGGCATTCAGAGACCCGAATCCGGCTATTTTGGTCGTCCCGTTATAAGACCAGGAATCATACCACCCGGAAATTTCGGCGGAGAAATTTTTGGGCAGCTTAAAGTTCTGACTGAAATTCAACGAATAGCCGAACCAGGTCTTTTCAACCGGCTGCTGCGTATAGGTTTCCTTAAACTGTCTCCAGCCACCTACAAAACCATAGTTCATATTCCACCAGTTGCCGATCTTCCAGGGCAGATTGGCCTGAAAGCTGAGGTTATTCTGCCACTGCAGGTTTTGCGGGGAGACATACAGTACGTCTTTTAAGGGGCTCTCAGTGATCTGGTACCGCGCAATGGGATTCACATCCCTGCTGACAAGTGCAGAAAATGAATACCCCTTGTAATTATACCCCAGTTTTAAATTATGGGTGATCGTTGGTTGCAGGAATGGATTTCCCGTATAAACAGCCGATGGATCACTATATCCTACATAAGAGGCAAGATCATTATAGGAAGGCCTGCTGATCCTTTTAGAATAAGATAATTGCAGCTCGGAGCTCTCCTTGAGCTTTTGGGAAAACAGCAGGTTGGGAAAGAGGGCTCCCAGCTTCCGGTCGATCGTATTTTTTTCGGTTTGCGGATTGTCCATGCGGGTATGGGAATATTCATACCGGGATCCTATGACCAGGTTCGTCGACGCACTTAGTTGCACATTGACGGAAGCATAGGCGGCTCCAATACCTTCCTTCATAACGATGTTGTTGGATGTTTCGGACCTGGCCACCACCCAGCTGCCGTTCACCAGGCTTTCTATCCCCGACTGACTGGTGCTTCGGGTATAGGTCCCTTTAACGCCGGCCTCTATGGACCATTTTTTACTGACTTGCCTGGTATAATCGACTTTGCCTACGCCCACCTGTATAACGGTATTCGCAAAGCCTTGCTGACGGGGAGAGAAGAGCGTGTCATTGGCGCCGGCGCTCGTTCCGTTCTTATTGAGAAAAGAGCTTTGCACGACCGAAGGACTGTGATTGTTAAAGTAGATATAATCGATGTCGAAGTTGATCTTTTCTCCTTTCCGCAGCGTTTGTTCTGCATACACGGAACTGGTCAGGTTGTTCAAGCGGCTGGTCTCATCGATCGTTCCTTTGAATAATAAGAGAGAGTCCGGCAAAATATTGTATAGGTTATCGGCAAAAGTGGTGGACGATCTATGACTGCCGTTATAATTGAGGCTGCCGCCAATCGTGGTTTTTGAATTCAGTTTATGATCGATCCCCAGGGTGGCATCATGACTGTTTTGCAGGGCTTTTGTCGTGTCCCATACGAGAACATACATTTGTCCTCCCAGGAAAGGCATATTTTGTGAGCTGGTGATAAACATATCGCTGTAGGTCCTGTCATGTGAAAAGGTATAAGAGCCATATAGATTGGTCTTTTCCGTATTATGGGAGAGATGGAGGCTGGCCGTTCCTTTTTCTCCCCAGCCATAGCCCCCGGTGAGAGAGAAAGAGCCATTGGTCCCCCGCTTCTTGTTTTTCTTTAATACGATATTGATCAGTCCGGCGCTTCCATCTGCATCATACCGGGCCGGCGGAGTGGTCAATAATTCTATTTTCTCTAATTCGTCCGCGCTCATGCCGTTCAGTAAATGGAAGACCTGTTCGATGGGCATATGCATCATCTTGCCGTCTATCATCACGGTTACGCCGTTTTTCCCATCCAGGGCAATGCTGTTATTGCGGTGATCGACCACCACCCCGGGGGATCGCTCTAATACTTCCAGAGCCGAGC
The DNA here is from genome assembly GCA_036394375.1 of Puia sp. Taxonomy (GTDB): domain Bacteria; phylum Bacteroidota; class Bacteroidia; order Chitinophagales; family Chitinophagaceae; genus Puia. The sequence goes on from DASWFF010000087.1 coordinate 20,603, forward strand.
TGCCTTTTGAAAGCAGGCTGCTTTCCACATTTACCACCGTACCGTCCGCTCGTTGCTGGATGAGGGGCTTCTCAGCCCGGACGACCACCTCCCCCAGCTGTTTGCTTTGTTCCTGCAGGACCCGGATCCCGAAATCTTTCTCTCTTTGAGAAACCGTCAGTTCGAACAGGGGCGATTCCCAGGTAAGGTAACCCACACTGCTGATCCGAAGCATATACTTTCCCACTCCGATATTGTCAAAATGGTATTCGCCCTTTTCATTCGTCACCGTGGCTTTGACAAGAGAGGAATCCGGGCTTTTCAGTAGCAATACATTGGCAAAGGTGATAGGTTGCTCACCGGCCGTGGTAAGCTTACCGGATACCTGGCCCCTGGCATTTTGTAAAAGAAGGATCGATAACAGGCTGAAGAATAGATTTTGCATGAAACAAAGATTAGCCTGCCCGGAAGAGAAGAAAAATCCGATTGACGACCTGTAAGCGCTATTTGATGAGTTGCAGTAAACAGCCAGCGGCAGGGATATCGCCACTCATATAGGTCAGCAGGCATTTTGTCAATTATTGGGATGACTTCATATAGTAACCCCCTCCAATCATGGGGATTTTATGTATCTTGGAAAGAAAGCTTTGTCGTACAGCAAATCCATCCCGGACTGGGTATTTAAGTATAAACTATACCATATTCCATTCTGGTTCCTGTACCATTATTTCTGGTGGACGGTGGCTGTCGGTAACCCGTTAAAAGCCGCCAACGCCATCTTATTCACGCCCTTTGCCGTAAAATTCACCTTTTACGTGGTTTTTCAGGTCATTGCCGTTTACTTCAACCTATATTTTCTCATCCCAAAATACTTGAAGAAAGGGAGGTTCTCCACCTACATCGGCTACCTGCTCATTACGGTATTATGCGCCTCCGTCCTGATCATTCCCGGATATTATTTAAGCGCCCGTTTGTCGGGGCAGACCGCTCAGCAGTTATATGGGTCCAACTCCTGCTTTTTTTATTTTATAGGCAATTCGCTGCCTTCGACCCTGGCGACGATCACGTTCGCGATGAGTATAAAATTGACAAAGAACTGGATTCAGACGGAAAGGAGACATCAGCTGCTCGAAAATGAAAAACTGGAGACAGAGCTGAAATTCCTCAAAAATCAGTTCAACCCACACTTCCTCTTTAATACGATCAATTCCATTTTCTTTTTAATCCATAAAAACCCGGACAAGGCTTCTGCTTCCCTGGCCAAATTTTCCGACTTGCTGCGATATCAGCTGTATGAATGCAATGATCAGCAGATCCCCCTGAGCAAAGAGATCACTTTCCTGGAAAATTCCGTTGAACTGGAGAAGCTCAGATTAAATAACAATATCGAGGTTACGCTGCAAATGGATCAGCAACGGACCGGGCACCTGGGCATAGCTCCCTTCATTCTAATGCCCTTTGTGGAAAATGCGTTCAAACATGTTTCCAAAAACGCCGACAGCCCCAATTGGATAAGGATAAAACTGGAACTCAATCAACAGCGATTGGACTTTTCCATTTCAAACAGCCTGTCACAGGACGTATTCAATGATGTGGTCAGCTATGGAGGCATCGGTTTAAAAAATGTCCGGAGAAGATTGGATTTGATCTACCCCGGACAATATAATTTAGATATAAAAAGGAATAGCGCCAGCTTCGAAGTAAGATTGCAGTTAAATCTTGCTGAACTCGTGTTGGTGCAGACCATGCAGGCGACAGCCTGACAATACCCGATAAGATGATAAACTGTGTAATTATCGACGATGAGCCATTAGCCAGGGACGGCATTGCCAATTATGTAAGACAAATTGATTTCTTACAGCTGATTGCAACCTGCGAAGATCCTGTAGAGCTGATGAAATTATTGGAAGGACACCGGATCGACCTGGTGTTCCTGGATATCCAGACGCCAAAAATGAATGGGATCGATTTTTTAAAAATAGTGAAGAATCCTCCCATAGTCATTATCACTACTGCATTTCCCAGTTATGCCTTAGAGGGATTCCAGTTGAATGTCCTGGACTATTTGTTAAAACCCATTACATTTGACCGTTTTTTTAAGTCAGCCAATAAAGCCAGGGACTATCACCGGCTTATTTCAAGACCCGCTGACCCACCCATGCAGAAGGCTGATCCGGCCGTTAATTATTTTTTTATAAAATGCGGAAGTAAATATGAGAAGATATTTTTTAATGACATCCTGTATATACAGGGGACGCAAAATTACGTCACCATTTACACCCATAAGGGGAAATACCTTACCTTACTTTATTTGAAGAACCTGGAAGAGAACCTGGATAGTACCTCCTTTATCCGGGTACATAAATCCTATATTGTTTCCATTGACAAGATTGACGGGATCGAAGGCAATGAGATCTTCATACAATCCTACAGTATTCCCATCAGCCGGAATTATCGTGAACAGGTCATTCAACAGGTGGTCATGAATAAATTATGGGATAAAATAAAATTTTCTTAAATGATCCGTAACATCTTATTGGTTACCTGGCGCAATCTTACCCGTCATAGGGCTTACACTTTCATCAACATCATCGGTTTGGCCATCGGGATAGCCGTATTTATCCTTATCGGCGCCTACGCCCATTTTGAAAAAAGTTATGATCGCATGCCTATCGGCGCGGATAATATTTACCGCGTGGAAAGCCAGTTTTATAAAGGAGGCCATCTGACAGATAACTGGCCGACCAGTACGAATGGATATGCCAAGGCAATGAAGGACGCCCTGCCAGGCATAACTTCCTTTGCCCGTATCAACTGGTACGACGCCGAACGGGTGGTCCGGTACAAAGATGCCAAATACCGGGAAGAACATGTTTGTTTTGCCGATAGTAATTTCTTTTCTTTCTTTTCTTACCCCCTGCTGAAAGGGGATGCACAGACGGCGCTTAAGGAAGTGAATGCTATCGTACTATCCGAATCGGCCGCAAAAAAATACTTTGGCGATGCCGACCCGATGGGGGAATTCCTGGATGTGAGCACCCAGTCGAAAAGCTACCATTGCGCCGTTACCGGGGTGTTTAAAGATATTCCGCCCAACTCCACCCTGCAGTTTAACTTCCTGATCTCCTGGGCCACCACTCCTGCCTGGCTTAAGGACTTTTGGTACATGCACGAAAGCTACACCTTTGTAAAGCTTAAGCCAGGTACGGACATCCCTAAACTGGAAGCTCAGTTTCCGGCCATTGCGGAGCAATATAAAACGGGCCCGTCGCTGAAAGAACTCAAATGGGCTATCCAGCTTGTACCCTTAACGGATATTCACCTTAATCCCGTGAAACCATATGAAGTCGGGGCAAAAGGCAACCGGTATGCCGTAACCCTGTTAAGTATTATGGCTTATGTAATACTCCTCATTGCCTCTTTGAACTATATCAACCTGGCCACTACGAAATCCATCGACCGGGCGCGCGAAGTAGGAATCCGCAAAGTAAGCGGCGCTCATGCATCGCAGATCGTATTACAATTTCTGCTGGAATCCTTCCTCATCAATATGATCGCTTTGGGGTTGGCTATCCTTCTGGTGATCGCCTGTGTCTCCTGGCTGCCCTTCTTTTTGAGCAGCAATGGCCCCCAAGGGCTATTATTTGACAAGACCTTAACTATTCGTACCGGTCTTGTATTCCTCATCAGTACGCTGCTGTCGGGTATCTATCCGGCGATGGTGCTGGTACGGTTGAAACCTGTTACTGCCCTGAAGGGACGCCTGTCCTTTTCAAAAAAGGGGATCTTATTACGCAAAGGCATGGTAGCCTTCCAGTTTGTCGCGTCATTACTGCTTATCGCGGGCACGCTGGCCGTTTACAGGCAGATTGGTTATATGAGCAGTCAGAACACAGGGACGGACATCAACCAGACCATTGTCATTAAAGCCCCTGTCAACACCCCCGGCTACTTACAAAAAGTACAAAGCCTGAAGACCGCTTTTCAGGCAATCCCTGGTGTCAGGGCGGTCACTACTTCCGGGGCGGTACCCGGTAAGGAAGTAGGGAAATTTCTGGCCAACAGACGCTATGACGCTTCCAAAGCGGAAGAACGTACCTATGAAATGCTCAAGGTGGACCATGATTATATTAAAGCGTATGGCTTACAGGTGATTGCGGGGAGGGATTTTGACAGAAGCCGGCCGTCGGACTCTATCGGCGTGGTCATGAATGAATCGGCTGTCCGGCAATTCGGCTTTGCCTCTGCCGAAGCGGCTATTGGTCAAAAGGTATGGCTGGAGACCGTCGAAAAGAGGCCCAATGAAATTATCGGCATTATTAAAGACTACCATCAGCAATCCTTACAACAGAAATACACTCCTGTTATCCTGTTTATGGATCCGGCTTTAGGATGGATACCTACCGATTATTTTTCTGTAAAACTGAATACCGGCCAGCTGCAGGATAACGTGGCCCGGTTGAGACAGATCTGGAATGATCTTTTTCCGGAATCATCCTTTGATTTCTTTTTCCTGGATGATTTTTACAACCGGCAATATCAGCAGGAAATACAATTCGGGCATAATTTTATGTTCTTCTCTTCACTGGCCATCTTTATTGCCTGCATGGGATTATTCGGGCTGACGGCTTATTCGACTGCCCGCCGGACCAAAGAGATCGGCATACGTAAGGTCCTGGGCGCTTCTGTCCGCAATATTATGATCTTACTCACCTGGGATGTTATCCGGCTGATCCTGTTCTGTAGCCTGGTAGCGATCCCGGCAGCGGTTATTCTGACTATTCAATGGTTGAACGGCTATGCTTTCAGAGTCCAATTGACCTGGTGGCAGTTCATATTACCTGTTTTCACTTTAGTGCTGATTGCCCTCGTCACGACTGCCTGGCTGACTTTCAAAGCTGCGCTGACCAATCCGACGGCGACTTTGAAAGATGAGTAGGAGGGGGGAGGGCTCCGGTGTTAAACCCTTTCCACTTTGCAAATAAAGCAACAGGCTTTCGCATTCCTGACGTGCAGGTATTCCACCGCTGTCTTTTCTTCAAATATTTCCGGAATGAGCAGATCTATATCATCGTCTCCGACTAACCTGGTGAAAACCATTCTTTGTTCTTTGCTATATCCGATGAGGGTCAGAGGAAAGCTCTCTTTGTCGGCCTTTATTTCAGGCGGGAACCGATAAACGTCCTTATAGGCTCCCACTTCTTTTTTCTGAATGAATATAGGCCCGGGCTGATCGAAGGCATTGTTAATCATAAATGGACTGTGAGATATAAGCAACCTGGTATCTTCTCCGACCGAAAAAGGCTTCAGGGAAACCCGGCAAGGCCCCTTTCCGGTTGCAATTTGCTCGATTATTTCGTTCCCAAAATCATCCTTTTGGTTTTCCCGGATTTTCCTGGCATATTCCTCGCTCAGAGGGACAATTCTAAATTTTTTCATTTTCGATGACATTTTATTCCCCAAATGTAGGCAGGGGGTCGGGACGTGAAAACCCGGAACTTGCGGACTTGACTGAAAAGAAATATCTGTAGGCCGGAACCCTTCAGAATTCCGGAACAGGGCTAATTAATGAGAAGAAGAGGGCCCATAGGCGGGAGCTATCTCCTGACTAATGGAATTTGCAAATTCGTTGGCCTGTTTTCTTCTTTGTCAAAGCCGCGCCCGTCTACATTTCTTGCACCCCAATACATCATATCATTAAAAACGTATACCAGGTCGTACTCGGCAAAAGTTTGCCCTTGCGCGAGCCCAAACGGTGCAAAGGCTTTACCCAGTACACTTTGTGTACTGTTCACTTCCCATTTATTGTAACCTTTATTGGCGATTTTAATCGCCATAGTACATTTTTTTAGACTAATGGCTAAAACAAAGAATTTAGCTCCAATTAGGAGATAATATTCTTCCTTCAATATAAGATATAAATACAATATAACATTTGCCTTAACAGGCCAGGTAGACGATTCTCCGGACAAATTTTGTTACATAACGGCATCTCTGCATCTTTGCACCTCTATGGAAAAAAATATAACGAACCTCCAATCTATTCAAATAATGAGAGGGGTGGCTTCTTTATTGGTATTATTAACTCATATAGCAGTTAAAGGGTCCCAATATGGCAATGGCGCATTAAAAGGGTTCTCAGTAGGAGATGCTGGTGTTGATTTATTTTTTATTATCTCAGGATATATCATGTGTGTTTCTACCTATAATCAACACTTGAGTTTTACCCAATTTATTATCCGCAGAATAAAAAGGATCATACCTCTCTACTGGTTAGTAACAACTCTAGCCTTAATAGTATATCTATATAATTCTAAATTAGTTAATTCCTCCGGAGGAGAAACCAGCATTCTGGCTTCCTATACTTTAATTCCCAATGGAAAAAGATTACTTAATGATAATGGATGGACTCTCAGTTATGAGTTTTTCTTTTATTTCATATTTGGCTATTTCATAAAAGAAGGGACATATAGAGCCATGCAGGCATCTTCGGTAATATTATTGTCATTAATAGTGATTGGGCTATGTTTTAACTTTAATGGACGTTTATTTATTTTTTCTACCAAAAGCTTCTTTATTGAATTTGTATTTGGGATGGGTTGTTTTTATCTTTTTAATATGAAAAATATCCAACTTAAGTATAAATATAGCATAGGTTTACTGATGTTAGGGCTACTTCTATTTTCATTGCAAATATTTTTTAAAATCCCGGAGTATGAAAAATGGAGAGGTCTGGATTGGGGAATTAAAATGTTATTTATATTTATTGGATTATTATCTCTTGAGGATTTAATACAACGAAGTTCTTTTCTTGCCAAGAACCTATTATTAGAAATAGGGAATTCCTCTTATTCATTATATCTTATTCATCCTTTTGTTTTAAGTGGGACTGCCATGTGCTTAAAGCGTTTTGGAATGGCATCAAACCCATATTTATTCGCAATTATTCTTCTTGTGTTTTCAGTAGCAATTGGGCATCTTGTTTATTTATATGTAGAAAGGCCTTTAACTTCTTTAATGAAAAAACGTGCTGTTGCGCTTTAAGCTCTCATTGCATACAATCGCATCAGGCAATAAATTCTTTTAGTTTAAATGGCGTCAATCAGAACATCCATTAGCTATTTTTCTTTTGGTTCAGAAAAGAGGGGTTATAGCCATATTCACTCTTAAACCTTTGAAAAATGCGACATATCCCCAAACCCGAATTCCAAATAAACATCGCTGGGTCTTTTATGGCCGGAATTCAAGGCCTCATGTGCGGCTTGCAATCGCTGCTTCAATAACCAATGAGAAGCTTTCATGCCAAATATTTTCTGAAAGTCCCTTTGAAAGGTCGAAAGACTGCGCCCGGTAAGTTCGGCAAATTTGTTTATGGGAATATTAAACATATAATTACGAAGCATGAATTCCCTTAAGTCCGTTTTACCCGGATCTGCAAAATCGAACAGGCATTGTTCCAGGCTCTTCTTCTGCTCCACCAGGATATGTATGGCCTCTTCCAATTTATGCCGCTTCATGACTTCGCTCAAAGGCTTGTCGGATCTAATATAGGGTACTAGAGAATCAAACAAACTTTTTAACGCTGGACTAACCTGCAGGGAAAGTACGCCAGGATATTCTGAAACACCATCGTCTTTTTTCCAATGGTGTTTCAGTGCATATGTCCTGCAGTATCTGCCTGTCCAGTTTAAAATAAATAACCTCATTCGGGGTGCCTCCGGGCAATGGATGGCTGCCACATTTAACCAGGTGGTTCCGCCTTAACAAAATTGTTTCTCCCGCCCTGTAAAGTCTTCCGCCTGTCGCCTCCTTTATATACAATTCCCCGCTTACAATATGAAACAGCAGATGTTCGGGTATGAGTTCTTCCACGAACTGTTCTTTATGCCAGCATATGGTATAAGCTATATTGGGATAGGCGATATGTTTTAGTTCCGGCCGCATAACCAAAGGTACGCTATCATTAGATAGTCCATTAAATAGTCTGTTCTAAAGGACGGATCGTAATTTCGTTGACCCCTATATTTCCAGGCTGACTGATCGCATAAACAACCGCGTCCGCTATTGCATCGGCATTTAGTCTGGGAAGATTCTTTATTAATCCTTTGAACATTTCAAGGACTTTAGGGCTGGTTATATCATGCCCCAATTCTGTAGCTACGGCCCCGGGATAGAGGGTAGTAACCTTTATCTTCCCGGCCAATTCTTCCCGCAGGGTCTCCATGATCGCGCGCACGGCAAACTTGGTCCCTGAATATACGCCACTGCATATGTGTGTCTTAAGACCAGAAGTTGAAGCAGTCGTAATAATGTGTCCACTGCCTTTTTCCAGCATGTGCGGCAGAATGGCGTGAATACCGTACAGGACTCCTTTTATGTTGATATCGATCATGCGCTCCCACTCTTCCAGTTTTCCTTCATCAAAAAATGAAACGGGCATTATACCGGCATTATTCCAAAGAACATCTATTTTTCCAAACGCGGTAATTGCCTGAAGGATAAGATTATCCACATCAGCTTTCTTACTTACGTCGGTCTTTACATAGATCGCATTTTCGCCAAGCTCTGCAACCAGTGCTTTCAATTGCTCTTTCCGGCGTGCTCCTAATACCACTTTGGCTCCAAGCTTAGCTAATTTACGTGCCGTTGCTGCACCCATCCCACTGCTGGCTCCGGTTATTACTACTACCTTGTCTTTAATATTTTCCATTTCTGTTATAATTTAGAGGCAAAGGTAGCGTGCTATTACACCTCCTTGTTTGATTGAAATGGTCAATTTTTATGTTCTGAAATAGTCAATTTGATTCTTTAAGGCGAATTCAGTTCTATTGATCCTTGGTGGTTATCAAGCCCTGGCCAGGATCCCACTTGTCATACTCAATGGCTTGGGAAGTCTCTTTCGCATAATTCCTGTCGCGTAGTTTTTCTACAAGGTGTAATGCACCGTCCAGTCCGGCTGCTACACCTGCAGTGGTAATTACATTGCCATTATCAACATAACGAGTGTTGTCTACCACCTTTGTCTTCGGATTTGCTTTTGCCAGATTATTAATTTCCTGGTACCAGGTTGTCGCAGAAAGACCGTCTAAGATATTGGCTTTGCCTAAAATGAAAGCGCCGGTACAAACTGATAAGGTATATTGACTTGTTTTTTGCCTTGTCTGTATCCATTTGATTACTTCGGGGTCATTCATTGTCGGTGAAATATTTCCACCGGAAATCACTAATACATCCGCCGCCGGAGCATCCTGCAAAGAATATTCAGGAGTCACTGACAAGGAGTTGTGCGTATGGATAATATTTTTTGTCTTTGATACGGTGAAAACTTTGAAACCAGCAGTTGAAAATACTTCCATAGGTCCGGCAAAATCCAACAGATCAATGCCATCCTGTATATAAAAACAGACAGAAATAGGTTTAAAATTCTGTTCCTTTCTAAATTCAGTAATCGATTTTTTCACCAGGAGCATACCACATTTAGGACAGGTGCCTGGTTGATCAAATTCAAGCTTATCACAATCAGCTCCGCACGGAGGGCAAACATATATAACCTTGTCCTTCTGTTCCGGGGACTGGCCAAGCACTGCGGTTAAGTACGGTAATAGGAGGGCGAACATTAAGATGATTTTTCTCATTTCAGTCTATTAGTTTGAATAATTGTTGTTTTTTGACAAACCTACAAATATTTTTCTACCTACAAAATTATTTGTAGGTTTGTTTCATGAAAAGGAATGATCCTAAAGAAGTAAAAAAGATTGAACCCACTAAATCAGAACTGGAAATTCTTCAGGTGCTTTGGGAGCATGGCCCTTCGCCTGTTCGCTTTGTTATGGAGGAACTGAATAAGAAGCGCCAGTTAAACTATACTGCCGTTTTAAGACTAATGCAGCTGATGGCGGATAAGGGAATCCTCCAACGTGATAAAAGTCAGATGCAGCATGTTTACCAGGCAGTGGAGGAAGAGAATAAGACAAAAGAACATTTATTGGATAAATTTCTGGATACCTTATACAAAGGTTCAGCGGCAAGCCTGATCATGCAATTGGTAGGAAATAAGAAAGCAACAAAAGAAGAGCTTAAGAAAATTAAAGCTTTGCTTGACAAACTGGAAAGGGAATCCTGAGAGGAATTTGATGACTAAACGGTAATAATCGATAATGGAAAATATTAGCCGGGCTATCTTTCATACACTGGTGCACTCTATGTGGCAGGGACTTATTCTGGCCCTTCTGACAGGTTTGATTATGGTGTGTACAAGAAAAATTTCTGCTTCACTAAGATATCATTTATTGACGGGCTCTCTGTTTCTTTTCGCCGCAATAGTGGTTTACACCTTGGTCATGGAACTTAATATCGATGAATTGGATAGCCATCAAACAGTTGATCCGCATCTCAGGCATAACTTCGTAAGTGTCATTTTCAGTAATATTCAACAGCATGTAGTAATTTTTGTGGCTGCCTGGTTCACGCTTGTTCTTATAAAAAGTTTCAGGCTAATCCTGGGATTGTATACGCTTAAACGCCTAAAGAGGGTGAAAATTAACACAATGTCCTCCTTTTGGGAAGAACGTTTTAAAGTTTTGACAGAAACTATGAAGATCGCCGGACCTATCACTTTGTTTGAGTCCGGCATCGCTCAGGTGCCTTTATTGATCGGCTATTTAAAGCCGGTGATATTGATCCCAATTGGGCTGGTTAATTCTTTAGAGCCGGAGCAGGTCGAGGCCATCCTTCTCCATGAACTTGCCCATATCGTGCGAAAAGATTACCTGGTCAACTTAATTCAAAAAATTATCGAAAGCTTACTTTTTTTCAATCCGGCTGTTCTTTGGATATCTTATCTGATCAGGTCCGAACGGGAAAATTGTTGTGATGACATTGTTGTCAGTCAAACCAAAAACCGGGTTGGTTATATGCGTGCATTAATCAGTTTTGAAGAATATCGACAGAATCTACCTGATCAGGTCCTGGCCATCACTGGTAATACAGGTGCAATCCCGCAGCGTATAGAAAGAATGATAAGCGGAAAAAATCGTTCCCTTCTCAAACTGGAAGTGATCATTCTTTCGCTTATGACAATTCTTTTTGCTACTGTGTCAATTGATAACTTTAAGTTTTCAGACATAGCCTCACGATCTCGCCAGCAACAATTGTCAAATCATAACCCGCCCCTTTCGCCGTCTTTAAGAGAGAACCAACATACTTGTACTACATGCCCATTTATGCTCAATAAACAAATATGCCCGGCATGCAACAATAACATCCAAGCCCAATGTGCTTCAATGTTATCCATACCTGCAACCTATTGAAAACCTTTTTTAAATAACTTGCCCCCCATCTACTTGTCCCATAGCACTTCGGCCTTCTCAACAAAGTAAAATCGGCCTTTTAAACAAAGTCGCTTGCTTGAGTATCTTCTATTTTTGTTTAATATTTAACACAAACAAAAGCATATGAATTACAAAACATTAGGAAGATCCGGGCTCAGGGTTAGCCCGATATGCCTTGGCGGCATGACCTTTGGCGAAGATTTGGGCTGGGGTGCCGACGAGGTCGAATCAGAAAAGATGATCAAACGGTTTATGGAATTGGGAGGCAATTTCATCGACACCGCTAACGTCTATACAAATAACCATTCAGAAAAAATAATCGGTAATGTTATCGGCAGGCATTCATCCATACGTGCCGGTATGGTACTTGCCACCAAATTCGGGATGAATGTATTCCCTGGCAATCCTAATGGCGGCGGTAACGGCACAAAAGCCATTATGGAAAATGTCCATCATTCCTTACGGCGGTTACAAACCGATTATATCGACCTGCTCTGGATACATGCCTGGGACTGGAATACGCCATTGGAAGAAACCCTGCGAACGATGAACGACCTGGTGTCAGCCGGGAAGGTGCGATACATAGGCGTTTCCGGTACGCCCGCCTGGAAGATCGCGCAGTCACAGATGTTTGCACAGTTCAAGGGATGGGCGCCTTTTATTGGGTTGCAAATAGAATACTCTTTATTGGAAAGAACGGTAGAAGCTGAATTAGTACCCATGGCTATGGAAATGGGGCTAGGCATCACCACATGGTCGCCTTTGCGGGGTGGTTTGCTTTCCGGCAAATACAACCGCAGCAACAACGGCATTGTGAACGACAGCCGTATGCAAGTAACCGGTCGCGAAGCACCATTGAAAGAGCATGAACTGGCTATTATTGACAAGTTGGAAGAAATAGCAGAAGCTCATCGTACCACAGTGGCAGCGGTCGCCCTGGCCTGGGTGCTAAGCCGACCCGGCGTATGCTCAGCAATCATAGGAGTACGAAATATAAAACAACTGGAAGCAAATGCGGCAGCTATTTCCATAGTATTGCTCGAAGATGAAATTACCGCTTTAGATAGCCTGAGCACACCGCCGGTCACATTTGTAAATGCATATACGGCTATCGCACAAATGTTTCAACACGGTGGTATTGAGATCAACGGGGTTACCCCCGCCTCCTTACCTCAAATGGCCAATATGCAAGTGGGTAAATATTAGTAAATCATGTAAACAAAAGAGATGCGTTAATACATCTCTTTTGTTATTAACTTTGTGATATGTCAATTACGGTTGGTAACAGGGTTGATCATATAAATGCTGATATCGTATTTTCCTGCGCAACAGAAAAATACTATCACAGCGAAGTCCTTATTGAACATCATGCCTTAACCCGTGTTCTTTCAGGAGAAATGCGGGTTGTGCAACCTGACCAGTCGTATACGTTTGTTGCAGGCGATACATTTTTATTACCCCGAAACCTACCGTTAGCAGTTATTAAACGTCCGAAGGAAGGCCGCCCTTACAAATCGGTATCAATATACCTTAAGCCAGACCGGTTGCAGGACTATTATAGGAGGCACGAATTTAAAGCAACACAACCCTATAACCACAAAATTAAAACCTTTGATAAACATCTGTTACTAGAGAGCTTTTTCGCCTCGCTGCTTGCATACTTTGAAATGGATGAAGTGCTGCCCGGTAACATTATTTCCATAAAAGTTGAAGAAGCCATTTCTATTCTCCGGAACATCGACGAAAGCATCGATACAGTGCTGGCTTATTTTGAAGAACCGGGAAAAATCAACCTGGCCGAGTTTATGGAAAAGAATTTCATGTTCAATATGACCATGGAAAAATTTGGCTACATGACAGGTAGAAGCCTCACTACTTTCAAACGTGATTTTAGAAAGGCATTCAACACTACACCGCAAAAATGGCTTACACAAAAACGACTGGAGTTAGCGTATTACCAGCTGACGGAGAAAAAGCAAAAACCGGTGGAGATTTATTTTGAGGTAGGTTTCGAAAACCTCTCGCATTTTTCGTATGCGTTTAAGAAACAGTTCGGATATCCACCTAATACCTTGGTTGAGAAGATAGCGGCCAGTCAAAAATAAGACGGGGGTTAAAAATTATCCTTCACTAATATCGGACAATTCTCCTCCAGTTGATCCGGCGTGCAACAATTTTTACATTTTGTTACCCCGGCGATCAATTGATTACGGAATAGGATCATTTCCCGGATCTTGGCATCCAGCAGCTCCACCTTCTTTTCGATCAGGCCGCTCACATTATCGCAGGTCGCCTCATTTACCTCGATCATATCCAGGAGGCCAGCCACCTCATTCAACGTAAAGCCGAAATTCTTCATTCGCTTCACCGTTTGCAGCCTTCCCACCATTTCTTCCGGGTATTCCTTATAATTATTATCCCTGCGATCCTTCCTTCCCACCTGCACCAATCCCTGCTTTTCATAAAAGCGGATCGTGTCTCTGGAAAGGCCTGTTTTAACAGATAATTCGCCAATTAACATAAATAAAGCTTTTTTTACTTGACCATAGACTATACTCCATGGTTTATATTTGTAAATGTACTTTAATCATATAGCATGGCAATCATAAAATCACTGGCTTTATTCATTCTGGCGGGCCTTTGCGAGATCGGCGGAGGCTATTTTATCTGGCTTTGGTTCAAACAGGACAAACCCATCTGGTACGGCATAGGCGGCGCTGTTTTGCTTGCCTTATACGGGGTGGTTGCCACCTGGCAGACAGCCAGCTTTGGCCGGGTCTATGCCACCTATGGCGGCATATTTATCGTCCTGTCACTCCTATGGGCCTGGAAAGTAGATAACTTCAAACCCGACCGCTACGACATCATCGGCGCACTGATCTGTATCATCGGGGTCCTCGTCATGTTCTATACACCCAGAACCACAAACTAAAAAATGAGATCACTAAAAAAGGAAATCACCTGCAAACTCACCAGCCCAGAGATCCAGCAGCGAAAAGCCAGTGTCATCGCCAGTTTGAAAAACAAAGTTATTGTCAGGGAGGAACTTTCCAATGGTTATTCTTACAAGTTTGTGGGATCAGACGCTGTAGTTGATGAACTTATCACTTTCGTCAAAACAGAAAGGGTTTGTTGTGATTTTTTCGATTTTGACCTTTCTGTTAAAGGAGATGGAACCTTCGCATATCTGAAAATCACCGGGCCAAAAGGCACGAAAGAGTTTGTTAAAAATGAACTGGAATTTTGAGAAACCCATTACAAACTGTGAACCACTTGAACAGCATGCCGCAAATTGCGGCACGCTTAGAGAAACCTTATCTTCTTCCTCCCCCGTGAAATCCTCCAAATCCCCCGTGAAATCCGCTCGAGGCACCATGAAATCCTCCGGGTGCACTGCGAAATCCGCCGGATCGCGGAGCCGAAAATTGTTGTACCCTTTGAAAATTCTGTGACCTCACCTGGCCCCTATCCCGCATTTGTTGCTGCCTGTCCAGGTTTTTGGATAGTCCGGGGGCGGGACTATTGGATTGTGTCCCTCCTCTGGTAAAATGTTGCTGCCACCCGCCCTGGGCTCCTCTTTGATATACATTTCCCAGCCTGTCAGTAATAACATTATTCGCAGCCCGTCCACCGCTGATGCCATTCCGGAATCCAGCCCTGTTATTATCATTCCGGCCACCGGCAAATGCAGAACCATTCCTGGCTGCAATACCTGACCTATTGCGATAGATGTTATTATTGAAATGTACATATGTATTCCGGTT